>JBCFAO010000009.1:0-97081 GCA_038562165.1 Clostridiales bacterium | reverse complement strand
CTGTACAATGGTTCTCACAAGGGGCAGCCTCCTTTGGTGTTTAATGGTTTTTGCGACTTTATTAAACCACATTTTACTGCCTCTTGTTTATTTTTTTATCCTACATCTATTTTACACCGAGTACCATTTTGCTTATGCGGTCCATTTCACTATTGATGATTTCTGCCAGTTGAGTTTGAAATTGAGGATCGGCTATCCTTTCCGGTAATAAATCGGCCAGGGTCTTAATGGATGTCATGGGGGTACGGATTTCATGGATAAATTCAGAAACCTGCATACGCATAATCCGGCTCTGATCCTGCCGCAAAAGCTCCTCCTCCAGCCTCTTTTCCTTACTGATATCTTTGAAACTGATGACGGCTCCGGTGGAATCACCCTTGTCTCTGCCTAGGGCGCCGATCTGGTAGATGATAAATTTCACTTCATCCGCCCCTTGTATTTTAGCTTTAATGCCAAGATAAGGGCCTTGCCCACTCAGTACGGCAGCTAATTTTTCTTTATTCAGCCAATAAAATAAAGGCGATTGAAAAATCATAGACCCTAAAAGCTCTCCCGGCGAAAGTTCCAGAATATCTGCCGCCCGGTTATTAATAAACGTAAGGGCGCCTTGGGCGTCTAAGGTAATAATGCCGTTTTGTACACTATTTAGTATCTCCTCTTTAAAATGGTTGGCCGCATTAATTTCATTTCTCTGCCGGAGCAGCTCCTGATTTGCTTGATTTAACGCCAGCGTCCGGCTATCTACTTCTTTTTTTAACCGATTATTAAAAATCAAGGCAATAATGGCCAAAAGCAGGAACAGCACTAAACAAGCTAAAGCGATATAAATGATCTGCCTGACCTGCTTTTCGTATGATTTTATCGATTGCCCAAACCATTTTCCCCCCACTTTATCATAAGTGCCGTTTTGCTTGGCAATAGATAAACTGCTGTTTAGCAAAGCCAGCAGTTCCTCATGCTCGGCAGCGGCAAAAAATCGAAAATCCCCTATATTAAAGGATTCTCCCACCGACTTGAAAAAGTCCTCCTGATCCCATTTTTGCAGCAAATAGTGACCGGAGGCTTTATTGCCGATGTATGCCTCCACCTCCATATTCAGCAGCAATAAGAATCCGTGTTCCTGATTAATAACAATTTTCAACTTATCCTGAGAATGCTCATTGATATAACTGCCTATAGATGAGGTAAGACTAATCGTGTTGATCGCTACTGAGAGGTTGCGCAATTCCTCCAAAGCAGAAATATAGGTATTATCCCTGCGGACAAAAATAGTGTCTTCACTGCTGATCAGCACATCGGAAGTAAGATAGCCTTCGGGAGGAACTGCATTACTGATCACCAAGTCCAAATCTCCCTTATTCAGACTTGCCATCATTTCTTCCCGCTGCCGGCTGTAAAGCTCTACATCCAGGCCGTATTCCAAAGCTAAAGCGTAGACCAGATCCGCAAGAAAGCCCTTAATGACTCCATTGCTATCCACATAAGCATAGGGAGGCAAGGCCTGGTCTAAACCCACCCGCAGGGGCTGGTCATAACGGGATGATATTGCCCCTCTTTCAATTCTGGCAGCTGAACCGCCGGGACTTTCTTGAGCAAACAAAAAAGCGGTCGCAAGCAGAACCAACACTAGCAGGATAGCCATGATATAAATTTGTTTTCTCTTTTTTATCTCCATATGATACCCTGCTCCCTATAATACTCCAATGCTCCTTGGTGCAGGTCGCCAATGGCGCTGTTGTTAAAGCTGGTCGTTTTATATACCCGATCCATAGGAAACACCTTTTTTATCTCCGACAAATTGCCGTAAATAGCTTTGGTTATATCATACACGATATCCCTGCCGGCAGTTTTGGGGGTGCAGAGTAAAACATCAGTGGCTACCGACAGAATCAGAACATCTTGCCCTTTATAAGTGCCGGCATTTATACGGGCAATCCGGCAACCTGGCAGATAACGCTCCAAGTGATCGATGATATCATGGCCTTCAACAGGAAGAAGCTCGATTTCCAAATTGGCTGCCAAATTAGCTATCTGTTGATTGGGCAGCACCGAGGAAAGCACCAGGCAATCGATTGTTTTGTCCTCCAAGGCCCGGACAGCTTTATCCAAATCCAGGTAAACGGCCTCGTAGTCAGAGGGGTCAAGCCCCTGAATGCTCAGGAAGCTTCGATTTAGCAAAGTGGTATCCGCTTTAGGTTCACCCAGGGAAACTCTCTTGCCTTTCAAATCCTGAAGACTATGGATATCACCTTTACGAACGATGCATTGAGTCACCGCAGAATAAAGAGGCGAGATCAAAGCCTCGCCTTCTTCTTCAGTCAATGATAATTTCTCTGTCTCTTGCCGGAATCTGGTAGTTAAACGTAAGCTTGCCGGTTGATCAAGGGAGCCAGGAAAGTAGCGGCCTTGATAGCTTTTAATATATTTGGTGATCATGGCCCCTACTGCCGTAGCCGGAGTATAGACCTCCCGCTCCTCCAGATTAGAAGCAATCCAAAGAATATTATCACTTTCTAAGATCTCGACTATGGATGAGGCCTCTTCAGACAAGGGCTGAAGGGCAGGGCCATTAACCCAGCCTGCCTCAGCCCTTTCTCGAAATGAAACCCGCAGGTATATAACCAAACCAAAGATAATTAATAGGACCAGCAAGATAGCGGTGATCACTCTGATAAGGCTTAGATGAAAAAGACCCCTGAATCGGCGTGCTTCCATGAAACCTCCATCATTTTAAGCATAAGTAAAGGCTTACAGAAAGAAATCAGTCAATACCGACCAAGCTGTCTACAGGCAGGGCAAAAATCAACCCTTTACAGGCGGTATTTAACCCGGCAACCTGGCTGATAGCCTTCATGATTGCCTGCTTATGCTCACGTTTGACGATAATCCCAATAATATCTTTTTCCGGCTGGATACAAATACCTAAGAAACGTTCCGTCTCCTGCCCCACATTTCTGGCATGAATCACCGTGCCGCCGGTAGCTCCCGCCTCCCGGGCCGCTGCCATTACCTCTTCTTTATGCCCCTGATTAATTACAGCAAGGATCAGGTCATGCTTAACCGATTCTTCCATCTTATTCACTTCCTTTTCAAACCTATCTCGTTCTTCTTCCGTCAATACCCGGGCAAAAGGGCCGCTGATGCCGGATAAAGGCATCGTAAAAATAATCCCTTTGCCGGGTCTTTTTAACTGCATTTCCGTATTAATAGCTTCAAACATTTTTGGTATCTTAAACTGGGGCGCCATACTTATGACTACGTCTTTATCCGTTTCTCCCAGTCCCAAATAATCCAGGATCTCCGAATTGGCGGTACCCATCCCCAAACAAATAAAATGCACATGAATGTTGTGTTTAAGGCAAATATCTACAACCCGCTGGCCTTTTCCCCGATCAACAATAGTAACGATCATTTTAATCATTTTTTCTTGTGGGCTCAACTGCTCACTCATTTACCATATCCCCCTCGTACAGGATGATTTCTTCTTCCGTCTGAGAGGCTTTATTTGCCTCTTTATCAGCCTTTTTCACTCGTCTTACATAAATAAGCCCCAGTATTTGAATGGTGATTAATGGCGTCATCGCTACCATGGCCACAATACCAAAAGCTTCCGTTAAAATATTGCCTCCCAGAGCTTCGCAGGCTCCCATAGCAAAGGGCAGCAGAAAGGTGGCTGTCATCGGACCGCTGGCCACGCCGCCGCTATCAAAAGCCACGCCGGTAAAAATTTTTGGTACAAAAAAAGATAAGCTCAAGGCCAGGGTATAGCCGGGAACCAAAAGCCAAAAGATCGAAATCCCTGTCAGCAGCCGGGTCATAGCCAAACCCAAAGAGATGGCTACACCGATAGAGAGACTAATTTGCATATATTTTTGGGGAATAGCGCCGGCGGATATCTCCTCGACTTGTTTATTTAAGACGTGGACTGCCGGTTCTGCCGCCACAATAAAATAGCCGATCAGCATACCTAAAGGAATCAACAGCCATTTAAAAGAGCTGCCCGCAATAACCGTCCCCATAAATTGACCGGCCGGCATAAAGCCTACATTGACTCCGGTAAGAAAAAGCACCAAACCGATCACGGTATAGCCCAGTCCTATCGATATCCGGATTACTTCTCTGCGGGAACAATATCTGCAAGACCACTGGAAGAAGATAAAAGCCGCAGCAATAGGTAGTATGGCCAATGTCACCTCTTTTAAAAACTGGGGAAGCTCAAAGGCAAACTGGTGGGCCACATCAGCCATGGTTGTTACTTCGGGAACGGCAAGGCCTTCGTATTGGACAGCTGAAGGATTATATAAAATCCCCAGAAGCAGCACGGCCAAAATTGGGCCGATACTGCATAAAGCCACCATGCCAAAGCTGTCGTCCTGGGAGCCGGGATCGCTGCGAACGGAAGAAATACCTAACCCCATGGCCATGATAAAGGGTACCGTGATAGGGCCCGTAGTAACGCCGCCGCTGTCAAAAGCCACAGCAATAAAGCTTTTTGGCGTAAATATAGCCAGGATGAAAATACCGACATAGAAAAAAATCAGCATTTTGGATAAGCTGATTTGAAATAATGTCCTGAGCATAGCAATCACCAAAAAAATACCTACGCCCACGGCCACTGTAATAATCAACGTAAAATCAGGTATGGCCGGAACTTGACGAGCCAGCACCTGCAAATCAGGTTCTGCAATAGTAACGAAAATACCCATAAACAAAAAAACCAAAATAATAAGCCAGACTTTTTTCGATTGAGTCATTTTGGCGGCAATACTTTCGCCTATGGGCATCATCGCGATATCCGCTCCCAAAGAGAAAAATCCCATTCCCAAGATAAGTAAAACGGCGCCGGCTAGGAACAGCATCATCGTGCCAATGGGCATGGGCGTTATAGAAATGCTCATAACAAATACGATAAGTGTGATTGGCAGTACGGAAGTCAAGGCTTCCTTAATCTTTTCTTTTAGAATTTTATTCAATAAAAACCACCCCTTTTGTTTTAATCCCTCGTCTTGGCTTACCTCGCCTATAAAATAAGGATCCAGGCGGGAGATGACCGGCTTATTTGTGGTAGAGCCGGCCCTGGGCAATCATCTGGCCCCGGTAAAGCTGCTCCAGCAGCATCACCCGGGCTAATTGATGGGGAAAGGTCATAGGCCCAAAGCTAAGCTGCCAACGGCTTCTGGCATAGACCTCAGGAGACAGGCCGTGAGAGCTTCCTATAACAAAAACCATACGTTTGCTTTCGGGGCTGGAGGCAGGATCAATAGCCTGGGAAAAGGCGGGAGAATCCATGGTCTTGCCAACCGGTGACAGGGCCACCACTAAATCATCAGACCGAATCCGGCTCAATATACGCTGGCCTTCCCGGCTCAGGGTCTGCTCGATCAAAGCCGGCACAGCCTCAGCCTTTAAGGGTTCCTCGGCAATCTCAGCGATCTCCACCGGCCGCATGACCGTCATTCTTTTAAGATATTCGGCGCAGGCTTCCCGGTAATACTTCTCTTTAAGAGTGCCCACGGCTATAACCGCCAGCTTCACTGCCAATTCCTCCGTTTTCTTAGATGCTTATACACTCTCCCGGTGTGCAACGGGGAGCCACCGATAACATCAGCCCTTTGCCCAGAAGCATTTCGCTTACGGCTTTTAATGCCTTTTCCGGCGTATTGTTTTCCTGACTCAAATGAGCCAGCACTACTTGCTTTGTCTTCTGGCCCAGAATTTTCAGCAAGCCGGCAGCGGCATCTTCATTGGATAAATGGCCGTCAATGCCGGCTATCCGCTTCTTTAAATAAAAAGGATAGCGGCCTTTGCGCAGCATCTCCACGTCGTGATTAGCTTCCAGTACCAGAAGGGGCAGATCCTGCAATATCCGCTCCATCCGGTTGGTAAAAACACCGCAATCCGTGGCGATACCAATGCCCTTATCATCTTGCCGAAGCACATAGCCCACGGATTCCAAGGCATCGTGGGAAGTAGGGAAAGCTTCTAAGTCAATTGAACCGATACGCCATTTTTCCGAGGGATCAATAATATGTTTATACTCCTGAGGAATCTCCTCAGCAATAGCCCCCATTTCAAACCAGGTGCCCTCCGTAGCGTAAACAGGCAGCTTCAGCCGCCGGGCCAAGACGCCTACGCCGGCAATATGATCCCGATGGGCATGGGTAACTAAAATTGCCGACAACGAAGAGCCATCACCGCAGCCGGCCATGGCCATGTTAGTCAAAATCCGTTTTCCTGATTGACCGGCATCAATCAAAAGACTGGTTTCACCGGCCCTGACAAAGTGGCAATTGCCCCAGCTCCCACTCATCAAACTGCAATAATCCATAAGTTATCGGCCTCCATCCTTTTATTGTAGAGGATTTGAGCCGAAAAGGGAAGCCCATCTATTGATAGGAATAAAAAAACTTTTCCTGCCAAAAGGAAAAGGGCATTCCTGTAGCTTCCTGGAAAGCCTGATCCCAACCCTTTCCCTGCTCTTGCAGCTCAAGAATACTAACGATCCCCTGCCAATCCCAATCTGCCAGCATTTGCTCAAAAGCAGCATAAGACATATGGTAAGCGCAAAGCTGGGTAGCATGACGGTCAAACATGGAATCCAAACCGGATAAATGGGGAACCTGTACACCTTCATCAATTTCTTTCATCGGCATTACCAAATCTTCCCCTGCCGGCACAGGCAAGGCATAGCCCGTCAGCCTATATTCTGCGTATTGGGCAAAACCTTCCGAAAACCAACGGGGGGCCCGGCCGCCGGAAGCCCGGTCTATCACCCAATGGCCCAGTTCGTGGCTGAGGGGAGGATTCTCCCCCTCCACATCCAAAATAACCACATTGCCCAGCCAATAATAACCGGCCGTACGCCGCTGGGTACTGTTAAAAATAGATCCCGGCAATTGCGGCCCGCCCAAAAAAATCCGCACCGGCGAATTGGCGCCTTTGGGCGCCTCTTCATTTGTGTCCGCAGAAAGCCAGCCCTGCATTTCTTCCAGCCAGGCCTGGCCCTGGATTAAAAACGTCTCCGCCGCCGCTCCATAACGCTGGGGATAAATAATCATGATATCCCCCTGGAGTTGATGGCTAAAATCTCTGGGCCACATTGCCGCAAAAAAACACAAGGCAGCTATCCCGCCGATCAGCAGCCATAATTTCTTTTTCAATAATTTCTTTTTCGACTTTGTCATGACGGCACACCTCTTTTAGGTTCATGTCTTCATGCTCAATTATTACAAAAACCCCGAATAGAACTGAATGGTGTAATTATATCATAATTTTCAATTTCTTTCTTACGGTAAGTTATGGGAACACGGGTTATCATTACCGTTATTCAGAGCATATCTCCGGGATAGATATTTTCAAATGCGGCGACATATTCTCGTCCAAAAATGCAGGTGAATTCAAAGACCGCCGCATCTACGGCATCTTTTCCGTCCGCGCCCAGCAAATAGATGATCTCGCCGCCAACGCTGTGTACTACGTGCCCGATGTGATAATTAAACTCGCGCACACAGCTTTTACCAAGCTCTGCTTTTTTTCGTTCGATCTGCGCTTCCTCCTCCGGCGTCAGCTTTACCTTCCAGTCAAATTTGCAGGAGTCCGCCCCCCAAGTGAGGTTGGAAATCACCTCACAATCAAATGAAGAATTAAAGCCTCGAATCACAGACGCATCAATACAGGTGCAGAAATACTTGCCGTATTCCAGCAGACCGTGCTTTCTCCAGTAGTCGTTCCAGGCACATTTTGGAGAAAGGGAGACGGCTGTGGCCGGTGTGGAAAAGGTGGCAAATTCCATTTCTCCAGGTGCTGCGCGCCATTCCCCATAGGCCTGGCTGTTGATAAAATCCAGCCGGTCGCCGCGCAGAATCGCCCGGGCCGCCATTCGCGTTCCCCGTTCCTCACCCAGACGCTTTACCCCTGCTACAAAAGCATCACGTCCCTCATCCCCGGCATAGGCAATTGCATATTTAGCAAGGAGCCCCAGCATTACCGCATGCTGTTCCAAACCATTATCCCGTTTTTCCGAATGCTGCGCCAGACGGCCGCCATGCTCCGCCACATCCTGGGTCAGATCATGATACAAGGCTTCCAGCGTACGGTATACCTGTGCAGGATCAGTGTCATTGATAGCCCCAAAGAACAGGGAGAGCTGCGGTTTAATTTTCTGGGTCAGAAAAATTTCCCCGCGTTCGGTTATGCCGCCTTTGGTAGCATGCTTACGGGTATTATACAAAATAGTTCGCCTGGTTTCCAAAGCCGTTACCCGGAACTGCTGTGAAATGGTTGCCGCCTGATTGGCCCTTGCTTCTTCCAGGGGCACCCCTTTTTCAGCCAGGGCCCGCACCGTTCCGTCAAAAATGCCCCGCCGGACTGAATCCAGCATCTGCCTTAACTTTTGTTCTGTGCCTTCTTTTGGCACAACGGGATCCCCTTGCTGAAGTCCGTATAGTATGCAAGCTAAGTGATGAACAGCCCCTTCATCGCCGCCAAAGAGAATATCGGCAATGGCAAAGATGGTATCCGGTATCACATAACTTGCGATGACTCCCGCAAGGTTTTCCAGTAATAGGGCAGGCTGTTGGATATTCAATATGCCGAATGGCGCAAAAAAATCCGAGAGACGGGCAAAGCTTTCACCGCTCCACTGTCCACCCTCGGGAAAGGACAGCAGCGTAAATCCTGCCCGGGAAATATCCACACCGCCTGCTGTGCGAAACATATTGGGAATGATGTTAACCACATTGATATCGTCTCCCAGCATTTTCTGGTATGCGCTGCCCGATGGGGTGGGTGGAAACGCATAAATATCAGGCAGTGATTGCCCCGCTTGCCGCAGTTCCTGAAAATACGGCAGCAGGATATCTTCCATTAAAGCGGGGACTGCCGTGGGCGGCGGCGCAAAAATAATAATATCCGGCTTGCCATCCCGCAAAGCCCCGGCATTGTCTCCCAGATACACCGGAAAGCCTAACTTTCTGCGCTTGCGCTCAATATCCGACTCGTCTAACGTGACGCCGATCACATGGGTGGCGGTCTGATCCCCCAGCAGAGCCTGATAGCCAGGCAGTACATATTCTGCGATATACCCCAGCCCAATAATCACAATCCTTGGCGCCTGTGCGTTTTTGCTCATAATTAACCTCTCCTTGTCCATTGTATCAATGCTTGTTTAAGCGTTTGGATTTCTCTGAGCTGCTCACCACGGCATCCGCCACCGCAGCCCGCATTCCGTTGCGTTCCAGCGCCAGAATCCCCTCAATGGTGGTGCCTCCCGGGAAGCACACTGCGTCCTTAACCGCAGCGGGATGCATCCCGGTGTCCAGAATAAGCTTGGCGGTTCCCAGCACGGTCTGCGCCGCAAGCCGGTATGCAGCCTCGCGTTTCAGCCCCTGCTGAACACCGCCGTCCGCCAAGGCCTCTACAAACATTGCAACATAGGCGGGAGCGCCCCCCGAAAGACCGGTTACCGCATCCATCAGTTCCTCGCCGACCCATTCCACCAGCCCGATTTCGGAAAACCATCGTACAACCGTTTCCTGTTCCGCCTGGGTCAGTGTGGTGTCCAATGAAAAGCCGAACACTCCCGCGCTTACCAGAGCGGGTGTATTGGGCATAATGCGCAAAATGCGCACCGGCGTTCCTGCCCATTCCAACAACGATTTATGATCTACGCCCGCAACAATTGACAGCAGCGCCTTGCCCGAAGCAGCGCCTCCCGTGGCTTTCAGCGCCCCTTGGGCAACATTCGGCTTAACTGCCAAAAGGATATAATCCGCGCCCTCGCATAACGCCTGTTCACTGTCCGCAATCACCGCACCCAGCTCTTTGGCAGACTGCACAGCGGGCTGTGCTATATCGTAAACTACAAGGCTGGAGGCCTTCAGGGCGCCTGCCTTAACCAGTCCCTGGGCTATGGCCTTTCCCATATTGCCAAAGCCCAGGAATCCCAACGTACCGCTCATAATAGAAAACCCTCCTTGAAGTAAATTGGGCGCTTAGCGCCACTTAATCAACGCGTTGCGCAGCAAACGAATGAGCACATTGAGCATCGTAACCACAAAGCCGATCACAATAATGCCCGCTACAACACGGGTGTAGTCTGCAAAATCCGAATAATATTTGACATACCAGCCAAGCCCCGAGGTTGCGCCAATCATTTCCGCAGCGGTAAGCACCATAAACGAGGTGGATACCGACACGGTCAAGCTGTTGAACAGCATGGGCAAGCTGTTGGGGAGCAGCACATAGGCAAACATGCCAATAGTTTTGATGTTTAGCGTGCGTGCGGAATCCATAATTTTTTTGTCCACACTTGATACACTCAGGATCATATTCATGAAGACACTCCAGAAGATGCTGCTGAAAATAACAAAGATGGATGCACTGCGAAAGCTTGGAAGGAGCGCCACCGCATAGGGTGAATAGATGATGGGCGGAATGGGACTGAGCACCTTGGCAATGGGGAACAGCGCCTTGCGCGCATTCTCAAACCAACCAACCAGCATGCCCAGCACAATGCCCAATGTAAGCGCCAAAAAAAAGCTCAGGAACAGCAGACGCAGGGAAGACACTACTCCCATGGAAATCCGCTGAAAATCAGTGACATAAAGGGCAAATACCTTCTGGGGGATGGGGTAAAGCATGGTATTAACACCGTCCACACGGGTGGTGTAATATTCCCACAGATTAAGAAATGCCATAACAATAATACCGATGTTGGTTGCCGCAGAGGAGTGGCGTTTCAAAATCAGAACAACTTCAATAGCGGTCACCACAAGCAAAAACTCCCAATAGCTGGGCACTGCCACATTGGAGGGAAGCAGTATCATGGCAACAAGAGAAAGAAACAACAAATGGGGAAGAAGGCGATAGAGCTTTTTCACAGGTACACCTCCATTCCCCCAATTTGATTGGCAACATTTTGATAAAATAAAGACATGATCCGGCGGCGCAGCTCGCGGTATTCATCAGTATCAAAAATTTCATTGCGCATGCGCGGACGACCAAAGGGGACAGTGATTTCCTGCTCTATGCGTTTATTGCTCATGAACAGTATCCGGTCTGAAAGTAAAATCGCTTCGTCCACATCATGGGTGACAAATACGATTGTTTTTACATGCTCATCCCTTTGCAGCAGATCCAGCAACAAGTCCTGAAGCACCATTTTATTTTTTGCGTCTACCGCGCCAAAGGGCTCATCCATTAGGAGGATTTCCGGCTGCATGGCAAGCGTCCGCGCAATGGCTACGCGCTGCTGCATACCTCCCGAAAGCTGATAGGGATATTTATTTTCAAAGCCCTCCAGCCCCACTTTATTTAGGTATTCCTGAGCCAGACTTTCCGCTTCCCGCTTAGGGATCTTCTCCCTTGCATGATTGATGCCCAAGATGACATTGCGTCGTGCCGTCATCCATGGGAACAGGGAATAGTGCTGGAACACAACCCCCCGGTCGGAACCCGGGCTTTTTATTTGATTGCCGTCAATCAGGACTTTGCCTTCGGAGGGATGGTTAAGACCTGAAAGCACGCCCAGTGCGGTGCTCTTTCCGCAGCCGCTTGAACCGATCAGGGACACAAACTCCCCCTCTTTCACGGAAAAGCTGAGTCCGTCCAGCGCCTGGAATTGCTTTCCGTTATCCAAATAATCCAGACTGACGTCAATTACTTCAATTTTACTCATTGCTTTGACACTCTCCACCTTTTGGCTGCATAATCCATTTTCCGAAAGACAAATTGGAAGATTGCGACAGCGTGATCTTCCAATTTGTCTTTTTACTGCAGGAAATCAGTTTGTGGCTTCGTAAATATCCCGCAGTTCAAGATACACTGTATCATCCGGATTTTCCGCAATCAGCGAGTCCAGCGCATCCCTAAACAGGGAGGTATCCGTGTGGTCTTCGATTGCCACATTGCCCTTGGCGTATTTTACATCAACCATGCCCTTGAAGAATTTCTTGACGTCGCTCAGCGCAGGATTGGGTGTGATGCCGAGGTGACCGTAATCATAAATTTGCTGGCGGATAATCTGATCGTCAACCAGAATGAACTTTTTAGCAATCTCGAGGGTTTTTGCCTCGTCCGTCTTATATAGGCGGTATGCTTTAATATTGGCTCGCACCAGCTTCACAAAGGTAGCCCGGTCCGCATCCAGCTTTTCCTGTGTTGTTACAAGACGGCAGCACAGAAAGCCGGGGAACAGCTCATCAATATGTTTGACTACGGCAAGCCCCTGTTGCTCTGCAGTCTGTCGGAAGGTCATAAATACGCTGCCCAAGTCAACGGATCCATTCTTGATTGCTTCAATAATGGTAGGGCAGGAATCCAGCTCCACAAATTCAATTGTCGAAAGGTCGATCCCCTGTTCCTGCAAGTACACTCTCAGCGCGATATCGCCGCTTTGCAGACGGGTAATACCGATTCTTTTGCCCTGAAGAGCCTCCTGTGTCAGCTCCTTGAACTCATCCGCACGTTCCGGAAGCGCAAACAGCGCGGCGCCCTCCGTCATCTGTCCGCCGATGATAACAATATCATTGCCTTCATCTATGTAGTTCAGCACAGCGGTTGCACCGGCAGAGGTTGCATCCAGCTTATCGGTGACCAGCGCAGTCAGATTCTCCGGATTAGAGTTGTTGGGGGTAAGCTCCACATTCAGGCCTTCCTCCGCATAAAATCCGGCTTCCGAGGCCAATACCGAGAGAAGATGGGGCACAGCATTACTCCACGCAGCCATTCTCAACTTGACTGGTTCTGCCGCCTCTGGCGATTTGCTGCTATCCTGTGATGCTTCGCCGCCCTGGGGCGAACTTTGAGGCTTGGTGCCGGAAGCGGGGGCGTTACTGCCTGAGCAACCCGCCAAAATCACCATAGACAGCAGCAAGACCAGCATAATTGCTGTAATCTTTTGATGCTGTTTCATTGATCCTATTCTACTTGCAACTCTTGACATCTGAATTACCTCCCAATATAATATAGTAAGCTTATATGTTTTATTGGTATTATATTTTCTTGAAATTGATTTGTCAACTACTATTTTGATATGTTTAGTATGCTTTATATGAAATGAGGTATCTGATATGCAAGCTAACCGCCTATATGAAACTTTTCGGGAACTGATCTCTATATACAGCCCAACTTTTGGGGAACGAGACTTTTGTCATCTGCTGCGAAGCAAGCTGACTGGCTTGGGCATAGTCTGCCAGGAGGATGACGCCGGAGCGCAGATTGGCGGAAACTGCGGCAACTTGTACGGCTATTTGGACGGTGCGTTGCCGGGGCCGCCGCTTTTGTTCAGTGCGCATATGGACACAGTAGGGCCTGCCCGGGGAAAAGAAGCCATCCTGCATGAAAACGGCAAAATCACATCGGGCGGTGGGACCATTTTGGGCGCCGACGATGTGTCGGGCATCGCGATTATTTTGGAAGCCTTGACCCGCCTGAAAGAAACCAAAACGCCCCATAGGTCAATAGAGCTTCTGTTTCCTGTAGCGGAGGAGCGCTACGGCCTTGGCTCTGCCGTCGCAAACTACAGCAAGCTCCACGCAAAGGAGGCTTATGTGCTGGATCTGAGCGGTGACATAGGCGAGGCGGCAAATGCGGCGCCCACTCTTATCTCCTTTACGGCATCCATACAGGGCCGGGCGGCCCATGCCGGGTTTGCTCCCAAGGAGGGCATCCATGCGATTTCCGCAGCGGCAAAGGCGATTGCCCGCGTGCCGATGGGCGAGCCGGAACCTGGCGTTACCTGCAACATCGGAATCATCTCCGGCGGAGAGGCCGGGAATATCGTCCCTGAAAGCTGTACCGTCACCGGGGAGATCCGAAGCCTCTCCCATAGTACCGCCCTTGAATGGCTGGGACGAGTGCGCGGTATCTTTGAGGAAGAAGCAAAAGCGGCGGGAGCGTCTGTGGCCTTTGTGCACCGCTGCGAAATCACTGCCTACGAAACTCCGGCAGACAGCACTGTTGTCCGGCGTTTCAAGCGGGCCTGTGAAGCGGCGGGGGTTGCCTTCAAGCTTCACTCCACGTTGGGCGGAAGCGACAACAATCATTTTGCGCTGCATGGGATAGCGGGACTTGTAATTGCCTGCTCCATGCACGAGGTCCACAGTACGCGTGAATATGCCGATATTCACGAAATGGAACGCTGCGTCCGGCTTGTGATGAATTTGATGACGGAGAAAGATCTGTGATAATCCCACTGAATTACCAAATTATAAAAGGGCACCTATAGGTGCCCTCAAACTGAAAAAATAACCCGTTTGGTTTCCACCAAACGGGTTATTTATAGGAAGCGTAAATTATGTTGTTGTTCTCGAATAGATTCAGAGAACCGGCTGAACTTTATTTAGTCTTAATTAAGATAGTTTACCGGATTGACGGGACTGCCGCCGATCCTCACCTCAAAATGCAAGTGGGGTCCTGTGCTCCTGCCAGTGGTACCCGCTAAACCTACCAACTCCTGACTGCCTACGGTCTGGCCCACGGAAACATTGAATTGGCTTAGATGGGCGTATAAGGTAGTCACCCCGTCGCCATGGTCAATGGTTACCAGATTGCCATAACCACCGCTATAAGAAGCTGACACCACCGTACCGGCAGCAGCAGAGTAAATAGGATCACCGGTGCTGGCCTGGATGTCGATACCGCTGTGGAAGCCTCTGCTGCGATTGCCAAAGGGGGAGTTGATCTTTCCCCTGATGGGCCAGGCAAAACTGCCTCCGCCCACATTGCTGCCATCGCCTCTGGAAGCGACGATGGTTTTGGTGCCGCTCTCCACTACCCGGTCAACGGGTTCGGCAATGATAGTCTCCGATAATACTTTCTTGTCCACAAGAACGCCATTGATCTGGGCGATCTCATATTTAACTTCCTTAGTCCCTGCCGCGCCGGCAGCAAGAACCTTGCTTTGCCCTTGCCAGGCATCGACATTGGGCTTATAGACGGTCTGATAGGGAATGGCTTCCTGATCAATGGCACTGATGGTCATTTTCACCGACAGTAAAGGCTGAGGGCTATTAAGCTTAAGCACCTGGCCTATCTTGAGGCTGTTGCCGGTGATGCCGTTGATCTCTTTTAACTGCTCTACCGTCAAATTGTTTTTGTTGGCAATAGACCAGAAAGAGTCGCCGCTTTGGACCTTATACTCCCTCATGGGCTCTTTGCCCTCGGTGAGAGTTTTCAGGGCCTGCTCGCTGCTGCCCAGACTGGTAATAGGGATTTCTTCCTTGACTAATTCTACGGGCTGAACAAACTCCGTGCTGAGAATGGTGACTTGATCCCCTTCGGGCAGATAAGATTTCTTTACGTTTTCTAAAACTGCCTCGGCCTCAGACTTGGAGGGGAGAAATACCGTGCGTTCCTTGCCTACGGCAATAGACCAGCCGTCAACTAACCAGGTAATTCCGCTCTTTAAGCTTTCTAAAATGGTCTGCTCGTCAGTGGCCCTGGTCTTGATGGCCACGCCTTCCTGAGTATAGCTGATCTCGGCTTTTTGACGGAAATTGGCTTCTGCAGGATAAGGGGAAGACAATTCCAGACTTGCCTGTTCCAGCAGCTTTTGACCAGCGTCTTTATTTTGGACGTAAGCGATGGGCTTGCCGTCCACCAACATAAGGTAGGGCTTGCTAATCTGCACAAAAACCATGCAGAATATCAGAAGTCCCAGTACTAAGACAGGTCCGGCGTTGGCCCAGGAAGCCTTGTTGCGGCTAAAGGATTTTAGCCAGGCTTTGAAATCAAAACCGTTTTTCGATGGCCTCTCCTTTGTACCAAAGGGGAATTCCCCCTTGGCCTTCAGCAGAGGCAACGGCGCCTTCGCCTCTTCCTGCACAGCTTCCACCGCCGCAAATGCAGCTACTGCTTCTTCAATGGCATCGTTGGCTTCCATTGCTGCCATCCCGGCTTCAGCGTCGGCCTCAATCCGGCCTGCCGCTTCATTTGCTTCAATTTCACCTGCTTCAATCATTATTTCGCTATCGTCATTTTTGTTTTCATCTTTGTTCCGGTGCTTTTCAGAGGTGAAAACCAGCTTGGACGCCTTGGCTTTGTCTCCCGATTGTCGCTTCCTCTTCAGATGAACACCACCTTTTTTTCAAGAAATTTTGCCTTTGCGGCACATGCTTCTTACCAAAGGCATTATCCCGTGTTTCCATTAAACTTCCACTTGCACAGCCAAGATTATACCACTTTTCTTTCCAATTTACAATCCTTTAACATTTAGAATATGCCCTATTGGAAAAATTTGGTCTATTATCCATCAATTACGCTTCCTTAGCCTTGATCCAAATGGCGCATTCCAGCCGTTTTTTCTCTAATTCGCAGCCTAAATCATAAGGCTCTTTCAAATCGTGATTAAAGTTCCAGGCGTTGGCGTGACAGCCACCGCTGCAATAAAATCTGGCCCAGCAGCCCCGGCATTTTTCTTTTGCCAGAACATGGCACTCACGGAAATTATTGCCGATAGAAGGTTTTTCTATACCTTTATCCACATTGCCCACAGCAAAGTCCGGATTGCCGACAAATTGGTGGCAGGGGTACAGGGTTCCTTCCGGCGCCACGGCCAAATATTCATGGCCGGCGCCGCAGCCGCTGAGGCGTTTAGGCAAACAGGGACCATGATTCAAATCCAGATTAAAATGGAAGAAGGTGAAAGGCTTACCGGCCCGGGCTCTCTCCACATAATAACGGGCCAGCTCATCGTATTGCCGGAAAAGCTCCGGCAGGTCTTCTTCATGAAAAGCGTAGTCCTCCTGGGGCTGGGCCACCACCGGCTCCACAGAAACCAAATCAAAGCCGGACTCCACCATGTGGCGGATATCTTCATAAAAATCTTTATTGAACCTGGTATATGTACCCCGCAGATAATAATTGTCTCCGCCCCGGGCCTCTACCGTTTCTTTAAAATGGGGCAGTATCACGTCGTAACTGCCTTGACCGCCGATAGCCGGACGCATTCTGTCGTTGACCTCTTTGCGGCCATCAAGGCTCAATACTAAAGCGATATCATGTTCATTGAGAAAATCCAGGACCTGGCCTTGCAGCAGCAAGCCGTTGGTGGTCAGCGTCTGTTTCAGTTCTTTGCCCCGGCGGCGGCTCTCAGCCTCCCCATAAAGAATTAATTCTTTGACTACCGGGAAATTCATCAGCGGTTCACCGCCAAAATAGTCTATTTCCACATGTTTTCGGCTGCCGGAAGCCTGAAACAAAAAGTCCAGAGCCTTTTTGCCGGTCTCCAGAGACATCAGGCTGCGGTCACCGCCAAAAGCTCCCGTACCGGCAAAACAATAACGGCAGCGCAGGTTGCAATCATGGGCTACATGGAGGCAGAGAGCCTTCACTACATAATCCTTGGGAAACCGGTAGTTTTCCAGCTCCGGCGCCTCCGACATCAGCATCCCCGCCGCCGCCAGTTCCGCCAAGCCTTGACAAACTTCTTTTATATCACCGGCAATGTCCTGGCTGCCATCAATGGCCTTGGCAGACAAAGCCGCCGCCAAATTAGAGGGAGCCGGCAGCTCTTCTAAATCACAGCCGGATTGCCGCCAGAACTGCACCATTTCATAAGCCAAGGGGCTTAATTGATGGACAATGCCGCTATTAACGTCAAGTAAGATATGATCTTCTCCAAAGGTAAATACATGGGTCAAGTTTTCCGCAAATTTCATTTAAGTTCCTCTTCCATTTTTGGCCATTCCCTAATTTTATCCGTTTACCAGCATTATTTTGTCCGTTTACTAACATTTCTTAATAATCCCATAAAATAAAGAAAGGCTGCACCCAATCGCTATTTCCTTGATTGATGCGCAAGCCTTTTCATTGTAATCTTCCCAAGACCGGAGCTCTACGCTTCCTTGCGGCAAACCTGGTTGCCTACGGTGCAAGAGGTTTTGCATGCAGACTGGCAGGAGGTCTGGCATTCGCCGCAACCGCCGCTGCTGATGGTCTTAACTAAATTTTGCTTATTGATGGTTTTAATATGTTTTGTAGACATAGGTGCATCTCCTCTATCTTTATAAAAATTTACCCTAATACAGACAACCCGGGCATTTTTTACCGTGCGGTTATTATAACACAGGAGATTCAGCCAAACAAGACTTGGCTGTCCCCTAATTTTCGACGTGTTTGATAACTCTGCGATGGTTGCCTGCCATGTCTTGGCGGGGCGTGCTCGCGAAAAAAGTCTACTGCATTTGCGGAGCCGGGTCATCTCCGGGTCGTGGTCCAGTTTTGATGGCGCCGATTCCCAGATGTACAAAAAACGAAGTATTGTGTGCCAATTAGGAATTGCTTCTATTTAAAAAGACGCTTTTTGAATAGTTACGCGCATAACTTCATTTATTATATATTTATGCTGATATTTGCATGTTGATTGCGCAATATCTCAAATTTTGTACACCAGCCTTTTGGTCAACTGGTCTCGCCGGCCTCCACCCCTGTTCAGCCTGTGATGAACTGCCCCGGATATTAGGGTCATAGTCAGCGGAGGGTGAGGGCAGTGAGGATGAGGTGTTGTCGGCAGGCCTGTGCAAAAATTACGTTTGTATGTAAAATGCAACCTCAATTTGGCCTCAAAACCGCCTCAAAACCACACACAACCGAAAAAATTGAACAGAACTGCCGCCGAAACGAAGAATGATAGCCTATTTCTTCGAGTAAATTAAGGCATAAAATACGCCCTGCCTTTTCTTGGTATATTCCCATTGACAGCACCCTCTGCAGAAGGTAAAATAGCTCTGTGATTAATAAACTAGCGGGTGTAGCTCAATGGCAGAGCTCCAGCTTCCCAAGCTGGCTACGTGGGTTCGATTCCCATCACCCGCTCTACACAGAAAAACCACTTGAATGAATAAAAACAAGTGGTTTCTCTATGTAGAGAATTCAATTGGGGGGAATCGAACGGGCGGATCAGCAAGGCCGACCTATGGGGAGGGCTTGCCCGCCCTGGCGTGATAGCGAGCTGCCAGACTCCGCTCCTGTGCACCGGCGAGCGGCGCGATTCCCATCACCCGCTCTACACAGAAAAACCACTTGAATGAATAAAAACAAGTGGTTTTTCTGTGTAGAGAATTCAATTGGGGGAATCGAACGGGCGGATCAGCAAGGCCGACCTATGGGGAGGGCTTGCCCGCCCTGGCGTGATAGCGAGCTGCCAGGCTCCGCTCCCGTGCACCGGCGAGCGGCGCGATTCCCATCACCCGCTTTATAGGAGACATAGTTCCTCTATCAAGGAGGAACTATATCTTTTTTCACCTGCAAAAGTCTGGTATGATAGATGCAGGCTTACATATAATTATGCTGATAAACAAGGCTTTTCCGTATTAACCATTTATATTGCAGGTGACGCAGCATGAAAGCAGATAAACACTACAATCCTATCCACACCATTATGATTATTTACCTGGCATGCTTCCTATTCAGGGCAATTGAGTACATGGTTCTCCGTACAGATCAAAGTATTTTTGGCGAGGCATTTATTCATAAACTACTCGGTATCGGCGTGCTTGTACTGGCAGTACGGTGTCTCTCGTTCAACTGGGCAAATATCGGTTTTACGGGCAATTCGGCAATAAAAAATATACTTTATGGCCTTTCTGCTGGGTGCCGCCGTTTTTATACCTGCTTATGGAAGTGAAATCCTTTTGCAACTCTCCAGAGGAAATCAGCCTTCATTTCAAATCTATGTGACCAGCTATGCAATCGACGGCAATAAAGGAATGCAAACCGGCCTGCTATTTTTTGTTTTTTGTGTGGTTGGAAACATCATTAATGTTGTCATGGAAGAAGGCCTTTTCCGAGGACTGTTTATTAAGCTGTCAGAGATGAAATATTCTTTTATGAAAGCCGTTGTGATTTCCTCTGTTTTCTTTGGCCTCTGGCATATTGCAGCGCCTGTGCGCAGCCTGCTGGATGGAGAAATAAGTCCAATGGCCGCGGCGGTATCAGCTCTTGTACTTATTTTGACAACGGGAATCACCGGAGCAAAATTCTGCCTGCTGGCTAAAATCACCGGCTCGCTGTGGCTGCCGATGGCCGATCATTTTTTCAACAACACCGTCATTAACCTTTTGCACGTTGCAACGATAACCGGCACAGATGAACTTCAAGCAATCCGTATTTCAATTGCTCAAACAATTTCATTTTTGATCGTCCTTTTTATTTATTGGAAAAGCAGGGCATATCAAAAGCGCACATTCCGCAGCGGCTTACCAGATAATTAAACCTGCTGGGAAAACCTAATCTGTGGTGAGCAAGAGGTGCAATATTTTAGCAATACCAAAATTCTTTAGAATATGAAAATAGAGGTTAAAAGATGAAAAACATACTAGTGATTCAAGGCGGCGGCCGGCCCCAAGGAAATACCGCCCAGCTTGTAAATGCATTTGCAAAGGGCGCTCAGGATGCCGGACATCAGGTGGAGGTCATATCCCTGGTTAAAACGGAAGTAAAGGGCTGCCTGGGCTGCAATGCCTGCCGCTACGGCAAGCCCTGTATACAAAAAGACGGTTTCAATAGCCTTGTACCAAAAATAATAGAGGCTGACCTGATTGCCTTTGCCTCTCCCCTTTACTTCTGGACAATTTCCTCGCGAATCAAAGCATTTATCGAACGCTTTTACTGCATCGCCGAGGAAGATAGCAACCCTCCTTTGGGACGCTACGAAAGGTATCCCATAAAAGACTCCGCACTTCTTATGACGGCGGCAGATGACTTCTTCTGGACATTCAGGCAGGCGGTTGCCTATTACGAATTTGCTTTGGTGAACTATATCGGTTTTCGTGATAAGGGCAGACTGCTGGCCGGCGGCTGCGGCGATACCAATGGCAAGCCGCAGATTGGCCAAACGTCCCACTTGTCCGGTGCATTTGAATTTGGCAAAACCATCTACGGTTGATTTTCATCAACGAAAAACCATCTGCAACTGACAGATGGTTTTTTTATTTATGGCAACTAAACTACCGGTTCAATAACTTCCATAAAGTAATCAGCCAGCTCCTCCGGCGTTTTCTTCAAGCGGTTTTTAATCCACCATTGCACCATACCCACAAAGCTGCTGGATATGTGATTGACGAGAAAATCATAGGGGATATTCTTGCCGTAGGATACGGTATCCCCCAGCAGCCGGGTTGCCATTAGCTCATTCAGATATTGTTTAAAAAAGCCTAAAAACAGCTCGCCGCTATCGCCGGTCAAAATACCGATAATATTTTGCTTATTGTCAAGCAAATGGTACAGGATATGGGTGATCATTGCCTGGGGATTCCCCGTTTTCATCGAAAAATCATGGGTGCTTTCCGCACTCAGATTCTCTGAGAAAACGTGAGAGAACAAGTCGCTGCACAGTTCCTTTAACAACTGGTCCTTCGTTTCAAAATGGGCATAAAACGTGGTTCTTCCCACATTCGCTTCATCAATAATATCCTGAACGGTGATCTTGGAATAGCTCTTTGAGGAGAGCAATCTCCCAAACCCTTCAAAGATTGCGGTTCTTGTTTTCTGCTGCCGCCTATCCATCATAGTTCGCATAACCTCCCGAACAAAACAGCCTCAACTGTGCCGTAGCAAACAATTCGTCAAAATTATCCGTTGCTGCAAGCCATAGCCCAATCTATAATCAAAGAAACAAAATGTTCTTTATGAAATAGATTGTACTGCCGCTTGGGAAAAACAGCAAGTGGTTGTTTGCAAGGAGGTTTTAAATATGCTGAAACGCATAAACGATTTTTTGTCCGGTGTGCTCATGACTATTATTGGCGGCCTGTTTCTCGTGGCAAGCCTTATACTTATGCTCACTGATAGGGCCTTTCCCGTTGACCCGGCCTGGGTGGCCATCCTTATCTGCGGTATTCCTCTTGTTTACCTCTCTGTATGGCGCATCCTTCACAATCCGGGCATGAAAAAAATATCCTCCGCCCTGCTGATCTCCATTGCCATGCTTGCCGCCATTGCTATTGGAGACATTTTTGCGGCGGGGGAAGTTGCTTTTATTATGGCCATTGGCGCCATATTGGAAGACAAAACTGCCGAGAGGGCCAAAAAGGGATTGAGAAAACTGATCAGCCTTGCTCCCCAACAGGGCCGGCGCATTATCAATAACCGGGAGGAAATCATAGGGCCTGAGGAAATCCGAATAAACGATATCTTGCGTATACTTCCCGGCGAAACGGTTCCGGTGGAGGGTGTAATCATAAGCGGCAATACCTCCATAGACCAGGCGGTGATGACCGGTGAATCCCTGCCCATTGACAGGACCGTGGGCGATGAAGTCTTCAGCGGTACAATCAACCGCTTCGGTGCCATTGAGATAAAGGCCATGCGGGTTGGGGAGGACAGTTCCCTGCAAAAGCTCATCCGTATGGTGGAGGACGCCGAAAGCAAGAAAGCCCCTATGGAACGAATTGCCGACAAATGGGCCACCTGGCTTGTGCCGGTTGCCTTGCTGATTGCAATTATCACGGGGTTTGCTACAAATAATATTGTCCGTGCCGTTACTGTCCTTGTGGTGTTCTGTCCCTGCGCTTTGGTACTGGCTACCCCCACGGCGGTGATGGCGGCTATCGGCCAGGCAACAAAATACGGCGTTATCATCAAGTCTGGAGATGCGCTGGAGCGCATGGGCAAGGTGGACACTATTGCCTTTGATAAAACAGGAACGCTTACCAATGGCAATCTTATTGTCACAGACCTATATCCTTTTACTGCCGATATAGATGAACATCAATTATTGCGGCTGACGGCTTCTGCTGAAAGCTATTCCGAACACCCTCTGGCCAAGGCCATAACTTCCCTTGCGAAAGAGCAGCAAGCGGAGCTCCTGCCGGTCAATGATTTTCAGATGATACCGGGCAAAGGAATTAAGGCCTATGTTGACGGGCAGCCGCTATTATCCGGTAATCTGGATTTTATGAAGGAACATCAGATACCTATTAATGAAGGGGTAAATACCACATTAAGCAGGTTCCGCAACCAAGGCAAGGCTGTGGTCCTCGTTGCAAGGCAAAGCCAATTGCTGGGGGCAATTACTCTGTCGGACACCTTGCGCAGCACGGCGAAAGACATGGTGCGGGAGTTGAAAGAAGCCCGTACAAGGGTGGTGTTGCTCACCGGCGACCATACAGAAACAGCCCGCTATTTTGCAGATCAGGTGGGGATTGAGGATATTCATGCCGAAATGCTTCCTGCCCAAAAGGTAGAAGAAATCCGGAAATTACAAGAGACAGGCCGCAATATCTGTATGGTTGGCGACGGCGTCAACGATGCGCCGGCCCTCAAAACCGCTAATGTCAGCGTTGCCATGGGCACCATGGGAAGCGACATCGCCGTTGACGCCGCGGATATTGCCTTAATGGGCGATGACATCAGCAAAATCCCTTACCTTAAACGGCTGTCCAATGGGGCGGTTAAAACCATAAAATTAAGTATCGGCCTGTCCCTTTGTATCAACTTCGTTGCTATCTCTCTTTCTATTGCCGGAGTTTTGACCCCCACCACCGGCGCCCTTGTCCATAACGCGGGCTCCATATTCGTGGTGCTGATTGCCGCCCTGCTCTATGACCGCAAGTTTATTGAGGAAAAGCAGAACGACTCCTCCCCTACTTTATCTCTGTACCGATGATGCCCTGCCATTCCCGCCGCTTATATAGAATGCGGAGAATGCTGACGGTGGGGTTCTCTTTGTCCACCATATAAAAAACAATATAGTTTTTAACCAGCAGCATGCGCACACCAAGCTCTGCATATGGCGGTTCGCCGATTAACTGATGGCGTTCCGGCATGGTAGAAAGGGTCATAATATCCTGTTTAATGGAAGCATAAACCTGCCTCGCCGTTAAGGGCATCTTGAGCGTATCGGCAATGTAGGTGTAGATACCGATAAGGTCATGTTCGGCAGGTCTTGTGATCTCTACCGTATATTCCATTGCGGCTCACTCCCCTTCGATGCCGAACCGCTTTTCCAACTCCCCAAACACCTCGGCGGCAGCTCTCGTCTTCCCTTCCTTCAAAGCCGCTAATCCCTCGTCCAGCATACGATGCAACTCATATTTTCCGCTCAGCCGCTCATACTCCGCATTGGAAAGCACAACAAGATCACCGGCTCCGTTTTTGGTGATAAACACCGGCTCATTATAGGTACGGCAGAACTCCGAAATCTCATTGTATTTATTTCTTAGATCTGAACTTGGCCTGATAACTGCCATGATTAATCCCTCCTCTGCTATATCATATTCATATTTTATCAAAATATTGATATTATGCAAGGCAAGAAAAAGCGGCCCCTTAAGAGAGCCGCCAGCAAGGCTTACTTTGCCTTAAGCTGTGTCACATCAAAAAAGCAAGGCACACCGGTAAATCACGGTTACAATAAAAAGGGTCAGCAAGCATTCCCCTACTTTCCTTAATATGAAATTCCGCATCTAAAGGCTCCAGTTTAGCGCTTCATAGCGGGCATTCAGAAAATCACGATAAATCCCGGTTTCCCCGGCCAGGATCTGATGGGTGCCCCGTTGCTTGACCTGACCATCGGCCAGGGTAATAATCTGATCCGCCTGCTCCACGGTTTTCAGCCGGTGGGCGATCATGACCACCGTCTTTTCATGGAGCAGGGCATCGATAGCCCTCTTGAGTTTTTCTTCATTCTCAGGGTCCACATTGGCCGTAGCTTCGTCCAATAAAATGATTGGCGCATCCTTAATCAGGCAGCGGGCAATTGAGATTCTTTGTTTTTCTCCGCCGGAGAGGGTGGCCCCCCTTTCTCCCACTATGGTTTCATAGCCTTGGGCCATGGCCTCAATAAATTCGTGACAGCAAGCTTTTTCCGCCGCTGCTTTTACCTCTGCCATTGTGGCCTCCGGCCGCCCGAACCGGATATTGTTGGCAATGGTGTCATTGAACAGATAGACATCCTGAAAGACAATACTGATTTTTTTCATCAATTCATCCAGGCTATAGTCTCGAATATCTACGCCCCCAATGGTGATGCTGCCTTGGTCCACATCCCAAAAGCGGGCCAGCAGGTTATTTATTGTGGTCTTGCCGCTGCCCGAGGGGCCCACAATGGCGGTGGTGGTTTTCTCCGGCACAGCAAAGCTTACATCTTTTAAAATGGGCCGGGCTTCGTAGGAGAAAGACACATGGGAAAAGACTATGCCATTTTCATTTGTAGTTTTTCCGGTGCTCTTTTCGTCTAATGCGGGAATTGCCAAAATCTCCTGAACCTTGTGCTGGTTGTTGCCTAATTGCCGAAGCAGAAAGGCAAATTGTCCGGCCATTTCCAAGGGCAGGAAGATCATCCAGGAGGTGACCATGGCCGTCAGCATTTCATAGACCTGCAATTGGCCCATCAAGGCAAGCACTAAGGCCACCGCCACAATAGCCACCCCGGTACAGCCAAGAATGGTTTTTTGCAGAGCCGCCACGGGAATCCAGTCCCGCTCCATTTGATAGATGAGATCGCTGTGGGTTTGGATGTTTTTCTGCAATGCATCGCTTTCAACCCGGTCCCGGTTGAAGGATTTCACCACCGGCAGGCCCTGAATAAATTCCAGTACCGTGGAGACCAGCTCACTTTCAATCCTGCTGTAGTCGTCGGTATGGCGCAGGGCCCTTCTTTGCATCCAGGAAATAGTGGAAAAAAAGAGCAGCACCCCCAATAGGGCAGTTAAACCAATTTTCCAATTAAACAGCAATATCATCAGGCTGATGATCAGGGAACTGATTAAGCCTTCCAGGAAAGAGTAAACAATGGTGGTGCCCGCCTCCTGAATCAACTGGACGCTGGTTGTGGCCGTAGCGCTGACATGGCCAAGAGAGTTTTCGTTAAAATAGCCCATGCCGATAGACTGCAAATGCCCGGCAATCCGCATACGGGCTTCTGCGCCGCCATGATAGCCGAAGTTGGTCTTCTGGATATTGGCATAGGCCGAGGTCAGAGCGGCGCCGGTTACGCTGATCAAGAGCAAGCCCAAGCTGCGCCAAATGGTAATGGCGCTGATCCCTGAAGTGAAAACATCCCGCAGCCCCAAATATAAGGCCGCAATTTGCACCGCATCAAAGAGACCCCTAATTATGGCGAAAGTCAGGGCCCGGTTAAAGTGCTTTTTATACTTTTCCATTAAGATAAAATAATCCTGAATTATTTTTTTCATACTGTTTGCTCCATTCTTCGGCTATGCAGGTGAGCCTGCCACATAGAAGCGTAAAGGGGGGATTTTGTCAATAAGACCTCATGCTTTCCGCAACTCTCTAATTGTCCCTTGTAGATTAATAAGATCGGATTGCAATGGATAATCGTGGACAGCCTGTGGGCGATGACGATCACCGTTTTATCCTTTAATAATTTGGAGATAGCCTTGCCCAGCACGGCTTCGTTTTCCGGATCCATATAAGCGGTGGCCTCATCCAAAATCACAATGGGACTGTCCTTCAGCATGGTCCGGGCCAAGGCAATCCTTTGCTTTTCGCCGCCGGACAAATGGGCTCCCGCTCCGCCCACCGGAGTATCATAGCCCTGCTCCAGATTTAAAATAAATTCCTCGCAGCCCGATTCTCTCGCCGCTGCCTCCACCTGCTGGTCCGTGGCGGCGGGATTGCCCATGCGGATATTATCCCGTACCGTTCCGGCAAAAAGATAGGTATCCTGGGTCACGTAGGCAATCATTTTATTCAGCCTTTCCAAGGGGATATCTTTCACGTCCACGCCGCCGATGGTGATTTGCCCGCCGGAAACATCCCAAAAGGAAGCCAGCAATCTGGCTATCGTAGACTTGCCGCTGCCGGAGGGCCCTACCAGGGCCACCTTTTCTCCTTCTTCAATGACAAAGCAGACATCTTGCAGAGCTTCCTCTTTTGCCCGGGTTTCCGCTCCCTTTTCGCCGGCAAGGGCATAGGAAAAGCTGACATGGGAATATTCAATCCTATAATTGGCAATCGGTCGGCTCAGTTGATCAGGCCGCTCCAGCTCAGGGGCCTGCAGCAAGCTGACAATGCTCTCCATATTCAAAGCCATTTGGCTGTAGACTTCTCCCAGATTGCCGATGCGGGTCAGGGGAATACGAATGCCCATGGCCAGTATGACGATCAGCAAAAAGTTCTCCAGACTGAGGGTTCCCTGCCGCATAAAGTACAGCCCCCCGGGAAGCAGAGTTAACAAAGCCGCCGGCATTATACTGGAAAAAAAGCCGAAGGGCACAGCCGTTTCTCTCATCCATTGAATGGCCGATTGGGCCGCTTCCCGGGCCGCCTGGCGAAACCGGGCGTATTGACTGGAGGTTTGGCGAAACACCTTGATCACTTTAATTCCGTGAATATACTCCACCGCCACATCGTTTAATTCCTTGTTTTTCTTGATATACAAGGAGAAACGGCTGGCCGTTTTTCTATAGGCATTCATGGCAAAAACATAGGCCGTGGGAAGCAGCAGTAGGCAAAGCAGGGCCATCCGCCAATCCAAAGCAAACATGTAGCCCATAATCAGCAGGGGCAACAGGATTGCCGAGGTTCCCTCGGGCACCAAATGGGCTATGGGCGGTTCCATGGCGCTGGCTTTTTCAACAAAAGTGCTTTTCACTCCCCCGGAGGGCTGGTTCAGCATATAGCCCAACGGCAATCTGGTCAGCTTGCCGGCCAGCTCCTTTCGCACATCGGCAATCAGTTGAAAGGCCGTTTTGTGACTAAGGGTAGTGGATATGGCGTGACATAGGGAATGTACTGCCCAGGAAGCTGCCATGGCAATCAATAGGGCAGCATAGTATGCCATTTCCCGTTTCCCAGCCGTAAACCCTTTGATCAGCTCCCCGATAAGCCAATAGGGCGCTACGCCTGCCGCCACGCTGATAATGGCAAAGATGATGCTGGTAATATATCTTCCCTTATAGGGGCCGATATGGCCTTTCAAAAATAGGATGACACTCTTTAATTTTGAATCCCGCATATAACAACCACCTGATTTCTTCTTATTCTTTAGCTTTTGCTGCTTCTTTTTTGCCTTTTTTGGTTAGCTAATGCTAACCTTAGGCTAAAAAATAAAGGCCATTTTTGGCATTTATTCTTTAATGTCCAGATGGAGAATATCCGCCCAGCCAATGTTAAAAAAGTATTGGAGCTGTTCGGCGTAGAGGCAAGCCTCCTCACGGCTCATATTATGGGTAACCGGCTCAAAAAGACCGCTCAGGTAAGAACTGACCAGGATGTGAATGATCTGGGGAGTTGCGGTTTTTCCATAAATAACGGCCCTGTGGCCGGATTCCTTCATAAACCGCACGGTGGCGTCCACCAGGATATCCACCAACTTGTGAAGATAATTCTCATAGGAAGAACCCTTGGCACAGTCTATCAACAGCTTGAAAACATCAAAATGCTTATAGACATGATCAATGAAAACCGCTGCCTGGGACTTAGGACCAAGGGCAGCTTCTTCTTGTTCATGCTGATCCAATGCATGAAAGTTGTCATTTCTCTTTTTAACTAAATCTTTAAATTGATCAGCCACCGGGGAAACCAATGCGCAAAACAAATCGTCTTTTCCGGAGTATCTTTTATATAATGCTCCCGAGGTTACCCCGGCGTTTTTACAAATCACATTAGTAGAAGCTTTTTCATAACCGCATAACAAAAATTCCTTTTTGGCGCATTCCAAAATCCGCGGCTCAATACTGGCGTCGGGCTTTGCCATAATAACCTCCTTGCAATGTGATAGTACTACTATCGATAGCATTACTATCAATTTAACATTCAAGTTTTTATTTGTCAATAAAGATTTGAAAGGCTTTAACTTTTCTTTTTTTTAACACAATCAATACATCGGCTTGATTGGTATTTTACTTTCCATCTATATAATTCGTCCTGGAATATAAAATATATTGGAGGGACAGTCATGTTAAAAAGCTTAATGTCGTCAAAGAAACCATTAGCGGCTTTGTTGAGCGTAATACTGGCGATATCGGTTTTCGCAGCATTCTCGCCGGCCGCGGACTTATTGCCGGCCCAAGCCGCAGTGACACAGGCAACAAGCGCAGCGGTACAAGTAACTAAAACCCCCAAATACATCTTTATGTTTATCGGCGACGGCATGGCGGCCGTACAAGTAAATTCAGCCCAAATATACGGCGGCACCAACAAACATAACCAAATGGCTTTGGATAAAATGAATTTCCAAAGCTTTGAGGCAGTCGGCTACCAAACCACCCAGGACGCCACCTCCTTTGCTCCCGACTCGGCCTCCACAGCCACTTCCCTTTCTTCAGGCTTTAAGACCTGGAGCGGCACCATCGGCCTGAAGCCGGCGGGCGATAAATCCGGCAACAAACCGGCAAATGTGGAGGGCAGCCCCATCCCCAAAACTATCGCTGAAAGACTTAAAGCAGAAAAAGGCATGAAAATCGGCATTATCTCGAATGTAACCATCAACCACGCCACGCCGGCGGCTTACTATGCTCACGTAGCTTCCAGAAACGACTATTATGATATTGCTCTGCAAATGGCCAACTCCGGCTTCGATTTCTTCGGCGGCGGCACCATCAACCAGCCTACCGGCAAGGATAAGGATCAAAAGGACGCCTACAAGGTCATGGAGGAAAAAGGCTATAAAGTAGTAAAAACCAAAGAAGATATTTTAGCCCTCAACAGCAACTCCGGTAAAGTCTATGCGGTGACTCCCGTGGTTCAAGACAGCGGCGCCATGCCCTACGCCATCGATAACAAGCCGGGAGACTTAACTCTGGCAGATTTCGTCAAAAAGGGCATCGAGGTTCTTGACAACGAAAAAGGCTTCTTCATGATGGCCGAATCAGGAAAAATCGACTGGGCCGGCCATGCCAATGACGCCAAAGCTAATATCGGCGACGTTATCGCCCTTGAAGAAGCTGTTCAGGTAGCTTTAGATTTTGCGAAAAAGCACCCGGAAGAGACTCTGATTATCGTTACGGGAGATCATGAAACCGGCGGCATGACCATTGGACAGGCAACCACTAATTACGATACCGCCTTTCATCTTTTGGAAAACCAAAAAATATCCTATGTGGCCTTTGATGCTTTACTGGATGAGATGACCGCCAAGAATCCCAAGCTGACCTTTGCCGATGTGATGCCGGTGATCACGGAAAACTTCGGTCTTGTTAACAATACCATAGACGATATCAGCCGCCCCGGGGAACCAAGCTATATGACTTTGGAGTTATCCGACCGGGAGGTAGAAAAGCTTAAAGCAGCCTTTGCCGAAACAATGGCAGCGGAGCCTGCCGATAACGAAGAAACGGATTTACTCTACGGCGGATATAATCCCCTTTCCGTAACCTTAACCCATATTTTGAACAACAAAGCGGGTATAGGCTGGACATCCTATTGGCATACGGGAGTTCCCGTGCCGGTATACGCAACGGGAGCAGGATCAGAGTTGTTTAACGGCGCTTATGAAAATACGGAAGTATACGACAAATTAGTTGCCGCTACAAAACTCAGCTGGTAATTCCTAAAGCAACTCCGGATCTCAACAGCCGGATTATCATAAATAGCTAAAACAAGGCTGAAGCTGTTTCAGCCTTGTTTTAGTGATTAGTGAAAGGAGTATCTCTTGAAAAAGCTATTAAGTAACACAAACCGTAAAGATACTGTTTTTATCACGGTTTTATTGATTCTGACAGCAATTCTCGCCCTCTTGCCCACAGGCTTTCAGAAGCAGGAATACCTCTTTACCGAAGGCGTCCGGGCTAAGGTCATTTCCGTCAATAACCTGGGTATTCACAACTCAGGTATTTTTAAATTGGGCGATCAAAGCGTATTAATTGAGATAGAAACCGGTCCCCGCAAGGGGGAACAGGTTCAGGCCAATAATATGCTCACCGGCAGCTTAACGGTGGATAAGCTATTTAAGGCTGGGGACAAGGCTTGGGTATTGATCGGTTTTAATGAGAATCAGGAGATCAATTTTGCCAATATGATCGACCATTACCGGGCCGATAAGGAGTTGCTTTTAATCGGCTGCTTTGCCCTTGTTATCATTCTATTTTCCGGCTATACCGGAGTCCGCACCTTGCTTTCTTTTGGCTTTGCCCTGCTAAGCATCTGGAAAATCCTCATCCCGGCAATGCTCCACGGTTATCACCCTTTACTTGTAGCCTTGATTGTGGGCAATGGGCTGACCATCATCACCCTTTTACTGGTGGCCGGCTTTTCCAAAAAGGCCTATGCCGCCATTATCAGCGCTATGACTTGTTCCCTGGCAACCTGTCTTCTGGCAGTGGCCTTCGGCAATATCTTTAATATACACGGGGCCGTAATGGAAGGAGCCGAATCCCTGTTATACGCAGGATTTATGCAGCTTGACCTGACCGCTATCTTTCAGGCGGGGATATATCTTGCCAGCTCAGGGGCTATCCTTGATCTGGCCGTGGATATTTCCTCGGCATTGGAGGAAATCGTCAAAAACAGCCCGGGAATAACTCAGGCCGGGCTGATGAAATCAGGACTTAATATTGGCAAATCCGTAGTCGGCAGCCAAACCACTACCTTACTGTTTGCTTATATGGGCGGCTACATAACGGTCATGATGGTCTATATGGCTCAAGGCACGCCTCTGCTGAACATCCTCAACTCAAAGCCCATAGCGGCAGAGATATTGCATACCTTCGTAGGCTGTATCGGCCTTGTCTTGGTGTCGCCTTTAACATCTTTGATCTCTGGTTTGATGTTCCGCAAAGACATAAAGTAGACATATGGTTTTGACGCGACAAGAGCTTTAATGCAACAGCTATGCTCTTGTCATGATAATTTTTTATCAAGGTTATTGACATATGCCGAAAATAATATATGATAAAAAATATAAATGACATATGTCATAAACGATGTTATCAATGTCTGAGATGAAAAGATGTAGTACCGGCGAAATTGCAGCCCAACGGTTGGGGAAGTTGAATAGGAGGAACAGCCATGAGAATAGCAGTAACTTACGAAAACGGACAGGTATTTCAGCATTTTGGCCACACAGAACGGTTCAAAATCTATGACGTAGAAGACGGAGAGGTTAAAATATCCACAACCGTCAACACAAACGGCAGCGGCCATGGCGCCCTGGCCGATATTCTGAAAAAGCTTGATGTTGATGCTCTGGTCTGCGGCGGCATCGGCGGCGGCGCCAAAAGGGCGCTGGCAGAAGCAAACATTAAGCTGTACGGCGGCGTATCCGGCAGTGCGGATAAAGCGGTGCAAGAACTGCTTGGAGGCACCCTTTCATTTGACTCGGAGGCCTCCTGCAATCATCACGGCCAGCACCATGACGCAGAATGCGGGGAGCAGGGCCACGGGGATCATGGCTGCGGCGGCCATGAGCATGACCGATGACAATTGCCTTATATATTTTTGCGGCGGCCTCCCTCGCCGTTTCCGCAATTAAAAGTCGGGAAAAAACGACTCTCGCTTTGAAAAAAGCCTGGAAAGCTTTTGAAAATATCCTGCCGCAGTTTCTTTCTATTTTAATTATCATCGGGATTATGCTGGCAACCTTTACCCCCCGGCAGATTTCCGGATTACTGGGCCAGGAGTCGGGTTTTACCGGCTTGCTGATTGCCGCCATGATTGGCTCGATTACCCTGATCCCCGGCTTTGTGGCATTTCCCTTGGCGGCGGCTCTGCTTCAAAGCGGCGCGGGGTATATGCAGATTGCAGCCTTTGTCTCGACTCTTATGATGGTTGGCATTGTCACTTTACCTCTTGAAATCAGCTATTTTGGAAAGAAAGCGGCTATTGCCCGCAATTTAGCCGCGTTTCTCTTTTCACTGGCCCTTGCCTTAGTAATGGGGGTGGCAATGTGAAGCCGAAAATAAAAAATCAATTGAAGCGCTACCGGGTTTTTCTTATGCTAGCAGCCCTTAACCTCACCATCTTGGCCTTCTTCCCGGAAACAGGCCGCAAGTCGGTGACGATAACAGGCTCGAATCTTTTGGAGATGTTGTCCATCATTCCGCCCATCTTCATTCTGCTGGGCCTTCTTGACGTATGGGTGAAACGGGAGACGATGGTGAAATACATGGGGGAAGGCTCCAGTCTTATCGGCGTATTGCTTGCCTTTTTCATCGGTTCGGCGGCGGCAGGACCTCTATATGCGGCATTTCCCGTGGCCGGTGCATTACTTAGCAAAGGCAGTAAGCTGTCAAATGTATTCATAATGCTGGGCGCCTGGTCAACAACAAAAATTCCTCTTGTATTATTTGAGGCCTCGGCCCTGGGATTAAAATTCATGCTGGTACGCTTAGGGATGAATATACTTGGAATTGCCGTTATTGCTTATTTCACTGAGCAGGTTTTATCCAAAGAGGAAAAGGAATTAATCTATCAAAAAGCCTCATCAAATTAATACCCCTGGTTGACAATCTCCCAGGCCCCGTCCTGCCCTTTTCTTGTTATGCTGATGGAGCGCTCCGGATTGCCATCCTTCTGATCTTTAACCGTAAGGACCTTATAAATGATGATATCCCCCGCCGGATATTCCCCTTCAATCCCTCGATTGCGGTATAAAGGATCATCATCGGCCGCCGGGTAAATGGAGGCAACCCCTTCATAATAGGGCGCTTCCTCAGTAAAGTAATATCTGGCCAGTTCTTCCGTCTCTTTAAGCTCATCCTCGGTAAGGCTGCCCCTGTAGCCTGGCGGCGCAAATATCTGCTCTGCGCCGCCGGTACCGATATAGACAATCTCGAACCCACCGGTTTCTTGAGCTTTCAACGAAAGCTCCCGGAATAGGCCCTGAAATGTGCCCTTGCCGGAAACACCGTCCCCCGGTGCGAAGTAATCTTCCGTGGCCGTGGTAATATTGTAATTCACCCGGACCACGTATTGGTATTTCATATCCGCCCATTGCTCCCCTGCCCGGGGTTCGCCGGCTATCACGCTGACGCCGGTGATTTCATAAGCGGCAATGCGTTGCTCGGCGGGAGTCTCCGCATCCATCAGGGATTTCAGCCACACCTCGGCAGCGGTCCGGCCAATCACCTCCGCCGGTTCGTCAGGCTTCACAAAGAAAGTTACATTACTCTGTCCGGGTTCCAACTGCCAGTGTTTGATCTGCTCTTCTATTTCATTGTCTATTTTGGCCGATATCCCTTTGACCAATTCCTCAAAGCCGGCCTTTGTCTCAGACCTGGCAAACAAGCTGCCGCCGCCCAGGAAATCCTCGGCCCAAGAGCGGGTATATTCAACAGTATAGGGATTTTCTCCATCGTCCAGCGTAAATTCAATTTGCTCCGCATTCTCGATTAATGAGAACATAATAATGGCATTCTTTTCAAAGGGTGCCTGATTTAGGGCTCCAGTGTAATAATTGCGGCTTTCGGTATCCGTCTTAAATTTGACTTCTACGCCATAGGGCAGTTCTGCCGTATAAAGGGCAAAACCATCATGCTGCAAATTATCGGGGAAGCTCAATCCCGTGATGATCCTGCCCACCGCGGAATTATCGCCGATATATTTGGTGCGGCTTTCCCATAAGCCCTCTATGTTTGTTTCCGTTGGGGTCCCTGCCACAGCCTCAGGATCAGGAGCGGCGGCCTCTCGAGGGTTGGCCATCAGCCCTGCCACTACAACAGCCACCACCAGGATAGCTGCCGCCATCACCCAAACCGCCGGCTTTTTATAACGCAGCACATTTTTAACCCTGCTTTTGGTATCACCCTCCCCAAAGGCCAAAGGCGTACCGCCGACAATGGCCCTGCCTGTGGCCAGGGTTAAAAGGGAAGAAGAATAGTCCTTTTTGACCTCATGGCCCAGTTTTTTAATAACCGCCTCATCACAAGACATTTCCATATCTTTGTTACTTAAGAAAAAGGCCAGCCAAACCAAGGGATTAAACCAATGAAAGCACAAGACCAAAAAACTGACAATTTTGATGATATGGTCAAAACGCCTAATATGGGTTTCTTCGTGGAGCAGGATGTATTCCTGCTCTTTTTCTGTTAGATTAGCGGGCAGATAAATCTTCGGCTGGAAGAGGCCGATTACAAATGCCGTCTCAATCCTGTCGGATAAATAAATATTTCCCCGGAAATACACCGCCTCTTGCAAGCGCCGGTTCAGCTTAAGCAAAGTGACAATGCTGTAAATCAGCATTACCGCCATCCCCGCCAGCCAAATCAGGCTGCCGATAAACAGCCAGATCTGCAAGGGGTTTATGCTGGTAGCCGGCGACGCCGGCGGCAACGAGCCATTTACCACATTATTGATTGCGAAAACCCCTGTGTCCACCTGAGGCTGGGCCATATAAACAATATCCTGGGAAATGGGATTTGCCTTTGTGGGCAAAAGGCTTAAAGCGCTTTCAAAAGAAAAGGGGCAAATAAGGCGGAACAAAACCACGCTCCACAAAACATAAGAATAGATCTTGGGGGCCTTTTTCAAAGGCAGACGGACTGCCAGCACAAATAAAATGACAATGCCGCCGGTAAAGCTCATATTCAGAAGCTGCAAAAATAGCTTATCCAACATGGCTATCTCTCCTTATGCTCGTCGATGAGCCGGCGGATTTCGTCTATTTCTTTTTTGCTCAACTTCTTCCGGCGGCTAAAGGCAGCCAAAAATCCGGGCAGTGAGCCATCGAAGCTTTCCTTGAGAAATTGTTCCCCCTGGGCGGCGCCGAACTCGCTTTTGGACATTAAAGCAGTAACCGTACCGTCCTCATTCTGAAAGATGCCCCGGTCGCATAAGCGCTTGAGCATAGTGTAAGTGGTAGTGCGCTTCCAGGCAAAGGCCTGGGCGCACAACTCCGTGAGGGTACGGGAATTAACCGGTTGATTTGCCCAAATAATATCGGCGAATTTTTGCTCCATTTCGCCCAATTTATATTGCTCCATGAGTCGCCTCCTGTCGTATGCCATTAGACCATTAAATTGGTTTTAGTCTAACGCAATTAGACAGCATTGTCAATCCCAATCGAGTAAAGAAGTGTTCGGCCCCATTAACAAGAAGGCCGAACACTTTAAACTTGCATTTTTGCCTATTCTCTGCTCCGCTTTATCCCCGGAGATCCCTACAAACCCAGCAGAACTGAGCAGTCAACTGGCACGACAGGTCACTGCCAAGGCCGCTGCCGGGCTGTAGCCACAGCCGGTTAGTACCGGCCGGCGCCGGGCATTACTCTTCCGTCAAACCGCAATAGACTTCCAGATCATGATAATATTTAGGGAAATCGGGCTGGGATGCAAGGCCGGCCACGGGAGTGGGAATACGGGCAACGCCGCCTTTGTGGGTGGCCTCCAAGCCTGCCATCACATCCTGGATTTTGCCGGCGGGCATGGCAAAGGCCAGCTCGTCGTCGGCGGTAAGGGCAAAGACCCGTTCGCCGCCGCCGGGGATGATGACGTTACAGCGGTTTTGGGTATAGGGAACCGTAATTTCCCCACCGCAGGCTCCCCTGCCGGCAAAGCGGGATTCGATATAGCCGCCGGTTTTATAAAGAGCCCCCTGGACAAAACGGGTAATCTGGGCGGCATTGCCGTAGCAGACCACCACATCGGGGTCAAAGGCTGCATTATGCAAAGGGGCAACCACTAAGCAATGAGTATCGGCATTGGGCATCTTTGGCGTAGATTCCTGAGTTTTTATTGCCGCCTCATCGTTGTCCGTATAAAGATTCTTGATTACGCTGCCGTCTTTGATAAAATCCGGCTCCTCTTTATAGCCCAGGATGATCTGGGCCAAGGGACAGGCTTGATCCTTCTGATAAAAAGCCAGGCTCCAGCCATATTTCCGGGCAATGCTAATACCCTGGCAGATAGCTATGGGATGGCCGAAAGCTTCCGTAGGCACCTTGGTCTTAGGCGGCAGGGCTTCCCCTTCTTTAAAAAATTTCACGGCCACCGGAAAGGTTAAAGGCCGGATATATTTGGAGATTACCCCGTCTAAACGCAGGCAAATATCTGACATGCTTATTCACTCCTTTTCTAACTGCTGGCCTCAGGACGCTAGCTCCAGGGCACCGGCTCCAGGGCGCTGGACTCAGGACACTGGCCTTAGCCCGCTATCCTTGGCCTTTTATCTCCCGCTTATTCGCCGCATTTTTTCAGCAGTTCTTCCCAGCGCCGGTCCACTTCCTGCTGAAATTCTTCAATCATCCATTCGTTGCCTTGTTTGAACATATGCTTAAATCTGCCCTGGGGCTTGAGATATTCCTCAATAGGCAGCTTCTTTTTAGGCTTGTAGCTTAAATGGAACCTGCCTTCCACCACCTCAAAAAGAGGCCAGAAGCAGGTTTCCACCGCCGCTTTTGTCATATCCATGAGCTGGTCTGTTTCATAGCGCCAGCCCCGGGGACAGGGGGCCAAAATATTGAGAAAGGCCGGGCCGGGAGTATGGATTGCCCTCCTGGCCTTTTCGTTAAGATCCTTCATATTGCTCAGAAGAGTTGTCTGGGCCACGTAAGGGATGTTATGGGCGATCATCACCTGGGTCAGGTCCTTTTTATTCTGAGGCTTGCCGGGTATAACGCTGCCGGCGGGAGAGGTGGTGGTGTCGGCAAAGCGGGAAGTGGAAGAAGACCGCTGGATGCCGGTATTCATATAGGCCTCGTTGTCGTAGCAGATATACACCATATCGTGGCCCCGCTCCATAGCCCCGGAAAGGGACTGGAAGCCAATATCATAGGTGCCGCCGTCACCGCCAAAGGCCAGCAGCTTGTATTCCTCTTTCACCTTTCCCCGCTTGCGCAGCGCCCTATAGGCGGCCTCCACGCCGCCGCAGGTGGCTCCGGCATTTTCAAAAGCGCTGTGAAGCCAGGAGTCTTCCCAGGTAATATAAGGATAGGGAAAGGTGGCCGCCTGCAGACAGCCTGTGGCATTGACTATGGCCACCCGTTCCTCCGGGTCCAAAGAGCGCAGCACATTGCGGGCCATTACGGCAGCGCCGCAGCCGGCGCAGAGCCTGTGGCCGCCGGCAAAGCGCTCAGGTTTATTCATCTCTTGCACAAAATTATAGGTCATTGCCCTTCCCCCCTACTCTCTTACCGCCAAATAGCGGTAGTTGGCTGCCGTCTTGGCTGCCGGCGTCTTGCCCTCTATATCGTCTTTCAAATGTTCAAAGACTTCTTTTATATGTAAGGGACGGACATCCCGGCCCCCCAAGCCATAAATATAGTTCACCAGCCGGGGTCCTCTGCCGCCGAGAGCGGCGCAAACATCGGCAAATAACGGGCCGCCATTGGCCGACATGCCCTCGGACTTATCCAGTACGGCAACGATTTTGGCATTGCCCAAGGCCTGAACCAAGGCTTGAACCGGGAAAGGCCGGAAAGCTCTGATCTTGATAAGGCCCACTTTTTCTCCGTCTTTGCGCAGCTCGTCCACCACCTGTTTGGCGGTGCCGGCAGTAGATCCCAGTAAAACCAGCAGCCGGTCGGCATCCTCAGCCCGGTAAGCCTCCAGCAGATCATAATAGCGGCCCGTCAAATCGCCAAAGCTTTGGGAAACCGCGTTAATCACTTCTAAAGAATCAATCATAGCCTGAGCCTGCTGCCGTTTATGCTCCATGAAGTAAACCGGGGAATCGTAAGGGCCGTAAGCCACTTTTTCCCGGGAGTTAAACAAGTAATTCTCCGGCTCATAAAAGCCGGCAAATTTGCGGATTTCTTCCTCCGCCAGCAGAATGATGTTTTCCACGGCATGACTGGTGATAAAACCATCCTGGCAGACCATTACCGGCAGCAGCACCTTGGGATCCTCGGCAATCCGCACCGCCATGATGTAATTATCGTAGGCCTCCTGAGCATTTTCGGCATAGAGCTGAATCCAGCCGCAATCCCGCACGCCCATGGCGTCACTGTGATCGTTATGAATGTTGATAGGGCCGGTAAGAGCCCGGGTCACACAGCACATGGTAATCGGCAGCCGCAAGGATGAGGCCACGGAAAGCACTTCATTCATCAGGGCCAGGCCGCAGGAAGAGGTGGCCGTACAGCTTCTGGCCCCGGCAGCCTGGGCGCCGATGCAGGCGGACATGGCGCTATGCTCCGATTCCACAGGAACGAAAATCGTTTCCGTAGCTCCATCGGCTACGAATTGAGAAAAATATTGGGGAATCTCGGTGGAAGGGGTAATCGGGAAGGCCGCCATTACGTCCATATTCATGGATTTCATGGCCAGGGCCACCGCCTCGTTGCCGGAAAGCCTGTCTTTAATCATCGCTAACCACCTCTTTTTCCATATAAATCGCATCAAAAGGACAGACTCTGGCACAAATGCCACAGCCTTTACAGTGATCGTAATCAAATTCCTGCCGCTTTCCCTGGGTCACCGCAATGGAAGAATCGGGACAGACAGGCACGCACAGCAAGCACTGCTTGCATTTTTCCCAAACCAATACCGGCCGCAGATTGCGCCAATCCCCGGTATTGAATTGTTTAGATGTGCCGCCGCCCGTAATATGGCCGGCTACAGAAATATCTCTCCAGCCCACCTTCTCATTTATTTCTATATCTTTATGCTTCACAGACCCTGCACCTCCCCCAGCGACCTCTCTAAGACCTTCATATTTCCCGTGATCATTTGGGGCTTGCTGGCAAATTTATGCTTAAGGGAAATATTCATATTATCCAGAAAAACCTGCTCATCCATTACTCCGCTCATTTTGATTACGCCGGCCAGCATAGGCATATTGGGGAAATAAGCTCCCAGCAGCTCTTCGGAGATTTTGCGGGCGTCAATGGTCAGCACCTTGCCGGCATAACCTTTCAGTTTGGCCGCAATTTTCTCCGGCCCCTGATCCGTGTTAACCAAAATAGCCCCTTCCGGTTTCAAACCTTTAATAACATTCACACTTTTCAGCAAGGTCTCATCTACCACCACTACAAAATCTGGTTCGTAAATATTGGAGTGATCTCTGATTACCTCGTCACAGATCCGGTTATAAGCCGTAACAGGCGCCCCCATACGTTCAGGCCCATACTCCGGAAAGCCTTGAACATATTTCCCCGTGTTAAAGGCCACATCGGCCAACAAAAGGGCTGCAGTCTTTACTCCCTGCCCGCCCCGGCCGTGCCAGCGGATTTCCAGCATATTGCTCACCTGGCTCCCTCCTCCTTTTTATGTTAACCGTTTTCGTAAATCGATTTGTATAATATCACGAGCCAAATTTACTGTCAATAGATGTTAGGGCTGCTCTTGTAATAAAATGTGACATTATAAGATTTTCATTTAGAAAGAAAATTTAAAATTTTTAGCAATCAAGTCATTGACAATGATTGGAATCTATGTTTTTATTGTGATAAATCAGTTAACCGATTTCGTTATTCGTTTTCTATGGAGCTGCAGATCAATGGGTAAAAGGAGATGCATTTATGTTCAAGAAAAAAGAAGAGGAAATGCTTACGGCGGCCTCCCCTGGGCAAAGCGGCCTGGATTCTATTGAGGAAGGGGTGGACGAGGACGGAGCATCGGTTCGCATTTACAGTCATCAAGCAGCAAAATGGCTTGTCTCCCTGATTGCCATTTCCATGACCCTGTTTCATATATACGGGTTAATCATTAAAATCGTCGATCCTACTATTTTTTATATGTGGCATTGGGGCTTTGGCCTTACCCTTATCTTCCTGATGTATCCCGCCCACAAAAAGGCAAGCCGGAAAACCATACCATGGTACGATATCCTTGCCGCTGCGGCGGTGGCGGTAATTACCGCCTATGTGATTATCAATAACACAAAATACCTCTACCGCTGTATGATCAATGCCCCTTCTTCATTGGATCTGCTCTTTGGCACCCTTGCCATTTTACTGACTTTGGAGGCAGCCCGGCGCACAATAGGAAATGGCCTGCCTGTTGTATCTATTGTTCTGATTATCTATGCCTTTGCAGGCAGCTATTTGCCCGGCTTCATCGCCAACAAGGGGTACGGGTTTTCCCGGGTTGTTTCTTACCTTTTCAGCATGGAAGGCTTATTCGGCACCGCCATGAAGATGTCCGCAACCAATGTCTTCCTGATGGTACTCTTCGGTTCCTTTCTCACCGTTTCCGGAACGGGAGACATCTTCATGCGGCTTGCCATTGCACTAGCCGGCGGCAAGCGGGGCGGTCCTGCTAAAGTTTCCGTTGTATCCAGCGGGTTCTTCGGCAGCATCTCCGGCAGCGCCGTAGCCAATGTGGTGAGCACCGGCACCTTGACGATCCCCCTGATGAAACGGGTGGGATATAAACCGGAATTTGCAGCGGCAGTGGAAGCGGTAGCTTCCACCGGCGGTCAGATTATGCCTCCCGTTATGGGAACCGGGGCTTTCCTGATGGCGGAAATGCTCAACATCCCTTATTCCACCATCTGTCTGGCCGCTATTATTCCGGCTTTGCTATACTATTTCAGTGTCTTTATCTCCATTGATTTAGAGGCGGCTAAGAGCGATCTGAAAGGGATGGACCAGTCGGAGATTGAAAACCCCATCAGTGTCCTGAAAGAGGGTTGGCTGCTGATCATTCCTATTTTGATTCTTATTTACTTTATCGCCATCCGGCAATTAAGCATCAGCCGGTCTGCTATTTACTCCATCATATCCTGTGTCCTGTGCAGTTGGTTTACGAAGGATCACAAAATGGGATTTAAAGAGATCTTTAAAACCTGCGAAATTGGCGCTTACCGTACTCTTACCATCATCTCTGCGGTAGGCTGCGCCGGCCTGGCTATCGGTATTGTCATGCTGACCGGCGTCGGCGTCAAATTTACCCTTTTAGTAAGCCTTCTGGCAGGAACCAACCTGTTTTTGGCCCTTCTGTTTACGGCTTTGTCCGCTATCGTTCTCGGCATGGGCCTGCCCACCGTTGCCGCCTACATCATCTGCGCCACTATCATGGTATCCGGTCTGACCGGCTTAGGTATTCAGCCTATTGCCGCTCACATGTTTATCTTCTATTATGCGATCCTGTCTATGCTGACGCCGCCGGTGGCTCTGGCAGCTTATACGGCAGCCGGTATTTCCGGCAGCAATCCCACCAGGGTAGGCTGGCTGTCCGTCCGCCTGGGTATGGTGGCTTTCGTATTGCCCTTTATCTTTATCTATGGACCGGCTCTGCTCTTTGTCGGAACAGCGGCAGAGATCGCCATTGCCTGTGCTACCGCCGTTATCGGCATCTATTGCTTTACCGTGGCGTTATATGGCTGGCATGCAGGCTCTCATCTTAGTCTTTCACTAAGATGCATTCTTTTAGCAACGGGCCTGTGTATAACCATTCCCGGAACATTAACGGATTTGATTGGATTTATACTGCTGATTATATACATCTTGGCTTATAAACCGGCACGTTCATGGGTTGTAAACAAAATCAAAAAACAAGGAGGTCATTATGAAAAGATGTAAGAATTTTGTACTGTTACTGGTTTTTGTCCTTCTGCTGGGAAGCCTTGCTGCCTGCGGAAATGAAGGACAGTCTTCCAATGCTGCTGCTCCTGCCACTCAGTCACCCAGTGATCAACCACCTGCTGGCGGCGGTGAGGTTCCTTTCCCCGATAAGAAGGTAACCATTTCCATGGGCAGCGCCACCTCCGGCGGTACCTTCTATATTTACTGCGGCGGTGTCGCCACCGTTGTGGGGCAGAATACAAAGAATATCGAAATCGCCATTGAGGCCACCCAAGGCTCGGGAGCTAACCTGGAATTGCTGCGCAACGGCTCCGTAGATATCTGCATCTCTGAAGCCAGCATGGGTTATGACATCATGACAAGCCAAGGGGACTATGCGGGCGCCGCGCCTTTTGAAGGGCTGCGGGCCGTCGCTGCTTGCTACGCCAATAAGTGGATGGCGGTTACCCTCGATAAGAGTATTACGGACACCACCCAGCTAGACGGCAAAAACATTGCTGTCAGCACTTACATGAGCGGCTCCCACTTGGGCTCCATGAAGGTTTACGATGCCCTAGGTATGAAGGATGTTTCTTATACTACTATGGCTTATGCCGACGGTTTTACCGAGATGTTCGAGAGCCGCCTGGATGCCTGCTCCATGCTGACCGGCCATCCCTCTTCCCCCATCATTGAACTGGAAACCAAAACTGACGTCAACTATGTCAAGCTTACCGAGGATCAGATCAATACCGTACTGACTGCCGTCCCCGCCTATTCCAGAGATATGATTGAAGCAGGTACTTATAAAGGTCTGACTGAGGACTACGATACCGTATCCAACTGGGTTGTGCTCTATGTTCGCGATGATATGGATGACAATCTGGTCTACCACATTGTCAAAGCCATCATGGAAAACAACGAAACCATGGTAAATACCCACGCCGTGGCCGCCGCCAGTATTCCTGAAAATGCTGTTAAGCAGGTGATGCCTCTTCATAGGGGCGCCATTAAGTATTACGAGGAAGCAGGCATTAAAATTCCCGACAACCTCAAGATAGACTAATAATTGCTAACGCCTTCCCCTCATCTCTTTATAAATACTCAACGAAAAACCTGGAAGGCTTTAAAACTTAAGCCTTCCAGGTTTTTCAGTAAAAACATTATGATTTCTTTTTAATGACGTTGACATAATCTTTCTATTTCTATACAATTCTACTAAAATGTGATAACGAGGTGATTGATCATAAATGGACAGCCGTATCACCATCCGCGATATTGCGGCTAAGTCTGGCGTCTCTACGACAACGGTATCCAGATACCTTAACGGTAAATATGAGTTTATGTCGGAGGATACCCGCCAGCGTATTAAAGCCGTCATTCAAAAAACCGGTTATCGTCCTAATAAGCTGGCCGGCAGTTTAAAAACAGCACGAACCAACACTATTGGCCTGGTGCTTTCCAATCCTGCCTCTAACCTGTATCCCTTTTTAATTGGCAGTATCTGCAACAGCAGCACCCTTTTAGGCCAGAAAACTATCGTTATCACCACCGATGAGGATGAAGAAAAAGAGCGCATCCAGGTAGAGGAGCTGATAGACAGCCAGGTAGACGGTCTTCTCGTATTTACCGGCACCAATTTAAGCTTCTATGAAAACCTGAGGCAAAAATACGGCCTGCCTATTGTGCTGGCAGACCGGGTACCCATCAGGACCCAATTGGACTGGGTGGCCATTAACCATTATGCCGGCACCGCTAATGTCATCAAGTACTTGATTTCCAAAGGCTATGAAAAAATTGTTTTAGTCGTCCGGGAAAATCGCAGTCACCGGGGAACCATTGCCATCAGAGAGCAAAGCGCAGAGGAAACCTGCCGCCTGCATTTTGGGGATGAAAACCATTTCAAGCGGATTCTGATCCGGGAAGACAGTGCCGGCTCACTGATTCACGGCAACAACGAGCATATTTTGGACTGCCTGGAGCTTTGTTATGCGGAAAGCCGGGTGTGTCCTACAGCGGTTTTTGTTGCCGACGGTATTTTAATGGGCCGGTTTATTTGCGGCATATACCGTCTCGGCTTAAAGCTCTCCCCCAGCTTCCACCTGGCCGGATACGACATTTGGAATTTTAGCACTCTGCTGCCGCAGCCCATCTGTACAATTGAACAACCTCTTTTTGACCTGGGGACTCTGGCTACTGAAATGTTGGTTTCCCGTATTTCGGAAAGCTTCTCCGATCAACAGGATCAGAACGGCCCCCACTTGCCGCTGCATAAGCTGTTGGATTGCACCATCTCTTATCCTTTATGAGCTTAAAGTACTTCTTAAATCCAGTCTGAAAAGGACAATTTGATGAACAGGGAAAAACCAACCCTGTATTTTGTTGCGCTTGTTTTAGAAAGAAAATTTATAATCTTTAGTAAATCGGTTATTGACAAAGATCATAATCTATGGTTTTATTATGTTAAGTTTGTTAACCGGTTTCGTTATACGGTTTCGTTATACGGTTTCTCTTGTAAATGCTGGAAGCCGGTTGACTAACTGCAGTCAAATAATAAAGAATGGTGTGAATGGAATGTATAATGTATTCAAGAACTACAAGAAGGTGCCCGGTGAAATTGTAGAAGCCTACGCCAAGCTTGAAGAAAGCGCTTCCATCAACGAATCTATGCCGAAAAAAGACGGCGCTCTTCATTCAAGTCTTCGCCCGGTGTGGCCGGAAAGCCGGATGTGCGGCACAGCTTTGACCGTACAATGCGGCGTAGCAGACAATATTATGCTGCATAAAGCCATCACTATGGCCGGCCCCGGGGATGTGCTGATGGTGGTCAACAAGGGCTACAGCGAAGCCGGCGGCATGTTTGGCGGTATGATGGCCGCTACATTAAAAAGCCGGGGGGCTGCCGGGTTGGTCATCGAAGGGGGCTGCCGGGACACCGTGCTGATTAAAGAGTTGGGCTTCCCCGTATTTTCCCAAACCATCTCAATTAAGCCCGCCACAAAAATATCTTCCGGCGCCATCAATGTCCCCATCATAATAGGCGGCGTTTTGGTTCATCCCGGGGACTTGGTTTATGGAGATAATGACGGAGTGGTAGTGGTGCCAAGAGAGCAGGCCGAAAAAGTACTGAAAACAGCTCAGGAAAGAGAGGAGCGTGAAAGCGGGCAGTTAGAAAAAATATTAAGAGGCGAGATGACTACCTTTGACTTTTTTGCTGAAGAATATGCTCGGCTGGATTTAAAAGAAGAACCGTGACAAATAAAAAAAGAGGGTAAACGAACAATGAAAATTACCAGTATCAAACCTTATCTCTTTTTCCCGGGGCAAGCCAAAAATCTCTGCCTCTGCCGGGTGGACACCGACGAAGGCCTGTATGGCTGGGGCGAAGCTTATGTGGTTCAGGGCAAAGAGAAAGCCGTGGAAACTTACATTGAGGCGATGGCCCCCTATCTGATTGGCCGCAGCCCCTTCGATATCAAGCACAGCGCAACGGCAATGTTTGACGATTTTGCCATCCGGCGCAGCAGTTGCGATTTTTATGCTGCCTGGAGCGCCATTGAAATTGCCCTGTGGGACATCGCCGGTAAAGCCTGCGGCCAGCCGGTTTATAATCTTCTGGGCGGCCGCTGCCGGGAAAAAATCCGGGTTTATGCCAATGGCTGGTGGGGCGGCGCACAAAATATCGATGAATTAGTGGAGCGGGCCCTGGCGGTTAAGGCCCAAGGCTTTACCGCCATGAAATGGGATCCTTTCAAAGGCTATTGGCGCACTTACATCACAAAGCAACAAGAAGATTATGCAGTAAATTCGGTCAAAGCTATCCGGGAAGCCGTAGGGCCGGATGTAGACCTTCTTGTTGAAGTCCATCGCCGCCTGTCGCCCTGGCATGCCATTCACTTCAGTCAGCGCATCGAAGAATTCAATCCTTTCTGGATTGAAGAGCCTTGCCTGGCCGACAACATTGATTTGGTAGTTGAAGCTAAAAAAGGAATCAAAGCCCCGGTTGTCACCGGCGAAACCCTTTACAGCAAATATGATTTTATTCCCGTTTTTGAGAAAAGGGCTGCCGACATCATCAACCCCGATATCTGCGTAAGCAGCATCCAGGGCATGATGGAAATTGCGGCTATGGCGGATCCTTATAACATCCTGGTCAGCCCCCACAATTTCAACAGCAATCTTGTAGGCTTAGCGGCAATGGTTCATATGTCCGTGGCAATCCCCAATTTCCTTATTGGCGAAATGTTCCTGACCGTAGATGAGGGCTCAACAGCCATCGCCTCGGAGAGGCTGACGGTCAAAGACGGCTTCATTGACCTGCCTACCAAGCCGGGCTTGGGCATAGACGTGGATATGGATGCCCTGGCTAAACACCCCTACAAATATTTCGAGCGCAAGTTCCCCTTCAAGGGAGCAGCCATGTACAGCGATGAATTCCCCAGGAAGGAAGACTATTAATCCGGAGGCATCAGGTTCCACTTAAGGAGTTCCAAATAAGCGCTATATTATGGAGGGATATATTATGAAGAAAAAACTTATGGCTTTGATTCTGATTTCAGTATTTATGCTTTCCTTATCCGCCTGCGGCGGCAACGGCTCATCAGCTCCTACAGCCGCTCCCACCCAGCCCGCCGCTCCATCCGAACCCGCTTCTGCCGGTGACAGTGATCCCGTATTTAATAACGTTAAGGTCTCAGCCGGTTCCGGCACCGCCGGCGGCGGCCAATACGTCTACGTTGGCGGTATAACCAACATCATCAACACCAACCTTCCCGGTGTAGAGGTCATTCTGGAGGCTACCAAAGGCTCCGGCGAAAACCTGGTTCTGCTTCAGAATGGGGAAATGGATATCGCCTCTATCGAATCCTCAATTGCTTATAATGCTTATATTGGTGAAAACCTGGCCGAAGGCGAAGAAGCCTTCCCCGAGGTACGCAGCCTGTTTGCCTCCCTGCCCACTCACTTTATTATTACGACGCTGGATCAATCGGCTTCCAATGTGGAGGATTTTGCCGGCAAGATCGTGGCCTTCGGCCCTTATACCGGTTCAACGGATATTTCCAGCCGGGCTGTATTCGGTCCCCAGGGGTTAAACCTAATTGAGTCCTTCACTGTTACCAATGCCGGTTGGGGCGATTGCTTCACCTCCATGGCCGATGGCCAGGTTTATGCCGTTACCGGCGGCTCCATCCATCCCGCCAGCGCCATTACGGAGCTGGAAGCTACCAAGAAGGTTAATTTTGTTCGCTTTACCAAAGAGCAGATGGATACCCTGACCACCAATTTCCCTTATTATAAAAAAGTCTCCCTGCCTGCCGACATGTACAACGGTTTGACCGAGGAGTATGAAACCATCGGCGCCTGGCAAGCTATGTACGCCCATAGTTCTATGGACGATGACCTGGCCTACATGATTACGAAAACCGTTTTTGAGCATATTAACGTACTTCAAAGCACCCATAACGGCGGTTACACCACCACCCTGGAAAATATCGGCGAGCAGCCTGTGCCTCTGCATATGGGCGCCTACCGTTATTATCAGGAAATGGGCATTGACGTTCCTGCCGCTCTGCTCCCTCCCGAGCTTAATAAGTAAATCAGCTTTTACAACTCCCTCTCAAGGGGCCGGGTATCAAAAGGGTACCTGGCCTTCCCCCCCTTATAACGAAAGTTGAATCGTAGTACCGCAAATAAGGAGGTACAATTCCATTGGAAGAAAATAAAAACACCATCGATAAGAACGAACTGGCCAATCTTTTGGACAGTTACGAAGAAAGCGCCAAGGTAATAGACGAGGAAAAAGACGAAGAAGGCTCTTCAATCCGGGTATTTAAAAACAAATACATTAAAACCGGCCTTACGGTTTTTTGTGCGGCTCTGGTACTTTATCATGTCTATGCCCTGCTGTTTCGGCTGACAACTCCCCTGGTGCTTTACTCGATTCACTGGGGAATGGGGCTTTTTCTGGTCTTCCTCTATTATCCCATCTCCAAAAAAGCCAAAAGTAAGTCACATGATACTCTGCCTTTTTATGATGCTCTATTAGCCCTGCTGGTGATCGTTGTTGTGGGCTATATAATGCTGGATCCGGATGGACTGATGTACCGCCTGTCCTTGAACCGTACCACCGATATAGACCTGGTCTTCGGCACCATTGCTATGGTACTGTCTTTGGAAGCAGCCCGCCGCACCATTGGCTTAGGCCTGCCTATTGTGGCCATGGTTTTTCTGGCATATGCCTTCTGGGGCAACCACCTGCCTTCCTTGATCGCCAGCAGAGGTTACTCTTATAAACGGGTAATCAGCTTTATTTTCAGTGTGGAGGGGATTTTCGGCGCCCCCACTAAAATGAGCGCCCAGTTTGTATTTTTGCTGATCATTTTTGGCGCCTTTCTGGGAGTCAGCGGTGCCGGAGAATTCTTTATGAAAGTGGCCATGAAAGCCGCCGGCGGCAGCAGGGGCGGCCCTGCCAAGGTTGCGGTAATCGCCAGCGGCCTCTTTGGCAGCATTTCCGGCAGTGCTGTAGCTAATGTGGTAGGCACCGGCGTATTCACCATCCCCCTGATGAAAAAGACGGGTTATAAACCCCATTTTGCCGGAGCCGTAGAGGCGGTGGCCTCCACCGGCGGGCAGATCATGCCGCCGGTTATGGGCAGCGGCGCCTTTATTATGGCTGAGCTTCTGGGCATGAAGTATTCTACCATCGCCATCTGTGCTCTGATTCCGGCTCTTCTTTATTATTTAAGCATCATTATTATGGTGGACCTGGAAGCGGCCCGTACAGGGCTGAAAGGCGTGGACACCAGCGCCTTGGAAAAAATCAGCTCCCAGCTCAAGCATGGCTGGAATTTGCTTTTGCCGCTGCTGATCTTAATTCTCTTCCTGGTGGTCTTCCAGGATACAGTCAGCCGCTCCGCCGTCTATGCAATTCTGGCAGCTATCATCGGCTGCGCCCTCAAAAAATGCTCCCGCCTAAGCTGCAAACAAATCATTGCCGCTGTTGAGCTGGGCGTAGTCCGTTCCATTTCCGTAATTGCAGCAGTGGCCTGCGCCGGCGTGGCCATCGGCGCCATTATGCTTTCCGGCGTAGGGGCAAAATTCACCTATGTGGTGGTACAGCTGGCTCAGGGCAATCTTTTAGCCACCCTGATTCTCTCCGGTTTGGCTGCCTCAGTATTAGGCATGGGGCTGCCTACAGTTGCGGCATACATCATTGCTGCTTCCCTTCTGGCCCCCTCCATTATACAGCTGGGCGTATTGCCTTTTGCAGCCCATATGTTCCTTCTCTATTACTCCATCTTATCCCAGATTACCCCGCCGGTGGCTCTGGCTGCTTATGCCGCCGGCAACATCGCTAATGCCGATCCCAATAAAGTCGGGTTTACAGCAATGCGGTTAGGAATAATCGCCTTCATTCTGCCCTTCTTCTTTGTATACGGTAATGCCCTGTTGTTGATTGGCAGTCTTCCCGAAATTATTTTGGCAACCGTGACTGCGCTGGTAGGTACCTTCTGCCTGGCCATTGGCCTGCAGGGCTGGTTCTTCGGCCAGGCGGTAAATTGGGTCTTGCGGGTGGATATTCTGACGGCGGCTTTGCTCTGCATCATACCGGGAAGTACCACGGATCTCATTGGCATTGGGCTGATTATAATTTTCTTCGTCTTCCACAAAGGCACCCGCCAATGGGCTGTAGGCAATCTTAAAAAAAGTCAAAGCATTTAAGTAAAAATTAACTACTGAAAGGAAGAACAATATATGATTATTGCATTTATCGGTTTAGGTGAAGTGGGCTCAACTTACGCTTCCGGCATGGCCAAAAACGGCGCCAAAGTAAAGGGCTACGATTTGAAATTCCACAGCCAGGGTCTGGACCAGTTCCTGCCCTGCCAAGAAGCCGGCGTGGAATTAGTCAATTCTCCCCAGGAGCTTATCGAAGGCTCCGATATCATCATCGCAGTAACCTCCTGCACCCAGGCTATGGAAACCGCTGAAATGTATAAACCCTTTTTGACCAAAAATCAGCGCTACGTTGATCTTAACTCCACGGTGCCCCAATTGGTAAACGAGGTAGAAAAATTTCTGGGCGATAGCTGCATCTTCGTGGACGGTTCTACCCTATGCTCTCCCAGTCAGTTTGGCGTAGCTACCCCCGTAACCATGGCCGGCCCTGCCGGCGAACAAACCGCCAAAGATCTCAATGCTTGCGGCATGAACATCCGCTATCTGGGTGATAAAAATGGCCAGGCCTCCGCTTTCAAGGTTATCCGCAGCATTTTTACCAAGGGCCTGGAGTCCGTTTTGATTGAGAGCATGACGGCTGCCCGCTTCTATGGTGTGGAGGATGATATTTTTGCATCCATTGTCTCCTTCCTGGCCGATGAGCCTACCGATGAGACTTTGGCCTTGATGGTGCGCACTAACGTGCTCCATGCCAAGCGCCGGGGCGACGAGATCTGTGAAATAGACGAGATGCTCAAAAACGAAGGGTTAGATCATACCATGTCGGAAGCCGCTACCAAGAAATTGTATTGGCTCAGTGAAATGGGTCTCAAAGAAGAATTCGGCGGCAAAAAGGCCGATACCATGTATGACGCTTTGGACACCATGTTAAAAAAGCAAGGCAAATAGCTTTAACTGAAGAATCCTAAGGGAGGCACAGCAAAATGAAAACCACCGCAGGCTTTCGTATTTATACGAAACTAAACCGGGCGGAGCCGGCATTAGTGGAGCTATTCCGGGATTTGGCCGTTTGCGATATTGACGACGTAATGCAAAAGATCGCTGCCGCCAATTCAGGAATTAAGCCCATGAACCAAGTGAAGCTTCTCGGTACGGCAGTTACGGTTAAAGCGCCTATGGGCGACAACCTTATGTTTCACCAGGCCATCGACATGGCCCAGGCCGGCGACGTTATCGTGGTAGACGGCAACGGATGTACGGAGCGGGCTATTTGCGGCGAAAATATGATGCAGATTGCCCGGCAAAAGGGCATAAAAGGCTTTCTTATCGACGGCACTATCCGTGATTCCGAAGCAACCGACGGCCTTGAGGATTTCGCCGTCTTTGCCCGGGGCGCTATGGCCAACGCATCTTTCAAAGGGCTTGGTCCCGGGGAAATCAACGTTCCCGTAAGCATCGGCGGCATCGTCGTTTACCCCGGCGATATTATTGTGGGTGACAGGGACGGCGTAGTGGCTGTCCGCCCAAAAGACGCCAAGGCTATTGCCGAGGCCGCCGCTAATCTGCGGGACGCCCAGGCCGCCAATCTGGAGCTTATCCTCAAAGGCCAATCGGACCGTAGCTGGGTAATGAAAGCTCTGGAATCCAAAGGCTGCTCTTTTATTGAAAAAACATGGGATGAAGATTAACAGGAGGGATTATTATGATTAAGCATCTGGTATTTTGGAAATTGCATGATTTTGCCGAAGGCAACACAAAAGAAAAGAATATTGAGTACCTTTTTGCAGAGATGGCTGAGATCAAAAAGGAATTCCCTCTGCTGAGAAATTTCTCCTGCCACAAATCCATCCGCACCGGCGGTCATTTCTGGGACCTGGTACTGGATATGGAGTTCGACAGCCTGGAGGATCTGGAGAAATATCAGGTTTATCCCCGCCATAAGGTTTTGCATGAATTTGCCGTAAAGGTGCGGACAGACCGGGCAGTTGTTGACTATGTGATCGACTGATGGCAGACCTGCTCTTCAGCATTAACGCCACCATGCCGGTAGTCCTTTTAATTCTGGCCGGTTACTTTCTGGGGCGTATAAAGGTAATGGATACAGCCTTTACTGCCGCCCTGAATAAATTTGCCTACAACGTGACCTTGCCTTTCTTACTGTATTCCAACATGTCTACGGTGAAAATCAGCGACCTTTGGAATATCAATTATGTTGTGTTATGTATGGGGGCTACTCTTTTCTGTTTTTTGATTGCGGCTCTGGTATCCATACCTCTGCTGAGAAACAATAAGCTGCTGCGGGGAGAATTTATTCAGGGCTCCTACCGGGGAAGCGCCATCTTGCTGGCCTTTGCCTTTGTGCAGAGCTTCTATGGCAAGGTGACCGTCACTTCTCTGATGATACTGGCAACGGTTCCCCTTTATAATTTGCTGGCTGTATTGGTATTATCCTTAGCCGACGGCCAAGGCAGCGGGGGAATCAGCCGGGAAGCCTGGAAGGAAATACTGCTCAACCTGCTGAAAAACCCCATCATCATCGGTATTGCCATCGGTATGCTGGGCTCGGCCCTGCAGCCGCCTCTGCCCCTTTTTATCAAAGAAACCATAAAAAGCCTGGGCTCTTTAATGACTCCTCTGGCCCTGCTTTGCCTGGGGGCATCCTTTGAAGGACGCAAGGCCAGGGGCTACCTTGTCCCTACGGCTGTGGGCTGCCTGCTGAAACTGGCAGTCTTTCCGGCTCTCCTGCTGCCTGTGGCTATCCGCTTAGGGCTCCAGGGCGAGGAAATGGCAGCTTTCCTAATTATGCTGGCTTCTCCCACAACGGTTTCCTGCTATGTAATGGCCCGCAATACCGGCCATGAAGGGGTTTTATCCTCCAGCATGGTTCTCATCTCCACCATAGCAAGCAGCATTACTTTGACCTTTTGGGTCTACTTGCTGCGGACCCTGGGCCGAATCTAAATAAAGGGACGGCTGGATCATTTGCGCACCTTCGGCCTGATCGGTGCTAAAAAAGGCAAAGGCCATCATTTATTGCCTGCCGGCAATGATTATCTGATGGAGCAAAAAGACTAAGGGCTGCAGCATTTTTTTGCTGCAGCCCTCGATTCATTTACATGGCTCTATATGAAGTTGTTCTATGTTATTTATTAGTTGTTCTGCAGTTCCAGGCGGTTGGTGGAATCAACCTCTACGCCTGCATTGAACTGATCCCAGAGCAGGTTGACGGACAACTGAGCGCCGGTTTTCTGGCTGAGGGAATCGTCCTTCTTGCTCATTACTTCAGTGGAGCCCGTTGTGTATACGCCTTCGGCGTCAGGATCCATGGCTACGGCGATGTAGAGATCCATTCTGTTTTCGCTGGGAATGGTCAGCACAGCGTTGAAGGGTTCTAAAGCTTCTGCGTCAACCTTATGCAGAGCAGAGAAACGGACGAATTCTACGTTGCCAACGGTAAAGATATCACTGGGATCCAGATTCAGCATTTCGGCAAGGGCAAAAACCTTATCGCCTTCACTGCCGCCCAATTCGCTCTGATATTCGCCTTCAATCAAAATGGCGGCGCCCAGCATGTTTCTGGTGGTCTTGTTGACTTCGACTCCCTCAATGCCCTTTACCTGGAAATTGAGGCTGCTGAGTTTGGCTGCAATGGAGCCCACGTTTAAGATATCGGTGCGGAAAGCCTGGGCATAACCGGGATACATGTTCTCTACGGTAATGAGGATATTGTCGCTGCCCATTACCTGCCCCTGGATGTAAGGACCGACGGTTGTAGGAATACCTGCGGCGTCAATCAGCTCGGCGCCGAATTTTACGTCATTGTAGCCTTTGGCGCCCTCATAATATTCGTCAATTGAGCCGGGTTTTGCAATGCTATTGTAGTCAGAGACGCCTCTCTCAAAATAATTGGCAGGGATAAAGCCCTCGGCGCCGATGCCGTCGATGATGCTCCAGTTACCGCCGGCTGCACCGTTACTCTCAGCATACTCGTTGCCGTACTGAGCATAGAGGCCAAGGTCAGCAAAGGTTACGTCGAGATCACCGGTGGTGGCTTTGGTGGTTACATTCAGGGAGTCGGTCCAGTAGGCATAGCCTGTACCAACGAGGATCATAGACATGGCCAGGATAGCGCAAATAATGGATTTTTTCATTATAATCTCTCCTCCTAAAATTTTGTAGCCCGTTCATCGCTTTGATGCCTTGGCTTTGAACTCATTATAAGTTCAGGCTGCATAAAAGAAAGCGTACCCGGGGCCACTTTTCGGGAGGACATTCAGAGAATCCTGGCTGCCACTTTTGTCTTAAGGATATACTCCTAAAGTAGTATTACTTTTTCAGGCAGAGCAGGTAATCCCTTTGACCATCCGGCACATAAAGCAAACCTGCCGCCGGCAGCCCCTCCTCATTCAGGGCATAACAGACAGGCTTCTGGAGCTCGTCGGCTATTTTAATCAGGCTATCCAAATCGGCAACGGCCAACCGCATATCCGCCGGCGCCCCGGAGGCGCTCTCAAGTCTTACCATGCGGCTGCCATGCTTGCGCAGTATCTTTTTAAAGCTTGAGCGGTATAGCTCCTCCGCCGTAGGCTGTCTCACAAAAAAGCCAAGGAAGGCAATAGCTGCCAGGGCCGCCAGCAGCGCCAGTCCTGGCAAAACAAAGAAAACAGGGGCTCTCTGCATGGCTATTTCCCGGTTTTCGGCAATAAGGTCTGTTTTCTTTATGGGATTTTGTTTAGTAATCGTGAAGAGATCACTTGATAAAGGTAATAAGATACTGTAGGTGAAAGGCTCCTTTATTTCTCCATGATCCGTCTCGGCCACAAAGGCGCCGCTGAATACGACTCTCGCTTCCCTGCCCGGCTTGGCATTCAATATTTGATCGGCTCTGTCGGCAAAGATTTTATATTCATTAATATCAAGAGCCACTCTTTTGGTAATTTTTACACTGCCCCCCTCACCATTCAGTGTTATATTCTCTGCAAAGGGAAAGCTTTTTTCATAAATAATTTTACGGCTGTCGCCGCTGGTCTGATAGCCCTCTACAATCACGGCAACAGAATAATTGCCTCTGACCGGGGCCTCTTTATTGCCGGAGTATTCTGCCGTAAAGTCGATAACCAACTGATCGATTAAGCTTCTCGCATAGACCCGGTCCTCACCCAAAACACCTTCGGGATAAAGCTCGTTTTCCACCAGCCTTATCTCGTAGCTGCTGCCTACGGACATATCATAATTATACAGAATATTTCTTTCGCTAATGGATTCCGGCGTTAAATTCCTCACCAGCCCATAACAGGCTGCCGCAAACAAAAGGCCGGCAGCAGCCACCAGTACTATCCGATGCTTCTTTTTAATCGGAAATTTTCTTTGCAGGCTAATAATCCAGCACCCCTTCCGGTATAGGATCCTTCATTTGCATCCATAAAACAGGGAGTCCTGCCTTGGGAACTACCTTTGCTATAATCCCATTAAGATCATTGGGCACTACAATCACATCATCGGCGGCTTTGTTGTTGTCCCCTTTGGTTTGAAAGGAAATATTTCCTTCCGGGTCATATAATACGGCAATGATTCGATGAGTGATCGTAATATTCTCCCGCTTAAAATTGATAACGTCATTTTCTGAAAGATTATAGATTTCCTGCTCCTCGGAAAACTTCTGAATCAGCACCACGTCTCCCGGAAAAATCCCAGGCTCCATACTGCCCGTCAAGATAACCGAGGGATATACGGGGAATACGCCTACGACAAACCACGCAAAAGCAACGGAAAGCACTAGCCCCGCCGTAAAAAGGCCTATGCTTTCCCGTTGCCGTTTTGCCTGCTTATGGATTAAAATTCTATACCAATTCCATAGGAAAAGGGCCATCATAATGGGGACGATAGTCCCCAAAGCGCTTTCGGCAATCCAGGGCAGTGAAGGCAGAAAAGGGAAAATGCGCATAAATGCCTCTATACTTCCGCAGTAAGCCAGGCTGGCCCAGGGACCGGCGCAGAAAGCCAGGGTCGTAAGCAAGCAGCTTTCGGCAATAAGAGGCAAAATATCCTTTGCCCCATAAATAAACCATTCTTTAGCGCTATTTAAGTGCATTAGTTTAAAAAAGTTGACCTTCAACAGACAGGCCCCTAAAACGATCAGGGGTATCCAGAGGTGCAAACGGGCCGAGGGCCGGGAAGCTACAGCCACGGCGTAAGCCCGGGCCCCCTCCCGGGCAAAAAGCGCCGGGAAGACGGTAACAAAATTAATGATAATGCCTGGGGGAGAAAGATCATAAGGGCTTAAAGCCAGCTTCTGCAGCAATAATCCGGTGCTAAAGCTCAGGGCCAGGGAGATTATGGCCCCTGAAAAGGCGGCTCCCACCAGATGGCTTCTTAACCGCAAAGGGCCGGGCACATGGATTTGGGGAATAAACAGGAATATAGCCAGGGCCGCAGCGGACCAAAACAAGGGCATAACATAATAGGGCCCCCTGGTTATCATGCCGCCCACCACCGGCAGCTTTGTTGAAAAATTCCCCAATAGAATTGCTGCTACAATACCCCAGAGACAATAGATGTATTTTTTCTCATTCATCTTTACCGTCAGCCTCAGCGCCGGTATTATCGTTGCCGGCGGCGGATACAGTCTGGGATTGAGGGGCCGGGTCCGGATTAACGTCAGATGCAGGACCAGGGTCAGGATTGGTGTCAGAACCGGAAGCAGGAGCTTCGCCGGAGCCGGCCTTCTCTTCTGCCTCCGCCGTTGGGGCCGGAGCTTGCTCACCAGAGGAACTTGAGCCTTCGGCTCCTTCATTCATACCGGCCGCCGGATTCTCAATAGCTTCATCTAAAGGGAGCTTCAGCGGCTCCGGCGGCGTCAGTCCCATTACGTGGATCGTAATCGGGCGGCTGAAAGAGACCTGCCAATCCCCTTGAATTTGGTCAACCCAGTAGCCGTAAGCCAACGATGCGCCAAGCCCCGTAAATAATATAAGAACCAACGTTACCATTTTTGTCATTTTGCGTATTTTATTCTTTTTCATGGCGGTCTCTCCCTTTCCTTCTCTTTATCGGTGTCGAAACGGAACTTATGAATATGCTATGGCCGGCCCTGTTCGATAAAAAGGGGCAGGGAAACCGTGTAACTACTTTTTATTTCTGCCGGAATCAAGCCTGCTGTGCCGTTACCGTAAGGCATGATATAGGGCCTAAGCTCTTCGGGGAGCTGGGCCAGGTCCAGCGAAGGATTATTTGGGCTTTGCAAAACCTCAAGGCTCTCATCACTGAGCCTCAAAAAGATGGTAGCCACTATCCCCTCATCCTGCGTCTCAATCTGGCGGTAAACCTCCCAAAAAATCGAATTGTTTTCCTCAGTCATGCCCTCAGGCAGCATATATTCGCTGCCGTTAATCACCAGCCGGGAGCCGGTCAGTGTAAATGCCGCTTTTTCTTGGGAAGGCAGAGTCAAATCCGCCATATAATCCGTTACCGATTGCACCGTGCTGTCCGGATCAAGATCAATGGGATATTGGAATTTCAAAAACCTGTCTTCCCTGGCCAGCTCTTCCAGCAGAATACTCCGGCTAAAAGAAAGGCTGGCCTGCTTCTTATCATTGTTCAATATACAGCTTATTTCACTTGCGTTTATAGAGCTGCCGGCCTGCTCACCGTTTATATCCGTTACTTGTACAAGATAAGGCCGGTTTGAGTCGAACACTATGTTTAAAGACCCTGTATTGAAAACGCCCTTCACCGTCAGATAATCCGACCAGGAGGCGTAAGTTACGCCTAATGCCCCCATCGTCATTGCTAAAATAAGAATAATGACTGCCGGTTTCACAGGTAAGACCTTCCTTTTCATATGGCTCTGCTCTCCTTTCGCAAGTCGGCCCGTATCGCTTTGTTTAACGCCATTTGTATGCTGTAGCTGTTCTTGCTGGCAAAAAGTACGGCCTCTACCCTGTTGTTCAACTGCAGCTTAGCCAATATGCTGCTGATATGCTTTTTTGCAGTCCCTAAAGATATATAGAGATCTTTGCTGATTTTATCATTATCATAGCCTTGGCCCAGCAGTAAAAAAACATCCAATTCCCGCTCCGTCAAGGCGCTTAAAGCCTTTTCATCCTCCGAGTATTTGCCCATCCGGTCAACCAAGGCGGCCGAGTAGAATTTTGCTCCCCGTTCCACAGTTTGGAGACCATAAGTAATTTCATCAATGAAAGCTTCCTTTAATACATAAGCGTCCACCGCCATTTCCTGGGCTAAGGTAAAATCGCTTTGGCGGGAAGAAGAAGTAATGATGAAAATTTTACAGTCATACTTTTTTTCTCTTATCCAGGTTAGTAAGCTAAGGCCGTTTTCTTTGCCTAAATTAATATCGATAAAGGCCAGACCCACCTGGTTTTTTTCCATCAGCGATATGGATTCCCTTACGGTACCTGCCTGCAGTATTTCTTCATCCCTTTTGTACATTTGAATGATAGAGCTTAAGCCCTGTCTTGCCAGCGGATGATCGTCGAGAATTAAGATCATGCCAATCCCCCCTGATCTGTATTTTCATTTAGGCAAAGAACACTTTATCGTCGTTCCCCGCCCAATTTGCGATTCGATAACCAGCTTTCCTTTCAGCATATTTGTCATTTTGTACATATTTTTCAAACCTTGACCCTCTTTTTGGGAAGATTGATGCATGCTAAAACCCGCCCCATTATCGGTGACCTCCGCTACCAGATTTTCATTCTCCAAACTCAATCGTATGCTGACCTTAGCCGCCTGGCCATGACGGATAGCGTTATTCACCGCTTCACAGATAATCCGATAAAATGCCGTTTTCTGATTGGTCGTCATGAGCGGCTTATCACCGGCCATCTCAAACCTGATATCGGCACCGCTCAAATATCTCACCTCATCCATATACTGAGAAAGCTTCTGCCAAAAATCATTTTGGCTATCCCCTTCCCAGCGCAATCCATAAATAGTTTCCCGTAATTCCTTCATGGTGGATTCAATGGCCTTGGCTATGTATTTCAGTTTTTCCTGTTTTTCCTCCTCCTCCATATCCGCTTGTTCCTCATCAAAAAGGTGCAGGCTGCAAACAACGGCAAAAAGCTTTTGAATAACGGTATCATGTATCTCATTAGCAATACGGTTCTGTTCTTCGCAAACCACATAAGCCTCTGCCATGGCCTGAAGATCCAATTGCTGCATAATAATTCCTACAAGATTATGATAAAACGTTTCCCGGGCCGGGTCCCTTTTGCCCGGCTTTTCTTCCCTGCCCTGCAGCGTAAAAAGAAGACCCTGAATCCCCGAGGAATTGCTTATATAAGTTATATCATAACTGCCGTCCGGTTCCTCAATTTGCTTACTCAAAACCTCTTTTGACGTCATAAAATTATAGCCCTTTATTTTTTCAATCAAATTTGCCGCCTGGCCCGGGGCCAGGCCTTTGCCGCTTGTCCGCTCTATACCCTGCAAGGGGTTGATTTTCAATAAAAGGCAGCCTTCGCAAGCTATTGTCCGGTATAATAGGGCAGTTATCTCTTCCATGACCCTGTCCGGGTCCGTTATGCTGAATAAATTAAAGGACTCATACAGGCTCATAGTATCCTGAAGAGCCTGTTCGCTGCGCCTTATTTCATGCTGCAGGCTTTCGTTGAATTGGCGAAGCTCCTGCCGGTTTTTATCAAGCTTGAAGGCATAGCCAAATAGCGTATAAAAGCCGCCGGCTACCACAAGGAAAGCAATCCCTGTGTTGACGTTGGAGTGGGCGGCATAGCCGGGAACCAATCCATGATATCCTCCTATCAATGCGCATATCAGGCACCATAAAACAGCAGGAGGCGTAATAAATTTGAAACGTCCATCCAAACGCTCGGCAGCCATAACAACCGTTAATGAGCTGACGAAGTACCATAAGTAGGGACTTAAAAACCCTCCCGAAAAAATAATGAATACGCCATAAGCTATAACTTCCAGGCACATGGTAACGGCAATTTCCGTCATGGTGCTTTTCGTAAAGCTTCTCTTGTACATGGAATTGCCGATGACGCTGGCGGCTATTATTCCTCCGGCCACACCCAGGCGAAGCTGGGTAATCTCCCCGTTATACATATAGAAATAAGCAAAAGTGGATACGGCCAAGGAGATATAGCGATAAGTGATGCATATTTTGATCAGCTCATTTTCATTGGCTGACTGAAAAATTTTCATACTCCCGCCTCTGTAATTTTTTACATTTATCATATCAAAAATTTTTGCCCTCTCTAAGGACAAATTACGATAGCCATAATAGCGTAATTTACACTTGACAAATATAATGCTTTATGCATATCTCTTCACAAAAAAAACACTGCCGTAGTATAATTTTACAGCAGCATTCTATATGTTTCATATTACCCATCGGGTGATTTTTAAAGGTATTTTCATTTTTTCAGATCATAATCATTCAATTGCAAGCGAGAGCGGATACCTAGCTTCCGGTAAATACTTTTGAGATGGGACTTAACCGTATCTTCCGTAACAAACAGCATTTCGGCAATCTCTTTGTTGGCCAGCCCCTTTTGCACCAGTAAAGCCGCTTCATATTCCCTAACAGTCAGCATCGGTTCAAGAGACAAGGCCTTTTTGATAGCAATTATTCCCGCTGATTGTCTGCGGCAAAGGCAAAGCAGGGCATCCATCTTCCCGCCGGCAGCCTCTTTTTCTTTTGCCCGCTGCAAAAGAGGCAGAATCTCCTCATGTTCGGCAAAAGGCAAATATACTTTGTCAGGCAAGGCAACAGCCAGACTGCGGCAGAGGGTTTTTAAAGCGTCGTCACCATCGCCCAGCCGCTGCTTGGCAATGGCTGTGTATATGGAGAGATAGACTTGAGGCAGCATAAAATGCAGCTCTTGAACCACCGGCATCAGCGCATCGGCAACGCCTATCACAGCCGCATTTTTCCCCTCCAGCAGCAACCCTTTGACATAAAGCATCTGCCCATAGGGAATGGCGAATTTAAACAGCTTTTTCCACATATTATCCGGATCAAAAATCCACGGAGCAAGCTCGTCGGCATGGCCCAAAACAGCAGCCAAAAATCCCTTGCAGAGGTCGGCCGTTGCCCTGCCGTCATATTTGGCTGGCGCACAGATACGGTTTTCCATGCTATCCAAGGCAGATTTATAATCCTCAATGTTGCCCCTAAGCAGAGCAATCCGGGCTAAAATAAGTTCTGCGGCATAGCAAATACTGTTTTGTTTTTTGCCGGAGGCCAAAAATAATGCTTTGTGGCACAGAGGTTCTGCAGCAAGGTCCTCCCCTGCCATCAGCAGGGCTTCAGCCCGCATGGCATGTTCTCCCGCCGTACCGTGTCCCATGGTTAGGCGGGTATAGATGGGCATGCATTCATCCAGGCAAGAAAGCTGGCTCTCGAGCTCGCCACTTTTGCTCCATAATAAATACATGACCGAGGGCTGGCCAAAGGTCCAGAAATCTTCCCAATTATATAACGTTGTGGGGCCGCCAAGGAGGGTCCAGGCCATCTTATGTCCCTTACTCATTTTTTTGATGTCATTGAATTTGCTAAAAGACATCATCAGAGCAAATTCTCCGCTGATCCGTTTAACCTCCGCAGGCCCAAGACTGTAGGTTTCCGGGCTCTGCAGCATTTCGGCGATAATTCCGCAAGCCATGCGGAAATTGCCGTAATCACCCACTAAAAATAGCTGAAAGGTAAATATCAGTAAACAGTTGGGATAGCGGTACAGAATTTCTTTAGGGCAATCGTTTAATATTCCGGTTAAGAAACAACTGAAATTAACAGAAATATGTCCGGCCAGATCACTGCCTTTAATGGGCAGAGAAAGCAGCGCCTCAAAATCCCCGGTCAGATAATAGAAATGAGCGGCCTTGAAGTATTCTCTGCGCAAAGCATAGGCTTTTCCCGCTCTTTTCCACAACTGCTTTTTCATCACTGCCGGTAAATTAGCAAACTCACCCTGTAAGAAATCTCCCAGCAGGGCATGTATAATATACTCCCCTTTATTTTGATCGCAGCGGATAAAGCTGCTCTTTTCCAAAAGAGTTTGGGCATAAGCCGGCAACTCATCTTTATCCAGCATGATTTGCCCTTGCTCGGCAGTAAAGCTGCCAAACAAAGACAAGGCTAGTAAAAAATGTTGCTCATGCTTTTCCAGCCGGTTCCAGATAGCGGTTCTGACCAGCTGCACAATACTGCCTGAGTTACCGAAACTGCCGGTGGCGCGGTAATGGAGGGCCTGCAGGCAAAGGGCCGCCACCCAGCCCTCAGTATAACCCATAACCTTATCCAGCTCCTGCGCGGAAATCCGCAGTCCCCTTTGTCTGAAATAGTTTGCTGCTTCACTCTTGGTAAAAAACAGCTCGTCCTTGCCCAAGGTCAGTATTCTATTGTTATAAGCCCCTCCGGCTGGCGGCAAGTCCAGCTCCTGGGTAATCACCACAATATGAAGATTGGAGCTGCCGTTATAGGAAAGGGCACTGATGATTTCCCGTTGAACCGGGCTGCGGACAAGCTGATAGTTATCAATCACCAGAACCGTGGGCAGATCACACCGGCAGTTTCTCATTATTCTTGCGATATCGCTCAAGGTCTCACCACTGGGCATACCCAGCCGTCTCAAAGCCGCTGCCGTTTCGTTGTCGCATTGATAAAACAGGCTGCAAATGTTCTCCCAAGCTTTGGAGGCTGTTTCACCGATGGCCGTATACCAGTATTCATTGATTGTCTGAGCGTGCTCTTTCAGATATTCCCGAAGGGCGGTGGTTTTTCCGGCACCGGAAGGAGCTTCCACCACAGTTAGAGGATACTGGGAAATTTTCCGAAGCTCATGAAGCAACCGCTCCGAAAGATAATAATTATCTCTCATTTTTTCTCTTGTTATAACCATATACCCCTCCGTTTTTTATCACGGACATCATTTCTCTGATTTAAGCATAACAAGATAAAAATCCAGCGTCAATAATTAGACGTCTATTATTAAAAGAATAATTCGACAAATAGACTATCATTCTACCCTGTTTTAGGATAACATGATAATATAGAATTAATCACTGTATTTTTTACAATTATTTCTATTATTTATGATGAAAGAAGTTGATTTTATGGATTCAATATTGAATATTGCGGTTTGCGAGGACCTGCCGTCGGATATGGCCCGGTTGTGCGCGCAGCTTAAAGCGACAAACAGGCCTATGCAGATTCTCCCCTTTGAAAGCGGAGAGGCTTTTTTGCAAAGCTTTTCTCCCGGCCGCTATCAGCTTGTGTTTTTTGATATCTACATGAAAGATATTACCGGCGTAGAAGCGGCACAAGCATTACGTCAAGCGGACGACAATTGCATCATTATCTTCACCACCACCAGCCGGGAGCATGCTTTAGAAAGTTATCAGCTTAAGGCTCTGCGGTATTTGGTTAAGCCTACCAAGCAGGAGGATGTGGAGGAAGCTTTGGCGCAAGGGGTGAAGCTGCTTACCCCCAAGGAAAAACCAGGTTGTACCGTACTGTCGGACAAAAAGGAACGCCATATTCTTTTTGAAGAAATCCTCTATGCGGAAGTATATAACCACAGAAGCCTAATTCATACAACGAAAGAAGTAGTTGCCACTTATATGAAAATCGGAGAACTGGAACAATTGCTGCCCAATCCTCCTTTTTTGCGCTGTCATCAGGCGTATATTGTTAATATGGACTATGTGGCAGAGCTTTCCCAAGATTTTATTATGAAAAACGGGGCTAAAGTATACATCCCCCAGCGGAATTACAGGAAGATCCGGGATGCTTATAGCCGTCACCTGATCGAAAGCGTGAGAGGCGGACTCTGATGAGCACAACTTTACGCTTTATCAAACATTCCGCTGCCGCTTTTATTTGCGGCATTATTATAGTCGGGCTGATTATTATCTTATACTTTTACGGGTTCGGCTACAGGGATCCGGTCTTTTCCCATACCTATGCAGCCCGGCCCCTTACCGGCATAACCTATGAGACAGAGGATGGACGTAGGATTCCTATTGATTTGCCCGGCAGCCTGTCGAACATCCCCTGCCGTACAGCCGTCACCTTATACGCAGAGGTGGAGGCTGAACCGGGGGATTGCCTGTTAGTCAAAACGGTGTATACCCCCCTTTTGCTATATGCTGATGATCAGTTGATTTACTCCTGTGGCCAGGAAGGCAGCTACCCTTCTTTCTTCCTTGATCCGCCTACAACTATAGCCGCTGTGGAGCTGCCGGCTAAAGAAGGCATGCAAAGCCTGCGCTTCGAATATCTGTCTCCCGCCCAGCGCAGCACCATGTCTCTTCCTGTTATTTTAGCAGGTGATGCAGTGGCCTTGTTTGACTCAGTCTTTTATACAAATGCCCTATCCTTTCTCTTTTCCCTGCTGCTCATGCTGATTGGCCTGCTGTTTTTCATAACGTCACTGGCGCTGCTGCCCAGCGTCTCCCAGTTTTCAGCCCTTTTCTGGCTGGGCCTTTTTGCTGCCGCTACCGGTGTCTGGATATTCGGCGAATGTAATCTGACGGCTTTTTTGCTCCCTTATCCTTCGCTGTTATATGCGATGGCTTTTGTAGGGCTGTTCACTTTGGCAATTCCTTTGTTAAAATTCGGGCTTATTGTGCTGAACCCAAGATACAAATTACCCCTTCATATCCTTCTTCATATCCTTTGCGGCGCCTGCGCCGCCGCCTTCATTTTACAGTTCGCGGGCCTTGTGAACCTGTCCCGCAGCATGTATGTATTCCATGTGCTAATACCCCTTTCTTTCCTGGTTTTTTTAGCCTATGTTATAGGCGAGGCTTTTTATTTTCAAAACAAAATAGCTTTTCGCTTCCTGCTGCCTATTGCCATACTGACGGCTTCCGTAATTTTGGAGGTAATCAATTACCGTCTGCGCTTCACCAACATTCTCTCGCTTTTTTTTCAGGTGGGCGTATTGATTCTTATTCTTTGGCTGGGGGCTATCGGCGCCCACTTTGCCCGGGATGCCATCCATACGGAAGGAGAGAAAAAACGGCTGGAGCTGGAAGTCACCGCCACCAACAGGCAACTGGCCCTGCAACGGGAGCAGTATAGCAGGTTAACGGATAATATCGAAGCCACAAAAAAAATGCGTCATGATCTGCGCTATCAGTTTACGCTCTTAAAAAGCTATGCGGACCAAGAGGATATCAAGGGACTGCAGGGCTATTTAAATGATCTGACCGGCGTGCTGCCCATCGAAATAGAACCGCCCCTCTGCAAAAACTATGCGGTCAATGCTATTTCCCAATATTATTGCACCTTGGCAAAAAGCCAGGGCATACACACCGAAGTATATTTAAATGTGCCGGAGGATACAGAGCCCGCCCTCACCGCCGATCTCGGCATCCTTTTTGGCAACCTGATTGAAAACGCTATTGAATCCTGCAAACATTTGACGGAAAGCATACGCTTTATCCGCATCAAAGCCGACATGAAGGAGAATTATCTAATTATAGCGGTGGACAACAGCTTTGATGGCAAATGGCGCCAAAAAGGAGATTTACTATTGTCCCGGAAACGCAATTTCAAGAGTGAGGGTGTGGGCCTTTCCTCCGTTAGGGCTATTGTGAAAAAATATGACGGTTATTTTGAATTTAAGATGGCAGGCACCGTATTTAAAGCCTCAGCTATGGTGAAAATAAAAGAGCCGTATCAAATTGGCCTTTAAACCAATCGATACGGCTGCTGCTGCATCATATTAAAAATCTCGCTAATCCCACTTGGATTTCCGGAATTCTTTGCCGGAATAATACTTCCTCAAGACATGAATGATTTCCTCCACCCGGTGATCCTTAATCGAGTAAATCACATTCAATCCAACCTTCTCATAATCCAAAATATCATTAGCCCGCAAAATCGCCAGATGTTGGGATAAGGCGGACTGGGATACTCCCTGAATCTGAGAAAAGAGCGAGCCTACTGTGGTGGGCCCTTTCATTAGCTCTGATAAAATTTGTAATCGATATTCGTTTGCCAGGACTTTCAACAGGTCGGCAATTTGGCGAGCATTATTTTCCATATATCCCCTTTTGCTTGCCACAAAAGTGCAAGATTGAATATTATTTTATACTTATATAATTAATCATACCTCCTTTTTCTGATTTGTCAATACACCTGTTTACTTTGTAGACTAAAAAACTCAATAACTTTAATAATACTTTAACTCGTATTCATTCTATAACATAAGTTAGGCATTAAGCAAGTGCTAAATTAGCTTAAGGTGCAGAAAAATACCTTTTTCATTTCTAATCTTAGGTTCTGGCTTTTACTGCCGGTAGAAGCACCGTCATTCTGGTTCCGATGTTTTGCCGGCTTACTACTTCGATCAGGCCATTGTGGCGCTGGGCAATCCATTTGGCAATAGACAGCCCCAGTCCCGTACCGCCGGTATTGCGGGTTCGGGATTCATCGGCCCGAAAGAAACGGTCAAATATATGGGGCATAGCTTCCTCGGGAATGCCGGCCCCTTCATCCTGAACAACGATAGCCGCCTGGCCGCCTCTTTCTTCTACCCGCAAAATTATTTCACCGTCGGCGGGAGTATATTTGATGCTGTTGTCTACCAATATACGCATCAGTTGCTTCAGCAGGCCGTCGTCCCCTTCCACCGTCACCCCGGCTGCAATGGACGCGGCAAAGCAATGGCCGCCGTCGATCATCTCCACCTCCCGCAGCACTTCCGCTGCTAAAGCAGAAATATCCACAGCCTGCCAGTCAATATGCATGGAATCATTATCCCCCCGGGCCAAAAACAGAAGCTGTTCTACCATTTCTTTCATAGCGTCGGCTTCCTGGCGGATAGCCTGAATGGACTCCCGCATAGTCTCCGGATCCTCCGTTCCCCAGCGGGTCAGCAAATTGGCATAACCCTGAATTACGGCAATAGGAGTGCGCAGCTCATGGGAAGCATCGGAAACGAAACGCACCTGGCTATGATAGGCCTCATCTATGCGGGCCAGCATTTCATTAATTGCTTCTGCCAAGGGCTTCAGCTCGTCGCTGATTCCCGTCAAGGGCAAACCTGTATCCAAATGGCTGACATTGATGGAATCAAGGGCGCCGGTAAGTCTTTTTAAGGCTTCCGGCGACAGGCGGCCTCCTTTGGCGGTGAGAGCCTGAGTAGAAGCCGTTAAATCCTGCAGCGGCTTTAATGTCCGGTTGATGCTGCGGCCATTGCGGCTAAGAGAAGCCAGAAGAGAAAGGGCCTCCAAAGCCAGGATAACAGCGAAGCAATAATAAAAGACGAACAAAGGCCTGCCGATGGCAGCCGTCACCACCAGCCAGCCGCCGTCGCTGGGCAAAGTCATCTGATAGACCGCTGATTTCATCTGCTCCCGCCAGTGTAAAGCCGCCCCATCATAATATAGCCAGCGGCCAACTTTTTCCTGGTTCAGAGGTTCAGGCAGGCGGCGGCTAAGCTCCGGCAAAAACAGGGCCCTGGGTTGGGTTGAACTCCAGGATAATGTATAACCCGGAGCTAATTCCCCGGGCTGATTGCCGCCGGTATTTCTGCCGGCTCCCAATGCACCGGTTCCCAATGTGCCGGTTCCCAATGCGGCAGCCTTCGTATATTCCCGGATCAATTCGTAGGCTGTGGTTTCTGTATAATAAAACAGACCTGCCGCAAATAACGCGCAGATCACAATATCCAGCCATAGCATAGTCCGTAGCTGTCGAAAAAATAACGTGGCATTTAACCGAAAGGCCAGGGAAGTCTTTGATCGCTTCTCTGCCATAGTCTCCCCTCTCTCTCACACCGGCCCTTTACTTCAGTCTTCCCGGATCTGGTAGCCAATTCCTCTTACCGTATGAATCAATTTGATATGAAAAACCTCATCTATCTTGCTCCGCAGAAAACGGATATAAACGTCTACCGCATTGGTCTCACCGGCATAATCATAGCCCCAGACCTGCTCCAGCAAAGCGTCCCGGCTGAGAACCCGGCCCTTATTTTCCAGCAGATATTGGAGCAGGGAAAATTCTCTTAAGGTCAGCTCCACCACTTCTCCCTTTACCTTAACCTCATGACGGTCCACATACAGCTCCACCTGGCCGCCGGCGGCGGTAAGGGGCCGTTCCTGGGGTTTTCCTGCCTTGCCGTTTTCGGCGGCCGCATTTTTGGCAGCCATTTTGCGGAGGCCCGCCCTGATCCTGGCCAAAAGCTCCTCAATGACGAAAGGCTTAGTAATATAATCATCGGCGCCGGTATCAAGACCGGATACCTTATCCATCACGGCGTCTCTGGCCGTCAGCAGAATCACCGGAATATCCGAAGTCCGCCGCAGCCGCCGCAATACCTCCATGCCGCTTAAACCCGGCAGCATGATATCCAGCAAAACCAAGTCAAAGCCGCCGGATTCGGCTTGCGCTAATCCGGCGACCCCGTCAAAGGCTTTTGTTACTTCGTACCCTTCGTGAAGCAACTCCAGCTCCACCATCCGGGCCATTTTTTCTTCATCTTCTACTAATAAAATACGTTCCGCCATTTCCTCAACCGCCTTTAATTGATTTCAATCACAGGCTCCGGCTTAGGTTTAGCGGCCATTGCCCTCGTCTGACCGGCCTTCCTCAGCCATTACCGAACGCTTGATGCTTTCTGCGGTATCCGCCGCCTGGTCCATTACATTATTGATGGTATCTTTACCAAGATCCGGCCCCCGAAAACGGTAGCGGCAGCCGAAAAAGAGGGCAATCACCAGGATGGGCAGCGTCACCCAGAAGAAGAACACTGCAGAGATAATCAGCAGAGTTACGGGCATACTGATGAGGCAGCGGCCATCCTTGATTACTTCAAACTGGTTGGTGTTGGCTCTTTTCACCAGATCGCAAAATTTTCTCCACAAAGTGCGGCATTGCTGCTTAAAATCGGGACCTTGCTGATGCTGGTATTCGTTTCTTGGCTCCCCGGGTTGAAAACTGCCCTGGTGACCCCAGTGGCCTTCCTGCCGGCTATTGTTGCCATAACCGGGCCGGCTTTCGTGGCTGCTGCCTGTTCTTGTATTATAAGAGTGCAGGCCGGGGCCGCTTATTTTGCCTTGTCGCTCCAGAAAAATCACGGCTTCCAGCAGATCGCCCTCCGTAACCTCAAGGGCTTCTTTGGCGTCTTCATAACTGACATTTGCTCTTTCTCTTAATTTCTCTACCTGATCTAAAGTGATCATTGTATGTGCTCCTTTCTATACGGCACTTTTATTCGGTGGTTTCTATGAATTAACTATACCAAATAAAAGTTTAATGCCAATTTAGCCAGTATTAAAAAGAAATTAAAAGCGGCTGCAAATACCCTTAAGGTGTGATAATATTAAGTGTAATATAGAACGGAATAAAATAGCAAGAATTTATTTATGAGGGGATCTGCCTATGAGTTATAAGCCCGTTATGCTGATTATTATGGATGGCTGGGGTATCGGCCGTGAAGATTTAAAAGAATATGACGCTACCGTAGTTGGCAATACACCTAATATTGACCGTTTGAAAAGCAGCTATCCCTTCGTTACCCTTTTAGCCAGCGGCGAAGATGTGGGCTTGCCTCAAGGCCAAATGGGCAATTCGGAGGTAGGTCACCTCAATATAGGCGCCGGCCGCATTGTTTACCAGGAGCTGACCAGAATCGACAAGTCTATCCGGGAAGGCAGCTTTTATGCTAATCCGGTGCTTAACCAGGCCTGCCAAAAAGCTAAGGACGAAGAAAAGCCCCTCCATCTTTTGGGTCTTTTGTCCGACGGCGGCGTCCACAGCCAGATAACCCATCTTTACGCTTTACTGGAGCTGGCAAAGACTTACGAGCTGCCCAGAGTTTACATCCACGTACTTTTAGACGGCAGGGATACGCCGCCCAAAAGCGGCTTAGGCTACGTCCGCCGGCTAGAGGAAAAAATCAAAGAAATCGGCATCGGCCAAATTGCCAGCGTATCCGGCCGTTATTATACCATGGACCGGGACAAGCGTTGGGACAGGATACAGAAAGGTTATAATGCCCTGGTTTTTGCCGACGCCGAAAAAGCTTCCTCTGCCGTGGAGGCAGTGGAAAAAGCTTATGCCCGGGGAGAAACCGATGAATTCGTCACTCCCACTTCTATTTGCGACAGCAGGGGACGGCTTTTGACGTCCATCCAGGGCGGCGACCCTCTGATCATGTATAATTTTCGCACAGACCGGCTGCGGGAGCTTTGCCACGCTTTTTGTGACGACGTATTTACCGCTTTTGACCGGCCGGAAAACTACCAGCCCTGGATGGTAACCATGACCCAATACGAAGCCGGCCTGCCGGTGGCAGTAGCTTTCCCTCCCCAGAGCTTGGAAAACACACTGGGCCAGGTAGTGGCCAGCCACGGCCTGAAACAGTTGCGCATTGCCGAAACAGAAAAATACGCTCATGTCACCTTTTTCTTTAACGGCGGCATGGAAACTCCCAACGACGGAGAGGCCCGCATATTAATCCCCTCCCCTAAAGTAGCCACCTACGATTTGCAGCCGGAGATGAGCGCCCCTGAAGTGGGGGAAACGGTTATTGACAACATCCGTTCCGGCAAATACGATATGATTATTCTCAATTATGCCAATCCTGATATGGTAGGCCATTCCGGCATCATGTCTGCTGCCGTCAAAGCCGTGGAGACAGTGGACTTTTGGGTAGGCAAAACGGTAGAAGCTGTTTTGGACGCCGGCGGCGCCGCCATCATTACCGCTGATCACGGCAACGCAGAGATGATGTGGGATCCTGATACCCAAGGCCCCATGACTGCCCACAGTCTGTCCCCTGTGCCTTGTATATTGGCAGGCGCCGGCCTGGAGCAGGTCAAACTGCGGCAGGACGGCCGCCTGGCAGACCTGGCCCCCACATTGCTGGAACTCCTGCATTTGCCGCAGCCTGCCGAAATGACGGGCCAAAGCTTAATCGATAAATAAGAAAGGACGAAAATCATGACAATTATTGCTGATGTTTACGCCAGAGAAATCCTGGATTCCCGGGGCAATCCCACGGTTGAGGCCGATGTAATCCTGGAGGACGGCACCCTGGGCCGGGCCGCCGTACCCTCCGGCGCTTCCACCGGCGCCCACGAAGCTGTGGAGCTGCGGGACGGCGACAAAAGCCGCTACCTGGGCAAGGGTGTTTTGAATGCCATTACCAATATCAATACCATCATCGGTCCGGCTATTATCGGCATGGATCCCGCCCAGCAGGCGGCCATCGACCAGTTGATGATCGATTTAGACGGCACTCCCAACAAATCCAAACTAGGGGCCAACGCCATCCTGGCCGTCTCCCTGGCTGTGGCCAAAGCCGCTGCCGAAGACTGCGGCCTGCCCCTTTACCGCTATTTGGGAGGCACCAACGGCAAGCAACTGCCGGTACCGATGATGAATATCCTCAATGGCGGCGCTCACGCCGACAACAACGTAGACGTTCAGGAATTTATGGTAATGCCCACAGGAGCGGCCAGCTTCTCCGAAGGGCTGAAAATGGGAGCAGAAATCTTCCACGCCCTGAAACAGGTACTAAAGGAGAAAGGCTACACCACATCGGTAGGCGATGAAGGCGGCTTTGCCCCCAATCTCAGTTCCAACGAGGAAGCTCTGCAGTCTATCGTAGAAGCCATCAAAAAAGCCGGCTATACACCGGGCCAGGATTGTCACCTGGCCATGGATGTGGCAGCCACAGAGCTGTTCCAGGAAGGCAAATACGTCCTGGCCGGCGAGGGCAAGACGCTGACTGCCGCCGAAATGGTCCAGTTGTATCAGGATTGGGCAGAGCGTTATCCCATCGTCTCCATCGAAGACGGCTTGGCCGAAGACGATTGGGAGGGCTGGCGGCTAATGACGGAAAAGCTGGGCGGCAAGCTGCAACTGGTGGGGGACGACCTCTTCGTCACCAACACCCAGCGGCTGGCCACCGGCATCGAACAAGGCATCGCCAACAGCATTTTGGTGAAGGTCAATCAGATCGGCAGCCTTACCGAGACGCTGGATGCCATCGCCATGGCCAAGGAAGCCGGTTATACCGCTATTATTTCTCACCGCTCCGGCGAGACGGAGGATGTAACCATTGCCGACATCGCCGTAGCCACCAATGCCGGCCAGATCAAAACCGGCGCCCCTTCCCGCACCGACCGGGTAGCCAAGTACAATCAACTGCTGCGCATTGAGGAAGAAATAGACGAAGCCGCCCAATACAAGGGCTTGAAGTCTCTGTACAATTTGCGCTAGGCGGCTGCCCGTTGCGGCCCGTTGCGGCCCGTTGCTTTAGGCAGCACCCCATTGAACTGGCAGCTGCCTCATTGGACTGAATGATCACCCATATAAAGCAGTTAGGAGGCGCCTCAAAAGAGGCGTCTCCTTATTTTTTAAATAGTTCTTCAGTATGCTAGAGGCAGGGGAGTACGCCCGCTGCCGTGCCTTCTGAGAGCCGTTGCTCAAAATTGCAGGTTTGTTGAGGTATGAACTGGCTGACTGCTCAAAATTGCAGGTTTGTTTCCAGGTTCGCAGCATTTTGAGCAAAACTGCAAGTTTGTAATCGATGATTTGGCCTGAAAATAGGGTTCTCAGGCTAAATTCAGCCTGTTTCAAGCTAAATTGTTTTCCTAAGTAGTAATTTAAAGATAACAAACCTGCAATTTTGCACAGTTAGCCTAAGCAAACGACGACAAACTTGCAATTTTGCTCAGTTAGCCTAGGCAAACAACGACAAACTTGCAATTTTGCACAAGGGGGCACTGCTGCTGCCGCCTCAGGCTCACTGCCTGCCTCTTCGTTTTTTTACTTGCTGCTTGTCTTAATTAAATGAAATTAGGAGTTTACCCTTTCCCATTTACACGTATGATTTTCTTCCTTACTTATGTCTGGCCAGATATGCCCCGACCTGACTGATGCTGCGGTCGCTGACAAAGCTATCGGCGTTATAAAGAAACATCACTTGAGAGATACCCTGCTCTTTCAAATAAGCAATAGGGTCCTGCTTCCAGTAGCGCAGATCAGCCAGATGAATCTCGTCAAAATGGGGCAGCAAAAAAGGTGCAAAAGCATGGGCATAGGAATCTTTGAAGATCAAAAGCTTTTTGCTACCTGCTTCCGTATCTGCTCCCCCTTGTACCCGTGCTCCCGTTCCATCCTTCTCCCCTTCTCCCGCCAAGACTCCCGCACCCGCGGCGGCCCCCTGGCGGCGGATAACCACCAAAGGCTGATTCTGCCCTAAAAAGTAAGCATACTGATCTTTTTCCTGCAAAAACGCCGGCTGATAAACGGACGAAGCCTGCCAGGTTTTACTGCCGTCAAAATAAGTCACTTCATAAGGAGCAGGTTCCAGGTCAAGGGGCTGAAGGCTTTGAAGGGGCTGAAGGCTTTGAAGGGGCTGATTGTCCTGAAGGGGCTGAAAAACGCTGATTCTGTCCGGCTCTATCCCCGGCAGGCTGTTTTTTGACCAGAGGGTTCCGTAAAAAGTATCAGAGACTACTTCTTCTTGCAGCGCCGCCGCAGGTATCGCCGGCTCTCCCCGCCATTCCATATAGGCCAGATACGCCTGATAGGCCCCTGCCATGGTCCAATGGTGGTCCGTCCGGAAAAATACCTGCTGGCCTCCGGCAGCCGCCTGAGCTAAATACGGCTCTACATCCACAAAAATCCCGGGAACTTCCCGGCTTAATTGGGCCAGCATCTCCGCCTGGGCCGGACTATAAGCCCAGGCCGGCAGCTTATCCCGCAAAACCTCACCAGCCATGGGACTCACCAATAATGCCACCTGATAGCCGGCCTCTTCCAGACCTTTTACCGATTGCAGGTTTTTTTCGAGAATTTCAGCATTCACTGCCTGGGGCTTACCGATCAGGTAGCCGTCGGCAGCAAAATACACCTGATTATTTTCCTTTTGCTTGGATAAGCGCTGAGCCAAGGCTTTAAACGAAACCCAGCCATCCCGGCCGGGGAATTGATCTGTTAAATAAGATTCAATTTGGCTCATATATTGGGCATTGCGCAGCTTCTGCCACGTAAACACCGGCTTGGCCGTCAAATAGCGGTTTTCCTGAGAAGAAAACTGCCTGTCCGGCAAAACCAACTGGGCTATAGCCACAATAAAAATAAATAGTAAGAAAAGGCTGGCCATGGCAATGTTGCCGGCATTTTCCGCATTCAGGCCGAAGGGACCCGCCGGTTTTTGCCCTTGTACATTTTCTTTTGAAGGCTGTTGATTGATTTCTATTGCCATACTTGCCGCCTCCTTTCCTCAACGGCCGCCGCCGCTTTTATGAAAATCAAAACCGGAAATACAAAAAGGGATTATAACTGGAATCCACCAGATAAGCCACAGATAAAAGCAAACCCGCCAACATCAGCACAGGCTGCATTACATTCATCAAGCCGGGATATCTTACCGCCAGCCGGCCATAAACGGCCTTGGCCAGGGGAGTAATGCCCACCATAGCCGCCAGCAAAGTCAGGGACCAGGAATTAAGATAGTAAAGAATAGAGTGGTTCACCCAGCCGCCGCCGGCCTGGCCGGCCAGGGCTTGCAGGAAGGGGCCAAGGCTGCTCATATCCTCAAAGACAAAAAGGGCCCAGCCTGTCATCACAATTAAAAGCGTATAAACATGCCGCAGCAATTTAGGCGACCGCTCCAAAAGGCCCCCCCAAAGAAATTTCTCGGCGATGAGAAAAACGAAGTAATACAAGCCCCATAATACGTAATTCCAGCTGGCGCCATGCCAAAAACCGGTGGCCGTCCACACAACAAAAAGATTGAAGATGGTCCGTCCTTTGCCTTGCCGGCTGCCTCCCAAAGGGATATACAAGTATTCCCGAAACCAGGTGCTGAGGCTGATATGCCAGCGCCGCCAAAACTCGGTAATGCTGCGGCTGATATAGGGATAGTTGAAATTGCGTTCAAAGTGAAAGCCCAGCATCCAGCCTAAACCAATGGCCATGTCGGAGTAGCCGGAAAAGTCGAAATAGAGCTGAAAGCCGAAAGCTACAATGCCGCACCAAGCCGCCAGCACCGTCATTTCGCCGCTGGGCAAAGCTTTTATGCTATCCCAAAACAGCCCGATATTATTGGCCAAAAGTACTTTTTTAGCTAGCCCTACAGTAAAGAGCCCTGCCCCCCGGCCAAAAAGCTCCAAAGTCTCCTCACGATAGTCAAGCTGCCGGGCAATGGTATTATAACGAACAATGGGACCGGCTATTAGCTGGGGAAACAAAGCCACGTAAGCGCCGAAGCTTAACACATTAGGCTGCACCGGCGTATGGCGGCGGTATACGTCAATGGTATAGGACATGGTCTGAAAAGTATAGAAAGAGATACCCAAGGGCAGAGGCAGATTGAGCTCCGTTATCCCCCAGCCCGTCAGTCCGTTGATATTGGCCACAATAAAATTGCCGTATTTGAAAAAGCCTAAAATGCCCAGATTCACCACCACAGATAGAGCCAGGATCCCTTTGGCCTTTTTGGGATCATCCCCCCAACGCTCCAGCATTATACCGGTAAACCAGCCAAAAACCGTGGTAAAAACCATCAAAATCACGTAAACCGGCTCGCCCCAGGCATAGAAAATCAGGCTGACGAAAAACAACAACGGATTTCGCCAGCCTTTAGGAACTATATGAAAAGCCGCCAAAACTGCCGGCAGGAAAGTAAACAAAAAAAGGATACTGGAGAAAACCAAAATGGTCATCCTTTCGCTAAATTCTGCTTTAGTTATATCATAATCGCCGGCAGTTGTGAATCATCGTTTTTTAGGAACCTTATACCAAAATTTCCGTCAAGCTTTAGATAAAGCTTAAAATAAGGCCAGGCTTTTGAAAATAACGATAAATCCAAAAATAGTAAAGATTGATAATATGGAAGTATATACCACAATTTGGCCGGCCAGCTCGCAATCCCCTTCCATTTGCTGGGCCATGGTGTAGGATGCCACCGCTGTGGGAGCGCCGTAAAAGGGCAGCAGGCTGATGAGGGCAAGGCCCCGGAAGCCCAGAAAAACGGCGATAGTCAGCCATATAACCGGCATAATCACCAGTCTGGCGGCAACGGTAATCACCAAGGGCCGCAAACAGCTCTTCACCGCTTCAAACCGGAAACAGCCTCCCAAGGCTGCCAGGGCCAGAGGCGTGGCTACTTTGCCTAGATTCGAGGTGGTGGTGGTAATAAAGGCGGGGAGCCGTATGCCGCTATATAAAACAGCCAGACCCAGAAGAGAGCTGATAATCAGAGGATTGGTGACCAGATTTCGCAGTATTCTGGGCCAGTAAACCTTGCCGCCCCGAAAAATCTCCAAGGCAAGTACAGCCAGCACATTAAATAAGGGAATCATGACGGCAATGAGAATTGCCGTATCTCCCAATTCCTCCTGGCCCCAAAGGGAACGGGCCACCGCCAGCCCAAACAAAATAAAATTGCTGCGGAAAATGCCCTGGATCATTACGCCCCGGCGGCTATCTTCCTTTTCCAGGCGGGGTATAAGCGTGCATAGCACAATAAAGGTAATCAGAGTGCTGACCGTTCCGTATAGGATTAAGGAATAATTGATTCCAGCAGCCAAGTCAATAATACGAACATTTTCAAAAAGCAGGGCCGGCATAAAGATGGAAAAGACCATTTTATTCATAGTCAGGGCCGTATCCTCATCCCAAAGGTTCATACGGGCCGCCGCAAAGCCGATCATGATATAGGCCAGCAGGGGAAAAATCACTTCAAAAGCCAGGTAAAAATTAGCCATGCTGTATTCCTGATTTCTTATAATATATGCCGGCTTCCGTTACTACTGCATCCACCGCCTGATCATGGGGTTCCAGGGGAAGCTCATCCTGCAAAAAATCCTGCCGGCAAACTGCCGCTTTATAAAAGCTGCCCTGAGTTAAGAAACGGTCATAGAAGCCGCCGCCCCGGCCCAGGCGATAGCCGGCCTTATCACAAGCCAGGCAGGGCACCACAGCAAAATCAATGGCTTGGGCCGGCAGCACCGGGCTGCCTTGAGCGGGCTCCCAAAGTCCTAAAGGCGGTACCTGCCGCAGCTCCCGGCGGCTATCAATGAGGCAGGCCTCCATAACACCGCCGCCGCTGGCAGCCCCCGTACCCGGCAGGCAGCGGGGCACAGCCACCAGCTTGCCTTGCTTCAGGGCGTCTTCAATCAGGGGCCAGGTATCCACTTCCCATCCGGTACCTATAAAAATAAACAAGGTCTGGGCTTGCCGGTATTGCTCCATTCCCGTCAGCAACCGCCGGATTTGCCGGTCAGCTTCCTGCCGGCCGGCCGGCGTCAGGTTTTTTGCCGCCGTCAGCAGCCGCTGCCGCAGCACCTTTTTCTTTGCGACTGTCGCTATCCTTCCGTTATCCACTTTTTCTATTGCCGCTCCCATCTTCCATTATCTAAATCTTTAGTCCTATTTCAACACGGAATTGAGGAAAAGCTTTGTTCTTTCCTGCCGGGGCGCATTAAATATCTGCTGCGGCGGCCCTTCTTCCTCAATCCGGCCCTGATCCATAAAGATCACCCGGCTGGCGGCTTCCCTGGCAAAGCCCATTTCATGAGTTACCACAATCATAGTCATCCGCTCTTGGGCCAATTGCCGGATTACCTGCAGTACTTCGCCGGTAAGCTCAGGATCCAGGGATGAAGTGGGCTCGTCAAAAAGCAAAAGCTCCGGCTCCATCATCAAGGCTCTGGCAATGGCTACCCGCTGCTGCTCGCCGCCGGAAAGCAGCGAAGGATAAGCCGTGTCTTTATGGGACAAGCCTACCTTCTGCAGCAGCCTGGTTGCCCGCTCCTGCAGTACCTCATCCGGCTCTTTTTTAACCAGACGGGGAGCCAGCATCAGGTTGTCCCGGACATTGAGGTTGGGAAACAAATTAAACTGCTGAAAAACCATGCCCATTTTCTCCGTTACTTGCCGAGCCTGTTTTTTGCTGCAGTAAACACCGTCTTCCACCAGGGGGCTGCCGTCCATATGGATAGATCCGCCATCCACCTTCTCCAAATCGATGAGGCAGCGCAGCAAAGTGCTTTTGCCGGAGCCGGAAGAACCAATAACCGCAATAACTTCTCCCTGCTCCACTTTAAAAGAAATATCTTTCAGCACCTCTTGCTGAGCAAATGATTTTTTTAAATTTGTGGTTTCAATTACCGCCATGGCCTCTTCTCTCCTTGTCTCTATTTGCCTGCCCCTATTTTTCCTGAAGCCTGTAACGGCTTTCCAGTTTCTTAAAGATCATGGTTACGCCGAATACGATGACCAGATAAATAAGACCGGCATAGATATAAGCCATGGGGTTGGAGTCCCGGCTCACCGTAGCCTTGGCCCCGTGCATCAATTCCGCCAAAGCAATAACGTAAGCCAATGACGTATCTTTCACCAGGGTAATGGTTTCATTGGTAATGCCGGGTAAAGCCACCCTGATCATCTGGGGAATGATCACCCTAGTCATCGTCTGAAAACGGTTGAGACTCAATACCTGGCAAGCCTCATATTGACCTTTGGGCACCGCCAGAAAACCGCCCCGTAAAATCTCGGCAAAGTAAGCGGCGTAGTTCAGCGTAAAGGCAAATACCGCCGCCATCAGCCGGCTGAAACGCAAAAAAGGTCCTACCAGCGGTATAAAAGGCAGGCCGTAATAAACGAACATCAACTGCAGCATCAAAGGCGTTCCCCGCATGATATAAATATACACTTCCATGAGCCATTGCAGCGGCCGGAACCGGCTTCTGACCGCCAGGGAAACCAAAAAGCCCAGGGGCAGGGACAGCACCATAGTCATGGTCCACAAGGCCAGGGTCATTTTCGTTCCTTCCAACAATAAGGGCATGATTTTTGCAAAATACGCCATCTTCGTGAGCCTCTCTTTATTCTTTAAAACGCTAACTTAAATACTTCTCCAAATGACCCCTTTTTCCTGTTGCCATCACGAAAATATTAGTGTTTCAATTCAATTTTCGAGGAAATTTGACTGGATTCAACTGAGTTTAAAAAGGAGCGCCTCGCCGCGGCTGTTCCCAACCGTTTTGAGACGCCCCATAATTCATGGGTTTATCAGCCGTTATTTGACCATGATGTCTTTGCCGAACCATTGGGTAGAGATTTCACTGGCGGAGCCGTCAGCCACCATGAGGTTCAATATAGCCTGCACAGCGTTTCTCATGGCTGCATTGCCTTGTTTAAAGCCAATACCGTAATTTTCCGGGGCCAGTATATCGTCCAATAGGGCCAGGTCTTTATAAGCATCGGTGGATAAGTAATAGCGGGCCATGATTTCGTCGGCAACCACTGCCGCCAGGCGGCCGGCTTTCAAGTCGTTGAAGGCATCTACATTCTGAGGATATTCGCTGATTTTCGATACCTGATCCTTCAGCTCGTCACCTTCCACAGCCGCCAAAGCGGAAGAGCCCTTCTGGACGCCGATTTCCTTGCCGGCCAGGTCAGCCTTGGTTTTAATATCACCATTGCTCATCACCAGAATCATTTGGCTGTTGGCGATGTAGGGCTCGGACATTTCCATGCTGGCCATGCGCTCCGGAGTCATCGTAAAACCGTTCCAAATGCAATCGATATTGCCGCTGGACAGTTCCATCTCCTTGGAATCCCAATCGATGGGCTGCAGCACCAGCTCAGCGCCCAGGCGGCGGGTTACCTCTTTAGCCAGATCCACGTCAAAACCTACGATTTGGCCTTTTTCATCCCGGAAGCCCATAGGAGCGAAGCTGTCGTCCAAGCCCATGACAAACTTATCCCTGGTGAAGGGGATCATAATGTCTTTGCCGAACCATTCCTCAGATATCTTGGCGGCTGTGCCGTCGTAAATCATTTCATAAAGAGCTACCTGTACTGCATCCCGCAGCTCTGTATTGCCTTTTTTGAAGCCGATGCCATAGCTCTCCGGCGCCAGAGCCTCATCTAAAAGCGCCAGATCTTTGTAAGCATCGGTAGACAAATAGTAACGGGCCATAATCTCATCAGCAACTACAGCGGCCAGACGGCCAGCCTTCAAATCATTGAAAGCGTCTACGTTCTGAGGATATTCGCTGATCTTTGACGCTTGTTTGCCTAACTCGTCGCTATTGACCGCATCCAAAGCCGAAGAGCCTTTCTGGACGCCGATTTCTTTGCCCGCCAAATCGGCCTTGGATTTAATATTGCTGTCCAATACCAGAATCATCTGGCTGTTGGCAATATAAGGAGCGGACATCTCCATATTAGCCAGACGCTCTTCGTTAATCGTAAAACCATTCCAGATGCAATCAATATTGCCGCTGGCCAATTCCATTTCTTTGGAATCCCAGTCAATAGGCTGCAGCACCAATTCCCGGTTCAGCCGCCGGGCTACTTCTTTGGCTAAATCCACGTCAAAGCCTACGATCTCGCCCTTTTCGTCCCGAAAGCCCATGGGTGCAAAGCTATCGTCCAGCCCCATCACCAGTTTGCCGGAATCAGAAGGCTTAGCGCCATTCTGCTCCTGAGGCTGGGTGGCTTCTTCCTGCCCTCCCTGGCTGGCCGGCGGATTGCTGCTTTCAGCCGGCGCAGAGCCGCAGCCGCCAATAAGGCCCAAGGCCATAACGGCCATCATCACTATCGCTATCCACTTCTTCATGTTCCTCTTCCCTCCATAAGCGTATCTTTTGTCTCGGCTATTTCTTTATCACTTTAACGCAGTAAAGAAATAGCACGTTGCCATTTTAACATGACCTCGAAATAAAGTCAATGCTATTTATTGAGCCGGGCATGTTCATGTCCTGTTAAGCCAGACCCCTGCCAGGCCCCTGTTTGTCCTGGGTAATAGGTGAAATACATGTGAATTCCTCCTTTCCAGGTGCTTCCAGGCCTTGCCAGCCGGGAGGAGTCATGGTACCATGTGCTTATGAAAGAGCATAATAAAAACACCAAAAAAACCAATGCCGCCCGTTTGCTGGACAGCCTATCCATTCCTTATACCCTACAGAGCTACGAAGTGGACGAGGAGGACCTCAGCGCCCTGCATGTGGCCCAGGTTCTGGGTATACCGGCAGAACATATTTACAAAACCTTGGTGGCCCGGGGCGATAAAACCGGCGTCTTGGTTTGTTGTATTCCCGGACCGGGAGAACTGGATTTAAAAGCTCTGGCCCAAGCCAGCGGCAATAAAAAAGCAGACCTGGTTCCCCTGAAAGAGTTGCTGGCTTTGACAGGCTATATCCGGGGCGGCTGCTCCCCTTTGGGGATGAAAAAACTTTACCCCACATACATTGACGAGGCGGTGCTTCAGCAGTCCGAGATAATGGTCAGTGCCGGTCAGCGGGGATTGCAGCTCAAGCTTGCCGCCGCTGATTTAGTGGCCGTCCTTAAGGCTAAGGTTTGCTCCTTGTGCCATTAATTGTCCTTTGTATCATATACCATAATATTGCTGATCATCCTTTGGGTCACGATTGCTCCCTGTGCAGCCTTCGGGCTGCCTGCCACCACATGTAAGGAGATTGTCAATCATGCGTACCGGCTTACTTATCTACAATCCTAATTCCGGCAGCCGGATGGTGCCAAAAATGCTGGATGACCTGGTTGCCCACGGCCTGGCCAAGGGCTTGTCCTTATTGCCCTTTCGCCTGGACAGCAGCCCGGAAAACCAGACTTTGCTTATTCAGCTCATTCAGGCTCCCTGGCTGGAATTTGTCATTGCTTCCGGCGGCGACGGTACTCTCAGCGCCATTGCCCAGCTAATCCTGACCTACCGGCCCCAGATGCCCATGGGCATCATCCCTGCCGGCACCTGCAACGATTTTGCGGAAAGCCTGAAGCTGCCCCAGGATGAATGGGACTGCATCAATACGGTAGCCGCCAACCAGCCGGTGGCCTTAGACGTAGGCCGGGTCAACGGCGAAAAAATCTTCCTCAGCACCTGCGCCGCCGGCATGTTTGTCAACATCTCTTTTTCCACCAGCGGCCTGCTGAAAAAAAACCTGGGCCCCTTGGCCTACTATTTTTCCGCTTTAGGAGAATTGCCTCATATCCGGTCTTTCCCTTTGCGTATTGAGACGGAAGCCGAAATCATTGAAGACGAATTCCTGCTTTTCCTTTTAATTAACGGCAGTCAAGCCGCAGGCCTGGCCAATCTCTACTCCAAAGCCAGAATGCGGGACGGCTGCATGGATCTGCTGTTGATCAGGGACGTGCCCCGTATCGACTTGCCTTATTTGCTGGTGGAGCTGCTAAACCGGGAAAGCAATGCCGACGGCCGCTGGTTTCGCCATGTCCGGGCTAAGAACTTCAAGTTTTCCAGCACACAGACATTGCATACCACCCAGGACGGCGAAGAGGGCCTGCCCCTGCCTCTTGAAGTAGAAGTTCTGGGGCAAGCCCTCAATGTATTTATTCCTCACCGAAACCAATATTGACCGCCATCTGCACTAATGCCTGCCGCCCTATACTAACGGTCTTCCCTAAAGTAAGAATTGCCTAGGCTGGCCGGCGGATTATACTCTTTTTTCTTACGCAGGTTAATAAACAGCAGCACCAAAATCGTGGTGATATAGGGCAGCATATCCAGAATCTGAGCGTTGATCATCAGCTTCATCCCGAAAAAAGGAATTCCGCCCTGAAACTTGAAGCCGATGCCCCGCACCGCTCCAAAAAGATAAGCCCCCATGATAGCCCGCAAAGGATTCCAGATAGAGAAAATAACCATGGCTACGGCAATCCAGCCTGCGCCGGCAGTCAGCTCGTTTTGCCAAATACCGGCATAGACACAGGAAAGATAGACACCGCCCACGCCGCAGAACAGCCCGCCGGCCAAAACATTAATATATTTATATCTTGTCACGTTAATCCCGGAGGCATCGGCTGCTCCGGGATTTTCACCGATTATCCGGGCATTTAGGCCAATGCTGGTTTTGGTATAAAAAAGATAAATCAATACCGCTGTGGCAATAGCCGCGGGCACAAAGGGGCTCTGCTGAAAGAGTACGGGACCCAGCAAAGGAATCTTCGACAAAAAGGGCAAGCTTCTGGCCCCAAAGGTGGCAGAAATTTGAGCCGGCAGCGATACGCCGGCCATGGTTTTGCCCAGCATACTGGAAACACCGGTGCCGAAGATCGTCAGGGCCAGTCCGGTGACCACCTGATTCGTCCGCAGGCTGATGGTCAAGAATGCGTAAATCAGCGAGCCCGCCACGCTGGCCAGACAGCCTATGGCCAGAGCCAGCCAGGGATTGCCGTAATTGAGCGCTACATAGAAGCTGAAGGACGCGCCCAAAAGCATTAAGCCTTCCAGGCCCAGGTTAAGATTACCCACTTTTTCGCAAAGGATGCCGCCTAAGGTGGCAAACAGCACATGGGTGCCCAGCATGGCGATGACCTGTAAAAACAACAGGATTGAAGTATATGCTTCCATATCAGAGACCCTCCCCTTCCTTTGCTTTATTTTGGGCGCCGTCTTCGGCGGTTGCTTCGCTGATCTCTTTAGCCGCCGTCCGGGCCTCTACTGCGGCAGCTTCTTGAGCAGCTTCTTCCAAAGGCTCCTTTCCCGCCTCCCAGGCCGGCACCGGGCAAGGCTTTTCTTTGGGATATCTCCAGGAACCTATAGCAAAAGTTATCCGGTAATTAAGGAAAAACCCGCTGCCCAAAACAAAGAAAATGATAATTGCCTGCAGCATCTTTGCCATATCCGCCGAGATCCGCATAGCAGTCTCCAAAAAGCTGCCGCCCTGGAGCAGTACGCCGAAAACAAAAGAAGTCAGCAGGATGGCCGGCGCCGACAGCCGGGCCAGCCAGGTGGTAATCACCGCAGTAAAGCCTAAGCCCGCGGTAAAGCCCTGGGTCAGGGTTTTCTCCACGGCAGAGCTCTGAACCATGCCTGCCAGGCCGCAGAGGGCTCCGGAGAGCAGCATGGTTATAATGATCACCTTGGTCACCGCAATGCCGGAATAGCGGGCCGTGTCCTGGCTTTCGCCGATAACGGCAATCTCGTAACCCAGCTTCGTCCTGGTCAGAAGAATATGGATAATAACCGTCAGTACCAGGGCAATGATCCAGCCGATATGAATGCCAAAAACCGTAGGCAATATGGCGTTGTCGCTAAAAGTAGGGATTTTCGGAAAAGCCCCTTCCTTCCAAGGGCCATATTGCAGGTAGGTCAGCCATTTTAGGGCAATATAGTTCATCATCAGCGTCACCAAGGTTTCGCTGGTGTTAAACTTTGTTTTAAGAAAGGCGGGGATCAGGGCCCAGACAGAGCCGCAAATAGCTCCGGCCAGGGCCATGGCCGGCAGCAGAATCCAGGGGGATAAATGGCCGTAATTCAAGGCCACATAAGCGGCGCCAAAACCGCCCATGGCCATTTGGCCCTCGGCGCCGATATTCCAAAAAATCATTTTGAAAGCCACAGCCACGCCTAATGATAAAATAACCAGGGGTATAAATTTATTGAAGGTGGCCCGGATCCGGTAAGCAGAGCCTAAAGCCCCCTTGATAATCTGAGCGTAGACCTCCAAAGGCTTATAGCCGATGAGGGCCATGATGATGCCGGCAGCCAGGATTGCCGCCAGCACAGCCAGGAGCTGCATCAAAATAGCCGTCTTTAAAGGAGCCTCCGGTTTTCTGGTGATGGTGATCATACTGCCGGCACCTCCTCATGATCGGCGTCAACTGCCGCCGCATTCTCTGCCTTGTGTCCCAGCATCAGCAATCCCACATCCTCCTTTGTCACTTTGCCGGGATCCAGGATACCCATAACCTGGCCATCGTGAATAACCATCAGCCGGTCGCAGATCTGCAAAAGCACATCCAAGTCTTCACCGATAAACAGCACCGCCACCCCGGCCTCTTTTTGCTGGTTCAGTACGTGGTAGACATGGTAGGAGGCGCCAATGTCCAGCCCCCGCACCGGATAGGCTGTAATCAGCAGCGCCGGCTCCAGGTCCACCTCCCGGCCCAGCAGCACCTTCTGGATATTGCCTCCGGAAAGCTTCTTCAACACATGACGCACCGAAGGAGTGGACACCTCAAAACGTTCGACGATATCTTCGGCCTTCTTTTTGCCAAAGGCACGGTCCAAAAAAAGGCCTTTTTTCTTCTGAAAAGACCGCAGCATAACGTTGGAGATAATATCCATACCCGCTACCAGTCCCATGCCCAAACGGTCCTCCGGCACAAAGGACATGCTGATGCCTTTGCGAAGAATATCGATGGGAGAAAGACCCAGTATCTCCTCACCCTGAAAGATCACGCTGCCGCTGCCGGCTTTAGCCAAACCGGCAATGATCTCACAAATCTCTTTTTGGCCGCTGCCGGCAATACCGGCCACGCCCAATATCTCGCCGCCATAAATCGTAAAATCAATACCCTTCAGCGATTCTACTCCATGCTGGCCCAGGGCCCGCAGCCCCTTGACTTCCATTACCGGCTCAGCCGAAAGCCGGGCAGCCCGGCGCTGGATATCCATGTTAATAGCCCGGCCCACCATCATTTCCGTCAGGGCTTGGGCATTGGTTGACGCCGTATTTACCGTGGCGATATATTCGCCCCGCCGTAAAATCGTCACCCGGTCGCTGATCTCCATAACCTCATGGAGCTTGTGGGTAATAATAATAATTGCACAGTTTTGCTGGCGCATCCTTTTCAGAATTGTGAACAGCTCCGCGGTTTCCTGGGGAGTCAGCACTGCTGTGGGCTCATCCAAGATCAGTACCTTCGCCCCTCTGAAGATCATCTTTATGATCTCCACCCGCTGTTTTTCGCCCACAGACAGTTGATATATCTTCTTGTCCATATCCAGACCGACATCCAGACCAAAACGGCTGCAGGTCTCCCGGATTTCCCGGGAAATATTCTTATTTTTTAGGATGAAGCTGGCACTGCTGCCGGCAATAATATTTTCTTTGACCGTCAATACGTCCACCAGCTTGAAATGCTGATGAACCATGCCGATACCATGGTCAATAGCATCCTGAGGAGAGGTAAAATGTACATTTTGGCCGCCCACCCAGATCCGGCCGGCATCCGGCGTATAAATACCTGTCAACATGTTCATTAACGTGCTTTTTCCGGAGCCGTTTTCTCCTAAAATAGCATGGATCTCACCTTGGCAAACCTCAAGCTTCACATTCTGGTTAGCCTGAACTACGCCAAAGGCCTTGCAAATCCCTTCCATTCTGACATAAGCTTGATTATCAGCATAAGAATCTGCGGTCATAAACGCCCCCCCTGTTTCGGCTTGGCCCTGCTGACAGGCCTGTTGATTATCGGCTTTCCAAGAAAACGCTAAAAGATCCTATCACGTTTTCTTAAAAAAGGGCTGTGGAAACCCACAGCCCTTAAATTCCGGCAGTCTGAATTAGCTCAAATTAGCAATGACGCCTTCCACAAACCATTCCATGTTCCAAACTTCTTCGTCAGTCATATCGGTGGCCTGAACTTCACCCTTTTGGTTTTTGATCTCGCCGCCAAAAATATTGAAGCTGCCGTCGATGATGGCTTTCTGCACCTCATCTACCTTAGCCTGAGCACCTTCCGGGCAGAGGTCGCTGAGCTCGTCGATGGCTACCCAGCCGGCATCCAAGCCTTCCCAATAGGTATGGGGACCCCAGGTGCCGTCGATAATGCTGTGCACATTGTCAACATAGAATTTGGACCAGTTAAACATAGCGGAGGTCAGGTAAGCTTTCGGGGCCACATCGGGAGTGGCTACGTTGTAGCCGACGCAGAAAGCGCCGGCATCCTGAGCCGCCAGCTGAGGAGTAGTAGCGTCATGATGCTGGGCAATGATATCGCAGCCTTTGTTGAGCAGCTCGATGGCGCATTGCTTGGCGGTAGCCACATCGGTCCAGCTATTGACCAGCATGACCTCAACGGTGGCCTCGGGATTGACGGAACGTACGCCTAAAGTAAAGGCATTGGCTCCCCGGATACATTCGGCATAAGGCATAGCCATAACGTAACCGATTTTGTTGGACTCAGTCTTCATGCCGGCCACAATACCCGTAAGGTATCTGGCCTGCTCAACCTTGCCCATGTAGGTGCACATATTGTCGGCAGTCTTATAGCCGGTGGCATGACCGAAATAAATCTCGGGGAAGTCCTTGGCTACTGCCAGGGTAGAATCCATGTGGCCGAAACTGGTGGTATAAATTACATTACAGCCCAGGTCGATGAGTTCACGGATAGCCGTTTCGCATTCGGAGCTTTCCGGCACGTTTTCTTTGTAGAAGCACTTGATGCCTTCAGCTTCCAGGGCTAAGCGGCCTTTGTCGTGACCTTCGTTGTAGCCGCCGTCTTTGATGTCGCCGATGTAGACGAAGCCAACTACCAGGTCCTCTTTAGCAATGGCCTTCAGGTTGCCTTCGCCGCCTGCTGTTTCAGTACCGGCCGGCTCAGTGCCCGCGGCTTCGGTACCCGCCGGTTCGGTAGCGCCTGCCGGCGGTGTAGTGCCGCCGCAGCCCCCCATGGCAAACAGAGAAACAACCATCATCAAACACAGCAAAATCACAGACACTTTTTTCATTTATTACCCTCCCCTTTCATTTTACCATCAATACTGAAATTCCTGACTTGAATGGATGAAGCCCGACCAAGGAATCTGGGCGAGCTCATATATCTGTATTATACGGTATTTTCAGACTATATGCAATTAGTTTATGAACAAACTGTAAACAAAATAAGCCTTTTTCTGACACAGGAGGCACGGAAACTCCTGGGAAAAGGCAAAAGGGACTGCCGCGAATTTGCGAACAGCCCCTGCCGGACTACCGGACTTTCAGCTCCGCCGCCTGCTCCTCTAAGAAGTCTGGCAGGCTGCCATAATAAAAACCATGAAATAGAGACTTTTCATTTCCCATTAACAGGTCAAATTGATAAATTTGCCGGTCCTTCACCGCTTCCCCCAATGGGAGACAGTAAGGCTCCCAACTGCTTTCTTGTATTATCCGGCGGACCACGGCCTTATCGGTAATATATACGTAAGGATAGTCAATCTCTCCGTCGGGATAAGCATAAGATTGTTTTGTGGCGTAGGCTCTTTCCTCAGCATAAGGCATAACTGCCTCCGACAATTCTGCGGTGTTTTCCGCCGCCTCTTGTTTTGCTATATCCTCGGTCACCCTTACATAATTGTAGATATCTCCTCCGATATTGTAGCCAAAATATAGGCGTACTCCCTCCACCTGCTCAGCATGCGGCAGCAGTTGATCCATATATTCGTGCTGATGCAGCCAGGCCAGGGTATGGGCGTAGTCGGCATAGACCGGCTCGCTCAAATAATGGTAGTCATAGCGGTTATACCCGGGGCTGTCCTTTTCTGCCTCCGGCTTATACTTGGCCAGCCTGCTTTCCGACCAGCTATCAAATATGTCCGGCTCCAGGCGGCGCAGTTCCTGCCAGTTGATTACAGGCTCTATGTAATTAAATTCTACGGCAAATAAGGATTCACGCTGGCCTTGGTCTTTCTCATATTTGCGTTCCAGCAGATCCTGCTGCAAAGCCTGAAGCAGGCCGGCAGTCTCCGCCTGATTGAGAACCGGCGTCATCGTATCCATAGCCACCTGGCTGCGTACCGCCATCCAGGAAATATCCTCCGGCAGAGCGTAATGCAAATGATGGCTTTGCTGTTTTTTGATCTGATTTTCAAAGATGATCCGGTTATTTTCCTCAATAAAACTGGCTCTCTCTATATAATACTGGCGGTGCATGGTCTTCCCCCCATCCAGCATATAGTTGAGGGTCCGGTAACCACCATAATTCTTATATTTATCTTTGTTTTCAATAAGATAGCGGTGGATATCCATAGCAGCCGCTATACTTTCCTCATCCTCCGCAATATCACGGAAGGGCCCGAAAAACTCCACCAACTGGGGCAATATCCGCTGGCCCTGGCTTTCCAGGGTTTGCAGGGCTTTTAAAGCCCGGTAGCTTTTTTCGTCCACATTAGGCAAAAGCACAGCCTCTACCCTGGCGGCTTCCGGCATCCGTCCCTCGTAGCCCAACAGGTCAAAGCGGATGCAGGTAAGGATTAGAACCAGTACAAGGCAATAAACGCAAGCCCCTTTCCAGGCCTTAATGATGCGTATGGATTTTTGCAGCAGCATTTCGGCAATAGCGTAGCCGATAAGGCCCCATAAGAGCAGCATCCACCAGGTTTGCTTCATGCCCAGAATCGACGCCATCAGACCGCTGCCGCTGAGGCTGGCGCAAAACGCCACGCCATATTTAAATATAGGCCTTAATAAGGAGAATACGATAATATCTCCCGTATTTTCCAAGGGCCGCCGCCGATACAGCCAAAGGGCGAGGGCCAGGAAGATCAGAATAAGAGCCGCCAGGAACAGGCAATAGCCGGCGCTGTAATCCCCTCCACTCGTAAACAGATAGGGAAGAGGCATTTTCCCCAGGAGATCAACAATCTCTTCGTTAGCAGAGGGAAAACCGTATACCAGATTATGCAGGGCATGAAAAATCAAGGCGTACATAGCTAAAGGCAGCAGATGAAAGATAAAAGTAAATACCGTTTGCACCAGGGGCAGGCCGGTAAACATGCCCATTAAAACTGCCGAACTGAAAATGACGGTAATCAGCAGAAAATGGCTGCCGGCCCAGGCCAATACCTCCAAACTGCCGTAAAGAATACCAATATTGGCGTAAAAGCGCAGAATCAGGCAGCAAAGGGCCACTGCCAGCATCGGCAGCGCTATTCCGGTAAAGCAAGCCAGAATCAGATTGAGGAACAGGCTGTTCCGGTTGAAGGGCAAGCTATGAAAAAAGGTGACCGATTTATTCTCATTGAGGTAATTAAACATTACGGCAGCCCAAAGCAGGGCTACGGCAATACCTATCATAATGGTGAAGGGGTTATTATAGCTAAAGCCGACAAACCAGTCCTGGATGCTGCCTGCGGCCTCCGGTCCCAAGGTGTTTAACCTCCACAAATAACTCTTGGCATCATAAGGGCCTTCCACAAGGATAATAAAAGGCATGGCCAAAAAAAGCAGCACAAAATGCAGCACCGGCAGCCAGAGAAAACGCTTTAAATTCAGGAGAAACATTGCCTGATTAGGCAGCGCCATCAGGCTGTTTCCGCCGGCAGTCTGACCTTCCGCCAGATTGGCTTTAGAGGACGATATTGGCAACGTCATATCCTTCACCTCCCAATTCGTAAATAAACACTTCTTCCAAGGTCAGGGGCAGCCAATCCAAAAGCAGAGGCTGATGTTCACTGATGGCCTCAACCACCTGGGCCTGCCTGCCTTTAATAATTAACCGCCAAACACTGCCAAAGACTTCTTTATTCAGCACCTGGAATTTGCTGCTGATGGCCTGAACGGCTTCTTCAGCATCACCGGCAAAGGCTACCTGAATCTTATAAATATTGGCTTTAACCTCGTCAAGATTTTTTTCCAGCAGCATTCGGCCTTGATTGAGAATACCCACATGGTCGCAAACATCCTCCAGCTCCCGCAGATTATGGGAGGAAACCAGCACCGTCATCTCCCGTTCCGCTACGTCCTGAAGCATCAGGCTCCAGACCTGCCGCCGCATCACCGGGTCCAGGCCGTCCACCGGCTCATCCAATATCATGATCTCCGGCATAGTGCAAAGCCCCAGCCAAAAAGCCACCTGCTTTTGCATGCCTTTGGACAGGCGGATTAAGCGGCGCTTTTCTTCAATGGGGAAAGCTTCTTTCAGCCGCTCATAGCGGCGGGAATTCCAATGGGGATAAATTCCGGCATAAAACTGAGCTAAGTCCTTAATCGTAGCCATAGAAAAATAATATAGATCATCGCTGACATAAATCATCCGCTTTTTCAGCTTCTCATTTTCCCATACAGCCTGGCCGTCGATGCTGATGCTGCCGCTGTCGGGCCGGAAAATGCCGTTCAGCATCTTAATCAGCGTAGTTTTACCGGCGCCGTTGGGCCCTACCAGGCCATAAACGTTGCCTTTGCCTACATGAATATTTAAACCGTCGATGGCTTGAAAACTACCAAACTTTTTATTCAATCCTTCGCCTCGGATCATGGTCTGCCTCCTTCGTGGTGATCATGGCCTGCCTGGCCCGAAAAACTTTTTTCTTCATAAGCGCCGGCCACCAGGTTCTGAATAGTTTCCAGGGTTACGCCCAAAAGCCGCAATTTTTTTATTGGCCCTATCATTTCTTTCAAAAGAGTCTCGACCTGGCTTGCTATATGATCCTGGGTAGGAGCTGCCACAAAATTGCCTTTGCCCCGGACAGAATAAAGATATCCTTGGCTCTCCAAATCCCTATAGGCCTTTTGTATCGTATTGGGATTAACGGTCAGCATAGCCGCCAGCTCCCGGACGGAAGGCAGTTGTTGATGGGTGGGCAAAAGCCCCCGAAAAATCATTTCCTTTATTTTTTCTTTAATCTGTTCATACAGAGGCTGAGGATTACTATAATCCAATTGCAGCACAGCCATAACCTCCTTTCGCTGTATTAACTTCAATAGTACAGTTAGTACACCATTACTATAACGCCCCCTGCCTATTCCTGTCAATTTAAGAATTATTAAGAAAAAATGAAGATAAAAAAACAGACAGGCCTTGCCGCCTCCTGCCGGCAGACTGCAGCCCGTCTGTTTAAAAGTCGGTTTTAAAGTCTATTTTGGTTCTACTCTCCCCGTTCCACATCCACGAGTTCGGCGTCGGTATGAGTTTCCAGATAGCGGATAATCTCCTCCAGCATATCCCCGGCATGGCTGGCCTCGCCGGAAACCACCGCTATGCCCAGGGTCAGGGTTTGATGCCGGTCCTGGGTGGCTACCTCAGCAATGGCCGCATTAAACTTGCTCCTGGCTTTGTCGGTAAGGCTGCGGCAAACCTGCCGTTTATCCTTGAGGCTGCGGGCATAAGGTATCATAAAGGTAAGCCGGGCAGTGCGGGTAATCATAAGGCGCCCAACAACGGGAAGGGATTAGCCTGCTCATAGGCCCAGCCAACCTTCAGCACCTCAATATCCCGATAACGGTTGCTCATCAGCATCATGCCCACCGGCAATCCCTCGCTGTTGATTCCCACCGGTACCGTAAGACCCGGCACTCCCAAGGTAGTGCCCATTCTGCAGTGGCGGACAGCCATGTCGGCACAAGGCTCCTCTATACCTTTGACGGTCACTGTATCGCAGCCCAGCTTAAAAGCAGCAATAGGGGTGGTGGGCACAGCCACTGCATCTACTTTAGCGGCGGCCTCCTCCCAAGCCCGGCGGATAACTTCCCGCTTACGCAAAGCATCCACCAGCTCTACTGCTGTTGCTGCCCTGCCTCTTTCCAGCCGCTGCCGCTCCACTTCTCCGAAAAGCTCAGGCCGGCTGGCCAGGCGTTCTTTGTGGAAATGGGCCGCTTCAGCAAACAAAATTTTGGAGGATACTTCCGGAATCCAATCCATATGGGGAATTTCCAGATATTCGACTTTAGCGCCCAGGTCTTTCAGCCTATCGATGGCTTTTAAAACCAACTCCTCCACTTCACTATCTGTGCGATCGAAGAAAAAGTTGCTGGGAACACCGATGACCTGGCCTTTTAAATCTTTAATCTTTAACAGTTCGGCAGCAAATTGGGCAGGCCTGTGGGCTCCCCTGTCGGAACAAGGATCAAGGGGGTCAAAACCGCTAATCAAATCCATAGTTAAAGCTAAGTCCATAACGCTGCGTCCTATAGGGCCGGCATGATCCATGCTGTAGCTCAAGGGAACAATCCCGTAAAGGCTGACCAGGCCATAGCTGGGCTTGAAGCCGGCCACGCCGCAAAAAGCCGCCGGCAGCCGGATGGAACAGCCGGTATCACTGCCCATTGCCATATAGGCCATACCGGCTGCCACTGCAATAGCGCTGCCACCGCTGCTGCCGCCGGGGGCCCGCTCCGGATTCCAGGGATTGCGGCTTTGGCCGAAATAAGAGCGGCTATGAATAGTCAAGGCCCATTCGGAAGTATTGGTTTTGCCCAGCAGAATACCGCCTGCCGCCGCCAGTTTCCGGCCTACGGCGGAATCAAAATCCGGATAATAATCGCTGAAAAAAGGAGAGCCGGCTGAAGTCAATACGCCTTTGGTGCAATAAATGTCCTTTAACGCAAAAGGTATCCCGTGGAGAGGACTTTTCTGGCCACCGGCAACGATTTCCGCTTCTGCTTTTTTGGCATCTTCGAGGGCTTGCTCTTCCAGCACCGTCACGTAGCACACCAGCTCCCGGCTTCTTGCTTTGATATGGTCCAGACATTCTTTTGTCAGCTCCACCGGGGAAACTTCTTTTTTGCCAACAAGGGCCGAAGCCTCAGCCATTGTCAGCATGGCCAGATCCGATATTTTTGCCCCAGACATGAGATTACCTCCTTTTTCGCTTCCGTGTATTATACCCTTTAGACAAGGTTTTGATGGCCTGATAGGCCAGATTACCCAAAAGAACCCCAAAGATTAATGCAATCAAAACATCACTGGGATAATGGACATAAAGATAAAGGCGGCTGAAAGCGATGAGGGCTGCCAGAGCCAGTGCGGCGGCGCCGGCTTTTTTGTGGTAACGAAATAAGGCTGCAGCCGCGGCAAAGGACGCCTGGGTGTGGCCTGAGGGAAAGGAAAAGTCTTTAGGCGCATTTATCAGCAACTCAACAGCAGTATTGAGATCGAAAGGCCGGATTCTGGCCACCAGCGGTTTCAGTGTAATATTAGCCAAAATCAGACTGAACAAAAGAGCCAGGGCCATGGTCAGCCCCACCTTTCTGGTGGGTTTGCTGACCAGCAGCAATGCAGACAGCAAGATCCAAAACCAGCCGTGGTCTCCCAAAAAGGTAATCCAAGGCATGGTCTTATCGAAAAAATTGCTTTGAAAGGTTTGGTTGATCCAGTCCAAAATGCCCAATTCCCATTGTCCTAATGCCGCCATGCTTGTCCAGCCTCGTTTCTCGTCATATTCACCCGTCAATATTAGAAAGTTTTTCCTATATCTATTATTATACCATATGGACCGGGATGCAATATGACATAATGCAGGATATTTCGACTATAAAAAGGGCTGCCATTTTGACAGCCCTCATTTTCTTCAATATGACCCACCGATGACCGGCCCCGTGGTTTAGAGGATTTCCAAGCTATCCAGCATGACTCTCAGCAAAACGCCGCCGCCTTCGGCAGCTTCCAAGGGATAATTCATGGTTACATCAAAGGTTTTATCCCCTTTGGTAATCCGGTGGTATTTGATGAGTATACCTTCTTTTTCCTCGTTTTCCGGCAAGGGCTGCTGCCCATCTGAAAGAACGATTCGCATATTGATGGTTTTCAGCATAGGCGAGCTTTCCGAGGGCTGAACAACATCGCCGCCGGCAGCAAGCTCAAGAATAAAATCTTCTAACAGATAAATGACATAGCCTTTATCACTGGCCTGTAAATAGGCCGGCAGCACTTCCTCCTGCCCTTCCCGGCTTACCGCGATGTCTTTTACTGGAGGGAATTCTTCCTTACTGCCGCCATTATCAGGCTCGGTGTCACCCGGCTTAGTATCCTCATTGCCGGGGTCGATATTGCCGGGGTCGGTATTCACCGGTTCAGAGGCGCCGGGATCGGTAGCAGGGTCAGATATAGTGGGGACAGAAGGCTGCGGTTCAGTGGGTTCAGTGGCAGGCGGTGTTTTGCTGCCACAGCCGCTAAAGGCTAAAAGCATCAGGCAAAAAAGAGGAATTATAATTCGTTTCATCATAATAATACGGCGAAGGCCCCCCTTGCCAAATCATCGTCCCAGGTGCAGCACAGGCACAGGCACTGTCAACAATATAGGAACAAGCACGGTGCAGGCACAGACAAGGTGGAATCGCCGCCTCCTTTCATGAATTTCTTTACATTATAGTATTTAAACCGGCACAAATGAAATAAACAGGATGTTAAAAATTTTTAAAGAATAACCGCCGGCCCCCCATCACGGCAGTGGCACCGCGGCTGTGCAAAATTGCAGGTTTAAAGAAGGGCACTGAAAAAGTCGGACATGCCCCAAGCGTTTATCCAAAAATGCAGGTTTAAAGTGGGCGGCCTCTTCGGAACAGTGTCGATCTATTGATCTATATACTAAATACAGTGATCAATCCGTTGAGCACTGGCGGAAAGTGGTATCCTGACACTTTAAACTTGCATTTTTGCCTATTTTTCAGTGCCACGGGCTTGACCTGAAATTTGACCGACTTTTTCAGTGTTCTCAGTTTGCGCAATCAGGAGGCTGACTGCTCAAAAATCATAAGGTGTGCGGTCTTATTAGGAACGATTACAGCCTCAAAAGCCACTTTTTGGATGATCATGTGCATATTTTGGCGCAATCCGCATATATGCACTGATTTTTGCATAAGATTGTCGCAAACCTGAGGGCACTGAAAAAGTCGATCAGATGTTCAGCCTCTGCACAAAATTTGAGGTAGTGCAATAGTTCCGACATTAAGATAGGTGGTTCGATCTGCCCACGGCACTAAATGTAGGCAAAAAATAGAGATCAGTGCCTTGAAACTCGAAATTTCGATTAGTTATCTATAGCTAATATGTGCACTACCTCAAATTTTGTGCATTTAGTTCGACGACGACGTCAGCTTACCCGACTTTTTCAGTGCCTTCGTACAAATCTGCAAGGTTTGCACACTTGGTGCCGTGGCATCAAGCATTACCCGGGACCCGATCCACAGCCGCTGACCACACACATAAGTAGAAAGAAGCTGCCTAGAAGGGAGCATATCAATCTGCGGCAGCCTCCGTTTGTCATATCCCTGTATTTTACCAAAAGAAAATCCTTCGTCCTATTCCCCGTTTTTAGAAAGGGTAATGCTGAAGCTGTTCTCGGAATATTGCAGGGCTACGCTTATTCCGTCCGTGTTTTCAGCGCCGTAAATAACAACGTCGTCACTGTTTATCTCAACAACATTTTCTTTAAAGTCCTTCTTGATCTTTTCAAAATAGGCGACAACGTCCTCCTCTTTTACGTTCTCAAAGCCTATCGCTACAGCTTCATCCGTGCTCATTACGCTTATTATATCCCCATCCTTGAATTCGGGAACGGCTTTAGCCAAATCCGATGTGGGCCATTCGCCGCCGCCGAAGGTAAACTCTTGTCCGTTCTCTCCTTTTACTGTTACTTTATCACCATCAATATCCAAATCGCCGCTGCCGGATTTCTCCATGACCTTTTCTACCAATGCTTCCGCTGCTTTTTGCTCCAACTTTTCTTTGACGCCGCAGCCGGCCAAGGCCAGAGCCAGAACGAGTACCAGAAAACTAATCAGATATTTTCTCATGTTATCCCCTCTTCTCATTTAAGAATGGTAAACTTACCGATAATGGGCAATTCTTTCGCCTTGCCGCCAAAGCCGTTAATCAGGCCCATAATACCCAGAATCAAAACACCAATACCGAAAAAGGGCATCAGGATCCAGCCGATAATCGGAATAATGCCCAGAATCACATTTCCCGCTACGCCTAAAATCAGCAATATCAAGGCCTGGTTGGCATGAAATCTTGCATATTTTGATTGGGGGCAAGCAATCAGCGGCAGGAAAAAGATAAAATAGGCCAGACCTGCCATGGTTTTATTTTGTTCGACATCCTCAGGAGTATAAAATTCTCCCTGGGGAGTTCCTGTTCCCTGATTTTCTATGTTGTTTTTCGTCTCCATCATATTCCCTCCATTATTATATTTTCTATTTCTCCCCCGCCCTTCCCGCCACATGCAAACTACAGCCTGCTGCTTACATCCTATAGTAAATCTCCGCCTGCGTAATCATCCCCGGGATGACTGTCAAGCTGAAACAAGGGTGATTTTGGGGGTGATTTTTACACCTCGGCCATTTTGGAACATAAAAAAACCGCCAACCCTGCAAAGAGTTGACGATTTAAATTATGGGCGGTGACGGGATCGAACCGCCGACATCTTGCTTGTAAGGCAAGCGCTCTCCCGGCTGAGCTAACCACCCGGATAAATTAACAGATAAGGATGCTGCAAAATCTTTGTTTTCTTATTCTAAATATTTTCTGTTTATTTGTCAAATAAAATATATCGGAAGGTCCGTGTCAAGTTGTTGTAGGAGAAGAAATAAAAATGGGCGACAAAATGGAGGTAGAGATAGAATGGTGCCTTCAACAAAGAGCATTCAGCGGGAAAAGGAGTAGACGGCAGAAAAAAC
>JBCFAO010000078.1:0-7059 GCA_038562165.1 Clostridiales bacterium | reverse complement strand
GTTTTTTCTGCCGTCTACTCCTTTTCCCGCTGAATGCTCTTTGTTGAAGGCACCATTCTATCTCTACCTCCATTTTGTCGCCCATTTTTATTTCTTCTCCTACAACAACTTGACACGGACGCAGGGGTGGAAGGGCTTGCACAAGAAACCGGTACATGAGATAATGACGGGATAATGCCACTATTTTTTAGAATGAGAGAGTATTAAGATGAAAGTACGCCCATATCTTACGTTTAAGGGGAATTGCCAGGAGGCCATCGATTTGTATAAGAGAGCCTTCGACACAGATACCATTGAGCTGATGCGTTTTTCCGACATACCGCCTATCCCCGGCCATGTGATTCCCCAGGAATTGATGCCTCAGATCCTTCAAGCCACTTTGGCTTTCGGCGATGATTATATCCGGATGTCCGACAGCGGCGGCGCTTTTTTTAAGGCCGGCGAATCGGAGCGGGTGTCTCTTGCTGTGGAGGCCTCCGTAAGCAAGATAAAAAAGGCTTTCGCCGTATTATCAGAAGAGGGCCGGGTAACAAGGCCTTTGGAGGAATCCTACCATAGCCCCTGCCATGGCACGCTTTTTGATAAATTTGGCGTCATGTGGAATCTTATCGCGTTAAAATAGGAGAGAAATGACAGAGTTTTTACCCGTTACAAAAAAAGAAATCGAAGAATTAGGCTGGGACCGGCCGGATTTTGTGCTGGTCAGCGGCGATGCTTATGTGGATCATCCTAGTTTCGGCGTGGCTATTATTTCCCGGCTTTTGGCAAGCCAAGGTTTCCGGGTGGCGGTTTTAGCCCAGCCGGAATACCGGCATAGCAAGGATTTCTGCCGCTTTGGGCCGCCAAAATATGCTTTTCTCGTTAGCGCCGGCAATATTGACTCCATGGTGGCCCATTATACCGCTGCCAAGAAAAAGCGCAGCGACGATGCTTATACCCCCGGCAATAAGGCCGGCCGGCGGCCGGACCGGGCCGCTATCGTTTATAGCCGCCTGGCTAAAGAAGCTTACCCCGACTGCCCGGTTATTCTTGGCGGTATAGAGGCTTCTTTGCGGCGCTTTGCCCACTATGATTATTGGGAGGACAAGGTTCTTCCCTCCTTGCTGGTGGATAGCGGCGCTGATCTTTTAATCTTCGGCATGGGAGAAGGGCAAGTCAGCGCTATTGGCCAGATTTTTGCCTCCGGCGGCAGTATAAAAGACATGGCTGATCTGCCGGGAATTTGCCGTTTAGCCGGCAAGGAGGATGGGGTAATCCGTTCCGGAACGGGCCCTTCAAAAGCTAAGGTTTTCTGCCCCTCATTGGCGGAAATCACCAGGGATAAGAAAGCCTATGCCATGGCGGCAAAAATGCAATTAACGGAGCAAGATCACATCCGGGGCCGCACCATCATTCAGGAACAGGGGCCGGGTGTTTACCTGATCCAGAACCCGCCGGCAGCGCCTCTTACCAGGCAGGAGCTGGACCGGGTTTTTGCTTTGCCTTTTGCCCGTACCTATCATCCCTCCTATGAAAACCAGGGCGGCGTTAAAGCCATCGAGGAAGTGGAATTTTCCCTGCTTCACAACCGGGGCTGCTTTGGAGGCTGTCATTTTTGTGCCATCACCCTCCATCAGGGCCGTCACGTAGTAAGCCGCAGTCACCGGTCGGTAATTGAAGAAGCCAAGGGTTTTCTGCATCAACCCCATTTTAAAGGATACATTCATGACGTAGGGGGGCCTACCGCTAATTTCCGCAGTCCTTCCTGCCAGCAGCAAAAAGAGAAAGGCGTCTGCCCCGGCCGTCTCTGCCTGACGCCGAAGCCTTGCCCCTCTCTACAGGTGGATCATAGCGATTATTTAAAGCTGCTAAGGGAATTACGGCAGTTGCCGGGGGTCAAAAAGGTCTTCATCCGCTCCGGCCTCCGTTATGATTATATGCTATTGGAAAAAAACGACGCTTTTCTGGAGGAACTGTGCCGCCACCATGTCAGCGGCCAGCTAAAAGTAGCGCCGGAGCACAGTTCTCCCAAAGTCTTGGCATTGATGGGCAAGCCCTCCATCGGAGCCTTCGATGATTTTGCCCGCCGCTATAAAGAAATCTCGGCAAAGATCGGCAAGGAGCAGTACCTGGTGCCTTACCTGATGTCCTCCCATCCCGGCTCCACCCTGAAGGACGCCATCGATCTGGCCTTGTTTTTAAAATCCCGCCGTATGCGGCCGGAGCAGGTGCAGGACTTCTATCCCACCCCCGGCACTATTTCCACGGCTATGTTTTATACCGGCTTTGATCCCTATACCATGAAGGCCGTTTACGTGCCCAGAACCGCCGAAGAAAAACGCAAGCAGCGGCTGCTGCTGCAGTATTATAAAAAAGAAAACCAGCGGCAGATCATCAAAATTCTGGCGGAAGCCGGCCGGGAGGATCTGATCGGTTACGGCAAAGAGCAGCTTGTGCCGCCGGACCGCTATTATTTATACGCCGGCAAAGAAAAGGCCGATGGAGCAAAGCCTGCTCCCCCTCGAGGGTCCGGGCAAGACCGGGGCTCCGGACAAGGCCGAAACTCCGGGCAAGCCAAAAGCAAAAGCGGGCGCAATTCCGGGCAGGTCAAAACAGAAAGAAAGGCGTCTCAAGCAAAACAAATAGGAAGCGGCAAGCCGCCGCTGCAAATAGCAACTGCCGGCAAAAAAACTACCAACAAGAAAACTACCGGCAAGAAAACTGCCGGCAGCAAAGGCATGAAGAAGGGGCGGTAAGCCCCTATGAGGGAAGGCTTTATCCAAGAGGCCTTCCCTTCCATATAGGCATTGATCTTTGGTTTTGCATACCAATCTGCCCGGGGGATGAGCAGGTTTTCGAACCATAATGGAGGAAGGGTGGCATCGTCGTCGTCGGTGACCTCCCCCCACCGGTAGGGAGGTTAGGCCTGTTGCAGCTCTCTTCTGTGCAATTTTGCAAGTTTATCTCAGTTTGCAGACCCTGTCAGAAGCGATTCTAAGCAATTTCACCACTTTAGTAGTGGACTCGTCTCTTCCAGGACACTAGATACAGACAGGTCTAGTATTTCTACTTATTTTTCGGCCGTCCATAACTCTAAGGGGTGTCTACAAACCTGCATTTTTGCACAACCGACGCCCTTGTTGGATACAAACCTGCATTTTTGCACAACCGGCCCCTTTACTGGCTACAAATCTGCATTTTTGTGCAAGCCGGACAAGTGAATTCCGCATCAGCCTGTCAAGACAAACCTGAGCATTGCCCGGCGCTGCCCTATCATATTCCCGGACTTATATCAGCTCCACCACCATATCCTCGCACTTTTTTTCATAGAATACTATACGCCATTCCACCTCATCCTCCGGCTCAAAATGCAGTGCGGAGCAGGCTGCCCGGACTTTGGCCTCGTTGCCGCCATTGAGTGCGATGGCAGTTGGGCCGTCCGCATAACCGATGATACCGATGCAGCAAACAGAATTGGTCACCTGTGGCGCATTTGGCTGAGCATGCTTCTGCCGGGGCCGGTCCGATGGAAGACAATCGGTGACGGTAAAAGCTCCTGCCGGAGGATCGGGTAAGATCGTATAGCTCATCATGGTATAGTGCTCCGGAAATTCCTGCCTTGGATCATTAAAATGCTCGGCGGAGAATTTCTGCTGCTCATATTCCTGCACAGTCAGCGTGTATTTCTCACCTGTGGCTGGATGCTCAAGCTCAATCTGCTCACCGGGAAGCGATACCCGGAAAGGGGGCCCCGCTACGGGTACAGGCTCTTGTATCAATACCAGGCTGAGGGTTTTTATTTGCGGTTTTCTCTTCGTTTTCCAAGGAAATGCGCTGCGCCAAATTGCATAGGCCTGATCGGGGTCAAGACCATAATGCTGCACCGCGCTCTCAGCCTCAAGGCTGTTGCCCTCCGAAGAACAGGGATTCCAGTACAAGCCGCAGCCATGGGAGCTTGAAAGCTCGGTTCCATTCAGCACAGCTTTTGGATTCATGTTAATATTTAGCGGATTGTCTGTGATAAATTGCCTCCGCTCCTCATCTGCAAAGCCGGTTTCTTCACTGTCAGCAGAGAGCTTCCATTTATCCATAAAGGCCCGTATACGCTCCGGCGAGACCTGCAAGCAAAAATCCACGACCAAGCTCTTGCTGCAGATGTAAATCGCCGGAATGCTCCAGGCTTCATTAGCCCAGACAAATTGTCTGTTCAGGGAAATTTCCTTGCCGGCCCTTTCCCTGCCATGACGTCCCCGGAAACTGCCGTCAAAGTAAACCTGCCATTCCGGCATTTGAGGCTCGTCAGAGACAAAGTCATAGTAATCCTCTGTATATTTGATGCGGCTGTAGTCAAATCCGGCCTGTAGCTCTTTAATATAAGCAAATGGCCGGTCTATAGGCGTAAGGACCAGCTTTTCCCGGATAATAGCCAAGGCCGCCGCTTGCCCGGTAGTAGGGGCGTTTTCCCACAGGAACTCATCAAATTGTGCCTGATCCCAACACCATGCCTGTTCCAGCGCTGCCGTATGACCGCAGGCCAGCAAGAGCCTGAGAAAGTCTTTAAAATTCTGGGCCAGTGGGTGCACATAGTTGCCCGGCGTGTTCATTGGGCTGACGGCAAATACCATCTGGCCAAAGCCGCGCAGGAAACAAAAATGGATACCATCAACACCTGCCCAGCCGATAATGCTGGCACCCATTGGCGTACAAAAATAGTTGTTTTGGCTCTCGCCTTGCTCCAAGCCAATGGAAGAACTATCTATATTCAATTTTAAATATTTTTTATAAGTTGCCATCATCATAACCTCGTCCGTATGCGTTTTTATTAACTATATCACGCCTCCTCTGCTTTTTTGATAAATTACACAAATTCTTCACAAAAGGATGATACAATAAATTAAAGCTTAGTATATCCATGTACATACTAGAATACGAAACCAATAAAAGGTGGCGTTTTTTTGGAAGCCGGAATCAAAACCTATATTCTGCAAATTGAGGGTATGACCTGCAAAAATTGCCAAAATAGGATTGCCAAAGGTCTAAGGGACCTGCCCGGCGTAAAAGAAGCCCGGGTCAGCTATCGGACCGGCGCCGGCCAGATCCTCTATGACCCGCATCTGGTCAGGCCGGAGGGGATTGCCAAAGCCATCGGCAAGTTAGGCTATACCGTGGTTTCCGGCAGAGGCCGGCCCAAGGGCGGGCATCAGGCTCTAGGCTTTCTGCTGCTGATCGCCGCACTATATATTCTCACCGAGCGTCTGGGCCTGCTGAACCTGCTTGCGCCCTCCCGGCTGGCTGAGTCAGGCATGAGCTACGGCATGCTGTTCATCATTGGCCTGATGACTTCCGTTCACTGTTTGGCCATGTGCGGCGGCATCAACCTATCCCAAAGCATTACTCAAAGCGAAGGGAGGGGCGCCTGTGCCGCTCTGTACCCCAGCTTTCTGTACAACTTGGGCCGGGTGGTTGCCTATACAACGGTGGGCTTTGCCGTTGGCGCCGCAGGCAGCGTGTTCAGCCTGTCAAATACCATGCAAGGCGTCCTCAAGCTGGTTGCCGGCCTGTTTATGGTTATCATGGGCATCAATATGCTGGGCATTTTCCCTTGGCTGCGGCGTTTTACCCCGTCTCTGCCCGGCCTGGGACAGCTCAAGCCCAAGCAAGGCAGCAGTCCCTTGGTGATTGGTCTGCTTAATGGCCTGATGCCCTGCGGTCCCTTGCAGGCTATGCAGCTTTATGCGCTATCTATCGGCAGCGCGGTCATGGGCGCCCTGTCCATGCTGCTGTTTAGCCTGGGCACAGTACCGCTGATGTTGCTGTTCGGCGCGGCGGGAAATATGCTCAGCCGGTCTAATGCGAAAAAGCTGATGTCTGCCGGGGCTGTACTGGTGGCAGTCCTGGGCCTGTCCATGCTGTCTCAAGGCGCAAGCCTTGCCGGATTAGGCTACGGGCCAGGAAATACCGCCGCCCAGGACGGAGACAACGTAACAATTGAAGACGGCGTACAAGTGGTACGCAGCACACTGAGACCCGGCCGTTATCCGGCGATTGCGGTAAAGTCCGGCATGCCGGTTAAGTGGATCATCGAGGCGCCGCCGGGCAGCGTCAATGGCTGCAATAACCGGATCTTTATTCCCGAGTACGGCATTGAGCATGCCTTCCAGCAAGGAGAAAACGTCATCACTTTTACGCCCGAGGATTCAGGCCAGTTTCCTTATAGCTGCTGGATGGGCATGATTCGCAGCAGGATTACCGTAACATAAGCGGGATTACCGCAACATAACAGGAGGAGGCACCATACATGAAAAAACGCAATAGGAAAACAAGAGGATTACATCTGACCGCCTGCGCGGTGGCATTTGTCCTGCTGCTGTTTAGCGCCGGCTACTTAATTGACCGCAGCGCCCAGGCTGCCCAGCAGGCAAATTCAGGTTCCCAAGCCGGAGCCGGAGCGGAAGCCGGGGAAACCGACGACACAGCCCGGCAACCGGAAACCCTGCAGGCTGATCTGATCATCCCCACCGAAGATGTGACCGAGGAGGTCAAGTTTTACCCGGTGACTGTGGATGATACGGAGATGGAGGTGCTGGCGGTCAAGGCCTCCGACGGTACCATGCGTACCGCCTTCAATACTTGCCAGATCTGCTTCAACTCAGGACGGGGCTATTATAAACAAACGGAATACGGCCTGCAATGCCAAAACTGCGGTAATATGTTCTCTGTCGATGAAGTGGAAGTTGAGATAGGGGGCTGCAACCCCTGGCCGATTTTTGATGAAAATAAGACAGTGGATGAAACCAACATCACTATTCCCCTGGCCTTTTTGCAGGAATCAGCAGCGATTTTTCAAAACTGGAGAGTATAAGGCAGGGCCTCAATTTGATATAGTGGGCTGATTTACGTTTGGTGCGAGCTGACTGCTGACAGCGCCAAAGGATGGCGCATACCGGCAAAAGAAGCAGGGGGCTGTCGCAGTAACAGCACCTAAAAAAGGAACAAAAAACGGCAACTGGCGTAAGCCAGAAGCCGTTTTTTGTTGTAAAATATAGTTGTGAAACCAATAATCTTACAGCCAGATTATAC
>JBCFAO010000008.1:0-101527 GCA_038562165.1 Clostridiales bacterium | reverse complement strand
TACATTGTTTATCCTATCCGTGAAAGTTTACCTCACAATCTGTCTGGCGTCTACAGGAAGCCATCAAGCAACTTGTTAACCTGCATAGCCGAAGAGGCTATGACATTATTATACTAGGAGGTGTTGAAATGGAAAGATTACCTATTGGCAAAGTAATCTATAGCATGCGAAAGGAGCGGGGGGCAACCCAGGAGGATCTGGCTCTGTCCGTGGGCGTATCCGTACCGGCAGTGTCGAAATGGGAAAGCAGCCAGGCTTATCCGGACATAACGCTTTTGCCTTCCATTGCCCGCTATTTTAATACGACTATCGATCACTTGCTGGACTATGAGCTGGATATTACGGATGAGGAAGTCATGGCCCTGATGAAATCCTGCAGTCAGGTTTTTGAAGAAGAAGGCGTGACGGCGGGCGTGGCTCTTTGCGAGCAGTATTTATACCGCTATCCCAACAATTTATTTTTAAAACTAAGGACAGGCGCCTTGTATTTGACCTATCTCAGCCGGGCTATGGACGAGGCTGCGGCTGAGGAGCTGGCTTGGAAAGCCATTCATCTATTGGAAATGGCCTCGGAAAGCAAAAACGATGAAATCTCCTACAGCGCCTATTACTTATTGAGCGCTCTATACGCTTTTGTGGGCCAGGCCGAAAAATCAGAGGCTGTTTTATCCCGGATTCCCAAAAACCCCATTAATCCCGAAGATATGCTGGTGCCTTTATATATCCGGCAAGGCCGTTTTGAGGAGGCAAAAAAATTGCTGCAGACCAATATGCTTAGCCGGCTGCAGCACGTAAGCAGAGCTTTAGGCAGCTACAGCATGATTTGCGGCAAGGAAGGCCGTCAGGATCTGGCCAAGGCTTTGCTGCACCAGGCAGAAAGGGTGGCGGAAATGTTCTCGCTGGATGCCGGCGCCCGCATCAACTGTTATTTAGAGCTGGCGGAGTTTTACGCCGGGGAGGAAAAGGGCCCTCAGGTCATGTTTTATATGAACAAGCTGGGAGATTGCCTGCTTGAATTAAGCCGGAAAGATCCTAAAGAGTATTACAGGGAAAACCCCTTGTTTACCCATGTGGAGATTTTACAGCCTGTCCAATCCCTGCCTTATTTCCGGAGCCTGTTGATCAAAATATTCGAGTACGGCGAGGAATTCGATTTTCTGCGGCAGAATCCGGAGTTTTTGGCTCTGGTGGAGCGGCTGAGTACGATTTGGAGCGAATAAAGATTGACAGGCTTATAAATGCTGATAAAATTGTACTATATTAATTTGAGAGAAGATGTATGTATTATGAAACTTCTTATTGATAGTACTGCGGAAACACCGATTTATCAGCAAATTATCGATGGCTTAAAAAGAGCCATCCAAAGCGGTATCCTGCCCCCCGGCAGCCAGTTGCCTACGGTCCGGGAGCTGGCGGAAGAAAACCTGATTGCCCGGGGAACGGTTAAGCACGCTTACGATATGCTGGAGCTGGAGGGGTTGATCAAAAAGCAGCAGGGCAAGGGTACCTTTGTTTACCAGCAGCCGGAAGAAAAGGCTTTGGGCAAAAAAGAACAGGCCACTCTGGCCATGGACCGTTTGCTAGAACAGTTGGAAGGGCTGGGCTTTTCCTTACGGGATATCCGGATTATTTTGGATTTAAAGCTCAGGGAAAGGGAAGAGTCCTATCGTCATGTCAGGATCGGTGCAGTGGATTGTTCGCCGGAGGCTTTATCCGTGATTATGGACCAGCTAGCTGGTTTTCCCGGCGCCGATGTTTTTGAATATTTACTGCAGCCGATTTTGGATTCTCCTTCCCAGTTTAATCCCGGCTGGGATATTTACATTACTACCCCCACTCATTTTCAGGAGCTCAACGAGAAAATGCCTGCCGGCAGCCGGCTGATTCAAGTTGTTTTGTCGGTATCGGCCGAGACTATCTTGGAACTGGCCAGGATCCCAAGAGAAAAAAAGGTAGGGATATTATGCAGCAGCCGGCGCTTTGGCGACATTATTAAAAGAGCCTGCCGGCGCTATTGCCGGCTGGATCAAGAGCCGCAGGTTTATTATTTTGGCGATCCCGAGGCTGAGGCAACGGCAGCTTTCCTTAAAGATACTGAGCAATTGATTCTGCCTCTTAATTATCTGAGATTTTCCTCGGCCAGGGAGCAAAGTCTGCTGGCCCAATATACCTCCAATAATAAACCGGTTATCTTTCAATATCAGATGGAACAAGGCTCTTTGCTTTATTTGGCGGAGCAGATACAGCGGATCCGGAGCCTGATTCGTGGTCTGGAATAATAGTTAAAAATACTGCAATAATAAATAGGGATTAAACGAAGCAGGGAGTACAGCAGTTTCGGCGTTCTCCCTGTTTTTTTATGCACTTCGTTATTAAATGGAGGAGAATTCCATTTTTATGATTGACAAATGTACTGTAACTATTTATGATAATAGATATAGAACAATAGATTTTTAATGTTATAAAAACGATGGAGAGGACGGGAGAGCGATGCAGGGGAAAACTCTTATCCTAGGTGTTATTGGCACTGATGTCCATGCGGTGGGCAACAAGATACTTTATCATGCGTTCAGGCAGGCCGGATTTGAGGTGGTCAATCTGGGTGTTATGGTATCCCAGGAAGAGTTTATTGAGGCAGCCATTGAAACGGCGGCTGCGGCTATTATTGTGGCCTCCCTTTATGGTCACGGTGAGTTGGATTGCCGGGGCATGCGGGAGAAGTGCCAGGAAGCGGGAGTAAACGATATATTGCTATATGTAGGCGGCAATATTGTCGTAGGCAAGCAGCCCTTTGAAGAAGTGGAGGAACGTTTTAAGGGAATGGGCTTTGACCGGGTTTTTCCGCCGGGAACCCTGCCTGAGGCCGTTATCGATGCTTTACAGGAGGACCTGCAGCTGTGAGCCTCGTCCTGCTCATCGATTTCGGCAGCACCTATACGAAGGTAACGGCAGTGGACCGGGAGGCCAGGGCCCTGTTGGGTACGGCGGCGGCTTATACAACGGTGGCCACAGATATCAATGAGGGTTTGGAAAAAGCTCTGGCTGATTTGCAGGCAATGCTGCCGGCTGCAGATCTAAAGAGCGCTCAGAGATTTGCCTGCTCCAGTGCCGCCGGCGGTTTGCGTATGGTTACCAGCGGCCTGGTGCCTGCTTTAACGGCAGAGGCCGCCCGTTTGGCCTCTTTAGGCGCCGGGGCTAAAGTGGTTAAGGTTTTCTCTTATGAATTGACGGAAGAAGATATCGAAGAAATCGATAGCTTGCGGCCTGATATTTTTCTGCTGACCGGAGGCACCGACGGAGGTAATAAGGCTTGCAGCCTTCACAATGCAGCTATGCTGGCCCGCTGCAAAAGGCAATTTCCCATACTCATCGCCGGCAACCGTTCCTGCGCTAAAGAATGCGAAACCTTGCTGGCAGGCAGGGAGGTATACCGCTGCGAAAATGTAATGCCCAGGATGAACCAGTTAAATATTGAGCCGGTACAAAACAAGATCAGAGAGATTTTTTTGCATAAGATCATTCAGGCCAAGGGCTTAAGCCAAGCCAGGGAACTGATTTCCGGTATTTTGATGCCTACGCCGGCAGCCCTGTTGGCGGCTATGGAGCTTCTGGCCAAGGGTACTGCCGGTCAAGAGGGATTAGGCGATCTGATGGCCGTAGATTTGGGAGGGGCCACCACCGATGTATATTCCATGGCTCAAGGCCTGCCCCAAAGCGAGGATACGGTGATGAAAGGCTTGCCGGAGCCTTATGCTAAAAGGTCGGTGGAGGGGGATATCGGTATGCGCTACAGCGCCGGCGGCATATTGGCGGCGGCGGGAGCGGATAAGCTGGCGGTTTTATCAGGCCTTTCTCCCGGTGAAGTGGAGGAGTTAGTGGACTATGTGGGCAGCCATACCGATGTACTGCCCCAAAGTCCCGGGGCAGATCCCAGGCTGGCGGCCCTGGACTTTGCTTTGGCAGCGGCAGCAGTGGAAACGGCGGTGACCCGCCATGCCGGCAGTCTGGAGCAAATCTATACGCCCATGGGACTGTCCTATATCCAGACAGGCAAGGATCTGCGGGATATCAAACAACTGGTGGCTACCGGCGGCGCTATTATCCACACTGAAAACACCGCCGCCATCATCAACCGGGCTCTCTACAGCCAGGATAATCCCTTTTCATTAAAGCCTAAAAAGGTAAATGTTTTTATCGACCGCAGATATATATTGTCAGCCATGGGACTTTTAGCGGATAAAGATCCCGATTGCGCGTTGGCCATCATGAGAGAGGAGTTGGAGTTTCATGGAGCTTAAAAACAAACGGATTGCAGACGAGGAGTTTCAGGAAATCAGAAAAACCGTATTGCAGCAATGGCCTACCGGCAAGGATGTGGATCTGGAGGAAGGCTTTGCCTACCATAAGGCCTTGCCTGCCCATAAGATTTTTTCCGATAAGCTCAATAAGGCCAAAGCTCAGGGCATTACTTTGATTCAACCCAGAGCCGGCGTGGCCTTGATCCATGAGCATATTGAGTTATTAACCTATTTGCAGGACAAAGGGGAGGCGGATCTGCTGCCTACCACTATCGACGCTTATACCAGGCTGAACCGTTACCAAAAGGCGGAGATAGGCATAGAAGAATCCGTGAAGGCCGGTACTTCCAAGCTTAACGGCTTTCCGGCAGTCAATCACGGGGTGGCTGCCTGCCGCCAGATTATTGAAGCCTTGGATACGCCGGTGCAGATTCGCCACGGTACTCCCGACGCCCGTCTGCTGGCGGAGATTAGCTTGGCCGGCGGTTTTACCAGTTTTGAGGGCGGCGGCATATCTTACAATATTCCCTATGCCAAATCCGCTCAACCGGAGCAGACGGTAAGAGACTGGCAATACGTAGACCGTCTGACGGGCATTTATGAAGAAGCCGGCATTGCCATTAACCGGGAGCCCTTCGGCCCTTTGACCGGCACCCTGGTGCCTCCTTGCATTTCCCATGCGGTGGCTGTCATTGAAGCTTTGCTGGCAGCGGAGCAGGGGGTGAAGAACATTACCGTAGGCTACGGCCAGTGCGGCAATTTAATGCAGGACGTGGCAGCCATTCAAAGTCTAATGACTTTGACAGAGGCTTATCTTAAAGAATATGGCTACGACAATGTGGCCGTCACTACCGTGCTGCATCAATGGATGGGAGGCTTTCCTCAGGATGAGGCCAAGGCCTTTGCCGTTATTTCCTGGGGCAGCGCCGCCGCAGCTTTGGCTAAGGCTACAAAAGTTATTGTCAAGACGCCTCATGAGGCTTTGGGCATACCTACCATGGAAGCCAATGCCCAGGGCTTGCGCTGCACTAAACAGATGATTTCCATGCTGCGGGAACAACAGATAAGTCCCAAAATCCTGGCCGACGAAAGAGAGATCATCGAAAAAGAAACCCGCTGCATCGTTGACCGATGCTTCGAGCTGGGGGGGGGCGATATCGCCAAAGGCGTAGTGGCCGCTCTGCAGGCTGGCGTCATCGACGTGCCTTTTGCCCCCAGCAAGTTTAACGCCGGCAGGCTGCTGCCGGCCCGGGATAATGAAGGAGCCGTCCGGATTATCGACGCCGGTTCGGTCCCCCTGTCTAAAGAACTGATGGAGTTTCACAAAGCGAAAATTGCGGAGCGGGCAAAGGCGGAGAAGCGCCAGCCCTCTTTCCAAATGGTAATTGACGATGTTTATGCCGTCGGCAAAGGCCGTTTAGTGGGGCGGCCGGCTAGTTTTGGCCAGCAATAGCAGAAGAAAAGCAAATTATTGAGGAGGCGCAAGATCATGAAAGTTGTCAAAGCAGTGTGTGCACCGGGGCGGACAGGTTTTTATTTTGACGATCAGCGGGCCATCAAAGGCGGCGCTATAGCCGACGGTTCCTACTATAAGGGGCAGCCGGTGACTCCCGGCTTTTCCGCTGTACGGCAGGCCGGAGAAAGCATTTCCGTATTGCTGACTTTGGAGGACGGCCAAGTGGCCTGGGGCGACTGCTGTGCCGTCCAATACTCCGGCTGCGGCGGACGGGATCCCTTGTTTTTGGCAAAGGATTTTATTCCCGTCATTGAAAAGCATATTTTCCCCAAACTGGTGGGTGTGGAGATGGAGAATTTCCGCCAATTGGCGGAAATGATCGAAAAGATGGCGGTGGAAGGCAAACCCCTTCATACCGCTATCCGCTATGGAGTCTCCCAGGCTTTGCTGGATGCGGTGGCCAAGTCGAAGAAAAAGCTGATGTGTGAGATTATTGCCGATGAATATGGCACTACCGTTGCCGACAAGGAACTGCCGATTTTCACCCAGTCCGGCGACGACCGTCACAGCAATGCGGACAAAATGATTATGAAGCATGCCCAGGTACTGCCCCATGCCCTGATTAATAATGTAGAAACCAAGCTGGGCAAAAAAGGCGAGATTCTCCTGGAATACATAGGCTGGCTGCGGGACCGGATTCTGGAGCTGCGGTTGGACGAAAGCTACGTACCTACTATGCATATCGACGTTTACGGCACCATCGGCCAGTTGCTGGGCAATACTAATTACGAAGCCATGGCCGATTACCTGGCTGTTTTGGGCGAGGCGGCCAAACCCTTCGCTCTGAGAATCGAAGGCCCTATGGACGAAGAAGAACGGGAGAAGCAAATGATTGCTTTGAGCACCCTCACTAAGCTGCTGGACGAAAGGAAGATCCCCGTGGAGCTGGTGGCCGACGAATGGTGCAATACTTTGGAGGATATCAAGTATTTTGCGGATCATAAGGCGGGCCATATGATCCAAATTAAAACTCCTGATTTAGGAGGTATCGGCAATATCGTGGAAGCCGTGCTGTATTGCAAAGAAAAAGGGGTTCTGGCCTATCAGGGCGGCAGCTGCAATGAAACGGACCGCTCAGCCCAGGTTTGCGTCCATCTGGCCATGGCCAGCCAGCCTGTACAGATTTTAGCTAAACCCGGCATGGGCGTGGATGAGGGCTATATGATCGTTTACAACGAGATGCAAAGGATTCTGGCGTTGCGCAAATAAAGAAAGGCAGGAATGCTGGTATGAGAGAGGAATTTCGTATTTTATCAACTACCGCTATTTTAGGCTACGGCTTTCCGCTGCAATCTTTCGAGGAAGGTATGAAACGCCGGCCCCATTTAATTGCGGTAGATGCCGGCTCCACTGATCCGGGACCCTATTATTTGGGGGCCGGGGTTTCCTTCACCGACCGGGATGCGGTGAAACGGGACCTGGAAATTATGCTGAAAGCAGGGGTTCCCAATAAGATCCCGGTAGTCATCGGCACCGCCGGCGGCTCCGGCGGCAGGCCCCATCTTGCCTGGTGCCGGCAAATTATCGAAGAGATCGCAGCCGAAAATCAGCTCCATTTCAAAATGGCCTTGATCGACGCCGAGTTTGACAGGGAAGAGATCAAAAAAGCTCTGGCTGAAGGACTTATTGCACCCCTTGAGCCGGCGCCGCCTTTGACTCCCGAAATGGTGGAGGCGTCCAGCCATATTGTAGGGCAGATGGGAATAGAACCCTTCATGAAAGCTTTAGAGGAGGAGCCGGCGGTAATCCTGGCCGGCCGGGCCTATGACCCTACGGTGTTTGCGGCTTTAGCCATCAAAGAAGGCTATGACCGGGGCCTGTCCATTCATTTGGGAAAGATCCTGGAGTGCGCTTCTATTTGCGCTACCCCCGGCAGCGGCTCCGACTGCATGTTCGGCTATATTGGCGAAGATTACTTCCGGGTGGAGCCCCTTAATCCCATTCGCAAATGCACCACCCTCTCGGTGGCCGCCCATACCTTGTATGAGAAAACCAACCCCTACATTTTGCCCGGCCCCGGAGGCCATCTGGATCTGACGGACTGCATCTTTGAGCAAGAGACGGACAATATCGTTCGGGTTAAAGGCAGCCGTTTTGTTCCGGCGCAGCAGTACACCATCAAGCTGGAGGGGGCTAAGCGTATTGGTTACCGAACGGTGTCTATTGCCGGTGCCCGGGATCCCGTGATGATCGCCGCTATCGATGAGATTATTGCGGGCGTGAAGGAGCGGGTAGCCGACAATTTCCGGGAGAAGCAATGGGAATACCATCTGCGTTTTAATATTTACGGCCGGGACGGGGTAATGGGTTCCCTGGAACCGACGCCTGCCACCACAGGTGTTCATGAACTGGGCATCATTATCGAAGCCACAGCCCCTACACAGAAGCAGGCCGACACCATCTGCTCCTTTGCCCGTTCTACTATGCTGCACTACGGCTACAAAGGCCGCCGGGCTACTGCCGGCAATCTGGCCTTTCCTTATTCGCCCAGTGACTTCCATGCCGGTGAAGTTTATGTGTTCAGTGTTTATCACTTGCTGAAAACGGAAGACCCGGCGGGTTGCTTCCCTATTAGCTTTGTGAATCTGTAGGAAGGAGAGGGCAAAATGAAAATCAGCCTTTTAGATATCACCGATGTGATCCGCAGCAAAAATTCCGGCCCCTATGAGCTGACCTTCGATATTATGTTTAAGGATCAGGAGTCTTTTCAAAAGGTTTGCGACGCCAAAATCATCAATGAAGAGTTGATTTGCCGCTTGTATCGGATTCCGGCTTCGGATATTATTAATATCGTGGAGTTTAAGCCGGCAAAGGCCATCAAGGTTACAATTAAGCGGCCTATCTGCTCCGGTGACCTGGGCGAGACCGATGTTTACGGCGCTCAGCAGCACGCGCCTTTGTTGGATATAAGCTTTGAGCTGTAAATAGGTTTGGCGGAAAAGTTCCTGCGTCTAATCCTACGGATATAATCCTGCGGATATAATCCGCTATCCTTAGATATTGGGGCGCGGATGTCCTACGGACTCAATCCGCTATCCTTAGATACTAAGTACGCGGATGTATCTGCTATCCGTAGATGCTAAGTACGCAGATGTATCCGCTATCCGTAGATGCTAGGGCGCGGATGTTCCGCTAAAAGGAGGTAGTATGGCATACTCTGATCCAGTAGAAAAAAGCCATCTTTATTCTGTGTTTTTTGCCCCCAGAGGCTATACCCGTATGGCTAGCCTGGGCATGCAGATTGCGGCCAGCTATCTCAGCCCTTTTGACAAGCTGATCGGTGTGGTAGGGGAGGGAGGCTCCGGCAAAAGCATGCTGATCAAAGGCATGTTCCCCGGCCTGGAGCTGACAAACGACGATGAGGGCGTCAATGTCCGGCCCTTGCCCATCCTCAGCGTGGGGGAAAGCCCCAGTGGTTTTTACAGCACCCATACGTATCATCTGGATATCCGTTTTGAGGCAGCTTTCACCCAGATGCATGTGCTGGCTGCTGCTATTTTGGAAGCAGTAGAAATGGGTAAGCGGGTAATCGTCGAGCATTTTGAGCTGGTCTATCCTTTTTTGGAGAGAAACGCTAATTTGCTGATTGGCATCGGTGAAGAGGTGATCATTACCCGTCCCACCCTATTCGGCCCGGAACCTCAGGATATTGCCGAAATCGTTTTCCGCTCTATCAAGTTCAGGCGGATGACTCATACTGCCGAAGATTTATGCGAATATTATTTAAAGCATACGGCTAAAAGCAAAGAACCCTATATTCATTCCGACGTCCGCCACGGTTTTGTACTCAGCTTCCAAAACAAGCCGGAGGTGGATTTGGATGATATGGAAAAAGCCATCAATGATATCATTGCTCAGGACATCACTATTTCTTATAAAGATGACCAGCATATCCTGATTGGCGACCGGGAGCATGCCTGTACCGGCCCCCGCATCCATGTGAGCAGCACTGCGGAAATCCGTAAGTTTGCTTTAAATAAGGAGTTTATGATCGAACCGGACACCGGCCGCTATTTGATGGTGGGCATAGTGGGCAATCACGCCCCTATGAAAATCAAAGATTTGAACAAAATCATGCTGGCCTGAATTAATCAGAAGAAACCATTGACTTTCCTGGCGTTTCATATTATTATTTTTGATGTCGCTATATTCATGGCGGCAAGCCCGAGTGGCGGAACAGGCAGACGCACAGGACTTAAAATCCTGCGAGGGTTAAACCTCGTACCGGTTCGACCCCGGTCTCGGGCATTAAGGAAATAAAGGAAACCCTTGAGAAATCAAGGGTTTTTGCTTTTGTTGGACAATTTTTTATTGGATTATTATGGGAGCGCTAAAGACGATAAAACCGCTGCTTTGGGGTGCTTTTGTTCCAGTTTGGTCACATTTTGGTCACGACTTAGTGATTGATTTTTTGTTGGTACGTATCGCTTAGAGGATTATTGAACATTTATTTTTGGTTTAAAAGGGAGGGAGGATATTGCATCCTCTTTTTCACCTGGGAGGACGTGACCATAGGTTGATACAGTAAACAACTCGCTTAATCATTCAGGCCATTGAGTACGTTAAGGATGACATGCAAACCCGCCTGGATATCTTTTTCGCCTGCGGCCCGATCACGGTGGAGCAGTATCAAGAACTGACAGGGAGGATGGATGGCTAGCCAGCAACAGAGAAATAACTCAATTAAATTATAGAAATATGTCAACCAATGTCACTTTCCCTTTTGCTATAGTAATGCCAAGCAAACCGGTGAGCTTGAGTATTCAGAGCAGAAAGGAAAGTGACATATGCCAATCGTAAATGGATTGTTTTATTCAGGATGGGGAGACCCCACTACTGGTTTGGCTTCAGATCTTCTCACAGGTAAAACCCTCAATAATGAGGATGGGGACAACGTAGTGGGCACCATGCCCAATAATGGGCCTGTGGGAGGTACGATTACCCAGCAGGCTGGGAAAGTGATCGTTCCCGCCGGCTACACTTCCGGCGGCCAGGTGGAGGCGAATATACCCGGTCTTGCGGCCGGCAACATCAAAAGCGGGGCGAATGTAGGCGGCGTAGCCGGCACCTTTACTGCCGATGCTAATGCGGTGGCCGGGGACATCCTGACCACCAAGACGGCTTACGTCAATGGTGCGAAAGTAACCGGCGCCATGGCCAACAGGGGTGCTATTACGCAGACGATTAGCACCCAGGGAGGGCAGTATACGGTGCCGGCGGGGTACCATAACGGCAGCGGCAAGGTTACAGCCAGCTTTGCTAATTTGGTGGCGGGGAATGTTAAAAATGGGGTGAATGTTGGTGGAGTGGTGGGGAGCTTGGAGCCAAGGTTATATGCAGAGGGCACTGGTGGTTGGTCCGTAACTGGTTCGGAATATTATAATGTAACATTAGGAGCTGCAAATGTCGGATTTAGCCCTAAAGTTATTTTATTTAAAATAACTACTGCGAGTGAACAGGTTCAATTTCTTTTAAATGGATTTGGTTTCTTTTCGAATATGGTTCTAAATTACTACTACGGAAGCTTAACAGTATCCTCTGAAGATGCAAGATATATGTTAACGTCTAATACTATAAATTCAAGTGGATGGAGTAGTACGAGTTTTAGAAGATTTACGTGGGGGACACCTAATGCAGGAAACGGTCAATATGCGTATTATGCATTTGGATAGTCAATCGTTCTTTCTAGGAGGCGTAAAACAATATGGCAATTATCAACACGCCGCTGGGCGGCAGCGACGAAGAGACAAGCAATAAAAGCACATCCACCGATACCGGCGGCAGAGGCAAGAACGCCTAATGAATCTAAAACAAATACCAATACCCATTACAAGGCAGGATACCTAAACGGTCCTGCCTTGTTGCTGTAATTTAATATTGAAAGGCGGTCGAGACATGGACACAATCAAAAGCATCAAAATAGTAGTAACGGCGGTAGGAACAGCTATAGCGGCACAGCTTGGTATATTGGCCTTGCCAGTCTTTATGCTGCTGAAGATATAGCCGTCCAGGAAAAGAAAAAAGCCGGCAAAAGCCGACTAATAAAGATCAGTATCAGCCTGTTTCTCGGTTTCTTTGAAATACTACCATCGATCTAGAGGCATACGACTATTTACTATCTTAAAAATTTGATTAAGCGAATCCGCACATGAAATAACTGAACAATACGAATAGGCCCTATCATACCAAGCACAATTTTCGCCTATACAATCAGCATTTTTTATCGGACAATGAAGAACTTTTTCATCCTTGTCGCTAGTTTCTACATCAATATTATTATTCTCGTCCATATTTATCGCCCCTTTCTACCCCAATAGTACTAATATTTTGGTAAAAGGGCAACGCACATTAAAAGAAAGGAGTAGAGTGTAAAAAGGTGAACGACAAAGATCATGACCCCTAAGGGCGGCAAATGTGGCCCTGTACAAGCAGGCTAAGACTGGGACGGTCTATGCGACCAAAAACGGCTTTATGCACTTTGAAGAGACTGCTGAAATCGTTGAGGAAATACTGATCCGCGTTGGCAGGATATTGGTAAATGTTGCCGAATTGTATAGAATAATATGAAAAGTGTACCAGTAGAAAAAGGAGAATTGAGAATGAAGAGATTTTCCGCTATTTCTGTTCTTATCCTTATATTCTTACTTGCAGCATGCGGTAGTTCAGCACAAAATACAGGGCAAACAAATCTTAGCCAGCCAACGCAGGGGGAAAACCGTAGAGAGTATGTAACAGATTTAGAAATCACACTTACTATACCTTTTGAAGGCCACGGAATGGTTGAAATATCAGGCATTTATACTGGGGAGATAGTCAATGGATTACCCAGTGGAACAGGCGAATTTGGGCCCCCGAAGGGCGCCTCTGGTAAGACCTGGCTTTATAGGGGAGAGTTTAAGGACGGCTTATACAATGGGTATGGAGAAAATAGCTTTATTGCTGCGAATGGAGAAATAGACTATGTTAAGCGTGGGAATTTTACGGAAGGCGTTTTTACCCCAACAAAGGGCCAATGGTTTGATAGTCTTTCAACACAGTTTTTACATACGAAAGGCGGCCCAAGTAAATCTCTTGATTTTATAGATGAGAATGAAAATCTTTTTCCTTGCGTTACGGATGAAGATGAGGCAAAAGCAATATCCTTAACGGATACAGAAGTTGAATATAAACATCTTATTAAAAATATTTCTAATTACCTTGGGACAATAGTACATGTACCAATCGTAAAAGCACTGCAAGTGAATGAAATAACAGTAAATGGGCGCCTGTTAACGAGAATTTTTGCAAGAGACAAAGATGGAAATAGTTATTATATTTTTGTTGATGGGGAAATCGATATATATGATGAAGATGTTGTAGAGATATATGGCCTTCCTCTCGTAAGCAGCTATTTTGACAATATAAGAGGAGGGTATATTAATGTTGTTGCATTAGTTGCTAGCATTATAAGGCTAATTTAGATCCGGACTGCCATATTAGATTCAAAATATATTTAGTTTAAGGAGCTGCAATCGCAGCTCCTTTTTCATACGCAAAAATAGTCAAGGCCGCTATGCGGCAGGGATACAGGCCAGTGACGGTAGGGGTGGGGCCGGTCTGATAAATAAAAACCACGGTCCTGCCTTGTTGTTGTAATTTAATAATGAGAGGCGGTAGAAAAGATGGACACAACCAAAACATCAAAATCGTAGTGATGGCAATTGGTACGGCTATAGCAGCGCAACTTGGTATATTGGCTCTGCCGGTCTTTATGCTGCTGGGACTGAATATTACGGATTATGCCATGACGATAATGGCGGCGAAAAGCCGGGACGAAAAGTCAGTTCAAACAAAGGGATGAGGTCCCGCTTTATTGTTTTTCGGCTTATCTTGTGCTATTATATGGATGGCGTTACCAGTGTGTACGGTAGGCGGTTAGCCCCCTTGAAAGGGGGTGGTGCCTATGAATGTGACATATGCAGAATTGTTTCAATTTTGTCTTGTCCTCATTGGCCTTGTGGCTCTGGTTATCCAGATACACAAAAAGAAATAGCCGCCAACTTTCCCGAGCCACGGCTATTCCTTAGCTAAAACTGGGGCAACCGTCTACCGGTAACGCCCTTTTTATGTTTCCATTATAGTCGTATTTTATGCAATTGTCAAAGGCAAAGTGCAATGTTGTGCAATAGGTCAATCTCTCAAATCGAGGTTTCTTTATTTCTATTTTTGTTTGGAGAAATATATGAATTGGTTAATGGCGATTCTAGGCATTGGTGCCACAATATACTCCATATACAATTTGAAAATACTGAAGCGTGATGAGATTTATGGAAGGAATAAGTTGTTCTACATTTCATATGCCGCACTGGGAGTTTGCTGTGCCGTAGCAGGTGCCACTTTATTTAGCGGCCAAACAAATAAATATTTAATTTGGGCAATGCTCGTTTTACATATTATTGCATTATTTCTTGTGCCTAAGAAAAAGTGATATTGCCCGGTAATATCGGTAAGAGGGTCAGTAAATTTGCTCATAACCGGAAAATTTGCTCAGGTTCAAAGCAAATAACTTTGGCTGGAGGTGAGAGACATGTCTAATAAAATAGATATCATATTGCGGAAAGAACGGCCGGAAGACTATAGAGCAGTTGAAGAATTGACCAGGGAGGCCTTTTGGAATCATCATGTGCCGGGTTGTGATGAACATTATCTCCTGCATATTATGAGAGACGCCGATTGCTTTATACAAGAACTGGATGTGGTTGCAGAAGCCGGGGGAAAAATCGTTGGCAATATTGTTTACACGAAAGCAATCATATTGGATGACAACGATAAACCTCATGAAGTGATTTCATTTGGCCCCCTTTCAGTGCTACCCCAGTATCAAGGCAGCGGTATTGGGAGTGCCCTCATCGAATTTACAAAAAACGCAGCCAAAGAACTTGGATATAAAGCGATTTTGATCTATGGGGATCCCTTGTACTATAGCAAGTTTGGTTTTAAGGCGGCCGAAAGTTTTAAAATCGCAACGGCTGATAATATGCATATGCCTGCATTACAAGCATTGGAGCTGGTTCCCGGAGCCCTGTCAAATATAGAGGGAAGATTTTTGGAAGACAAGGTTTATAATGTGGATGAACTGGCGGCAAAAGTCTTTGACAGGAGTTTTGCAGCAAAAGAATTACGGGATGATTTGCCCTCACAGGCTAGATTCCGCCATTTGTCCGGCCTAAGGACTCCCAGATAGCTTTTCCCTTAATCATTCTTGTAACTCCTGTGAGAAGTTAATACTAGCTTTAGCCTACATATTTTCATGAGCCCGGATGCGATCCTCAAAGCTGACCTCCCGAACTACTTCATGGAGCATCCAGATATAGCCCAGAGGGTCCGAGAACATGGCGTTTATGACGCCGTGAGTTTCCACCTCCGTAATTGGCTGAATTTCTGTACATCCTGCGGCAAGAGCCTTTGCGTAGGTCTTTTTTATGTCCGGCACGGTGACATTATACCAAATGGGCTTGGGATCCCCTGTCTTTGGAGCAATCATCTGATATTCAGGATTTTCATCGAGCATATGAAAGTGGGTGCCGTATATTGAAAAGACAGCCTCATTTTGCCCTTTGAGGAAACTGGTTACTTCAATCTTTTCAACCTCAAAATACTTTCATATAGTTTAAGGGCTTCCAGGCTATCCGGAACAATCATATCGATTTCAACGCCAATCATTGCTTTTCTCCTTTACATGATTTTTGATTGCAAAAACCTAAGATGGAATATCTTTATTATACGCATTAGATGGTTATAAGCAAACAAAATAAAGAATGCGATGCCTATGAATGTGACATATGCAGAATTGTTTCAATTTTGTCTTGTCCTCATTGGCGTTGTGGCTCTGGTTATCCAGATACACAAAAAGAAATAGCCGCCACCCTCCACAGTATCGGCTATTTCTATAGTCTAACCTGGGGCTAACCGTCTAGCGGTAACGCCCTTTTTATGTTTCCATTATAAACATATTTTATACGATTGTCAAAAGGAATGTGCCACAGGCCCTTAGAGAGCCGTTTACTTATTGCTGATTAGGCACTTATATTACTTACCGCTGAGAGCTGCCTCCATGATATGCGGATCGTCGAAACTGCGGGCGATGGCTGCCGCTTCAGCGGTGGCATTTAAGGCCCGGCGGGCTTTTACCGCATCGCCAAAGGCAAACCAGGGGATGCCCAGCTTCCGGCAGGTTTTTTCTAATTCCGAGGAATCCCGGGATTTGGCGCCGATAGCGATAACGGCGGCGTCACAGGGTACTTCCTCCAGCTTGCCTTCCCGCTCAATGACTACGGCCCCTTCTTTGATTTCTATGCATTTGGCATTGGTGATCATTTCAATCTTGCCAAAAAGATTGGTCATCACGGCAGCTTTACGGGTGTCGCCCAAGTCGGCGGCTACCTCAGGCAACATTTCCAGGATGGTGATGGTGGCGCCTTTTTCCCGCAGATATTCGGCAACCTCCAGACCTACCAGGCCGCCGCCAATAACGGCCACCTTGCCCGAAGGCTGGCTGCGTCCGTCCAGAACGTCGTGACTGTCGCAGACAAAGGGCAGATCCGCCCCCGGTACCAGCAGAATGCTGGGAACGGATCCAATGGCGCAGAAAACTGCGTCAGGCTGCAGCTTTTTAATTATCTCCGGCGTCACCGGCGTTTTGAGATGAATCTCCACACCCAGCTTTTCCGCCTGCCGCCCCATATGGATGGCGGCTTCCTTCATTTCCAGCTTGCGGGGGGCTTCTCCGGCCAGCAGGAACTGGCCGCCCAGGCGGCTGCCGGCTTCAAAGAGAATGGGATTGTGGCCCCGTTTTTTCAAGGTGATGGCAGCCTCCAGGCCGGCAGGACCGCCGCCGGCAATCAGGACGGTTTTGGGCCACAAAGCGGGCTTTAGCACATATTCCGTTTCCCGGCCTACTGCGGGATTGCGCAGACAGGTAATATGGGGGCTATTCTTATTGGCAAAGCCGTCGTAGCAGCCTTGATTACAGCCGATGCAGCGGACGATATCATCCACTTCCCCGGCCTGGGCTTTGTTGCAGAATTCGGCGTCGGCAAGCTGGGCCCGGCCCATGACCACCATGTCCACTTTATCGGCGGCCAAAATATCCTCAGCCTGCTGTGGATCATTGATGCGGCCTACGCCGATGGTAAACATACCGGTTTCCTTCCGGATACGGGAAGCGTTTTCGATATTAAAGCCCCGGGGCAGATCCAGGGGCGGTACCTCAAATTGGATGGCAGGCCCTACAATATTGCCCCGGGAGACATCTAAGGCGTCCACACCGGCTTCGCCGGCCAGCTTGCAGAAAGCGATGATATCCTCGATGGTCAGCCCGCCTTCCAGGAAATCGTCGTGAGCGTCCACCCGCATCAGGATAGGAATTTCCGGCGGCATATTTTGCCGCACAGCCCTTACTACGGCCAGGGGAAAGCGTACCCGGTTTTCAAAGGAGCCGCCGTACTCATCGGTGCGGTGGTTAAAATAGGGGGAGAGGAAGCTATGAATCATATAATTATGGGCGGCATGGATTTCCACGCAATCAAAACCGGCCTCGGCCGCCCGGCGGGCAGCTGCGCCATAGCATTCTACAATTTCTTCGATCAGGCTTTTTTCGGCGGCGGGAAGAGTTATCTCGGCGGATATCGGCATAGGGCTGGGCAGGATAATCTGGCAGGTTTCGTCAAAACTGGCGGCCAGGCCTCCTTGCCAAAGCTGCAATCCGGCTTTGCCCCCTGCCTGGTGGATAGCGCCGGTAAGCTTCTTTAACCCAGGGATGTATTTATCGCTGCAGATAGCGACAAATTTACGGGGAGCAGAAGGGCAGTGGATACTGGCTACCTCAACCATGTTGAGACCGCAGCCCCCTCTGACCCGGGCCACGTGGTAATCAATCAACTGCTGGCTCACCGTGCGATCCTCATTTGCAAATTTTGTACCCATGGCAGGCAGCATGATGCGGTTTTTCAGCTCCATTTTGCCGATAGCAACGGGGGAAAATAACTTTGGAAATGCCATAAACTTCATCCTTTCTTTCGGGAAATCGATTGGTATCCGGCATCTTAACAAAGCCAATGGGATAAAACCGATATGGCTGGCCCACAGCTTATGAATAGTATGACAGACAAAGGCAGATTTATCTAGTCATTTTTTGTAGTTCGCCGGCAAACTATGCATTTAGGTATTCTTGCCGCCTCAACTAGGCATCGGAACCAATCCATAGTATAATTAAATAAAAGTGACGGAGAGGAGAGTGCCTATGAAAATCATTTATCACGGCCATGCGGCTTTCAGCTTGATCACCGGCGATTTTCACCTTATTATCGATCCTTTTCTCAATGGCAATCCTTCGGCCAAAATCAAGGCTGAGGATGTCCATCCCAGCCACATTCTGCTGACCCACGGTCACAGCGATCATTTAGGGGATGCTCTGGAGCTGGCCGCCGCCAATCAGGCGCTGATCATCGCTCCTACGGAACTGGCCAATTGGTGTGCCGCCAAGGGAGCCCAAAGCCATGGCATGTATATGGGCAGAATGAAATTTCCTTTTGGCTGCTGCTTAATGGTTCCGGCTTTCCACGGCTCTTCCATAAAAGATAATGGCCAGACCCTTTACGGAGGCCTGGCCTGTGGTTATGTGCTGGAGTTAGAAGGCAAAATAATCTATCATGCCGGAGATACCGGCATATTCGGCGATATGGCTAATCTCAGCCGCAGGGCAAAAATTGATTGCGCTCTCTTGCCTATCGGCGGCAATTATACGATGGACCCCATCGACGCTTTAGCCGCTGCCAAGATGATCGGAGCAGCTCTGACCATTCCTATGCACTATAATACTTTCCCCATAATCCGCCAGGATCCTCATGCTTTTGTGGATAGACTCGGCAAGCAAGGCCTGGCGGGCCAGGTTCTTGAACCGGAAAAAGGCATAGAGCTGTAAGAAATACATAAAGCGGCAATAACGCTAGGGCTGTCATAAGGTTATCATAGGCTTTTATAGGTTGTCATCAGGCGGCGGTATACCTCGCCTTTTTCTATTGGCTCATGACAAGCTGGCTTGCCGGTACTACCGCTGTGGCGCCATCCAGGGTTTTCACCAGGTATTCATGCTGGCTGCTATAAAAAGGGGCCTCCAGCTCCTGGGTAAGATCCTGCAGCAGCAATACGGGGATGGAATTGCTGTCCGCCTTGGGCCGCCAGGCCCCTTCACCGATGCCAAAGGCCAGGTAGGCAGGATAAAAGGTATATTGTTGACGGATAGTCCTGCCAAGAGATGGTAAAGGTTTAAGGTTGCCGGTGCTGTCCCGCCGGAGAGCCGGTTCCGCCCCTTCAAAATATTCCTGGTAGCCTTCAATTTCCAAAGACAGGTCCCTGCCTTTGATCTGGTATTGCTGCCGGGCGGTAATCCAGATTTTCTCCTGGGGAAAAGATAGCTGCCAGCGGGTATTGGTTTGAAAAACTTGCTGCAGCTTATTGTTGTGCCACAACCATAGGGAGAAACGCTCCACTGACGAAAACGCGCCCATGGTTTCATCATGATCTTCCCAAAGAGCAATCAGCTCGGGGGGAAGATGGTTTTCCGAAGAAGCGGCAAAAGGCCAGGAGGCCATGTGCTTAATCGGCAGCAGATTTTTTTCCGCATAAAAGAAGGTATAGCCTTGGCGGCCGGGTTCCAAAAGGCAGAGATAACCCTGTTCCGGAGCTAAAGACAGAGCCACGGCTACCAAAGCCTCTTCCGGCTGTGCCCCGGCCTGCAAAGGCAGTCTGAGGGCCTGAATATTCCATTGCTCCCCAGCCAGCTCCGGCTGCAGCCTTTCAGCCAGTGCCTTGGCAGTAAGGGCCAGAGCATCCCGGCGCAGGCTTTCCTGGCTGCTGAACAGCATCTGCACCTGAACCTCCGGCAGCGTAAGCAAAGGCGGCGCTAAGCGAAAAACAGCAAGAGAGGGATCCAAACCCTGGGGTAATTGCTGGGGCAATAAGGCTGCCGCTGCCAGCAGGCAGAAGAAGGTGCCGAGACGCAGTCCCAGTTTGAGGGCAGACCCATATTGGCGGAAGAACATAGTTATTGCCGCTCCTTCCCATATTAATGAAATGAATGCTTGCAAAAATCAAGAGGAAAAGTTAGTATTATAAGATGATTATTGAATAGGGGGCAATAGAAATGGAAACAAAACGAGTTATTGTCACGGTTATCGGTAAAGACCGTGTAGGTATAATCGCAGCAGTTGCAAAAACCTTGTCGGAAAATCAGGTAAATATTCTGGACATCAGCCAGACGATCTTGCAAGAATTCTTTACCATGATGATGATTGTGGATATTTCCCAAAGCCGGCTGGGAATACAGGAGCTTCAGGATATCTTAGGGGAGCTGGGCAAAGAAATCGGCATGCAGATTCAGGCTCAGCATGAGGATATTTTTCGTTTTATGCACAGAATATAATTCTAATATGATAATCCATTGTATGCAGAAGGAGTCAGTGATATGGCCTTGAATTATACAGCAGAAGAAATCATGCAGACCATTCGAATGGTGCAATCGGAAAATCTGGACATCCGTACCATCACCATGGGTATCAGCCTGAGGGATTGCGCCCATGAGGATATGGCTGTCTGCTGCCGGAAGGTTTATGATAAAATAACCCGCAAAGCGGAAAAATTAGTTGAGACGGGAGAGGCTATCTCCCGGGAATACGGCATACCTATTATTAATAAACGAATCGCCGTCACCCCCATAGCTATGGTGGGAGAGTCCTGCAGCGGCGGCAGTTTCGTGGAGCTGGCCAAAGCTCTGGATAAAGCGGCGGAGGCTACCGGCGTCAATTTTATCGGCGGCTTTTCCGCTTTGGTGCATAAGGGCTATACCAATGGGGACCGGAGATTAATCGAAGCCATCCCCGAGGCCATGGCCGTCACGGAGCGTGTTTGCTCTTCGGTAAATATCGGCACCACAAAAGCTGGCATCAACATGGATGCCGTAGCGCAAATGGGCCATATCATCAAGGCTGCGGCAGAGCTTACCAAAGAGCGGGACGCTATCGGCTGTGCCAAGCTGGTGGTTTTTTGCAATGTGCCGGAGGATAATCCTTTTATGGCCGGCGCTTTTCACGGCGTAGGCGAGCCGGAAACCGTAATCAATGTAGGTGTGTCCGGTCCAGGCGTAGTATTGGCTGCTATCCGCAATCATCCGGAATGGGATTTCAGTACCCTGGCCTCGATTATTAAAAGAACGGCTTTCAAAATCACCCGGATGGGCGAATTGGTAGGACGGGAAGCTGGCAGGAGGCTAGACGTGCCTTTTGGTATCGTAGATTTATCCCTGGCTCCTACACCGGCTATCGGCGATAGTGTGGCGGATATCCTGGAAGCTATGGGTCTGGAGCGGGTTGGCGGCCACGGCACCACAGCAGCCCTGGCCATGTTGAATGACGCTGTCAAGAAAGGCGGAGCTATGGCTTCTTCTCACGTCGGCGGCTTATCGGGGGCCTTTATCCCCGTAAGCGAGGACGCCGGCATGATCCGGGCAGTGACAGAAGGCGCTTTGAGCCTGGATAAGCTGGAAGCCATGACCTGTGTTTGCTCCGTAGGGTTAGATATGTTTGCCGTTCCGGGGGATACTACGGCAGAAGTGCTGTCGGCTATCATTGCCGACGAAGCCGCCATCGGCATGATCAACAAAAAGACTACGGCCGTCCGGGTGATTCCGGTACCGGGGAAAAAAGTAGGCGATGAGGTGGAGTTTGGCGGTTTGCTGGGACGGGCGCCTGTCATGGCTTTGCATACCTATGACCCACGCGTGTTTATTGGCAGAGGCGGCAGGATTCCGGCCCCCATTCATGCCCTGACCAATTAAATCAGAGTAAGTTGGACAGAGCCAAGATGCGTTGATTATTTCAAAAGGTAAGGCCGGCGGGAAGGAAGGGAAAATGGATCAAAAAAAGAGCCCTTTAGAAAACGAGGCAGCCTTATTGGCGGAGATGGAAAAAGCTTTGCAGGATAAGATCTGTGTAGCCCCTGTAAATGCTTTGAAAAAAGCGGAAGAACAAGTTGAAGCGGAAAGCAAGGCCGTAGAAGAGCAAAGGGCGGTGGTGGAAAAAGCCATCGGCCAGTTGGAGGCCTTTGCCCTGCGCCTGGAGCAGAGCAAGATTGCAGAGTACATGGATTACCTCAGCAAACCAGGCCGTCTGATCCGGATGAATTTCCTGATGGGGGCTGCCCGGGGTTTCGGCTTTGCCGTAGGCCTTACGGTTCTCGGCGCAGTAATTATTTACTTTTTGCAGTACCTGGTCCGGCTTAATCTGCCGGTGATCAGCAAATTTATTGCGGACATATTTGTGTTGGCTAATCAATATTTGGAGTACCGGCGATGATGATGGAAAGCAGAAGCATAAAATACGGCAACAAAAGAAAAAGTGACGCTAAAGGCAAAATTGGTTTTTTGCTTGGCGCCCTCTTCGTTTTGATTGCCGATCAAATCAGCAAATATGCTGTTCTTACGAATATGGAGCTTTATGAGACGATCCCCGTAATCCCCGATTTTTTTCATTTGACCTACATTTTAAACAGCGGCGCCTCTTTCGGTATGCTGCAGCAGAAAACCATGCTATTCATCTTATTGACCAGCCTGGTGATTCTCTTCATGGTCTGGATGGTTTTTTTCTGGCAGGGTCTGGACAAAGCCACCAGGATTTTGTTGGGTTTTATTGCCGGCGGTGCTTTAGGCAATCTGGTGGATCGTATCCGCTTTGGGGCTGTGGTGGATTTTGTGGATTTCCGGGGCATTTGGCCTTATATATTTAACATAGCAGACGTGGCGGTGGTTTGCGGCGGCATTCTTTTGGCCATTATATATATGTATGCAGAATGGGAAAAGAGCGGCGGCAAGCCGAAGCATTGACGATTGGTAAAGGAGAAAAACTTGCTGGAAAGAATAGAAAGTAATTGCACATTTGCGGTGGAAGCAGAAGACGAGGGTCAAAGAGCCGACGTTTATCTGGCTTCCATGCTGCCGGACTTTAGCCGCAGCCGTATCCAGAGCCTGATCAAAAGTGGCGATATCCTGCTAAATGGCCAGGCTATTAAAGCCGGCAAAAAGCTGGAGGAAGGGGACGAGCTTTTTTGTCGTATTCCCGCCCCGGTCCATTTGCAGGTTGAGCCTTACCCCATGGAGCTGGATATCGTCTATGAGGATGCTTCTATCCTGGTGATCAACAAGCCTCAAGGCTTAGTGGTTCATCCTGCCCCCGGCAGCCCCGAAAAAACCCTGGTCCATGGCCTCCTGGCTCATTGCCGGGATCTGTCCGGCATCAACGGCGTCTTACGGCCCGGTATTGTGCATAGATTGGATAAAGATACCTCCGGCCTCTTGGTGGCAGCCAAAAACGATGCCGCCCACAGAAGTCTGGCGGAGCAGATCCAGGCCAGAACCATGAAGCGGCAATACCTTGCCCTGGTATGGGGCACTATCGGTGAGCCGGCAGGCATCATTGAGGCGCCCATCGGCAGAGACCCTAAGGACCGCCAAAAAATGGCGGCTATAGCCGGCGGCAAGCCTGCCACTACCACCTATACGGTCTTGGACCGGCTGGCGGATAAAACGGCAGTGCAATGCGATTTGCATACGGGGCGCACCCATCAGATCCGGGTACATTTGCGGTTTTTGGGCTATCCGGTAGTCGGTGATGCTAAATATGGCCGCCGCAAGGACGATAGCCTGTGGCCCGGCCAGGCCCTCCACGCCTGGAGCCTGGAACTTTGCCATCCGGTAAACAATGAAGTAATGAAGTTTTTTGCACCTGTGCCTGATCATTTCCGTAATGCCTTAGAAAAGGAAGGGGCAGTCAATACCTTGGCAAGAATGAAGGAGCTAGAGGCGGCGGCGGAGTCGGCCAAAGGAAAGGAATAACAACAAATGGATATTGAGAGGCAAAAGAGATTCATCGTTCAATTTATTTATTGGCTGCTGGCCGCAGGTATCGTTTACGTTTTGCTGAAATATGCCGTACCTTTGCTGATGCCTTTTGTTATTGGCTCCCTGGTGGCTATTATATTGCGGCCCCTTACGGAGTGGCTGGCCAGAGTGACCAGAATTAACCGCAAGGTCATGGCCATTTTGATTCTTTTGCTTTTCTATGCCACTATGGGTATATTGCTTTTCTTATCCGGCGCCAAAATTGTAACTTTGGTCAGAGGCTTCATCGTCACCATACCCAATTATTATATTTTCAACATTGAGCCTGCCTTGCAGAAGCTGTTTTATGATCTCACCCTTTTGCTTAACAATCTGGATCCTTCCCTTCAGGCCACTATTCAGGGCTTGGCCGGCAATGTCATTTCTTCCTTGGCCAATATGGTGACTTCCTTTTCCAGTTCGGCCTTAAATTGGCTTACCGGTTTTGCCGGGGCCGTGCCGGGCTTCATGATCAATTTTATCTTTGCAATTGTTACATCCTTTTTCCTCTCTATAGATTTTCCCGTGGTCAAAACCTTTATTTTGCGGCAACTGGGTGTCCGGCAATTGCAGATACTGCGGATGATCAAGGACAATGCCTTAGGCGCCATAGGAAAATACATCAAAGCTTACGCCATGCTGATGACCTTGACCTTTGTGGAGCTTGCTATAGGAATGTGGCTGGCCGGCGTTCACCGGCCGGGATTGGTTGCCCTGGGGATTGCCATATTCGATGTTCTGCCCGTACTGGGTACCGGCGGCATTTTGGTGCCTTGGGTGATCATTGATCTGATTATCGGCAATACGGCAAGGGCCGTGAAAATACTGATTCTCTATGCAGTGGTAACTACCGTCCGCAATACCCTGGAGCCTAAAGTAGTAGGGGAGCAGATCGGCCTCCATCCCCTGATTACGTTGCTGTGCATGTACATTGGTACCTCTCTCTTTGGAGTGGTAGGGCTTTTAGGCTTGCCCATAGCGGCCACCATAGCCAAAAACCTCAACGATAACGGCACCATCAAGCTATTCAAAAAATAAGGCGGCGTTATATAACGCTAAGAGCATGAGTAAACAATCAGCGAACACTGTGGGAAGGCGTCTGAAGAAAAGGCCATGCCGGCTATAGCGAACATTCGTAGCTGACATGGCCTTTTTGCAAAGCCTTCTTTCTTGTTTCCCGATTGTTTACTCATGCATTTGTCTTGGCGTTATGATAACAGCCGCCCTATTTCCTCTTCATCGGTGCTGACGTAGATGGTCTGGTATTGTTCGTAAAGAACCATGCCGGGCTTGGCGCCTTTGGGCTTCCAAACATTTTGCCTTTTAGCAAAATCCACGGCCGTCCGGCCGGCGGTTTTAGCTTGGGAATGCCAGAGGCAAATCTTGGCCGCCGCTTCAATAACTTGCTCCGGGATGTCCAGTTTGTCAGGATTGCGGATGATTACATGGCTGCTGGGGATTTTTTGGGCATGGAGCCAAAGATCGCCGCTTTTGGCCACTTTCATAGTCAAGTAATCGTTTTGACGGTTGTTATGACCGTAGAGAATAGTAAAACCTTCATAAGACAGGGAACCTAAGGAAGGCTCCTTGGCTTTATCCGCAGCCTTGCTGCCGGCGTTTTTGGCGCCGGTTTTTTTGTTGACGTTTTTATTGCGGCCCCCTTTTTGGCGGTCTTCTTTATCGGCAGACTTGATATAGCCGGCCTCCTGCAGTTCTCCCCGTACCTCCGCCAATTCCGGCAGGCCGGTAACGGTGGTCAAAGACAGGGCCAGGCTGTCCAAATAAGCCAGCTCTTCCATGGTTTCTTCATAGTAGATTTGGGCTTTTTCCGCCTTCTGGCGGGCTTTCTGATAGCGATGAAAATAAGCCTGGGCATTTTCCAGGGGGCTTAGCTGGGGATCCATGGGTACGTTTACCGTCTTGCCTTCGGGATCATAGAAGTCCGTGACCACAGCCTCCGGACCTTGCTTTAGCTGGTAGTGGCTGGCCATTAGAAGCTGGCCGTAAAGCTGCCATTTTTGGGCTTCCTGACCCTCCAATACGGCTTCGGCCTGAAGGCCCGCTTTTTTGCGGCAGCGCTCTTGCTCCCGGCGGATGATTTGCTCGAGATCGCTTTGCTTTTGGCGGAACAGGTTAGCGGTGCCCCGGCCCCGGAAATAAGCATCCAGCATTTCATTGAGGGAGGAAAACCTTTGGCGCTGCTTTTCCGGATACAAGGTGAGGGCAATAGCGGAAAAATCTTTGGGCGTACCGGTTTGACCGGACAGAACAGTTTGGCTGAATTGACCGGGCTGTCCGGCCTGTCCGGCTTGGCTGGTTTGACCGGATTGGAAGTAAATCTCCGGCTGATAAATACCTTCCTGAAGCTCCCCGCCTAGGGATGCTATGGATTGAAACAGGCGGAGGTAATCGGCTTGGCCGAAATACTCCAGGGTATCCACCGGGCTTTTGCCGGCCCGGTGAATCAGCTCCTGGGCGCTTAAAGGGCCTAAGCCGTCATAAGTGGATAGAATCACCTGGTCAAGGGCCTTGCTCAAGCCGGCAGCCATCAGCCGGCCGGCAATGGCTTCTTCGGTTTCCAGCCAAAGGGGCAGCTTTTCCTTGGAGGGGGGAGGTAAATACTGCTCGCCGGGCAGCACTTGGCGGAAGCGGCTGACGGCGGCGGTAATCCGGCGCAGGCTGTCGATGATGCGGCCTTTTTCGGGATCTACTAAAATAAGATTGCTGTGCTTGCCCATGATCTCGGCAATCAGCCGTTTTTCTTTTAAATCGCCAAACTCATCCAAGGACTGGATATTGATATAGAGGATTCTGTCTAAGCCTTGTTGCTCGAAAGAAAGAACCCGGCCGCCTTCCAGATGCTTGCGCAAAACCATGCAGAACACCGGGGGCTGATCGGGATTGGGAGCGGTGGTGGATGTTAGATGGATTCGGGCCTCCTGGGCTAAAGCCGATAAAAGAAGTTTGTGGTTTTTACCCTGGCTGCGGATATGAAGAATAATTTCGTTTTTATTGGGCTGGGTGACTTTGTCTACCCGGCCTCCGGTTAAAAGTTTATTGCATTCCTGGGTGATGCCTCTCATAACCAGGCCGTCGTATGCCATATGTACTCCTTTGATTCTTGGTTTTTTATCTGGGGTTATTATACCATATAACGAAAAGTCTTTGTCATTTTTTTGCTCTCATGGACATAGATTGCAACGGACAAGGAGGTATGCGCAATGAGGGCTAAAGGGCAATGGCATGAAATGACGGCTGCCGAGGCAGTGGAAAAACTTCAAAGCGACGGCGAAAAGGGGCTTTCGGTGCGGGAAGCCGCCACTCGGCTGGGAGTGGGAGGCATGAACCGGCTGGCTGCCAAGCCGAAGCGAAACCGGTTATTGGTGTTTCTGGATCAGTTTAAAGACTTTATGGTTCTCGTTCTTTTGGCGGCAGCCATCGTCTCCGGCTTTGTAGGCGAATTGGCGGATACGGTAACCATATTGGCCATCGTTTTATTAAATGGCTTTCTGGGCTATGTGCAGACCAATAAAGCTGAAGAATCCCTGGAGAAGCTGAAAAACTTATCGGCCCGTCATGCTCAAGTGCTGCGGGGCGGTATGATCACTGAAATCAACAGCGAAGAGCTGGTTAAGGGTGACATCGTGCTTTTAGAAACCGGGGTAATTGTGCCGGCTGATCTGCGGCTTTTGGAAACCCACCGGGCCGCCATCGACGAAGGGGTGCTGACAGGGGAATCCCTGCCCGTAGAGAAAAATTCCAAAACCCTTTTCGGTGCCGCCGCCTCCTTAGGCGACCGGGCTAATATGGCTTATATGGGCACCACTATGGTTCAGGGCAAGGCCAGGGGCATCGTAGTAGGCACCGGTATGGGTACGGAAATGGGCCTGATCGCTGTCAGCATCCAGGAGGCCGGCCAGGAGCCTACGCCTTTGGAAAAAAGGCTGGATCAAATGGGCCGCCGTCTGGTCTTTATCTGCGGCGTTATTGTAGCCGTGGTGGTTCTTTTAGGCTGGCTGCGGGGAGAAAGCTTCCAGCTAATGTTTTTAACAGGCATCAGCCTGGCTGTGGCGGCGGTGCCCGAGGGTCTGCCGGCTATTGTAACGGTGGCCCTGGCCATCGGTATTCAGAGGATGGCTAAACGCAATGCCATTGTCCGTCATTTGCCGGCAGTGGAAACCTTGGGCTGCGCCACCGTTATTTGCTCCGATAAAACGGGAACATTGACCCAAAGCGCCATGATGGTTACCGAATATTATTGTGCCGACGCTGTCATCAAATTTAGGGGCAAAGGCTATGAACCGAAAGGTGAAATTGAATACCCTGATGACGGCAGATGGCTGGAAGAAAATAAAGAGGGCCTAAAACTGGCTTTGGTGGGAGCATCCTTGTGCAGCAATGCCAGATTAGCCAGGGATCAACTGGCAGTGGATGGGTTATTCCGCGGCGGCAGGGAAAAAGAATGGAGCCGCTGGCAGGTGATGGGCGATCCTACGGAAGGGGCAATGCTGGTAGCTTCGGCTAAAGCCGGGATTTGGCGGGAGAATCTGAGAGAAAAGAAGCTGGATGAGCTGCCTTTTGACTCCGACCGCAAGCGGATGAGCGTTTTGACGGAAAGGGAAGACGGCAGCCGGCGAATGTATTGCAAAGGTGCGCCGGATGTGCTGCTTGCCCGCTGCAGCCATGTTTGGTGGCAGGGGGAAGTCAGGCCTATGACCGAGGCTCTGGCCCGGGAGATTCTCAAGGCCAATGAAACCATGGCCGGCCGGGCCCTGCGGGTTTTGGCCGTAGCCTACAAGAATTTTGACGGCGAAACAAATGATAATAAAGCCGCCGCCGGTAGCGGCGCCGAGGCAGGCAAAGGTCTGACTATACGCAAAACTCAGGAAAAACCGAAGAACAGCGGTTGGGATAAGCTGAGCAAAACGCCGGTATTGTCTTTGCCCGGCAAGGTCAAGGTGCTTTTAGGAGGCAAGGCCTCCAATGATATTGAGGAAAAAAGCAAGAAAGAAGAGAGCAATGTCCTTGCCGAAGCAGTAAAAGAGGAACGCTGGCTTGACGAAGGTTCCGAAAACGGCCTGGTCTTTCTTGCCTTGGCCGGCATGATGGATCCCCCCAGAGACGGGGTAAAGGAAGCGGTGGCCAAATGTCACCAGGCAGGGATCAGAACCTTAATGCTTACCGGCGACCATATTTTGACGGCGGAGGCCATTGCCCGCAAAATCGGCATAATGAAGAAGGGGCAGCAAGCCGTTACCGGCAGTGAATTGGATGAGCTGACCGACGAAGAGCTGAAAGTAAAACTTCAGGAGGCTACGGTTTTTGCCAGAGTTTCTCCCCGCCATAAGATGCGGTTGGTACAATTGCTGAAGGAAAGAGGAGAAATCTGTGCCATGACCGGCGACGGTGTTAACGACGGGCCGGCGGTAAAAGCGGCGGATATTGGAATTGCCATGGGGCAAACCGGCACCGATGTTACCCGGGAAGCGGCGGATTTGGTTTTGGCTGATGATAATTTCACCACCATTGCCGCAGCAGTAGAAGAAGGCCGAATTATCTATAACAATATCCGCCGGTTCATTCGTTATCTTCTGGCCAGCAACACCGGCGAAGTGCTGGTGATGTTGTTAACCACCCTATTGGGGGTGCCTTTGCCTCTGTTGCCCATCCAGATATTATGGGTAAACCTGGTTACCGACGGCCTGCCGGCTATGGCTTTGGGCCTGGATCCCGGCGATGAGCAGACCATGCTGCGCAAGCCCCGCCATCCTAAGGACGGCGTTTTCGCCGGCGGCCTGGGCAGCCGCATCATCATTGACGGCATTATCATCGCCCTGGCTACGCTGACGGCCTATTTCCTCAGCATGTTTTATTTCCGGGATATCGCCGTTGCCAGAACCGTAGCTTTCTGCGCCCTGGTTTTCGCCCAGTTGGTTTATGTTTTTCGTTGTGCTGCCAACCGGGGCATCTTCCGCAAATGCGCCCGCAATCCCTGGCTGCCGGCGGCGGTGCTCTGCTCTCTTTTAATGCAGCTGGCTGTAGTATATTTGCCCTTTTTACAGAAGTACTTTAATACCAGTTCTTTGGATGCCACCGCCTGGATGATGGTATTGCTGCCTATCGGCGTGGCTACCATATTGCAGCAAATTTTCCAAACCCTCTCCGCTGCAGTCAGGAAGGAAAAATAGTTTCAAATTGGCGCCGGTTTTTTCCCTAAAAGGTATACCATCTTTATACCAGGGACTGCCTCAATCAGAGGCAGTCTTTTTTTGCTATTGACGGTTTGACAAAACAAGAAAATTTCTATATTGTTCCTGACAATTTGGAAATACCTATTTATTTTAAAATAGTCAGAAATATATGAAAGAAAGACGGGAAAATTGTCGGAAAAACAGAATTAAAAAGAATATTATTTCTTATTACTATTATAAAATCTCTGCCGACAGCCTCTGCTTTGACAAGATTGAAAAAAGATGGCACGGGATTTGCTTCGAGATAAAATCAGACACAAAAGTGAAAGTATGACAAAGGAAGTGGCTGTCTGCATTGGCTAACTGCTCAAAAACCGAAGTTGTATGATGGAATATAGGATAATTTTTAGTGATTTGCGCAAAAGATAGCCGCACAACTTCGATTTTTGAGCGGCCGGACACAACCCAACCCGGATTTATATCCCCATGGATTCGCCAACTTTTTTCTTAACTAAATGACAGTGGGCCCGGATCTGCTGTTTTTTCTTGAATGTTCACGCCTGAATTCCTGCGCCTGATTGTTCACGCCGCGGCTTTGCTGCCGGCGTGAGTTTTTTTCAACCGTTTCTCTGTTAAACCCGGTGGGGATTTGCTATAATTAAAAGAAACGACAGGGTAGGAGGAGAGCCATTGATTCAGAGTATGACCGGCTTTGGCCGGGGCGAAGTTACCGCCGGAGGCCGGCAAATCACCGTGGAAATCAAATCCATTAATCACCGCTACTGCGAAATTCAGGTTAAGCTGCCCAAGAAGTACAATCCTCTGGAGGACAAGCTCAGGCAATATCTGACCGGGGCTTTGAGCCGGGGCAAAATTGATCTGTTTATAAAGATGGAAGATCGGGAAGGCTCTAGTCAGGAAATGCGCATTGACAAGGGCCTGGCCCTCAAGTATCATAATGAGATACGGGATTTGGCTGCTACCTTAAGTATACCCATGAATCTTGGCGTAGCAGAACTGATTGCCTTGCCGGGTATTATGGCTATAGAAGACGCAACCGAGGAGATGGAAGAGGTCTGGCAGATTCTGCAGGCTCCCTTGGATGGAGCTCTCAACCACCTCATTGAAATGCGTCAGGCAGAGGGTGCCCGGATAGCTTCCGACTTTTTTCAGCGTTTGTCCTATCTGGAAGAATTACGGAGCCAATTGCTGGCCTTTGCTCCTGCTGTGGTGGAAAACTACCGCCAGCGCCTGACCACGAGAATTAGTGAATTGCTGGGACAGCAGCCCCTGGATGAAAACCGGCTGATCCAGGAAATCGCTATGTTTGCCGACCGGGCCAGCGTAGATGAGGAACTGGTTCGTTTAGACAGTCATTTTCGCCAATTCCGGGAGCTTTTGGACTCAGGCCAGCCTGTGGGCCGGAAGCTGGACTTTCTTTGCCAGGAGATGAACCGGGAGATTAATACCGTAGGTTCCAAAGCCAACGACCTGGCCATGACGAAAATCGTGGTGGAAGTAAAAAGCGAGCTGGAAAAACTAAGGGAGCAAGTGCAAAATATCGAGTAACTGGAGATCAGCCGTGGATGTTAAGTTAGCCAATATCGGTTATGGCAATATTATATCGGCCGGACGGCTTTTGGCCATCGTCAATCCGGAATCGGCGCCTATCAAGCGCTTAGTACAGGAGGCCAGGGAGGCCGGCAAGCTGATTGACGCCACTTTAGGCCGGCGTACCAGGGCTGTGGTGATCATGGACAGCGGCCATGTGATTCTATCGGCTTTGCAGACGGAGACGCTGGCGGCACGGATCGATAGCAGACCCGCGGAAAAACAGGGAGAGGTACAGAATGACTGCTGAGGAGAGAAATCAAGAGAAGAAGGCCGGCGGCTTATTGATCATTATTTCCGGGCCTTCCGGTGTAGGCAAAGGCACTATTTGCAATGAGCTGCTGAAGCGGGATAAGGATTTGGCTTTATCCATATCGGCTACTACCCGCAAGCAGGGGTCGGGAGAAGCCTTTGGCCGTGAATATTATTTTTATAGCGACGAAGAATTTCAAGAGATATTGGATAAAGACGGCTTTCTGGAATGGGCCGAAGTCCATGGCCGGTATTACGGCACATTAAAAAGCCGGGTTCAGGAGATTATGGATATCGGCAAAGATTGTATTCTGGAGATTGACGTTCAGGGCGGCTTGCAAGTCTACCAAAAAATGCAGAACTCCTGCGTCATGATTTTTGTTAAAGCCCCTTCGGAAGAAGAAATGCTGCGGCGCATTACCGGCCGCAACCGTGAAAAACCCGAAGAGATCAAGCGGCGGATGCAAACGGCCCGCTGGGAAATGACTCAGGAAGACAAATATCAATACACGGTGATCAATGATCAGCTGGATGAAGTCGTGGAAAATATTTTGGCCATAATCAGGGAGGAGAGAAAAGAACATGCGTCAGCCATCAATCGATAAGCTTACGGATCAACTGGATTCCAAATACGGGCTGGTAGTAGCCACCGCCAAGCGGGCCAGGGAACTGACCGACGGCACTAAGCCCGCCATTGAGATTCAGCCGGATATGATAAAACCGGTAAGCATAGCTTTGGAGGAGATTGCCAGCGGCAAGCTGGATATCGATGAGCCCAAGGGCGGCATCAAATAAAACCTTCGTTGTAACGAAGCGTTCTATAGGCTGTCTCCATTACTTTTCGTTTTAAGTCAGTCATCACTATTCTGCCGCCTCGTTGAAACACACAGAGGCAAGAAAAATTTCTGCAATCAAAGTTTTTCCATTGAGGTGTTATAATTGGAGGGCCGGACCATGGTTGAAGGAAAAAAAATCCTTTTGGGGATAAGCGGCAGTATTGCCGCTTATTTGGCCTGTGATTTAGCCCGGCGGCTGATCAAGGCCGGGGCCCAGGTTCAGGTAATCATGACGGAAGGGGCCAAGGAGTTTATTACGCCCCTGACCCTGCAGACCCTGACCGGCCGGCCGGTGATTCAGGGGCTTTTTGACGAAGTGAAGCAATGGGATGTGGAGCATGTGGGAGCGGCCCAATGGGCCGATGTATTCGTTATTGCTCCCGCCACTGCCAATGTCATGGCCAAACTGGCCCGGGGCCTGGCTGATGATTCCCTGACCGCCACGTTTTTGGCCTGTACCAAACCCAAGGTCATTGCGCCGGCTATGAATACGGCGATGTATGAAAACCCGGCCACCCGGGAAAATGAGGCCTTGTTAAAAAAACGAGGCTGCCTTATTGTGGAGCCTCAGTCCGGGCTTTTGGCCTGCGGCGATACCGGCAAAGGCAAGCTGGCTGATACGGATTTGATTTTGCAGCATATTGAATACGCCCTGCAAAACGAAAAACCCTTACAGGGCATTTCTCTTTTAGTAACTGCCGGCCCTACCCGGGAGACTATTGATCCTGTGCGTTTTATCTCCAACCTTTCCAGCGGCCGCATGGGTTATGCCATTGCCTACCAGGCCTGGCTGCTGGGGGCAGAGGTGACCTTGGTCAGCGGGCCCGTTGATTTGCCGCCCCCTCCCCTGTGCCGGATAATTAATGTACAATCGGCGGCGGAGATGGCAGCGGCAGTTTTGCAGGCGGCGCTTTCGGCTCAGATCATCATCAAAGCGGCGGCGGTGGCGGACTACACACCAAAGACAAAGGCACAGCATAAGATAAAGAAGCAGGAAGGGGAGCTGTCCCTGGAGCTTACCCGGACTACCGATATTCTGGCAGCTTTAGGGCAGCAGAAGCAGCCGGGCCAGGTCTTGGTGGGCTTTGCCGCCGAGACGGAAGGCCTGCTGGAACATGCCAAGGCTAAGCTCATCAAGAAAAACGCCGATTTGCTGGCGGCTAATGATTTAACCAGCCCCGGTTCCGGTTTTGGGGTGGCTACCAATCAGCTGCTTTTGCTTTGGGCCGATGGCAAAAGCCGGGAATTGGCACTGATGACCAAAGAGGAAGCCGCCCGGCAGTTGCTTTTGGCGGCCCAGGAAATATGGCAGAATAAAAATACGATATAAATAGAAAGGTGAAATGAAATGGCGAGAAAACTATTTACCTCAGAATCCGTTACGGAAGGCCATCCTGATAAGCTGGCCGATCAGATCTCCGATGCAGTGCTGGATGCCTTGCTGGCCAGCGATCCCTATGCCCGGTCCGGCTGTGAGACGGCGGTAACTACCGGCTTAGCCCTGATCATGGGGGAAATATCCACCAGTACCTATGTGGATATCCCGAAGATTGCCAGACAAACGATTTTGGATATCGGTTATGATCGTCCGGAGCTGGGCTTTGACGGTCATACCTGTGCCGTTATTACCGCTATTGACGAGCAGTCTGCAGACATTGCTATGGGTGTGGATCATGCTCTGGAAGAAAAAGAAGGCACCAGTCAGAAGAAAGAGCTGGGCGCCGGCGATCAGGGCATGATGTTTGGCTATGCTACCGATGAGACGGAAGAATATATGCCTTTAACCATCAGCCTGGCCCATACCCTTTGCCGCCAGTTGACCCAGGCCCGCCGCCAAAAAAAGCTGGACTTCTTGCGGCCTGACGGCAAAGCTCAAGTTACGGTGGAATATGAAAACGGTTGTCCCGTAAGGCTTGATACGGTGTTGATTTCCGCTCAGCACGATCAGCATGTGGAAATGGCGGAACTGCGCCATGAGATTATTGAAAAGGTCATCCGGCCGGCCCTGCCCTTAAATTTGCTGGATGATAAAACCAAATTTCTGGTGAACCCCACCGGCCGTTTCGTCATTGGCGGTCCCATGGGCGACGCCGGTCTTACTGGCCGCAAGATTATCGTAGATACTTATGGTGGTATGGCCCGTCATGGGGGTGGCTGCTTCTCCGGCAAGGATCCCACAAAAGTTGACCGCTCTGCCGCCTATGCCGCCCGCTATGCCGCTAAAAATATTGTGGCCGCCGGCCTGGCCAAGAAATGCGAACTGCAGCTTGCCTATGCCATTGGCGTATCCAGACCTGTCAGCATGATGGTGGACACTTTCGGTACCGCCAATGTAGATGAGGAAGATATCGTCAAGGCTATCGGCGAGATTTTTGATTTTACGCCTTCCGGCATTATTTCTCATCTAAAGCTGCGTCAGCCTATTTACAGGCAAACGGCGGCCTACGGCCATTTTGGCCGCAAGGATCTTGAGCTGCCCTGGGAGAAGCTGGATAAAGTAGCGGATCTGAAATCCTGGTTCAATGCAAAATAATTTTAAACTGGAGCCCCTATGTTTGCAGTTGTATTGATACTTAATCCGGTATCCGCAAAAGAATTAATACTGACTTACGCTATCCGGGAAGGTCAATTATGCCTTCCCGGTATGTTATTTTCCGTAAAAGTCCGGGGCCGCAAGGAAGAGGCTTTGGTATTGCGCTTGCGCCGGCGGCGGCAGGAGAAGTTCAAAATACAGGATCTGGGGGAGGCCATCTTTCCTTATCCCGTAGTGCAAAGACAAGCTTTGGCTTTGGCCCGCTGGCTGGCCCGCTATTATATTTGCCCCCTTAACCGGGCGGCTGCTTTATTTTTGCCGCCGGCAGTGCGGCCGGTTCAAGAAATCCGCTATTTTTTAGAACCCCAGGCCGAGGCGGCTCTTTTTACGGATCCGGCCTGGCAGTTTCTCTGGGCAGCCTTAGCTAAGGCGGGCAGCCGGGGGATGACCCTGCAAAGGATCGGCCAGCGTTGGAATAAGCAGGCGGCGGAGCAGGCGGAAAGATGGTTTCAAGCCGGCTACCTGCGAAAGGAGCAAAGCTTTCGCCGCAGCCGTCAAAGCCCTCAAAAGGAGGCATTGGCCGCAACTATGGCGGCCAGTCTCAGCATGTCATTATCACCGGCTCAGGGCCAGGCTTTTGACAGGATCAGAAGGGATATAGAAGAAGGTGCAAGAAATCAATATTTGCTCTTTGGCGTTACCGGCAGCGGCAAAACCGAGGTTTATTTGCGGCTGGCTGCCGCCGCTGCTGCCAAAGGCAAACAGACGATTTATTTAGTGCCGGAAATCAGCCTGGTGCCTCAGCTAGCAGCCAAAGCCCGGCAATGGTTTGAGGGACAGGTGGCCATTCTGCATAGTAATTTAACGCCCAGTCAACGCTTTGCCGAATGGGAACGCATTCGCCAAGGAGAAGTTAAGCTGATTATCGGGCCGCGATCAGCTTTATTTGCGCCGGTAGCCGGCCTGGGCCTGATCATTATTGACGAAGAGCATGAGAACACTTATAAGCAAAGCGAGCCGGAACCCCGCTACGATGCCAGGAAAACCGCAGAAACCCTGGCCAGAATCTGGCGGGTGCCTTTGGTACGGGGCTCCGCCACACCGGATATGGAAAGCCTTTACCGCTCGGAAAAGGGCCGGATTCAGCTTTTGACATTGCCGGAACGGGTAGAAGGCAGAGCTATGCCGCCTATCCAATGGGTCAACATGAATAAGGAGATGAAAGAAGGCCACCCCCATCCCGTCAGCCGGCCCCTTCTGGAAGCTTTGCGGAATCGTAAAGCCAAAGGTGAGCAGGCTATTCTGCTGATGAACCGCCGGGGCTTTCACACCTACGTTTTATGCAGGGATTGCGGCAAGAGCCTGGAATGCCCCAGGTGCAGCATACCCTTAACCTATCACCGGGCTGAGGGCCTGCCGTCACGAAGAGGGGACAAGCTGCCGGGCCGTCTGCTCTGCCATTACTGCGATTATCAAAGCACCATGTGGCAGTCTTGCAGTCATTGCGGCAGTACCATGCTGCAATATATGGGTACCGGTACCCAGCGGGTGGTGGATTATCTGGCCAAGGAAATACCTGAATTGAGGATTTTGCGCCTGGACATGGACAGCACCGGCCGGGCCGGCAGCCATATGGAGATTTTGAAGGCTTTCCAGGAAGGCCGGGCAGATGTGCTGGTAGGCACCCAAATGGTGGCCAAAGGCTTTGACTTCCCGAAAGTAACCTTGTCTGCAGTGCTTCATATCGACGGTATTATCAATCTGCCGGATTATCAAAGCAGCGAAAGAGCCTTTCAGTTGATCCTGCAAACTGCCGGCCGGGCCGGCAGGGGAGAGCGGCCCGGGGAAGTAATGGTCCAGACTTTTTACCCGGAAAACCCGGTATTTAAGCTGGTACAGGATCATGATTACCTGAGCTTTTACCGCAACGAGATAGCTCTGCGCCAAGCCCTGGATTATCCGCCGGTCAAGAAAATTGCCAGAATATTAGTTACCGGACTGCAGGAGGATAAGGTAAAAGAGCGGCTGGAGGAAATCATGATCCGCTGCCGCCAAAGCCTGCCGGCAGAAAGCAGTGCCATTACCTGGCTGGGCCCCGCCAAAGCGCCTTTGGAGAAAATCAAAAACCGCTGGCGCTGGCACCTGATCCTTTTGGCGCCAACTTGGGCTCCTTTGGCTCACTGCCTGAGCGCTGTCAGAGAAGTAACGGCAAACTGGACTGAGGAACCCAGGATAATTTTGGATATGGAACCGAAGAGTTTATTGTAGAGTTTTATTGGGGACGAAGCAGGAATTCCGGTTTCTCTGTCAAATATATTTTATTAACATGGGTTAGATAGGGACCTGAATATTTCAAGGTTCCTATTTTTCGGCCCATTTTGCCAAGCCGGAGAATCAGGAAGAAGGGAGTGATAGCTATCAAACGCCTTTCTGTGGCGGCAGTCAGCCTGCGGCCGGAGATATGTACCATGCTGCAGCGCTATGTAGGAGGGATTTTAAAAGACCTGGCAGTAGTGGAGGCTTGCGATACGAAGCAGGCTTTGGCAAAACACTACGATCTTTATATAGTTTATACCATGGGTATCGTTTTCCGTCAGCTAAACAAGACCATTGAGACGGAAAGGATTATTCCCGCTCAGCTCTTTCCTATGCCTCAGGGAATCAAGCGGGTTTTGATGCTGCCGGAGGGCAGCCATCTGGGCGTCATCGCCGGCCATGTATGGGATGCTGCCGATCTTTTAGGTCAACTGGTCAATGTAGGGGTAAGAAATTACCGGTTTAGCACCGGCACTCAGGAAATGATGGGTACTATGGACGTGGACTGGTTTGTTTTGCCGGAGGAAATCGCCCCTTATATCAAAGATGAAGGCTTCAAAAAAAAGATGGTGGTGATACCACGGGCTTTAGATTCCCGCAGTGTGGCAGATATCATATCAAAAGCAATTAAGTATAGTGAAAAGTTAGGTTATTCATAAAAATTAATGAAATTTATCAACAAGGTTTGGTTAGAACGGGACCAAGGCTAGTAGCCTGGTCCTTTTTTTGTAGTTTTTTTGGAGGTGAAATGGATGACTTATAAGCATGAAGGCGTTGGTAAAGCGCCCTGGCGCATTGACGGCGGCATTAAAGTGATGGGTAAAGCCGAATACCTGCAGGATTTGGAATATGCCAATCTTCTGGAAGCTGCCGTATTGACCAGTCCCTTTGCCAGCGCTAAAATTCTTTCTATCGATGTTAGCGGCGTTTGGCAGGTTGCAGGCGTTAAAGCCGTAGTTACCGGCAAGGATGTCCAGGAACTATATGGTACTACCGTCCAGGACCGGCCGGTGTTGGCCCGGGACAGGGTACGCTATGTGGGAGAGCCTGTGGCGGCGGTGGCGGCTGTAGATAAAGGGGCGGCAATGCTGGCCTTAACGAAAATCCGGGTGGAGTATGAAGAAACGGACGCAGTATTCGATGCCGTTGAAGCTGCGGGCATGAAAGAGGGCCAAAAGGCTGCGCCCCTGCTTCATGAAAACCTGATGGATTATGAGCGGGAGATTACCGCTATGCCGGTGGCGGACAGCAACATTTGCAGTCATTTCAAGCTGCGGAAAGGGGATGCGGAAAAAGCCTTCGGCGAGGCTGATTTAGTTCTCGAGGAAGAGTATGAAGTGCCCCGCAATCACCACTCCTGCATTGAGCCTTATGGCGTAGTGGCTCAAATGGAGAGAGAGGGTACCCTCCACATTTGGACCTGCAATCAGTCGCCCTATGTTTTGCAAAGGAATTTAGCGGCTCTCTTCGGCTTGTCCTGGAATCAGGTACGGGTCACCATACCTACCTTAGGCGGCGGCTTCGGCTCTAAGATATACCCTAGCCTGGAGCCTCTTGTTGTGGCTTTAGCCCAAAAAACCAACCACCGGCCGGTGCGGCTTTTGCTGTCCCGGGAAGAGGAGTTTCTCCGCATCACTAATCATGGCTGCAAGATCAAAATCAAGTCCGGCGTCAAAGAAGGTAAACTCACAGCCCGGCAAATGGCCATTTATTGGGATACGGGAGCTTATGCCGATTGCGGTCCTTTGGTGGCGAGAAACTCCGGATTTACCGCCGCCGGCCCTTATAAAATCGATAATGTGAAGCTGGACGCCTTTGCGGTATATACCAATTTACCGGTAGCTACGGCCTTCAGAGGCTACGGCATTCCCCATGTAACCTGGGCTTATGAGCTGCATATGGACCGGCTGGCGGAGAAACTGGGCATAGATCCGCTGCAATTTCGCCTGGATAACGTGATTCAAACGGGGGAGATCAGCCATACCGGCGAAAGGATGCAGGCTGTGGGCATGAAGGATTGTATGCTGGCCGTAGCAGAGGCTGCCGGCTGGCGGCCGGGTCAAAGGCCCTTGCCTGTGGATTTAGGCAATGGCCGCTACCGCAGTTTGGGTTTGGCCTGCTCCTGGAAGGGAACCATGCGCCATTACGGTTCTACCGCTACGGTACGGATCATGGAGGAAGGCTCCGTAGAGGTCAATGTCAGCAATGTGGATATGGGTCAGGGCTCTTCCACGATCTTTGCTCAAATGGTAGCCGAGGAAACCGGTATTCCTTTAAACAAAATCCGGGTGCAGCATCCGGATACCTTTATTACGCCCTATGACAGAACCACCAGCGCCAGCCGGGGCACCTTTCATGCCGGTACGGCGGTAATGGAGGCAGCCAAGGATGCCTGGCGGCAAATCCAGGAATACGGGGCCCAGGTTTTCGGTTGCCGGCCTGACGAGGTAACAGGCAGCGAAGGGAAAATCCTTAATCCCCAGACGGGAGAGGCCATTACCATCGGCAAGCTGATCAATCAAGGGGTTCTGGGGGGCATCGATATTATCGGCAAAGGCCATTCCAGGATGAAGGGAGGCACCGGCCTGGATAAAGAAACGGGCCAGGGCGCCAATCCCACCAGCTTTTGGATGTATGCTGCCGATATTGCCGAAGTGGAAACGGATACCCGTACAGGAGAACTTAAGGTAGTAAAAATCTATGCCGCCAGCGATGTAGGTAAAGCCATCAATCCCGTAAACTGCCAGCAGCAGATAGAAGGGGGCGTTACCATGGGCCTGGGCATCGGTTTAATGGAGGAAATGGTTTTTGATGAAAAGGGCCGGTTGTTAAATGGTAATCTCCATGACTACAAAATCCCTACGGCTGTAGATGTACCGGAAATTATTCCGCTTTTAGTAGAGGTGCCCCATCCTTTGGGACCTTATGGAGCCAAGGGGTTGGGGGAAGCCCCGGTAGGGCCGGCAGCCCCTGCGGTGGCCAACGCCGTCTATCAGGTAACGGGCATTCCCGTACGGCGCTCTCCTTTGCGGCCGGAAAACCTGATGCTCTCCTGGCAAAAAGAGAAGGAGGCGGAAAAGCGTGATTGAAAGCAAAGGCTATGAATATTACCGGCCCGGTTCTTGGGCGGAGCTGGCGGCAATATTATGTAAGACGGAAGAAAGGGTTCTGTTTCTGGCCGGCGGCACCGATTTGTTTGTGGATCTGCGGTCAGGAAAGAAAAGTTGCGCTCACTTAGTGGATTTAAAAGGTTTGAAGGAATTAAAAGGCATAGAAGAGGCTGCCGGGGAGCATGGGGAAAGAGAGTTGCGGATCGGCGCTTTGACGGCTATCCACCAGCTGGAGACTTACCCGCTATTGCAAGAAAAAGCCGGGGCATTGCCGGAAGCAGCTTGCCAGTTGGGCTCCCGGCAGGTGAGAAACCGGGCCACCCTGGGAGGCAATCTGGCCAACGCTTCCCCTACGGCAGATACGGCAGCGCCTTTACTGGCCCTGGATGCGGTTTTAGAGCTATGGTCTCCGGCGGGAGAACGCCGCATACCTGTGGAGGAGCTGTGGCAGAAAGCAGGGAAAACCTTCTTAGCCCCAGATGAAATTATCCGTCAAATTATCATACCTCTTGTTCCCCGCCAGGCCTCGGCCTTTATGAAGCTGGGGCCCAGGCAGGCCATGGATATAGCAATCATCAGCGCCGCCGCCAGCCTAAGCCTTGAGGAGGGCCGGATCAGCCAGGTGAGGATCGCCTTGGGCGGCGCCGGCGAGAAGCCCCTGCGGATGAAGGCGGCGGAAGAATATTTATTGGGCAAGGAAGGGACGGCAGAGCATTTTGCGGCAGCCGGCAGGCTGGCGGCCCGGGAGAGCAGCCCCAGAAGCTCCCGGCGGGCTTCCCGGGAATACCGTTTGGCCACGATACCGGTATTGACGGAACGGGTTTTGCTGCAAGCCCTGAGCCGTCTCAGCTAACCGGTATAACGTGACAAAAGGAGAGGAAATCGGATGGAGCATAAAGAAGCAAAAAACAGCAGAAAAATTAAGCTTCAGGTAAATAATATTATTTATGAGGATGTTGTACCGGTAGATTTGCGTCTGGCCGATTATTTGCGGGATTGGCTGAATCTGAAGAGTGTTAAGGAGGGATGCGGCGCCGGCGACTGCGGGGCCTGCACGGTATTGCTGGATGGTAAAGCTGTGGTTTCCTGTATTATCATGGCGGTGGAGGTTGACGGCAGTTCTATTGTTACCCTGGAAGGTTTAGCATCCGCAGGGGAAATGTCGGATCTGCAGGAAGCTTTTCTGGCCAAAGGCGCCGTTCAATGCGGCTTTTGCACACCGGGAATGATCATGACCGCCGCCGGTCTTTTGGCGGAGAATCCCCAGCCCACTGCAGCGGAAGTAAAAAGGGCTATGGCCGGCAATCTTTGCCGCTGCACCGGGTACCAAAAAATAATAGAAGCCGTTCTTTATACTGCGGAGATAAGAAATCAATAAGTGCTTTGTGATCACTAAAAGTTGTCACAGATGCGCAGAATATTTTTTCAAGTGCAAGGCGGAGGAGCGAGGCGTAGCGGTGTCTACGGTGAGCGACGACAACGCCGCAATTGAGAAAATAGGCAAGCAGATGTAAACTTTTAGTGGTCGCAGAGTACTAAATTAAGGGAGGCAATATTTATGAAAAAAGGGATGAAATTAGGTCTTGCCATGTTGCTTGTTACTTTAATAACCCTAATGGCCGCTTGCGGCAATACAGCCGGCTCTTCAGCTCCCACATCCGCCAGCTCCGCCGGTTCTTCCGCCCCCGAACCCACAGAATCTGCTAAAATGCAATTTGTTTCTATTGCCACCGCCAGTATGGGCGGCTCCTATTATCCTATTGGCGTAGGTATGGCCGATGTTTTCCAGAAAAGCATCGCCAATATTGAACCTAAGGTAGAAGTTACCGGCGGCGCTACGGAAAATCCCAAACTGGTAGGCGCCGGAGATTCCGATATCGGTATCACCAATGCCAATCTGGCTTATGCGGCTTATGAGGGCACCGGAATCTTTGAGGGCAATCAATATGCCGATTTGCGCATGATGTTCGGCGGTGTGGCTCCCGGCACCATCCATATGGTTGTAAAGGGCGACTCAGCCATTAAGACCTATGCCGATTTAAAAGGCAAGAAGGTGGCTGTGGGACCCCAAGGCGGCGGCGGCTTGAGCCTTTTACCGGATCTTTTTGCCATCTATGACTTTGGTATGGAGGATATTAAAGCCAATTACATGTCCTATGACGAAGGGGTTCAGGCCCTCATCGACGGCCATGTGGAGGCCGCTTTCATCCAGGCTCCCCATCCGGCTCCCGCCATTAAAAACATTCAAGGCTCCAATGTAGCTTTCCGGCTCCTGGAATTGGAGGAAGAGGAGCGGGTTCCTTTCCTGGAGAAATATCCGTATTATAATCCGGTGGATATTCCTAAAGATATTTACGGCACAGACCATGATATCAAAACCATCGGCAGCAGCAACGTTGTTGTCATCAATGCCAATATAGACGAAGAACAGGTTTACCAAATGACAAAAGCTATCTTTGAAAATCTTGAAGATATCTACGTAGTGCATCCGTCGGCAGCTTCCATAAAGCTGGACACGGCGGTTAATGAAATGATTCCCATGCATCCCGGAGCCATGCGGTACTTTAAAGAAGCAGGAGCAGCCGGCGCTAAATAAGGAGAGAATTGATGATGAAAAGTGAACCCATCAAGCCGGCAACCAACAGGAGAACACCGGCAGGATTTCTTGGCAAGGCTATCAGCCTGCTGATGATCGCCGGCTCCCTCTTTCATATTTATACCGGCGGCTTCGGTTTATTATCCACCATGTCTCAACGGTCCCTGCATCTTCTGTTTATGCTGGTTCCTGCCATCTTCTTGTATGGCGCAGCCCAGAAGGAATATAAGAAAATACCCTGGTACGATATCCTGCTGGGCAGTTTGGTGCTGGCGGCCTGCCTCTATCTCTTTTTCACCTGGCCCCGGCAAACCATGCGGGTAGGAGACCCCGGCATGCTGGATCTGTTCTTTGGAGCTGTACTGATTTTGGCGGTTTTGGAAGGAGCCAGGCGTACTGCCGGCAATGCTTTGGCAGGCATTGCAACCCTGATGGTGCTGTATTGCTACTTTGGCAAATATCTGCCGGGAGGCCTGGCCCACCGGGGCTATAGCGTTACCCGGATCATTTCCTTCTTTTCTTCCACTGCCGAAGGGATCTTCGGCGTTCCCCTGGGGGTTTCGGCTTCCCTGATCGTCTTGTTCGTTGTCTTTGGCAGCGTATTAAACGCCACCGGCGGCGGCCAGTTTTTCATTGACGCCACCTATTCCATAGCCGGTAAATACAGGGGCGGTACCGCTAAAACCGGTGTTGTGGCCAGCGCCTTAATGGGTATGATCTCCGGCTCCCCTATCGCTAACGTGGTGACCACAGGCACCTTCACCATCCCGCTGATGAAACGGGGAGGTTTTTCACCCAATCTATCCTCGGCTATCTGTGCTATCGCCTCTGCCGGCGGCATATTGATGCCTCCGGTGATGGGCGCCGCCGCTTTTATCATGGCGGAGTATCTGTCCATGAGCTACGGTCAGGTAGTGCTGGCGGCTATCATTCCCTCGGTGTTGTTTTATCTTTCCATCTTCGTTATCGTGGACCTGGAGGCGGTGAAGCAGGGGCTGGTGGGAGAGGAGAAGTCCGCCCTGCCGGTTTTGAGCAAGGTAATGGCTTCCGGCTGGCATTTGCTGATTCCCATCATAGCCCTGGTTACTTTCCTGATGATGAAATGGTCCGCATCGAAGGCGGTATTTTGGTCCATTGCCTTGCTGGTGATAGTATCTACTTTCAAGAAGGCAACCCGTCTGAACAAGGATAAGGTGATCAAAACCCTGCTGGACGGCGCCAAGGAGTCCATTCCCATCGCCGTGGCCTGCGCCGCTGCCGGGTTGATCGTAGGCACTCTGGCTCTCACCGGCCTTGGTGTGAAATTTTCCAGCTCCGTCATTGCCTTATCCGGCGGTTCAAAGATGTTGGGCCTGATTATGGCCATGCTGGCCAGCCTGGTTTTGGGCATGGGTATGCCCGCCACTGCCGTGTATATCCTTTCCGCCTCTTTGCTGGCGCCGCCCTTGATCAAGCTGGGCATTGCCCCCATCTCCGCCCATTTCTTCATCTTCTATTTCAGCGTCATCAGCTGCATCACGCCGCCGGTGGCCCTGACGGCCTATGCCGCCGCCGGCCTGGCAGGCACCGATCCCAATAAAGCCGGCTGGACAGCTTTTTATTACGGCATACTGGCCTATATCATTCCTTATATCTTTGTCTATGATCCTGTTTTGCTGTGGCAGGGAAGCCCCTTATCCATCTTCCTGGCCTTCATCACGGCCTTTATAGGAATATTTGGTATAGGCATTGCCTTGGAAGGGTATGTGGACCGCCATATTAGCATTGTCCAACGGTTAATTTTCTTTGCCGGTGGTATTATGGCTCTGATACCCCATTTGCTGCTCAGCATAGCAGGTATCGCTATGATGGCCATACTGTATGTTTCTCTGAGAAAGGGAGGCAAACAAGTGAATAAGCCAGTGGGCCAATAGTAAACAATCTGAGATGTGAGAGGTATTTTGGAGAAGAGGGCGTCTCAAAACAGCGAAGAAAACGGTGAGGAGAGGGGCCCTCTCCCAATGTTATGATTCGGGTGTCAAAAGGTGTGAATCAGCAGCATCTATACTGCATATGATGCTTTATCCCAATTTAGAGCAGCATATATAGTGTGCTTATTCGCCATAAGTCATAAAACATGACTTTTGACACCCGAATCATTTCATTTAGATAAATAAAACGTTGGCGAATTCATGGAGCATTGGCCGGCGCCGCGGCAATAGAACAATGCAGCGATGACTGCCGGCACTGCTGTTAGTGGACCCTTGGCGGCGGCATCTTGTACAAAATTTGCGTTTGTGGTCAATTGGCCGGGGCAGGGTGTACAAAATTTACGGTTGTATGCAAAATGCAGAGGAAGTATTCCCTCACAACCGGAAGAAATTGCACAAAATGGCTTAGGCTTGGCTAAAATAGGCCTGGATTTGGCTAAAAGAGACCTCGACTGCTGCTGCAATTCACCCACAAACGTAAAAATTGTCCATCTGCGCCCCAATTATCTCAGGATAGCAGATTGAGTCCGTAGGACAGGCCGAGGGCGGAAAGTGCATACAAACGTAAATTTTGTACAGAAAGGTCCGGACCATATCCCATCGCCTGGTTTAGGAGCCAGCAGCTTGCCGAGGGACTTCCTGCCTTTTGTAAAAATAATAGCCTGGGTATGCTCTTCTTGCCCTTTGGGAGTCAGCTTTCCTTGCTGAAAAGAGCGAAAAAATAAAAAAGGAGGGCGTCCCTCCTCAGCTCTTTTCAGCGCTGTTTTGAGACTCCTCCTTTTCATTCAATTGCCAAAGATAGAATGTAGTTGTATAATCTAAGGCAGTATATACAAATATTAAACAATGCTGCACAAGCATTATGTCAACTATAGCAAGGAGGATTTTTATGCTGTTTATTTGCTACCCCAAATGCGGTACCTGCCAAAAGGCCAGAAAATGGCTGGATGAAAATAAAATTGTTTATGACAGCAGAGATATCAAAGAGCAGCGGCCGGCTTTGGAGGAATTGCAGGATTGGTATAAGAAAAGCGGCTTGCCCTTAAAAAAGTTTTTTAATACCAGCGGCCAGCTCTATAAAGAAATGGCCTTGAAAGATAAACTGCCGGCCATGAGTGAAGAGGAGCAATTGAAGCTGTTGGCCAGCGACGGCATGCTGGTTAAAAGGCCTTTGGCGGTGGCCGGTTCCAAAGTACTGGTGGGATTCCGCCAGGAAGAATGGGAAGAGCTGCTGAGATGAAGGGCCCCCTAAAGCATGAGGACATGGGTTATTTGTACCGCCGCCGGCTGGTTAGCATTCTATCGTTGCTGGCCTTGCTGGCCTTTTTTTTGCTGATCACCCTGACCATCGGCCGTCAACTGCTGCAGTTTATCGGTGAGCCGGAGCGTTTCCAAATCTGGGTGGAGCAAAAAGGCTGGATGGGCCGGCTGATTATGATCGGCATCATGTTCTTCCAAGTGGTCATCGCCATTATTCCCGGAGAGCTGATTGAAATTGCTGCCGGCTACGCCTTTGGCGCCGTTGAAGGGATGATTCTTTGTTTGGCCGGCGTAGCTTTGGGCTCGGTGGTGGTTTTTGCCTTTACAAGAAGGTTCGGCATAAAACTGGTGGAGGCTTTTATCAGCCGGGAAAGAATCAATTCTTTAAGCTTCATCAAAAACGAAAAACGGCTGAATAACCTGCTTTTCCTTTTGTTTTTCATCCCCGGCACTCCTAAAGATGTGCTGACTTATTTTGTAGGCCTGACGCCTATCAAGCTGGCGGATTTTCTGATCCTCACCTCCATTGCCCGGATTCCTTCAGTGATTACTTCGACGGCAGGGGGAGCGGCTTTAGGCACGGAGAATATCCCTATGGCCCTGACGGTTTTTGGGGTTACCGGTGCCATCAGCGGCGCCGGCCTGCTGGCCTATCAGAAGATCACCCGTCGAAGGCATCACGGTAAAAGATAAAAAATTATCGATAATCGATAAAAATATATTGCAATATGATATATGTAGTGCTATACTCTCCTTGAGGCAAAAAATTGGAAAGGATTATTCTTTCATGTGGACGAAATCCCGATCTTTGGCATTATCCAGGATCATGATTCTGATGTTTCTGGTTTTGCTTATTGCAGGCTCCCTGGCCCTGCCGGCTTTACTCAAATGGTATGTAGGCTATTCCGGCAAAAGCGCTGCCATTATGCTGCCGGCTTTGATCAGTTTATGGGCCTGCACCCTGCCGGCTTTTATTGCCTTGTTTTATCTGGGCCGGATGCTGAAAAACATTTCCTGTGAACAGGTGTTTATCGGGGAGAATGTCCGGGCGCTAAGGATTATTTCCTGGTGCTGCTTTGCTGTGGCCCTGGTTTTTCTCTGTTTTTTCTTCTACTATGTTCTGGGATTGATCATCGCCATATTGGCGGCCTTTATGGGTTTAATCCTGCGGATAGTCAAAAATGTTTTTCAGCAGGCCGTTGAGATCAAAGAAGAAAATGACTTGACCGTTTAAAATCTGCGGGCGCCAATCAGTAAAGCCAATCAGCGAAATGGGAGTGGAGCAGTGCCGATCATCGTAAATATTGACATAATGCTGGCCAAACGAAAAATGTCCTCGGGGGATTTAGCGGCCCGGGTAGGTATTACGCCGGCAAATTTATCGATATTGAAGACAAATAAGGCTAAAGCCATCCGCTTTTCGACTCTGGAGGAGATCTGCCGGGTTCTGGACTGCCAGCCCGGCGATATTCTGGAATACCGGGAGGAATAAAGCGGAAAAAATATAAAAGAAGAAATGAAAGGATTGAGTTTATGGACAAGGAAAACAAGAGTTCGATCCAAGGAAATCAGAATATTCAATTAAATACTTTTGATTTTGAGCTGTCAAAAAAGAAGACAGAAAAGGAGTCTTTACAATATAGCAAGGAGGATTTTCTCTTTTCTCTGGCTATGCCCCTGTTAGGTTTTTTATTTATTAAATGGATTGCCGCGCCCTGGGCCAACGGCCATCAGACGGGGGCCGGCGTTGCCGCTTTTACCCTCTGCTTTATTGCGGCGGTGCTGGCCTGGTTTGGACCCCAAAAAATACGGCAGCAATCCGGGGCTGTAATATACTTTGCCATTGTCCTTCTTGCCGGCGGTCATTTTATGATTTATGAAAATCCCCTGCTGCAAAGAACGGGATTGGGCCTTCTGATAGCTTTGGCTGCTTACTGCGTACTGGTATTGGGAGAAAAACGCATAGAAAAGCGGCTGGACTCCTATTTGCCCCTGGATATGTTGGGGGCCCTGGTACAGTTGCCCTTTGAGTATTTTGGCAAGCTCTTTGCCATACTGCTGGACGGCGTCAAAAAACGCAAGAACGGCCGCAGCCTGATTATGCTGCTGCTGGGTATGCTGCTGGCTTTACCGGCCTGCCTCTACATCGGCTTGCTTTTAAAAAGCGCCGATGCCGCTTTTGAGCAATTCTGGCATTACATCATGGAAAACTTTTTCGAGGATGCAGCCATAACCGCCTTTCAGATTTTTATTTCTATCCCTGTAAGCATGTATTTGTACGGCCTGGTTTATGGTTGCCAAAAACATGCCGGCAAGGCCTGGCTTAGCCGGGAGAAGGCTGAGGGCCTGGCGGAGAAATCCCGGTTTTTACCCTTTTATCTTGTTATTGGCGTCATCACCCCGATTTTGGTCTTGTACCTGATGTTTTTCTTTTCCCAAACCGCTTATTTTCTTTCGGCTTTCAGCGGCTTTTTGCCTGAGGGCATGGTATATTCCGAATACGCCAGGCGGGGATTTTTTGAGCTTTGCACCGTCAGCACTATTAATTTGGTCTTCATTGCCCTGCTGCTGTTTTTTACGAAAGAAAGTGGCAAGCAACTGGTTTCCCGGATCTATGGCAGCCTGTTTTCCTTGTTTTCCGTTGCCCTGATCACTATATCTTTAAGTAAAATGCTGCTTTATATCGATATATACGGCCTGACGCCGAAAAGGCTTTATACCTCATGGTTCATGGCGTTTTTAGTTTTGGTTTTTCTGTTTGTCATTGTCAGGCTTTGGCGGCCTTCCTTCAACATGATCAAATGGTGGGCGGCGGCAGGTATGGCCATGTTTCTGATCTTGTGCTATGCCAATACCGACAAGTTGATTGCCCGCTATAATGTGGAGGGATACCGCGCAGGCAAGCTGCAGCAGTTGGACGTTTATCTGTTGGATGAATTAGGAGCTGAGGCTACGCCTTATTTAATCGAAATGCTTAGGGATGAGAGTGAAAAAAATATCTATAGAGGCGAAGTAAGGCAAATCTTAAAAAATAAAATAGATAACGGAGATAGGGAAGGGGATTGGAGAAGCCTGTCTTTAAGCAGCTACCGCTCCCGGCAGCTTCTGACGGAGCACAGGGACCTGATACTTGCCGGGTCTTGATCATAGAGAAACATCGGGGAAACAGAAGAAAAATGAAACTTTTGGTAAATATACTGTTCTTTTTAGCGGATATTGTGTATAATGATTAGGAAATATTATCAAAATCCATCTCAGTTTTTATATCCAGGTATACCCGGGTAAAGAGAAAGGGTTGAACATGGCAATTTCTGAAAACGCAGATGACGGGACGGCCACCGTTCGCATTTGCATGCTGGGCCAGTTTAAGATTTTTGTAGGCGATCAAATGATTGACGACAATATAAGCCGCTCTCATAAAATGTGGGCTTTGTTGGCTTATCTGATCATCCATCGTCAGCGCAGCATTCCTCAGGAGGAGTTAATCAGTACCCTATGGCCTGAGGAGGACAACGGCAATCCCGCCAATGCCTTAAAGACCTTGCTCTACCGCACCCGGGCCAGCCTGGTACCTCTTTTGGGGGAAGACTGCCAGCTCATCCTTTCCCAGCGGGGATCCTATTCCTGGAACCATAATCTAACCTGTACGGTGGATGCCGAAGAGTTTGACCAGTTGGTCACGAAAGCCGCCGACCGCCAGTTAAACTCCCAGATCCGCAAAGAGCTTTATGCCCAGGCTATGGAGCTCTACCAGCATGACTTCTTGCCGAAACTGTCGGATCAGATTTGGGCCATCTCTTTTACTACATATTATCACTATTTGTATTTGGATTCCGTTTTTTCCTATGGCGCACTTTTATTACAAGATGAAGAATATACTAAAATAATTGACTTATGCAATCAGGCCATCCAAATTGAGCCTTGTGAAGAAAAGTTATACGTACTGCTGATCAAAGCCCTCTTGGCTCAGGACAATGTAGCGGCGGCCCTCAGCCATTATAAGGCGGCCAGTGATATCCTTTACCGGGTTTTGGGATTGCGTCCCTCAGAGGAGCTCCAAAATTTATATCAGGAGATCATGAAGGAGCAAAAGGAGCAGGAGACGGATCTAAGTGTGATTCAGCAGGACCTGAGAGAGGCTATCGACGCCCCCGGCCCCTTTTTTTGTGAATACGCCTTTTTCAGGCAGGTGTACCGTTTGGAGGCCCGGCGGGCCCGGCGTTCCGGAGGCATCATACAAATTGCTTTAATTACGCTATCTTTACCTGATGGCAGCAGCCCTACTCCGGCTTTGGTCAATAAAACCATGGACCAACTGCAGCAGGTGATACAAGGCTGTCTGCGCAGCGGTGATGTGGTTGCCCGCTATAGCAGCTCTCAATACGTCTTGATGTTGCCTACCGCTTCTTCTGAGGATGCCGCCATGGTCATTGGGCGCATTATCAATGCTTTTAAGCAAAGAAACCGTAAGAGGTTCCTGATTTTGAATTATAAAATCCAGCAAATGGACTTAGATAAAATAAAAGTTTACCGACAATAAAAATGCTTCTGGGAAAGGATCTGATTCACATGAGAAAAATTGCAGGCAAAAGCGCTCTGTTAAGAGCAGTAGCTTTTAGTTTGATTTTAGGGCTTGCTCCCATTCCTTCTTTGTTTGCCGATACTATAGTCAAAAAAGCTGCGGTTCAGACTGGCGTTACCGTCTACAGCAACGACAAAGCCGCTATTGACGCTTCTAACCTGGCGGAAGGCTATGTAATGATCAAATACACAGGGGGCCGGGATACAAGAATCAAAGTGCAGATTGCCAAGCAGGGCGGGGCTACTTATAGTTATGATCTCAATGCCAAGGGCGTTGCCGAGCATTTTGCCCTGACGGAAGACGACGGCAAATACACAATCACTGTCTTTGAAAATATCTCCGGCAACAAATACACGCAGGCTTACAGCACTACTTTGGAGCTAAAGCTGAGAGATAAGCTGCTGCCTTACCTTTACGCCAATCAGTACGTCAACTTTAAAGAGGACTCCAAGGTGGCCAAAAAGGCCAAAGAGCTGGCCAAGGATACGAAAACGGATTTGGAAGCCCTCGCCAATATTTATTATTACGTCACCGAAAATCTGACCTATGACGATAAGCTGGCTGCGGCAGTGCCCGCCGGTTATTTGCCCGATGTGGAAAAAGTACTGGAAACGAAAAAGGGCATATGCTTCGATTATGCTGCTTTGATGGCGGCTATGCTGCGGCTGGAGGGCATTCCCAGCAAACTGGTGGTGGGTTATGCCGGCAGTATTTATCATGCCTGGATCAACGTATACATCAAGGATGTGGGCTGGATCGACCAGGTTATCTTTTTTGACGGCGAAAAGTGGTCCTTAATGGATCCCACCTTTGTGTCCACCTCCAAATCGGCTAATGCGGTGAAGGAGTTTATTGATGAGGGCAATAGCTACAACCAAAAATTTGTTTACTAAGATTAATGACAATATGCTGACTGCCGAAGAACTTTCTTTGTTTTTCCTGCAAATATCCCTGATGTTAAAATCAGGGATATTGTCTGTGGATGGCATAGCCTTATTAGAAGATGAGGCTTCCAGCCAGCGGGAGAAAAGCTTGCTGCAGACAATGAAGGAGGTGCTGGAGCAGGGCCAGCCTTTATATGCAGCCATGGCTGCTGTCGGCAGTTTTCCGGAGCATGCTCTGCGGATGGTGCAAATCGGCGAAGAAACCGGCCGTCTGGAGCAGGTGCTGACGGCCTTAGCTCAATACTACCAGCAGGAGCATGAGCTGCGCCAGAGTATGCGTCAAGCGGTGCTTTATCCCGCTTGGCTGGCAGTGGTTATCGCTCTTGTGACTTTTGTGCTGGTGGCCAAAGTTTTGCCTGCCTTCCAGCAGGTTTTGGAGCAGCTTGGCTCCGGCCTTTCGCCTTGGGCAGTTTCTTTGATGAGGTTAGGTATTTTCAGCAAATGGGGGGTTATTGTTTTTGCCGCTCTCTTGCTGGCTTTAGCTTTTTATTTGTTTTTCAATTCCCGGCGGCAGTTGGGCCAGGAAAAATTGCGGCGTTTAGCGGATACCTTGTTTTTTCGGGGCGCTTTAGGCTTGTCGGCAGCCAGGGAAAAATTTTCTTCTGCCCTCGCTCTTAGTCTGGCCAGCGGTCTGAATTTAAATGAGGCTTTGGACAAAGCCTATGTTTTGGCGGATGAAGCCACAATGCGCCAAAAGATTGAACAATGCCTGGGCTTTTTGGAGCAGGGCCTGACCTTTGCCGCCGCTGTAGAAAATGCCGGAATATTCAAAGGCTTGGAAGTTGGACTAGTGGCTGCCGGCTTTAGAGCCGGCGCCGGTGAAGCCGTAATGCTGGAGCTTTCCCGCCGCTTTCACCGTCAGACGGAGGAGCTTCTGTTACAGGTCATGTCCAGGATCGAGCCGGTTTTGGTAGTTTTGTTGGTTTTAGTGGTGGGAATGCTGCTGCTTTCCGTGATGCTGCCTCTTCTGGCTATGATGAACGCCATCGGCAGCTAGTATTCTGTGACAATTTTTAGTAGACACAAAGCACTAGCAGAAAGGAAAAAACATGTTCATCCTTCCCAAGGGCCGAAAGTTTATTCGCATACTGCTGCCTTTTAGCCTGACGGTTTTGCTGCTGCTGGCTCTGGGCTGGGCGACTGCCCGGGCCGAGAGTCAGGCTGCCGGCCAGGCCTTGCGGCTGACGGAGGAAAGCCTTCGCCGGGCGGCGGTACAGTGCTATGCCTTGGAAGGCTTTTACCCTATAAACATAGATTATCTGATGGAGCATTACGGTATCCGCCCGGACACCAGCCGTTTTATTATTCATTACCAATTTATTGCCGACAATTTATTACCGGATATTACCGTGTTGCCTATTGAGAGATAAGGGGGAGCAGGCCTATCGGTATCCTCAAAGAGAAATCAAGATTGCAGGCAGATAGCGCCGCCGTCTTTTTATTGGGCGCGGTATTCCTTTTTCTGTCCATAGGGCTTGTTATTTTGGGAGGCTCCGTTTATCGTCAAACCTTGTCTGCCGCTTCCGAAAACGACGAATTGCGAACTACCTTTTCCTACATTGCCAATCAGATACGGCGGGCTGATACCGGTGGCGCTGTGGAAGTAGGCCGTCTGGCGGAAGCGCCGGCTCTTTTGCTTAATCAGGATTTTGAGGGCATAGCTTGCGTCACTTATTTGTACTATTGGGAGGGCAGCCTGCGGGAGCTTTTTGTGGAAAAAGGCTCGGAATTGGGGCCGGAAGCAGGATTGCCGCTGATTAAGCTGGCTGCCTTGGACTTTCACATGGATGATCAGGGATTACTGGCTATTGAAGCTGCTTTCAATTCCGGCGGCAGCAGGCGGATGCTGCTATCCTGCCGCAGCCGGAGAAAGGAAGCCGGGTATTAATGAAACGCCAGCATTCCCGCTCCGCGGTTTTTTTAACAGAAATACTATTGGCGCTGCTGATTTTTGCCCTATGCTCTTCCGTTTGCGCCGGTCTTTTAGTCCGGGCTTACCGGCTGAGTAAGGAAAGCGGCAGCTTAAATCAGGCGGTGATTGCGGCTCAAAGCGGCGCCGAGGCATTCAAAAACAGGCCCGGGGTTGATGACCTGGCTTTGAGCCTGGAAGGGGTTGCCGAAGACGGCGTCTGCTATGTTTATTATGACGAAGGCTGGCTGCCTACTACAGCTCCGGAAGCCGCTTATATTATGCGTATTGCGCCGGAGCAGCAGGATGACCTGCAGTTTGCCGAAATCCTGGTGTCCGATAGGGAGGCCAGAGAGATTTTCAGGCTGGAGACCGCCTTGTGGACAGGAGAGGGGGCGTCATGAGCAAAATAAAGCAGGGGCCTTTGTATGGCATCGGCGGCGTAACGCTTCTGACGGTTCTCCTGGTTTTATGCCTGACCATGTTTGCCGTATTGGCCTTAAGCTCTGCCCAGGCCGACCGGCGGCTAAGCGAAAAGAATGCCCGGGCGGTGACGGCTTATTACCGGGCGGATAATCAAGGAGTGGCCTTAATGAGCCAGGCCATTAAATTGTGGCCTGACGGCGCCGCCAGACCTGAAGAGGAGGCCTTGGCCCAGGAACTAGCCACTGTTTTTGATGCTGCTCTTGAAATAAGGGTGGAGGCGGCAGAAGAGAGAGTTTTGCTGTCTGCCGCCATACCGGTACAGGAAAACCAGATTTTACGGCTTTCTCTTTATCTGGGGCCGCCGGAGAGCCCCAGGCGATGGGAAATCAGACAATGGCAGGTGGAGCCTCTTCTTCAGGATGAAGACCAGGCCGCTTTTCTGCCGGTATGGCAGCCTTGATCAATACTGTTTAATAGAGGAGGTGAAACAGATGGACATCGAAAACATATTAGAACAGGCGGCGCAAAACAATGCCTCCGATATCCTTTTAATAACCGGTTTGCCGGTTTCTTATAAAGTAGACGGTAATATTTTGCAACAGGATGAACAAAAGCTGACACCGGAAGCTTGCTTAGAGATGATTAAAAGCATTTACAAAATGGCGGACAATCGCAGCATGGAGGATCTGCTGGACAGCGGCGATGATGATTTTTCTTTTTCTTTGCCGAAGTGCTGCCGTTTTCGGGTTAACGCCCTGAAGCAAAGGGGGTCTCTGGCTGCCGTTATTCGGGTGGTAGCCTTTGAAATGCCCAATTACCGGGAATTGCATATTCCTGATGCCGTTATGAATTTCTCCTATTTCAATAAAGGCCTGGTGCTTGTTACCGGGCCGGCGGGCAGCGGCAAATCCACCACATTAGCCTGCCTCATCGACGCCATCAACCGCCAGCGCAGCGGCCACATCATCACCATCGAGGATCCTATTGAATTTTTACACCGCCACGATAAGAGCATCGTCACCCAGAGGGAATTGGGCAGCGATACCAAAAGCTATGAGGCGGCTTTGCGGGCAGCCCTCCGCCAGGCTCCTGATGTGATTCTGCTGGGTGAGATGAGAGACTATGAAACCATGAAAGCGGCAATTACGGCGGCGGAGACCGGCCATTTGGTGATTTCCACCCTCCATACTATCGGCGCTGCCAATACCATCGACCGTATCGTAGACAGCTTTCCCTGGGCCCAACAGCAGCAGATCAGAGTGCAGTTGGGCATGGTTATGCAAGGGGTGATTTCCCAGCAGCTAGTGCCTAAGCTTAGAGGCGGCGTTTTGCCGGCCTTTGAGATTATGATCGCCAACAATGCCATCAGGAACCTGATCCGGGAGTCGAAAGCCCACCAGATAGACAGTGTGATTTTTTCCTCGGCCGCCGAGGGGATGGTCAGTATGGATTCCTATTTAATCAATATGGTAAAGGAAGGCTTGATCGAGCCAGAGCAGGCTTTGCAATACAGCAGCAACGCCGAGCAGGTAAAGAAAAGGCTGGGCATATAAGCTCCGCAGCAGAGCTTGCAGGCTTTGGAGCAGGGCTTGAGGCTGTCCGGTTCAGGTGAAAACAAACAAAAAATAGAGCATACTCCTGCCGGCCTTGCATGTGAAACCGTGAGGCTTCAGTGCTGAGAATCGGGAGTATGCTCTATTGCATTATGCCGGAATGACCCATTCTATCATACGGCAGCTTTATATCAAATTGCTTTGGAAAACAACTTGATATAAATATAGTAACATTATCATTCGTCAAAAGCAATAAGGTTTTAATGTAACATTGACGAAAGATTGCCTGATACGTATAATGATTCCTATCAAATTATTTTTTGAAATTATTCGAAGCGGCAAATGACTGGAATCAAAAACAGGGAGGCAAGAAGATTATGCAGCAAAGGACAGGCAATCCTATTTTGCAGGAAACGGTTGCGCTTATTGAAGAACGGTTGGGGGATTCCCTTAAATCCATTACGGTAGAGCGGGCCGTATTAGGCTTGTTTTTTTCCGGGGTGATACTTAGCAATGGTCAAGGCGGTTTATGCTTCACCCCCATCAAAGAAATGCCTGAGGCGGTATGCTGCCCCAGTTCCGCTAAAGCCATGCCCCTTTCCGGGCGGCTTTCCGGCCGGCCGGTGACGGAATACCTGAAAGATATCTTTTGCGATAATATCCTCCGCAAAACCCTGGGCATTGCGGCCTTAAACGCCTTGAGCGCCGGTTGCTGGGCTGATGATGCTTTTGACGGCGGCTATGAGCTGGCTGCAGGGATTGACGCCTTTGACGAGGTCGAGATTAAAGCTGGTGAGAAGGCTGTAGTGGTAGGGGCTTTAATACCGATCATCAAAAAGCTGCGGGCGGCAAAAGCGGATTTTCACATACTGGAGATGGATCCCAAAACCTTAAAAGAGTATGAACTGCCCTATTACCTGCCGGCGGACCGGGCCGGAGAGGTGGTGCCCGGAGCAGACTTGTTGGTGATCACCGGTGTCACCCTTATTAACGATACGTTGCCGGATTTATTGGCCCTGGCTAAACCCGGCGCCCGCGTCGTTGTTACCGGCCCTACGGCCAGTATGCTGCCCGATGCCTTTTTCAAGAGAGGCGTAACTCTTTTGGGCGGCATCTTGGCCACTAAGCCGGAAGAGCTTTTGAATGTCATTGCCGAAGGGGGCTCAGGCTACCATTTCTTTGGCAAATCAGCGGAGCGGCTGGTTATCCGCAGGTCTTGACATTCTTATGGACTGTGATATGATTTAAGCATCTGCGCCGTAAGTAGCTTTCTTCCGGCAAAGTGTGAAAAATTTTCTTACTGACACAAAGATTCGTTCTGCGTGAAAGGCCCAGCTATCGATACCGACAGATGCGCTTTTCATAAGCGCATTTTTTTATTGCAAAGTTGTACATATGAAGGTTGTACAAAAATCGAGGCAGTGCTGAAAAGCGGGAATGAAAATAAAACAGGAGGATGGAGCATGGAAACAAGAGTAGCGATTATCGGCATTATCGTGGAAAATCCTGATTCTGTGGAGAAGCTCAACAGTATATTGCACGCCTATTCACCTTACATTATCGGCCGTATGGGCATACCCTACCGGGAGAGAAAAGTCTCTATCATCAGCGTAGCCGTGGATGCGCCCCAGGATACGATCAGCGCTCTATCCGGCAAAGTGGGCAAGCTGCCCGGTGTCAGCGCCAAGACGGCTTATTCCAATGTGGGAGGTCAGCAGTGAATAATGAGAGCAGGTTTCTGATTGACAAGCTGGAGAGCAACGGGGCTTTAAGCTCTGGCGAGTACCTGGCCCTGCTGGCCGACAATTGCACGGAAACCGCCCAATACCTTTTTGAGCGGGCCCGGGCCGTCAGGCAACGTGTGTATGGCGATGAGGTTTATACCCGGGGGCTGATTGAGTTTACCAGCTATTGCAAGAATGATTGCTACTATTGCGGCATCCGCAAAAGCAATCAAGCGGCGGAGCGGTACCGGCTGGATAAAGGGCAGATTCTGGAGTGCTGCGCCGCCGGTTATGATCTGGGGTTTCGCACCTTTGTTCTCCAGGGAGGCGAGGACCCTTTTTATAGTGATGAGAAAATTGCCGATATTGTCCGGGCCATCAAAAAAGCTCATCCCGACTGTGCCGTGACTCTTTCTCTGGGCGAAAAAAACCGCGAAAGCTATGAAGCTTATTTCGCCGCCGGGGCCGACCGCTACCTGCTGCGCCATGAAACTGCTGATGGCGGCCATTACGGCAAGCTGCATCCCGGAGAGATGTCTTTGCAGCGCCGTCAGCAATGCTTGCGGGAACTGAAGGATATCGGCTATCAGGTGGGCTGCGGCTTCATGGTAGGATCTCCTTATCAGACCAATGAATGCCTGGTGGCGGATCTGCTCTTTATCAAAGAGCTGGATCCCCATATGGTCGGTATCGGCCCTTTCATTCCCCACAGCGCCACGCCTTTTGCGGCTTATCCTGCCGGCTCCCTGGAGCTTACCTTGTTTTTGCTGGGGATTATCCGGCTGATGCTGCCGGGGGTGCTGCTGCCTGTGACTACCGCTTTGGGGACTATCCATCCCGCAGGCCGGGAGAAAGGGGTTTTGGCCGGAGGCAATGTAGTAATGCCAAATCTTTCACCACTAAATGTGCGTAAAAAATATATGCTCTATGATAATAAAATTTGTACCGGGGACGAAGCCGCAGAATGCCGCAACTGCCTGGCCGGGCGTATGGAATCTGTAGGTTATCGCCTGGTGGTGGACAGAGGCGACTATAAGGCTATTGAGGCTGTTGCCAGCCATTGAAGCCATATAGATATAAATCCGATTAACCTGCCGGGAAAGAAAAATCTGACCCGAAAGAAAGGAGCAGCTATGTACAATCCCAAGTCTTTATGTGCAGAAGAATTCATTGCCCACGAGGAGGTTCTGGAAACCCTGGCTTATGCTGAGGCCAATAAGGAAAACAGGGAGCTCATTGACGCAATTATTGCCAAAGCCAGGCTGCGCAAGGGCCTGTCCCACCGGGAGGCCGCCCTTTTGCTGGATTGCACTCTTGAAGAGAAGAACAAGGAAATCTATGCTTTAGCGGAACAGATCAAAAAGGATTACTATGGCAACCGCATTGTGATGTTTGCCCCCTTGTACCTGTCAAATCATTGTATAAATGGCTGTGTATACTGCCCTTATCACCAAAAGAATACCCATATTGCCAGAAAGAAGCTGACCCAGGAGGAAGTGGCCCGGGAGGTCAGGGCTTTGCAGGATATGGGCCATAAGCGGCTGGCTATTGAGTCCGGGGAAGATCCCATCCATAGTCCCATCGAATACATTCTGGAATGCATCGAGACTATCTACAGCGTCAAGCACAAAAACGGCTCCATCCGCCGGGTTAATGTGAATATTGCGGCCACGACAGTGGAGAACTACAGGAAACTCAGGGACGCTGAGATTGGAACATACATCCTTTTTCAGGAGACCTATCACAAAGATAGCTATGAGAAGCTCCATCCTACGGGCCCCAAGCATAATTATGCCTACCATACCGAGGCCATGGACCGGGCCATGGAAGGGGGCATCGATGATGTGGGTTTAGGGGTGCTCTTTGGCTTAGAGCTTTACCGCTATGAATTTGCCGCATTATTGATGCACGCGGAGCATTTGGAGGCAGCCCAGGGTGTGGGGCCCCATACCATCAGCGTACCGCGAATCCGCCAGGCTGACGGCATCGATCCCGGAGCCTTTGACAACGGCATTGATGACGATACCTTTGCCAAGATCATTGCCTGCATCCGCATTGCCGCCCCTTATACCGGTATGATCGTTTCTACCAGAGAAAGCCAGGCCTGCCGGGAAAGAGTGCTCCATTTGGGCGTTTCGCAGATTAGCGGCGGCTCCAAAACCAGTGTGGGCGGCTATTACGAGCCTCAGCCGGAAGATGAGAACTCCGAGCAATTCGACGTCAGCGATAAGAGAACCTTGGATGAGATTGTGGAATGGCTGATGAAATTAGGCTACATTCCCAGCTTTTGCACGGCCTGCTACCGGGAAGGCCGCACCGGCGACCGCTTTATGAGCCTGTGTAAAAGCGGCAATCTGCAAAACTGCTGCCATCCCAATGCTTTAATGACACTTAAGGAATATGTGACGGATTATGCCTCCGCTTCAACGAAGGCTCTGGGCGAGGCTTTAATCGGGGCGGAAATCGGTAATATACCCAGGGATAAGGTAAAACAGATTGTCCGGGATAACCTTTTACGTATTGAACAGGGGCAAAGAGATTTTCGATTGTAGGGGATGATTAATATGAGTCTTAATGAGACTCCCAGCGCTAACCGTATTCATATCGGCATTTTTGGCAACCGCAATGCCGGTAAATCCAGCGTGATCAATGCCGTTACCGGCCAGGATTTTGCCATTGTCTCTGAAATGAAGGGCACTACTACGGACCCGGTTTACAAAGCTATGGAGCTTTTGCCCCTGGGGCCGGTGATGATTATTGACACACCCGGCATAGATGATGAGGGAGTATTGGGAGAGCTGCGCATCCGCAAGGCCAAGCAAGTGCTGAATAAAACCGACGTGGCCTTGTTGGTGGTGGATGCTTCAGTGGGCCAAGGTGAACAAGACAGAGAGTTGATCGGACTCTTCAAGGAAAAGCAGATTCCTTATATCATCGTCTGGAATAAGACCGACCTCTTGCCGGGGACGGAGCCGGAAAAAGTCAATGAAATATGGATCAGCGCCAAAAGTGGTTTGCACATTGAGGCGTTGAAGAACAAAATTGCCGCCCTGGCCCTGACAGAGGAGCCTCAGCAGCGGCTGGTGGCTGATTTGATCCAGCCTATGGATTTTGTGATTCTGGTCACCCCGATTGACAAAGCCGCCCCTAAAGGCCGCTTGATTCTGCCTCAGCAGCAAACCATTCGGGATATTCTTGACACAGGGGCTGTGTCTATCGTGGTCAGGGAGTCTGAATTGGCGGAGACTCTGGAAAAGCTGGGGCAGAAGCCTAAACTGGTCATTACCGACAGCCAGGTTTTTGCCCAGGTTGACGCCATAGTGCCCGGGGATATCCCGCTGACTTCTTTTTCGATCCTCTTTGCTCGCTACAAAGGTTTGCTGGATACCGCCGTAAAGGGAGCGGCAGCGCTGAAAGGGCTGCAGGATGGAGATAAAGTATTGATTTGCGAAGGCTGTACCCACCACCGTCAATGTGACGACATTGGCACGGTGAAGCTGCCCCGTTGGGTCAGGAGCTATACGGGCAGGGAGCCGGAGTTTGTCTTTACTGCCGGCAGGGAATTCCCTGATGATTTGCAGCAATATAAGCTGGTCATCCATTGCGGCGGCTGCATGCTCAACGAGCGGGAGGTCAAATACCGCCAGAAATGCGCAGTGGACCAGCAGGTGCCCATTACCAACTACGGTATTGCCATTGCCGCCATGCAGGGCATCCTGGGGCGCAGCATCGCCATGTTTCCTCAGCTTTTGGCGGAAACAGAAAAATAAAAGACCACAAAAAAGAAGCCGGCGCAAATAATGGGTTCCCATTTGCGCGGCTTCTTTTTCCTATGGACAAGAACCATAATCGAGAGCTTTTCATATCTTGTATATCGGAAAGAACCGAGGAGGGAGCTGGTCTATTTGGATATTTGTCTTTGGGGCCTCGGAGGTCATATCGTTCTGCCGGAAGATCCTGGCTACAACCAAGCCCGTCAGGATTACAACCGGGCCATTCAACAGTATCCGCTGATTATCAATTATTGCCGGAATAAAGAGGATGTGGCAAAGGCGGTAAACTGGGCAAGAAGGTATAGAATACCTTTGCGCATCCGCAGCGGCGGTCACAATTATGAAGGTTATTCCAACGGCAGCAGCACCCTGGTTGTGGATGTAAGCGGGATGAATAGCATCAGCTTGGATGAGGAGAGGGGTCTTTTAACGCTGGAAGGAGGCGTAACCAACCGCCAGGTCTATGAATTTGTATCTGCCAGGGGCTATCCCTTTCCCGGCGGCACTTGCCCTACCGTGGGAGTCAGCGGCTATGTGACGGGAGGAGGCTGGGGCCTGTCCTGCCGCTATCTGGGCTTGGGATGCGACAGCCTTGAAGAAATTGAGCTTGTCAATGGCGAAGGAGGTTTGATCAAGGCCAGCCGACGCCGTAATGCCGAACTTTTTTGGGCTTGCCGCGGCGCCGGCGGCGGCAATTTCGGCGTCATTGTATCCATGGTATTCAGGCTGCCGCCGAAAGCGGACAACGTGACTTTGATAGAAATCGATTACCTCCAGGCCACGGCGGCAGGACAGGAGGTATTCCTGGCAACCTGGCAGCAATGGCTGAAGGACGCCGATCCCAGAATTACGCTGATTTCAAGGATATACAACTCCGCAAACGACGGTTTGGCTATGCTGGTTCGAGGTGTTTTTTACGGCGAAGCTGATGAGGCGAAGGTGCTCATGGAACCTTTCACCAGGCTGGAAGGGGCGGAATGCAGTTTTCAGTATTTGCCGTTTCTTGAAGCTGTAACGATCGTCGGCAGCAATTATCCCGATTCTGAAAAATTCCAGTCAGTCAGCCGGTTTGTTATGCGCAGTTTTAATCAAAGGGAAATCACCGAGCTTGTAAAGCTAATCGGTCTGCGTCCGCCGGGCTCTTTATTTGCCGGACTATCCATGTATGCCTTGGGCGGCAAGGTCCGGGAAATAGGGACAGATCAAACAGCCTTTTTTTACCGGCAGGCAGACTATATTATCTGGCTGGAGACGATATGGGAGGAAAATAGATTTGCCGGGGCCAACAGAAACTGGATCAACCGCCGCTTTCCGGCGCTGGCCTCCCTGACGACAGGGTCTTACGTTAACTTTCCCTATAGCCGGCTGGCCAACTATTTGAAAGAGTATTATGGTGGTCATGCCGCCTTGCTTAAAGAGATCAAAAAGCAGTATGATCCCTGCAATATTTTCACCTTTCCTCAAGGGCTCAAAAGCAGAGGCCGCAAGCAAGCAAAAGCGGCGGTTTTTACGGGTCCGGAGACGGAAGCGGTAAAGGAAAAGCCGGCAGATGACAGAGCATATCGCCGGTTCCGTTATGTCAAAGACCATGCAGACCCCGGACGTCAGGATTTCTTAAAATAGCCGGATCCTTAAAAACTCTGTAGGAATAGTCCCGGCAGCGGTATTGCAGCAGCGGACTCAGCAGCAGCAGCAGCAGATTGACGCTTCTGTAGCGGCTGAAGGCGGCCATATAACGTTTTTCGATTTTGCAGCCCAGCTTGCACTTGAGATCTTCCGCCGTTTGGCCAAAGTCAATGCTGGAGCAGCCTTTTTCGATGCCGATCCGGATGATGGCAAGCAGCATGTTGCAGTACAAATCAAAGCGGTCCCTTTGGGCATAGTCCATTCCTCCAAAGAGAAAATGCAGACCCTCGCCATGCTGGGACAGGCAAAAAAAGGCCATCTGCACATCCCCGTGGTAAAAGGCGTAGATTTCGCAACCGATTTCCTGGAAGAACTCCTTTTTCAGGGTTTCCAAGGGGTATTGGGAGCGGTTCAGCACATTTAAATAAAGACGGTGGGTTGCGTCGGAAAATTCCTGGGGAGTGATTCGCTTTAATTGAAGCTTGCCCCCCTTTTCTAAAGCGGTTTTGACACGGCGCCGGTAGCCGCTGCGCAGGCAGTCCAGATATTCCTCAAAGCTGGCAAAGGGGTTTTGGAAGATGCAGGCGCCAAGGGTTTCGCCGCTGGCGACGCCTTTGGGCAGAGACTCCCCGGGCAGAAGGTTTAAGAGCAGGAACAGTCCTGCTCTTTTTTGATAATCGGCAATCAGCTCCCGGATGTTGCCGCTGCAGCCGGGCATATCGAAAGAAGCGGGCAGCCCTACCACCGTCATGGGGATTTCCAGGCGCAGCTTGCCAAAGGTAAAGAGATTGAGTTTGCTTTTATATTCGCAGCAGATATACGACCGGTGGGTGACGTAATAAAAAGGAGTATCCGAGTGCCGCGCCGCATTTAAAACAGAGGAATGAAGGAAGGGGTTGCCGCCTATTTGCTTATCCCAATGGGGCGGGCAGGTATTATGGCGTTTGCCCAGAAATGTTTTTCTCATAAACAACAAAACTTCCGCCTTTGTGTTTGGTATAGCGCCTTGTAAAAAGGCTGGACTTGGTGTTTGTATCGACGATCCAGCTGCTGATTATGGTTTTGATGCCGGGATAGTTTTTGAGGGTCCTATTCATTGCCTGCTGAAAGGCAAGGGTGACCACGCCCTTATTTTGATATTCCGGCAAAACGCCGATTTCCGCCATTTTCACTCTTGCGGGGTTAAAGTGAAGATGGCGTTTTACTGCCGAGAGGATGCCGAAGCCCCGGCCCGGGGGGACCAGCTCGTTAAAATCGGGATAATAGAAGATCAGCCCAATATCGGTTTGGCCAGCCTTGATAAACAGCAGAGCTCCCCGGTTAAGAATCAGTTTCATTTGTCCCAAGAGTTCAGCGTCCTCCTGATACTCCCTTTTAAAATAAAAATCGTGGCCCTCAAATATAGTGTTGGAAAGGTCGGTATACCGCTTCAGATTCCGGTCATTGATCCTGGCCGGCTCAAAGCTGTATTGGCAACAACGCCCGATGATCCGGGCGCAGTCATCGTCAACGAGCTGCCGTACCAAGGGGGCCTCATCTTGAAAGCAGCTCAGCCTGACTTCGGAAAATCCGCTAAAATAGCCGGTGTAATAGGAGGGGTTGTAGCTTTCTCCAAAGCTGGGCGGCGCGGTATTTTCCAGGGAAAAACCCAGGGAGTAATTGAGGTGGCCATCCATGCCTGCAATAATTCTGGTGCATTTTTCGGCAGCGGCCCAAATCTCCGCATATTCCAGCAGGTGTGCCACTGCCCCGCCACTGTCGGGCAGGGCTTCAAAAAAAGCGATATTGGCGGTAGCCCCGGCATTTTTGTGGCGGATCAGAACACACTGGCAAAGCCTTTTTCCCTTATGGACAACAGCGATAATTTCCTGCTTGGAGTTTTGATAAAAGCTGCTTTTTCTCCCGCAAACAAGAGGCAGCAGGCTGGACTTATTGTCCTTAAAATTAGGGTCCTTGCCGTACACCGAGGGATAAAAATCCCTTAGCTCCCCCGGGGAGCCCAGCTTTACAATTTCCATATTACCATCCTAAATAATATTTGGGGTGATGCCCCTGTCGATCTGATATTTATAATAGAAATTCACGTAAAGGTAAAAGAGATATTTCAGGGGGTGCCTTAAAAAGTCTGCCCGCAGAAGGGTGCGCCTGAAAATCCCGCTTACGGTAAATACCTGTTTATATAGGCGCCAGTATGCCTCCGTCAGCTCCCGGGGGGACATATGCTTTGGCTGGTGTACCGCCTCAGTGCCGTTATAGCTGTAAATATCGTTGTTGATGATCCGCCCCTGCTCCAGCATCTGGTGATAAAACAGGGTGCCGGGGATGGGGGTCAGGATGTAAAACCGGGGAACGGTGATTTTATTGCGGATAATGAAAGCCCCGGTCATGGCGATGCTGTCCGGCGTATCGCCGTCAGCCCCTATCACCATCTCGGTGGAAACGTCAATCCCTGCACGGGTTATCTGCCGGATCTGCTGGTCGTAGCGGTCCGCCTTGGCCCAGTTCTTTTGCATTGCGTCAAGGCTCTCCTGGGAAATGCTTTCCACCCCGAAGGAGAGGGTGATGCAGCCGCTTTGGCGCAGGATGGCCAGAAGCTCCCCGTCGTCGGCGACGCTGATGGAGCATTGGGACATCCATTGCATGCCCAGGCTCTCAATCTGCTGGCAAAGCCGGATGATATACTGCCTGTCGGCCAGGATATTGTCGTCAAGCAAGAGGAATTTTTTATAGCCCAACCGCTTAACTTCTTTGATATCCCGGATTACCTCTTCAATATCCCGGCGCAGGTAGCGGTTTTTATAAAGACAGTAAACGGAGCAGAAACTGCAGGAATTAGGGCAGCCCCGCCCGGCCTGCACCGGCAGGAAGTCACCGATTTTTTTTGAGGTCAACAGGTCATAGCGGGGCAGAGGCCAGGAGAGTGTCTCCAGGGGCATATCGTAAACCGGCTTCAATGTGCCTCTGCGGTAATCTTCCACCATTGCCTTAAAGCTTTCCTCACCGTCGCCGATGATGACGCTGTCGCAGTATTTTTTCGCTTCCTCAGGCATCAGGCTCACCATGTACCCGCCCATAACCACCGTCTTGCCCCGGCGCTTAAATTCTTTGGCAAGGTCGATGCTGCGGATAACGGCGTGTCCCATGGAGGAAATGGCAATCAGATCGGCGTCGGTTTCAAAATCCACGTCCTCAATGGTCTCGAAGCAAGCCTCAAGCTGGAGGCCGGGAAGGAGGGCTGCCAAAATCGCCGGAGCCAGCCCTGCAAAATAGAGCCGCTTTTTTTTAATCAGCTTCTTTCCGGCATAATAGGGGGTAGGCTGAATAAAGAGTATTTTCATTCAGCGCCCCCCAATCTTCCGGGTGAGATAGTCCATGAGCATGTTCCTGTAGAAAGCAAGATCCATAAAATCATAAATTCCGGCCTTTCTCGCTATTTTGTAGAGACGCAGAAACAGCCGGCGGTATTCCCGGTAAAACTCCCGGCGGGAGAGCTTGGCGGGCTCCACCACAAGGTGAAGAAAATCCCAGTCAACAATGTCCGTTGAGGTGATGCGGTTCTTGTATTCTTCGTAAAGAGGGGTTCCCGGAATCGGGGTGAAAATGGATACGGTAACGTATTGGAGGCCTGCTTTGACGATCCAGTTGTAGAGGTTTTCAAAGTAGGCCTTGTCTGCGTCAAGGGGAGCAATCATCAGCCCAATGCATTGGGCCGTTGTTTCCCCGATGATTTCCAGGCAGCGCCGGTTCATGTCCACGCTGGTTTTTTTGTTCATGCCTGCCAGCTCGGCGTCGGTAACCGCCTCCAGCCCCACCAGAAAATAGCGAAAGCCGATTTCCGCAAGGGCCCGGACAATATCCGGGTTTTCGCAGATGAAATCAGCCCTGGCGTAGCAGATATAGGTCTTTTTGATTTGCTTTTCTTTCACCAGGCCAATAAAGCGCCAGAGCCGCTTGGGGTCCACAAGGAAGTCGTCGTCTACGATTTGGATATTAGCCGCATCGATACCGGCAAGCTCTTCGATGACAAGATCAAGGTCCCGGGGCTGATAGCTGCCGCCTCCCAACAGTGTGCAGTAGCAAAAATTGCAGTCGTAAGGACAAGAAAAAGCGGTCTTGATGGAAGCCACCTCAGTCAGCTCCAGATAGCGGAAGTGCTGCCGGTTGCCATAAAAGAAGCTGCGGTCGGGGATGGGCAGACTGTTGATGTCCACGGGGCTCAAGGGATTTTCCCGATACTCTCCCTTTACTCTATAGCAAAGCCCGTTGATGCCGCCAAGCTCATTGATATCGTCCAGTCCCGGCCCGCCCTTTGCCCGGCCACCGCCCACAAGGGAGACAAGCCCTGCATAATCCACCGGGGATTCGCTGCGAAAGACATAGTCCACCCAGTCACAATAAAAGCTTTTGTAGTTAAGCTGGGCGTGAACGCCGCCCACAATGGTTGCCGTTTGAGGATTGTATTTCTTCGCCAGCTCACAGAACCGGATCATCAGGTTCTGCTGGGTGATATAGCCTGTCACGGAAAGGACGTCGGGCCTTTCCCGCTCCAGGGTCTCCTCAAAATCATTGCTGATCAGCCCGTCAAAAATAACGCTGGTAATGCCTTTTTCTTTAAGGGCCGTATAGAGGTATTCCAGATCCAGGGGCTCGTTGTCTAATATTTTTGTAAAACTCAGCAGATTCGGGGCTTGAGGCCGCACCAAAAGCACCTTCATCGTCTCTTCACCTTTGTAAGCAAAACTCTCATCTGTTACCCCTTTATAATTTTTTTCAGATACTGTCCGGTAATGTGAAGGGCGCCAAAAGACAGCTTGCAGGTAGTGGCAACGCCGTATTTGCGGAACATGTAAAGGGTATTGCGGGGCGTCACCGTAATCTTGTAATACAGGGCCAGGATATTCCAGTAGTACCTGCGTACGCTCATGCCCGTGGGGCGGATGACCAGATGGGCCATATCCCATTTTTCATGTTCGGCGTAGGGAATCAGCAGGGAGTCTTCATATTTTTTGAAATAAGGAGTGCCTGGCATGGGGGTAAAGGGCTGAAGATTGACGAAGACCAGCCGGTTTTCTTTGATAAACCGGTAAAGCCGGCGGAAGTTTTCCTCTTGCCAATCCACGCCCAGAATGACGGTGGCATAGCATTCGACGCCGTGTTTTCTCAGAATGCGAATTGCCTCCCTGCTTTGGGTTACCTGAGATTTCTTATTGTAAGCGTCAAGCTCCTCCTGGCTGGCGGCTTCAATTCCCACAATGACTGCCCCCAGGCCGATTTCCCGCAGCTTTATGATAATGTCTTCGTTTTCGGCGATGAAATCAGCCCGGCCGTAAACGAGATAGTTTTTGCGGATGCCATGCTCTTTGACCTGGCGGTAAAACTCCAGCAGCCGCGCCCGGTTAAACAGGAAGTTGTCGTCAACAATGTAGACTTCCCGCTGAGGGATGGCCAGAAGCTCACGGATGACCTGCTCCACCGGCCGGGCGGCGTAAGGCGCAATCTCCTTACAAAAGCAGAAATTGCAGCTATAGGGGCAGCCGAAGGAAGTTTTGATCAGGGCGCAATCCTGTTGAAAAAGATAGTAATAGCGCCCGGCATACTCCTGCACCACCTCCCGGTCAGGCAGGAAATCCTCCTGAAACTCGCAGCCCAGAAGATCGTACAAATCCCGGTCCTTGCGGCAGATATAGTCGATGGAGGGGTGAAAAAAATCCGCCGGACAGACGGCGGCGTGAACGCCTCCTACGAAAACCTGGGTTTGGGGGCATAGCTTTTTGGCGGCGCCGGCGTACTCTTTGATAACGCCGATATGGCTGATGTACCCGGCAATGCAGACAGCCTCCGGTGAAAAATGGCGCAGATGATGTTCCAGGGGTTTTTGTTCCAGTATCATATCCGCAAGCTTGATCTCATGACCATTGTTTTTCAGCACCGCCGCCAGCTGCATCAGCTCCAGGGGCTCGCAGATCATGACGCTTTGCAGGCCGATGGTTTCTTTATGAGGACGGGGCCTTACCAGCAATATTTTCATTGTTCCAAATCCTTTAGCTTCATGGCATAGCCGCAAATGGAGGGCATAAACCACTTTTCTTTGATAGAGAATTCTTCGATTAGGCAAAGCCGGTCTGCGGTAAGCCTCAGGAAGTCCGTTTTTGAAAGGTATTCCGCTTTTTCCGCCGTTTTCTCGATAAAGTACATCACAATCCCATCGTAAAGATGGTTGACGGAGGCTTGAACGAAAAACAAGATGGTCTCTTCGTTCATCAGCCCGGCGATTTTATGGATAATCTCTTTCTTATTTTCGTAATAGGGCAAAGAGTGAGTGCAGGTAATAACATCAAAGGGATCCCGGCGGATTGCTTCCGGAAGGGGAGCGGCAATATCCAGAGTATAAAATTCTGCGTTTAAATTCTTGGCCTTCGCCGCCTCGATCATAGCCCCGGATTTATCGATTCCCACACATTGAATCTCTGTGGCAGCGAGAACATCGGCAATCAGCTGGCCGGTGCCGCAGCCAATGTCCAGCAGGCGTTTGGCTTTCAAGGCTTGGATGCGGCCCAGCAATTCCCTGCGGGTGGGTTCAAGGGAATACTTCTGAACCCAGAGCTTATCATACTTTGCTGCCAGTCTATCCCATATCAAATAGATCACCTGCCATCATCGTAATTATTTCATTATATCAAGATGAGGATGCCTTGGCTAGGCTAGTCTGGCCGGCACAAGTCCATGGGGCCTCACTGTCCCAAGTGAGCAAAAATCAATTGCGGCAGAAGGACACTGAAAATGAGCAAAATTGCAAGTTTAAAGTGTCCTGCTTCTTCAGAATAGCGGGCATCTCCTGACTGCGACACTAAATACATCCAAATATAGCCAAATATAGCCAAATATAGCTAAAGTCAGCTGCTAGGTGATGTTTCAGGCACTTTAAACTTGCAATTTTGCGTAAAAGACTGAAGCTTGAGCGAATTTTTCAGCGCCTTCCTAGGACGGCACCCTTTGGTACGGTTTAGCCCACAGCGTTTAATACGCCCATAAAAATCGGCAGACTAAACTGGTTATCCACGATCATGAAGAAGAAGGGGCGGTCCAGGTTGACTCTCTTAGGTTCTGCCGGAGCGGCGGAGGCGCCAGACATTTCTACGGCGGTAACTGCTCCTGCCTTTGTGCCTTTTTCGTCTACCTCGATTTTAGTCTTATGAATGACGCGGCTTATAAAAATATTGCCATCACTCAGCTGACCAAGGGAGCTGAAATCCGCAAGCTCTCCGTCAAAAGCGTCCTTTATGCCAAGCTCTTTCAATATTTCGGAAAGCTCTTTACTGTATTCAAAGGCAAATTTGGGTATAGAGGCATATACCTGGTCATTGCTTTGGCTTCTAACGGCGTCAATTAGCATTTCGCCGTCTATTGAGGCTATAAAATCCGCTGCCGTAAGTCCCTGGTCGGGCAATAAGGCCACAAAGGAATATTGATTTTCGGCATAGGGCTTTGAGAAACCGATGGCCCCCGGCATCTCAATATAGCCGTATTCGGTGCTGTGCATGAAATCAACCGTCTTTTTGTCGCCGTCCTGCGCAGTGAAATCGCCCTTGCGCACAGAAGTATTCTTATAGATGTTCTGCCACTCGGCGTCAAAAGACAGGGCATTGATAAGGTACATTACAGCATCTTCGGGAGGTTTTTCTTCTAAAAGTTTTTTTATCTGCCCGGCAGTTTTTTTATTTACCCAGGCGTTAATGTCATTTTTCGTGCTGTCGTCAAAGGGGGCTTGATAAATCTCGGCATCGTAATAGTCCTTGTTTTTTTGCAAAAACTCTTTTTTCACCTGCAAAATCTCCTGATCCTTAAACCAAATGGAATTGGCAAGGCTAACCTTGTATTTGTCGGCGGTAGGGAGATAAGCTTTGTAGGCATAGAGATAGTCGTTCAGGCTACTGATGTCGGCGCCGAAAATCTCTTCCATCTGGGACAGCGTTTCTCTGTTTGCTCCGTTTGCCGTCATTGATAGGGCGGAAATGATAGAGAGTGGAGAGATAAGCGTATTTTTACCCTCATGGATTTTTTCGAAAATAGCCAGGGAAAAATCAGCGATGGCCGTTGTTTTATCCGCACCGTTCTCCTGAGAGCTGTCTATGACGATTGGAGCGATGTTATTTCTGTCGATGCCTGCCATTAAGTTGGCGGCAGCCAAATTTGTATTGCCGCTGCAAGCTGTCAATGTCAACAGTAACACAAGCAGTAAAATAGTTTTCCTCATATGCAACACCTCCTAATGATTGAGACGATAATTCTTGATAAATGTTCCCCATTTGGCCAGCCCAAAGGGGCGCCTCAAAAAATGGGACGCCCCTTGCTATATCTCATCGTTGTAGAATTTTTTTATCGTATCTTCTAAATTGTTTGCTTTCCATATGCGATTATCATATTCGTGCTCCCACATGAAAACATTATCATCCCGCACTCCGTCTTGGGGTGTAATTGGATATCCATAATAATCGCCGCAGCCATTATCAGCAAAAAACAGTAAGCAGTCAAGAGGCATACACCAATCAAATTTTCTTGCGGATAAATTCGTATCGACGATTTGCTCCACAGAAAAAATAAAACAGCCGTCTCCATTCATTGCGAGCAGCAGTTCCTTTAAATCGGCAGGTAATTCATTGCCAAGCAGTTTTTCTGCATCAAGGATCTGTTGCTGTGCAGCCGGCGGATTTGGCTTTATATAATCAAGTTTACTCGTCAATCCTTTATATAGCGTATTCCAATTCTTCATACAGCCATCCTCTAAAAATATATTTTCTTAATATATTAAATCATAACCGCACTTTTATCCAGGGTGCCATGTCTATAAACAGGCCCATAAGATTGGGCCGCCTTCTGACCGCCAAGGGATGATAGGATACCATGCAGGGATAACCTAAAACAGCATGCCACATCCCTCTGAGAAATGAAGTATAAAGACAACTTGTGGAGGGTTAAGACAAACTGAATACGAAGAATTCTCCTCTCCTTTTGGCTACACGGGGGTTTATTTGGCGTTTACAATTTTGCGATATATTCTGCTTACTTAAAGTATTTTAAACAAGTGGCGAATGCTACGAGGAAAGAAAAAAATCGGTAACATTATGGCAATAAAAAAGACCCCGCACTATAGGCGGGGAAGAAATCCGTGAAAACTCCTAACTATATACGCGATAGCAACCCAATGTCTTGCTGAAATTTTCTGCAAGCCGATCAATCTTCCGCCTCGGGAACCAGCTCGGTAGTTTCATTCTTCGGAGGCATGACAAAGGAGAAAATAATAAATCCAATGAAAGCAGCCACCAGTCCCGGTATAATGGGCTGGCTGAATTTGATTCCCAACAGCATCCCTTTGGAAATATGCTCTAAATATACCACCACAATGGTTCCGGCGATGAGAGAAGCAATGGTTCCTGCCGGCGATGCTTTTTTCCAGTAATGGCCCATAACATAAGGGAAGAAAGAGCCTGCAGCCCGAAGGGTGAAGCAGAACATGAGAATGGATACGATGCTTTGAGTATTAAACAGGGCAATGAACATGGAGGCCACACCTACCAGACACATAACAAGTTTTGTGACTTTTATGACAGACTGGCTGGAAGCATTGGGCTTTAACAAGGCTTTATAAATATCATTGGCGAAGATGGAGCCTGCTCCTAAAAGGTCGGAATCCGCACTGGACATTGTGGCGGAAATAATGCCGGAAAACAAAAGTCCGCAAATTATTGCCGGCATGGTATTGATGGCCAGAATAGGCAGTGCGTATCTGGCGCCCACCTCCGCAAACTGAGCAGAGCTAAATTTACCCATATTTATCAGCGCCAAGGTGATGACGCCAAGGATTGTGGGAATAAAAGCATAGATGAAATTAACCAGGGCTGCCAGCCAGGCGCCGCTTTTTGCCGCCTTTTCATCTTTGGCTGCGTAAAAACGGGATACCGCCTCCTGGCCTACCGAGAATGTTGCTGTGTACATAATAACAAGGGAAATGATCCCGAATAGATCATAACCTTGGAACATGCTCAAGGTTCCAGCCGGAATGTTAGCCGTTACATTTTCCCAGCCGCCGGCATACCGGAGTGCAAAGGGAACGGCAATAAGCATACCGATAACGATCAAAAACACCTGAACAAAATCCGTTAAAGTGACACTCCACAAACCGCCCATAATGGAATAAACCGTTACGACAACCGCCACGATAATGACAGCTACTTGATAATCAATGCCAAGCATTGTGGATAAAATGACCGCTGAGGCGATGAATTGTCCTGCCGTGAGTCCTACTAAAGGAAGAAGCATGATAATAGCGGTGATAAGACCGGAGGATTTGCCATAGCGTCTCCGGAAATATTCCGGTACGGTCTTAACTGTTGCAGCCCTGAACTGGGGTGCAAGAAAGCTTAAGATAACGAAGGCGATTCCCATGGTGATTATGTACCAGGCGGCACTGAGGCCAAAGCCTGACATGCCATTTTGCACTACGCCCAGAGAGCTGCCTCCTCCGATTTCTGTGGCAGCCAGCGTTCCGGCCATGAGAAGGGGTCCCAGGCGGCGTCCGGCCACCAAAAAGTCGGTACTGGTAGTAATTTTCGTAGATGAATACCAACCGATCCACAGCATGAACAACAGATAAATGATAACAATAGCGGTTACAATAATATTTGCTCCCATAAAAGACCCTCCTTTTTATGAAAATTCTTTACAATTTCAATTTAACATAATTATCAGTTTAATCATACAACCGAATCTGCTAATTTCTTGCCAAATATGCAGATTCTTTTAACTGCTTGATTTCTATAAAAATTTTCAATAAAATGGGAGGGGATCGGAGGGATTTTTCTATGCTGCGCATTGCCATCTGTGACGACAATAGGGAAGACAGGAAGAGTATTCTTGACTTTGTATGCAACTACTATAAAATGCAGGATATAGATGCCCAGATTGATGATTTTGAAAGTGCTGAACAATTACTTTCTGTCAAAGAAAGCTATGACATCTATCTTTTGGACGTCATCATGCCCCACATGACCGGTATTGCGGCTGCCAAAGAACTGGTGAAAAAGAAAGAAACCCCTGTAATCATATTTATTACCTCATCCTTAGAATCCGCCGTGGATGGTTACCGGGTTAATGCCGCAGGCTTTGTTTTAAAACCATTGGCAGAAAAGGACTTTGAGGAAACCCTGAAACGAATCATGGAGCAAAACTTCAAATCCAAGGAAGCTGTAATTTCCATCGTCCATAATCGGATTCCCATGGAGCTAAAGCTAAGCCGGGTCTTGTATTTTGAAAACAGGCTGCACCGGATCTACATTACCCTTAGAAACGGAGAAGTCCTTTCCATTCACCAAAAGCTCAATGAGCTTCAGGAGGCATTACAGTCGCAGCCTGCCTTTCTCCGCTGCCACCAAAGCTATATCGTAAACTTGAACCATGTGGAAGCTTTGAAAGACACAGGCTTTCTAATGATAAACGATGACATTATCCCTATCTCCCGCAATTTTTACAAGGAATGCAAGTACGTTTACTATCATTTTCAATTGAAGTGAGGCCTGCGTGAACGAAGCAGTATGCAATGTTATATTAAATCTGATCAATCTGGCAGTCCGCATGATGCCTATTTTTGTCTGCCTGGAGCCCAAAAGAAAAAACCGTGAAAATATTGCGGCCGTATCCGTCTATCTTTGGGTCATCATGGTATCCCTCCAATCCCTATTTTACATTGAGGAACCGGTGTTTCTCCTTATCCAGGGGATTTTTTCCTGCCTCTTTTTTCTGCTGCTTCTCATCTTTTTCAATGGAGAGCTGATCAAAAAAGTTTTTCTTTATTTATCAGCCTGGCTTTTTGCAGTTCTGTCCATGTCGTTAAACGAGTTTGCAGCTTCTGTTTTAGGAAAATCTATATTCCTCTCCTACAGCCAGGTCTGTGTCATTGTTTCCTTATTGTCGGCCTGCGGTTTCTATCTTTTTATTCGTTATTGGCTGAAAGACAGAAGCAGCCGCCTTTTTACCCAGCTGCCTAAACGTACCCATTTGCTTCATGCAGCATACCCGGCCATTTCCCTGGCTGTTTCACTGTTTGGTACTTCCACCATCTTTTCCAGGGAGTCCCTTGCCAAAAGAGGCTTTGAAGATGTGGTGTTCTATCTGGCCTTTTGCGCCATGATTCTGGTGCTTTATGTCATGGTTCTGGAGGGCACGCTGGAGGCTGTTTCCAGAAAGAAAACGGAGGAAGAGCTTTTGTTTGCAAGGCAGCTCATTGGAAAGCAGAGAGAACATTACAACAAGATGCTGGAACATGCGGAGGAGCTTCGGATCATCCGCCACGATTTCAGGCATCATATTCATGCGCTTCTCCATATGGACAGAGATCGGCAGCGAAAATACTTGCTTGACTTAAACAAGGAGCTGGATAACGCAAAAGAGCAGAATTACTGTGAAAATCCTGCTGTTGACCAGGTCCTTCAGGAATATGGCGCCCGCTGTCAGGAAAACCAGATTGAATTTGTGGCAAGTACAGATATATCCGCCCACATTCCCATCGACGACCTGACTCTTTGCGTTGTCATAGGCAACCTTCTTGAAAACGCCATGGATGCCTGTTTAAAGCTTAAGGAAGGCCGTTTTATTCATTTGCAGGCAAGATGGATAAAGGATCATCTTATGATGCTTGCTGAAAATTCTTATAACGGCCAGATCAAAGAAAGCGGAGGGAAACTTTTATCCAGCAAACAGGATGGCGGCCTGGGGCTTTTAAGCATTCGCAGAATATTAAACCGGCCGGGAGATGATTTTGATGTATGCTTTAATGATACGACCTTTACGGCTATGGTGAACATCATGGATCGCTCCTGAAATGGCAAGCAGGCCGTTTTAGCCCTTTTGGAGCCGCACATCTATAATACAAATGGAAACCCTGCTTCGGCAGGTTTTTTTCGTTAGTGGGGAACTTGAAAAGCACTTTTAGCTTAGCAAAAATATTTTTAAAATCTTCGAGAATATTATATACAAAATTGTACTGGAACCTGCTGGGCTCGCCCTTTGACATCAGCTCGTCTATTGTCGGTTCCCTTTTATGCCTTGCCGCTGTCGTTTCCGTAAGCTTGCTTACATTTGATCCCCAAAAGCCGGCAGCTTTTCCCGATTGATATTGACATTTCCTGAAACGGTATGCTAGATTAGTCCTGAGGTGACCGACTATGTCTGATATGACCAATATTCCTATAGGTAAAAGGGGCAAATGTTCCTGTAAAGGTTATAATCTTGACAAGCTGCTGCAGCCCAATATCCTGATCCTTCTGGCCAGGCAGAAGCTTCACGGCTATTCCATCATACAGGAGCTGGAGAATAAAAACCTGTTCAACGGTGAAAGGGCCGACAATACGGGAGTTTACCGTACCCTGAACACCTTGGAAGAGAAAGGCCTGGTGCAGTCCGAATGGGAAATGGAAAAGACCGGCCCGGCAAAGAAGGTTTATCGAATCACGAAGGATGGCTTGGAATGCTTAAGCTATTGGATCGGCACATTGGAAACCTATAGCAAAACAATCCACTCAATTATTGATGAAGCAAAAGCTTTGTCAATAGCAACCGGTAAATAGATAAAATCTGGCAAAATCAGCCTTGATGTATAAAGAAAAGTATGCTATCATAAACTTACAAATAGGAGTTGCCGCTTTTGGTAGAGCGGCAGGTTCCGAAGAGTGGATACACGGAAGACCGCCGCAGGCGGTCTTCCGTCATTTACTTAAAGTACTTTAAGCAAGTGGCGAATGCTACGAGAAAAGTCAACAGAGCAAAAAGCTCTATCCAACTGACCATAAGCATCACCCCCTTTATGGGAAGTGAACCGGCCGCTAAGCGACAACCCTTCCTTATTTTACCATGCGGTAGCATCATTTGACAAGAAAATTTTTCCAGAGACACTGGCAGCTTTTTTTCTGTCAATGTTGCTTTTTTATGAGGAAGTTCGACGAATGCTCTCTGCTTATGGCTCGACCATTCTTTTCATGGTAAGATAAGGTATGGAAGCTGCCAGAAGAATAAGCGCTGCCATTACCTCAGCCTGTGAAAAGAGGAAAAGATTTTGAACAGATTTATGAATGCGGTGTGGCTCAAAGCAGTCAAAGCGGCGGCAGGAGCCTGCATGGCTATTGCTCTTGCAATGGCCATGGGCCTTGCTTATCCGACTTCCGCCGGTATTATCACTTTGCTTAGCCTGCAGGAAACCAAAAAAGCAACGCTGCGGGTTGCATGTCAAAGGCTGCTGGCTTTTTTGGCAGCGGTTTTGATTGCCTATACTGCCTTTGCTGTACTGGGTTACACTCTTTGGGGGCTGGGCGCTTATCTGCTGCTGTTTGTGGCGCTGTGCCAGCAGTTTTCCATAACCGGAGCCATTGCCATGTGTTCGGTGCTGATCACTCATTTTTGGGCAGAGGGCTACATGAGCCTTGCTTTTGTGGAAAATGAGCTGCTCCTTCTGCTTATCGGGGCGGGGATGGGGATTTTACTAAATCTGTTTTTGCCGGTACAGGTGCAGCTTATCCGGCAAGCTCAGCGGGAGATTGAAGAAATTAACCGCCGGATTTTAACGGCAATAGCAGACGGGATCGAGGCAAAAGGGCCAAAGGAACTTGTGGACCTGCCCCCGCTGGAACAGCGGTTGGCCCAGGCCCGAAAACAGGAGCAGCAAATCGAAGGCAATGCCCTGACCCTTGACTTGAGCTATTACAAGGAATATATTGACATGCGGGGCAACCAACTATTGGTGCTGCAGCGGATTCAAAGGGCGCTGTGGCGGCTGGAAAGCGTTCCTCCCCAGGCGGAGCTGCTGGCGGTTTTTTTGCGCAAAATTGCCTGCAGCTTTAGGGAATCCAACAATGCGGTGCGATTATTGGCCTCAGCCGCCGAGCTGCGCAGCTTGTTTCAGAGCAGTCCCCTGCCCCAAAGCCGGGAGGAATTCGAAGCAAGAGCTACGCTGCTTTATATATTTAACGAAGTAGAGCATTTTTTGCTGCTGAAACATACTTTTGCAAAGTCCTTAACCCAGGAACAACGCAAACATTATTGGAATGAACAGGCGGCAAGGCAATGAGCCAGGCTCCGGCAGCCTTGCACAAAAAGGCCAGGTGCACAAAAAGACCAATTGAAAAGTTAAATGCACAAGGCAAATCTGCATTTAGAATTGCAAAGGAAAAAACCATGAAGCTGCAATAGCAATTGCATGGTTTTTTTCTTTCTCTGCCCGTACAATAGGATAGTCCTGTCTTCCGATTGGAGGATAAGATGAACCATAATGGTAAAAAACATTTAACCCTGGATGACCGGCTGGAAATTCAACAGGCCCTTAAGGAAGGGAAGAACTTCGCCCAGATCGCCGCCATGGTCGGCAAAAATCGCACAACCATTACCCGGGAGATTCGAGCCCACCGCTATGAAGTGGCTGCAGGAAACGACTGCCTCCATCGCCACGAATGTCCTATTCCCGGTGAATGCCGCAAACGAGGCATTGCATGCCCCAATCAGAATCGATTCTGCCGAACCCGCTGCCAGCAATGCCGTACAGGCTGCCTACGTTATGTGCAGGAGGCCTGTCAACGCCGCGAGAAGCCACCCTATGTTTGCTCGGCTTGTCCGGGGCGAGTAAAATGCTGGCTAATCAAGATGGAATATGACGCCAAAACGGCTCAAGCTGCTTATGAGACAGAGCGCACCGAAGCAAGAAGGGGCATATCCCTCAGCGAAGAAGAATTGGAGTATCTTAACACGGTGATGTCCAAACCAATTAAGCAAGGGCAATCCATTTCCGTAGTCTGGCAAAGGCACAAAGAGGAAATGCCGGTATCGGCAAGAACCGTCTGCAACTATGTAGAAGGCAACTTGCTTGAGGCAAGAAACCTGGATTTACGAAGAAAAGTGCGGATGCCGCAGCGCAAGAAAAGCGGACCCATACTGCGGGTAGATAAGTTATGCCACCTGGGGAGAACCTTTGAGGATTACCGGAGCTATCGGCAAGAAAACCCGGAAGAAACCCTCTGCCAGATGGATACGGTAGAAGGGAAAAAAGGCGGCAAAGTTCTTCTTACCCTCCACTTGCTGAATTGTGACTTACAGCTGATGTATCTCCGCCACCGTAATACGGCAGCCTCCGTCAGCGAAATCTTTCACCGTCTCCGCCAGATGCTGGGCAGGGAGAAATTCATGGAATTGTTTCAAGTGGTGCTAACGGACAGAGGCACAGAATTTACGGATCCACTAAGAATAGAAGTCGATAGCGATACCGGGGAAGTCCAGTGCAGGCTTTTCTACTGCGATCCCCAGCAAACGAATCAAAAGTCCAATGCTGAAAGGAACCATGGTCTCATCCGCTATATCATCCCGAAAGGCGCCTCCATGGACCATCTTACCCAAGCAGATATAGCCAAGGTGATGAATCACATTAATTCTTACGGAAGAGCAAAATGGAACGGACAGTCTCCCCTCGACCTTTTTGGCAAGATCTATGGCCAGGAAGTTTGCGACCTGCTTGGCCTAACGAAGGTACCGCCCGAATCCATTTTGTTAAAGCCGGAATTACTGAAGTAATCCGGTAAATTTACAGGAAGGCAGGACATGCCCATAGCCGAAAAAAACGGGGTGCATTTAAGACTTCAAAAAAAGAAGAAAAAGCAGCCCGGTAATTCGCATGCCTTCCTATCAAGAAGTTTATGCATTGTTGGACGAAAAAGCAAGAGATTTTGTGACATTTACAATTACAAAGCTGCAATAACAATTGCAAGAGGGGAGCTAAGGTGCATTTACGTCTTCAATCCAGAGCAAACGTGCATTAAGTTTTTCAACTAGCCAGGTGCTCAAAAATCGAAGTTGTGAGACAGTCTTATACAAAAGCGAGTGCATATATGCGGAATCCGCCAAATTATGCACATAATCATTCGGAAAGTGGCTTTTAGAGCCGTAATAATTATTATTAAGACCACACAACCTCGTTTTTTGAACAGTTAGCCTTGGCAAATGGAGACAAACCTGCAGATTTGTGCAGCTAGCTATATCTAACATCTGATTTTGGCAAGAATTCGTTGTCCGCCGCCTTTTTGCATGAACAGGCCCTGGTTTTTTGTTTGCTCTTGACCTGAACCTGGCTTTAAGTTGTATGATAAAGTTATCACAGCAGATTAACAGGAGGAAAACAGATGGATTACCGCATATTAGGCCGTACGGGCTTTAAGGTGAGCGAGATCGGCATGGGCTGCGAAGGCTTTTTAGATAAGCCCTATGCAGAGGTGGAGGCTTTTGTGGATGCTATGGAGGCTGGGGGCGTCAATTGCATTGACCTGTACACGCCAAATCCGGAATTTCGCTCCAATCTGGGCAGGGCATTACGGGGACGCCGGGAAAAGTTTGTACTGCAGGCTCACCTTTGTACTATTTGGAAAGACGGACAGTACAAACGCACCCGCAATCTGGCCGAAGTGAAGACCGGCTTTGAGGATCAACTGCAGCGACTGGAGACCGGGTATGTTGAGATTGGTATGATTCATTACGTAGACTCCATGGAAGATTGGCATACCGTTATCAAAAGCGGTATTCTTGGTTATGTGCAGGAACTTAAAAACAGGGGACGCATAGGCTCTGCCGGCCTTTCCAGCCACAATCCGGCTGTAGCTTTGGCTGCAGTCAATACCGGCCTTATTGATGTACTGATGTTCAGTGTTAACCCTTGCTACGATCTGCTGCCGGCCAGCGAAAACGTGGAGTCCCTTTGGGACAAGGAGACTTATAAGATTCCTCTGATCAACATGGATCCCCAGCGCCAGGAGCTGTACGAGACCTGTCAGAGACTGGGCGTGGGTATTACCGTGATGAAAGCCTTTGGCGGCGGCGATTTGCTGAGCAACAACTCTCCGGCAGGCAAGGCGTTGACCCTTTATCAATGTCTCAGCTACGCTTTGACCCGTCCGGCTGTAGCCACGGTGATGTCGGGGGCCCGGACCTTAGAGGAACTGAAAACTTCTATTGCTTATGCTACAGCTTCGGAAGAGGAGAAGGACTACGCTTCTGCCCTGGCTGCCCTGCCAAAAGTCAGTTGGAAGGGCCATTGCATGTATTGCGGTCATTGTGCTCCTTGCCCGGCAGGGATCGATGTAGCTGCTGTTACTAAATTTTTGAATTTAGCTGTCGCTCAAGGGGCAGTTCCCGAAACCGTAAGAGAGCACTATGCCGCTTTGCCCCACCAGGCCGGCGAATGCATCCGCTGCGGGGCCTGCGACAAACGCTGCCCTTTTGAAGTTGCCGCCATGAGCAATATGGAAAAAGCGGCGGAGCTTTTTGGCTGCTAAAACCTCAATAATAAAGAAAATGAAAGGAAGTGGCCCCATGGATTGCAAAATAAGGCCTTGGAAAATAGAAGATGCCGCCAATCTTGCGGCGGCATTAAACAATAGAAAGATTCATGATAATTTACGGGATGGTTTACCCTTTCCTTATACGACTGAAGATGCCAAAGCGTATATCCGAGCCATGCTGTCCGCGGATAAGGCGACAACTTATGCCTTTGCCATAACCCTTGAAGATAAGGCCGTCGGCAGTATCGGCGTGTTGCGCAAGGACAATATTCATTGCCGCACTGCCGAAATGGGCTATTATATTGCCGAGCCTTATTGGGGAAAGGGCTTTGGGACAAGTGCGGTGAACCAGACCTGCGATTATATTTTCAAACACACCGACATTATAAGAATTTTTGCCGAGCCCTTCGCCCATAATGCCGCGTCCTGCCGTATTCTTGAAAAGGCGGGGTTTCAATGTGAAGGCCTTTTGCGTAAAAATGCGGTTAAGAACGGAAAAGTCCTGGATATGAAAATGTATGCTTTGGTCAGGGAGGACTAAGCAAAGATTTCCGGAGTAAAGCAGATATTTATAAAACAGTTCAGGAGAAGGTTATATGATTTTATTCGATACAGAGCACATTAAACTATTTAATTACATAATTCATCACTTTTTAGAGGTAGAAATCTACAATGAAGATAATGATGATGTAGATATTGCTGATCAGATTGAAATTATTATGCCGAAATATTTGTTCAGAGAACAGTATATAAAATGCAAAAAAGTCTTTGAAGAATTATATAGATGGACGGAGGACGAGTTTTATCATGGCATAAACATATCTATATTAGATTTTCGAAAACGCAAAACTTCTTCTCAATTATAATATAGTCAAAGAAAAAGCCGGTAACACGCAGATTTTACAAATGCGGTTACCGGCTCTTTTTTGTTTATGCTTTGTGGAGCGTCTCAAGCCTGATTTTCAGATTGACAGCGATGGTCTCCGCCATGGCTGCCGCAACTATGGCCGCCATGATGCCCTTCACCATGATGGCCCTCGCCATGGTGGTTGCACATAGTATCTGGGTTATAGTTGAGCTTGCCGGCCAATAAATCATTAACGGCCCTGTCGGCATCGCCGCTGACGCCGCCGTACAGCTCGATACCGGCTGCGGCAAGAGCACTTTTTGCGCCGCCGCCGATGCCGCCGCAGATCAATGTGCTTACATTATGCTCTTTCAAAAAACCGGCTAGGGCCCCGTGGCCGTTGCCATTTGTGTCAATCAGGGAAGTGCTCTGAATCCTGCCGTTTTCCACGTCATAGACCTTAAATTGCTCCGTATGGCCGAAATGCTGAAAGATCTGACCATCTCCATAGGTTACCGCAATTTTCATTTTTTCGCCTCCCTTTTTTCCAGGAAACTGATTAGCGGATTCAGGCCGTCTTCCTCAAACAGCTCAATGGTGCCGGCGTCGCTGGCAGCGGCTAGTTTGGGATTGATGGGCAGCTTACAGACAATATCTATATCATGCTTGGCAGCGGCTTCATCTGCATGGCTCTCGCCAAAAACGGAATGCCGGCCGCCGCAATCGGGACATTTGAAGAAGCTCATGTTTTCCACAAGGGCGAGGACAGGAATATTCATGGCCGAGGCCATATTGACCGCTTTTTCAACGATCATGCCCACTAATTTCTGAGGCGATGTGACAATGACGATACCATCCAAAGGCAGAGATTGAAAGACGGTAAGGGGTACGTCGCCGGTACCGGGGGGCAGATCCACAAACATATAGTCGATATCGTCCCAAATCACGTCGGTCCAAAATTGCTTGACCATTCCGGCGATGATGGGGCCTCTCCAGATTACTGGGTCAGTGTCGTTTTCCAGCAGCAGATTGGTGGACATGATGGAAATGCCTGTCTTACTTTTGGCCGGAAATAATCCAAACTCACCGGCCCGGGCCTTTTCCTGAATTCCAAAAGCCCGGGGGATAGAAGGACCTGTCACGTCGGCGTCCAAAATGGCTGCCTGATATCCGGCCCTTTGCATGGATACGGCCAGCAGTGAAGTAACCAGGGTTTTTCCTACGCCGCCTTTGCCGCTGACCACGCCGATAACTTTCTTCACGTTGGAATGTTTATTTAACGGTTCCTGGAGACTAGCGGGTTTTCTATCTCCGCAGTTTTCTACCCCGCATCGGTCGCAGCTTCCTGTGTTGCATTGTTCACTCAATGTTGGTTTCTTCCTTTCCGTTTAGGCTATTTTCCCGCCGGCAGCAGCTCTTGCCGCAAGAGTGATTGTGGTGCTCACAAAAACGTACGTCGCCGCCGCCGATTTGCAGAGACTGTCCCAGCACGATGCATTGGGCCAGTTTTTTTCTGGCGCTGCCATAAATGGACTGCACCGTGGTCCGGGCCACTTCCATTAGCTCTGCGCATTGCTCTTGGGTCAGTTCCTCAAAATCAATCAGACGGATGGCTTCATATTCGTCAAAGGTCATTGAAATTAATTCACCGCTGCCTTCGCAGGGCCTGAAGCTGGTACAGCGGGGACGGGAGCAGACGCGGCGGTGTTTTCGGGGTCTTGCCATGGCCTCACCTCTCTTGTTATCGACATATGTCATCAATTATTTTACTCCATTTTAGGTATATGTCAATAATAAAAAATCCAGACAGGAGATATGCCTGTTGCTATGCAGAAAAACATGGTATTATTGATTTAGTTTTTTAGATTTGAGTTATTGCATCATTGTGTGTTTTAGAGCTATCCGCCATAGTCACGAAGGATAAGGGGGGAGCTTATACTTTGGATAATGTCGACATCGTTTATATATTGTTGATTCTATCTACATTGGTTGTTCTGTACTTTTTATTAGCGGTAGCGGGAAGGAAGACGAAAAAGCAAATCCATCATGCTGTTTTAAGTATGACGGCCAGCATTTTCTTATGGAATATCGCGGTATTATTTTATATGACCTTTAGCGATGTGCCATGGATGTTGGCGGTTTGCGAGAAACTGTACTTTTTGGGAACAATTCTTGTATCAATTTCAGTATTATTTACTGGATTGATCTTTGCCCGGACCAAAATAAAATTTACCTGGAAGCATGGGCTGCTGCTTGTCGTTCCCGCTATCTCTATCACTGTGCTGCTTACGAACCAGAGCCATCACTTGTTTTATACTACTTTTAGCCTGATCCCCTCCATGCAAGATTTTGGGGTCTATTTTACGGTCCATACGATATACTCCTATTTATGTATAGGAATCGGCCTCGCCTATCTTATGGTTTTTTCCATAAAAAATTATGGCGTTTTTTCTAAGCAATCCACGTTGATATTTATTGGCATTATGATATCGCTGGTCATTGATGCATTCAGCACATTTAAGATCTTCGATTGGTCAACGGCAATCGAAAATATTGCCTTTGCGGTGACCATTAGCTTTTTTATATTAGCTACGGTAAAGTTTAATTTTTTGAACGTCATACCCATCGCCCTGCAAACGGTCATCGATTTGATTTCCGACAGCTATGTGGTGATTAATGAAGATTTTGAGATCATTGATTATAACAAGGCTTTTGTAAGCGGTTTTAACGGGGTGTCCAGAAAAGTCGGTATTACGACAATAATCAAAAAGAATTATAGTAATTTTGATGCCAAGAGGTTCGAGGAATTTTTGTACGAAGCGGTTCGTGAGCAAAAAAAAGTAAACTTTGAAATATCCAGAAATATGGGTGAAGATATTACTCATTATATGGTTGAAATTATCCCTATTTATGTCAGCGGCAATCATATAGGAACTATTATTTTAAAACGGGATATTACTGAGCATAAAAATGATTTAGAGAAAGTTATGGAGCTCAATGAGCGGCTACAGAGTCTGGCAACCCGGGATTGGCTGACCCAGTCTTATAATCGATATTTCTTTGATGAAAGATTACAGCAGGAGATTGACCTCGTAAACAGGCTGCAAGTCTACGGTCAGGATGCGAAGAAAGATATCAATAATTTTGGATTAATCATGTTTGATATAGACTATTTTAAAATCTATAACGATAATAATGGGCATTTGGCGGGAGATGAGCTATTGCAAACAATTGTTACGGTTATCAAAGAGGTGTTGTATCCAACCGATATAATTTGCAGATACGGTGGAGAAGAGTTTGCCGTTATTTGCTGCCAAACTTCAGAGCAAGGAATTAAAATAGCCGCGGAGAAGATCAGAAAGACTGTGGAGGAGTATGAGTTTAGGTTTCAGGATAAACAGCCGGGCGGCAACTTGACCGTTAGCGTTGGCGCAGTCTATTACCCGGCGGCTAACATGATAAGAGAGGATTTAATAAAAAAAGTCGATCATAACCTTTATTTAGCCAAAAGCGGAGGAAAAAATCAGGTGGTCTTCTAACACTGAAACAATGGAAAGACGGGGATTGGCCATGGACAAAAATTCTGTTTATAAGATAAACAGCGTCTATTGGAATACTAAAGGAAACGACTTTTTAGAAGCAATCGCGCTCCCTTTATACGGAAGCTTTGTTTCGGAAGAAACATGCCGGCTTTTTGGTGATGTCTCAGGGAAAAAGATATTGGAGATAGGCTGCGGAAACGGCCAATCCTTGCAATATCAGGGGGATCGCAAAGCGTCTGAACTATGGGGCATGGATATATCAGAAAAGCAGATTGAAAAGGCAAAGGGGCATTTGGCGGCCTGTGGGCTTCCGGCAAAATTGATCTGTTCTCCCATGGAAGAGGAATGCGGCATTCCTGTGGATTACTTTGGTATTCGGTATCTATCGATGAAGATAGGCTAACATTATCGGATCGCAAACTATCAACCTATGTAAATACACTGGCAAAAGCAGGGTTTGTAATCGAGCAAATGATTGAGCAAACTGATAATGAACTTATGAAATTACAGGATGAGAACAGCGATTTTCTAAGAAAAGCAAAAATGCTTCCCGTTACTTTTGTAATTAAAGCAAGGAAATTATAAGCATACAGAATATGCGTTAAAGGATAAAGCCCATATGGACAAAACGTTGATTGTTTATTATTCTCTTTTTCAGAACACAGAAAATTTGGCCTTAGAAATCGCAATACAGACTGGCGGTACTTTAAGGGAGCTGATTCCTGATCAGGTCTATTCCTTTGATTACAATACAGCTTCTAAAGAAGTAAGAAATCAAATCTCCCGGGGATACTGTCCTAAACTAATATCCGGGTCTGAGTCAATAGATGATTATAAAACCATATTTATAGGAACACCTAACTGGTTCAAAACAATAGCACCGCCGGTTTTGAGCTTCCTCAGGCAACATGATTTTAAGGGCAAAACTATAGCCCCCTTTTGTACTCATGGAGGCGGCGGCTTTGGCCAAATCGAAAATGACATTGCTAAAGAATGTCCTAAAGCTATAGTCTTGCCTGGCTTTGCTGCCAACGGCATCGCTGCATCGGCAGACGTAGGCAACTGGCTTGAGAAAATTGGCTATGGTTAATAATCAAACAGAGGAGAAATGAAGATGGATAATCCGAATAAAACAGATGACAAAGACTTAGAAGAAAGCCTCTCTCAACCGGATGAGGAAAATGTTGATAAAGATGAGACCAGCGAAACCCATTATACCGGCGTCTTTCTGTCTATCGGTGCCGGTTTGGGTGTTGCCTATGGAATCATGTTTGATAATTTAGCCATAGGCATTTCCCTTGGCACTGCACTTGGTTTAGTGATTGGTGCAGTTATTGAATCTTCAAAAAAGAAAAAATAGGGGGATATGTAAAATGGCAATAAAACACAGTGTGAAGCTAACTGTTCTAAAAAGGGAATTATTTAAGGATTTACAGGAGCAGTATTTGGCAGATCCCCAAGCGGGTAAATGTCCTTTTTTTGAAGATGGGCAGGAGTTTATCATAGAGGATGATGATTTTTTTCGCATGATGCACGGCAAGTTTTGCGGCGAGGCCTGGGATTGCATCAGCCGTTATGTGTACTCGGCGCTGCAAGGCGGCTCGATTATGCGGGGCTGGACAAATGACGAAAAAGTGATGATTGCCTGCTGCAATGATGGAACCCGGCCGGTTATTTTCAAAATTGAGCGCATGGATGAGGAAGTATAGCGTAAAGGTTGCGCCCAGCTTTGGTTGGTGGGTGGTTTTGAATATTGATAATTTGTGCAAAAAGGCATAGCCTCCCCTAAAGAGTAGCTATACCTTTTTTTATTTTATTGTGCAAAAGGGGGCCCCAGCAAAGCCACTGTTTGAGTGGTGGGGTGATTTACGTTTGGCTTGAAAGATTATTTAAAAACCCCTTTTGATAGAGTTGCAAGCTGAGGCAAATACACATAATACCTCGTTTTTTGTACACTCGGCTGGATGGGAAGCGACTTTTTCAGTGCCCTCGTTAAAAGTGTCTTGGTGGGGTGCTCAAAAACTGAACTGAGACTTAAGCTAAAAGTGTAAACGGAAAACTTGACATCCCTAAAAATCTATGTTAGCTTAAAAAGCAACAACATTAAAAATTTTACGAGTTGTTACTTGGGCAACTGCAATCAGGCAGGAATAAGGAGGATTTATGTTTAAGAAAGTAATGGTAGTACTTCTGGCCGTGCTGCTGGCGGCGACGGTTCTTACAGGCTGCGGCAATAGGGGGGCGGAGAGCCAGGCGGAAGGCGGAGCAAAAGGGACGGTCAAGCTTGGTTATGTCAACTGGGTAGATGTTATTGCTCTAACCAATGTGGCAACAATCATTCTGGAAGATACCATGGGTTATCAAGTGGAAAACACACTGGCTGATTTGGCCCCTATTTACACCTCCATTGCATCAGGTTCCACAGATGCCTATTTAGGTACCTGGCTGCCCTTGACCCACGCTGTTCATATGGAGAAATACGGCGATGACTTGGAAGTCCTGGGGACTGTCTACGAAGAAGGGGTCCAGGGGCTTGCCGTACCGGCCTATATGGATATCAATAGCATAGAAGAGCTTGTGGGCAATGAAGCCCTTGTAGATAATAGAATCGTTGGTGTTGACCCGGGAGCGGGCATCATGAAAGCTGCTGAAGAAGCGCTTGAAGAATACGGCCTGGATTTAAAATTGATTAACGGTTCCGATCCAACTATGACCGCTGCTCTGAGCAAGGCCATTGCAGCAGAGGAACCCATTGTCATAACGGGCTGGAAGCCCCATTGGAAGTTTACCCGATACGATTTGAAGCTTCTTGAAGATCCGAAATTATGCTTTGGTGAAGAAGAGAAAGCTTATAATATCGCCAGGCTGGGCCTTTCGGAAGATATGCCGGAGGTAGCGGAATTCTTGCGCAATATGTATCTTTCCATTGACCAGGTACAAGAAATCATTTATATGATGGAAACCAGCGATGCAGATGACAAAGAGGTATGCAGAGAGTGGATTTCACAAAATATTGATTTGGTTAATTCCTGGCTGCCTGAAGGGTATACAGTGCAGTAAGGATAATAGGCGTGTAAAAGAAAACCAGGGGCTGTCTCAATGAGACAGCCCCAACTCGATTAAGGTGCAGAATTATTTTTTTTCCCGGCGGAAGCACATGAACCAGTCAAGGCAATACTGATCGTCATTTTGGTTTTCCATGCGTTCTTTTGCAGTGCCGCAGGACCCGGCAGTAGGAACGATTACATCCTGGCCGGGTCGCCAATCGGCAGGGGTAGCTACACCGTCGCTATCAGCTTTTTGCAGAGCAAGGATAATCCGTTTGATCTCGTCAAAATTGCGTCCGGTACTCAAAGGGTAATATAGAATTGTACGAATTTTCGAATCAGGATCAATAACGAATACTGCCCGAACCGCTTGAGTATTGGATTGCCCGGGCTGTATCATTCCGTATTTATTGGACACCTCCATACGAATATCTTCAATCAAGGGGAATTTGACCTCGATATTCTTTTTGCCGTTCCACTCCAGTTCCTGAATTTTACGGAGCCAGGCAATATGAGCATAAAGAGAATCTACGGAAAGGCCTATCAGTTCAGTGTTAAGGGCTTGAAATTCTTCGGCCATAGAGGCAAAGGTCATAAATTCGGTGGTGCATACAGGAGTGAAGTCTGCGGGATGGGAGAACAAAATAACCCATTTCCCTTTAAAATCTTCGGGGAAATTTATTTCTCCCTGGGTGGTTATAGCTTTGAAGCTTGGGGCAGGATCACCAATCAGCGGCATTCTTGTTGCTTGCAGTTCTTCCATTTTTAAGCTCCTTTCAAAACCTTAATAGGAATCGTATGTATTAATTATAGCGGAAAAACAACAGAAATCTGTAACAATGTCACAAACCCTTTGATTTATCCATCTGTGGGCTTAAGAATAGGGCCTTATCCATAATGCAATGAAGGGGGCCCTTCCCCACTGTAAAGCTGCTTAAGCGCATTACAAAAGTTTTACATGCAGTTGACATGGGCTTGCTTGAGCTTCAAACCTCGTCACAGTATATTAATGATATACAGAACATTAAAAGGGTAAATAATTTTGGATTAGGTGATTAAATGATAAAAAATTACGTTCTTGATACAAATGTTTTAATACAATCGCCCCAAGCACTAAATTGCTTCGAAGATAACAACATTATTTTACCTCTTGCGGTTTTGGAAGAATTGGACAGCTTAAAAAACGCCGACGGCGAAAGAGGGGCTAATGTCAGGCAGGTAATCCGCTGCTTGGAGAACTTGCGCCTGATGGGGAATTTGCTGGAGGGAGTTGCCCTGCCTTCCGGCGGTTTAGTGAGGTTGGAGCTGAATTATAAAAGTGTCGAAATTCATCCAAGCTTTACCTCGGAAAAAAACGATGACCGTATCCTGCGTATGTGCCTTGGTCTCAAATCCGATGGGATAAAGCCGATCTTAGTGACGAAAGATATTGTAGTCCGGCTTAAAGCACAAGCTTTAGACATAGATTCAGAGGATTTTATAACGGAACGGGTATCGCCTGAAACGGAACAGTATACAGGCCGCCTTGAGGTATGCGCAGCGGATGAACATTTCAGCGGTTTGAAAAAGAAAGGGATACCCCTTGAGTATTTATATATGCAGGATGAAAACGGTGAGCATCAGCCTATTAATTTATACGAAAACCAATTTTTAACGGTGCATTCCGAATTATCAAACAAAAAAACGATACTGGCCAGAGTTAATGGCTCATTGGCGGTACCTCTTAAATTTCTGGACGAAAGACCTTTCTCTGTAAAAGCAAGAAATGCGGGACAGCGCTTTTTACAGGAAGCTTTAATGAAAAGTGCGGACAAGATACCCCTGGTCATTATAAAAGGAACTGCCGGTACGGCTAAAACTTTTTATTCCCTGGCGGTAGGACTCCACTTTATGATTGAGTCGAAAGAGAAGCCTTACCGAAGGATTCTTATAACAAGGCCTAATACTCAATTTGATGACGAAATTGGCTATTTGCCAGGCTCAGAGCTGGAGAAGATCGCACCTTTGATGCGTCCTATTATCGATAATCTTGAGATTTTGGTGGATAGAGATGAAAAACAGCGTTATGAAAATGAAAGTGAGCTTCGCGATAAGGTTGACGAACTGTTTAAAAGAGGTTATATCGCTGCGGAAGCGATGAATTTTATCAGAGGCAGGTCGATAACGCAAACCTATTTAATTATTGACGAGGCACAGAACCTGACTCTCCGCCAGGCCAAAGGCATTATAACCCGGGCGGGAAAAGGCACAAAGATCATTATGCTGGGGGATATTAACCAAATCGATCACCCTCTTTTAGACGACAGGACAAACGGTTTGAGCTATGCTTCCGAGAAAATGAAGGGGAGTCCCTTATGCTGCCAAATCACTATGCTGGCAGAGGAATGCGAGCGGTCTGAATTAGCATTTGATGCGGCAGTCAGGATGGGAATACGATAATTTTGAAAGGAACTTATTCGGCATGTGCTATGCAATTATTGACTTGGGTTCAAATACCATACGCCTTTGCGTCTACGATTACGCCGGCGGGGTGATAAATACCATTGTTAATCAAAAGGAAACCGGGGGCTTGGCCGGATATGTTACCTCCGGTATTCTCAGTCAAGATGGAATAGAAAAAGCCTGCGAGATATTAAACGCCCATATCGCTTTGGCCAAAAAGCTGGTAGATAAATCAAATATTCATATTTTAGCTACGGCTTCCCTGAGAAACATTGATAACCGGGAGGAGGCAGTAGAGGCAATTTACCGTAAAACCGAAATGCTGCCGGAGGTTTTGACAGGTGAAGAGGAAGCTTTATTAGATTTTATAGGGGCTTCTTATCATATCAATTATCAAAGGGGCCTTCTTATTGATATTGGTGGAGCCAGCACCGAGCTTGTATTATTTGATAATCACGAGCCTGTAGCTCTGGCCAGTATGCCCATCGGTTGCTTGACTCTTTATCGGAAGTATGTGGAGAATATTTTTCCCAGCCAAGAAGAAGAAAAACAGATAAAGAGGGAAGTGCTGCGCTTTTTGCAAGAAACAAATCTGCAAAAGGATTGCCCTATCGTCATTGGCGTAGGCGGCAGTGTCAAAGCCGTTAATAAGCTGGCCCGGGTGCTGTTTCCGGAAACAGGAGATATTCTTGAGGCAGATATAGTCAAGAAGCTGCATAAACGATTTAAAAATCCTGACCAGAAACTTCTTGATGCCGTGTATAAGACTATTCCGGAAAGGACGTTAACCATTGTCCCCGGTTTAATCCTGTTAAAGCAGGCAATTAAATTTTTTGGAAGCCAGGCTATTCATGTAAATGAGTATGGCCTGCGGGAAGGATATTTGCTGGATAGAATTCTGGGAGTGAAAAAAGAATGCTAGCTGCGGAAAAACCGGATATATCTCCTTGTTTGCAAAACCGGGAATTGTCCTGGCTTATGTTTAACCGAAGGGTTTTAGAGCAGGCAAATGTTAAAATACCTTTGCTGGAAAGGCTGAAATTCATATCTATCTTTACAACGAATCTGGATGAATTTTATATGGTAAGAGTGGGTTCGTTAATCGATCAGGAGCAGTTTTCACCGGAAGTCAGGGAGAATAAAACGAATTTGACTGCACGGGAACAGTTGATTGAAATAAACAAAAGCGTATTGCCGTTATATGAATTGCGCCGCCAGTATTTTTTTCATATTATGTCTTTACTGGAAGAGGATGATATACAGCATTGCAAAATCGAAGCATTAGAAAAAAATATTCAAAAAGAATTAAAGAAATTATTCCTTGAGGATATCCTGCCTTTGCTTTCGCCACAGATAATTGACAGCCGCCATCCTTTTCCCCATCTTGCCAACAAGCAGCTTCATATTGCCGTTTCCCTTGAAAAAAAGAAAAAACTGTCATACGGCATCATTGCGGTGCCTCCTTATGTGGAGCGGCTGGTTTTTTTGAAAAGCAAGACAACACAATATGTGTTGATCGAAGAATTAATCTGCTATTTTGCAGATGTTGCCTTTGAATATTTTGATATTATTGAGCGAACGATTATTGCCATAACCAGAAACGCCGATATCAATACCGAAGAGGATTTGCTGGATGAAGGTATGGATTATCGAAAACACATGAAGCAGGTTATAAAAAAACGGCAGCGCTTAGCCCCCGCTCGCCTTGAAATTCAATATGGTATAAGTCAGGCTTTTCAGCAATTTTTGTGTGAAAAAATAGGCATGAAAACACACCATATCTTTGAATCCGGCAGTCCTCTTGATTATACTTATGTTTTTTCCTTCGAAAAAAAATTGCAGGAGAAAGCAGTGAGAAAATTAATTTGGGCTCCTTTTAGTCCCCGGGAGAGGCAGGACATAGATAAAAAAACCAATTTGTTCAAACGGATTCAAAAAAAGGACATGCTTCTCTCCTTTCCCTATGAAAGCATATTTCCGTTTTTGCTGTTAATTCATCAGGCTGTAGAAGAACCCAGCGTAATTTCAATAAAGATTACTTTATACCGTTTGGCGCGGCAGTCGAAGCTTGCCGAGTATTTAATATTGGCTGCCGAAAATGGTAAAGAAGTTGTGGTTTTGATGGAGCTTCGGGCCCGTTTTGATGAAAACAATAATATAGAATGGGCCCAACGGCTTGAAGAGGCCGGCTGCCGTATTATTTATGGTCCGGCTATGTATAAAACACACTCGAAAATTTGTCTGATAACCAAGAAGGATTTTGGCGGTATCAGCTATATTACCCAAATTGGCACCGGAAACTATAATGAAACTACAGCAAGGACATATACTGACCTGAGCCTGATTACGGCAAATCCCCGGATTGGCAAAGATGCCATAGATTTTTTTAATAATTTAATGCTGGGCAATCTAAGCGGCGAATATACCGACCTATGGGTTTCCCCTTACAGCTTAAAACAAAATTTCATTGCTTATGTAGATAAAGAAATTGAAAAGGTGCAAAAGGGTGAAGTTGGCAGCATTATTATTAAATGCAATTCATTGACTGATCTGAATATCCTTGAGAAATTGATAGAAGCTTCCCGTTCCGGCGTAAAAATAACGATGATTATCAGAGGCATTTGCTGCCTCATTCCCCAGGTCAAAAATTATACCGAGAACATTAAAGTGGTAAGTATAATCGGTAGATTTCTGGAACATTCGAGGGTGTTCTGCTTTGGGACAGGCCCTGAAATGGAAGTGTTTATTTCTTCGGCAGATTTAATGACCCGCAATACGGAGCGCCGGGTAGAGGTTGCCTGCCCTATATACGATCCTGAGCTAAAAGCCAAAACCCACAAAATTCTTGAATATTTGATGGAAGATAACACGAAAGCTTGGGAGCTGCTTTCCAGCGGAGAATATAAACTGCGGCGGCCCTTTAACAGGCCGGAAATCAATACTCAGGAAGTCTTAATGTCTTCCCTTTGGTATGATGAAATCATGCCGGCAGTGGAAACCGTTAAAGATAATTTTCTCAGTAATTTTTTTGTGACGATGAAAAAAATAAAAGGCAAATTACTAGCCTAAATAACATATTCATCGCCATCGTCCTGCCCGCCTAATAAAGTTCGCAGACTGTTAAAATCTATCGATTACTGCTTAATACTTGGATTCAAGCTCAATTCTCTTGTGTAAAAATGCTCATCGGGTCGATGTACTCATCGTCAATAGTCAAGCCGAAGTGTAGATGATTGCCTGTTGCATCGCCTGTTGCACCGACATAGCCAATTATATCCCCTTGCTGTACCGTATCATTACTGGCAAGGCTTTCTGCATGGCCTAACAAATGGGAATAAAAAGTTTTTTGACCGTTGCCGTGATCTATAATGACGTAGTTCCCGCCCGTTTCATTTTTATCCATTTCAATAATAGTGCCGGTGTCAGCCGCTAATACGGGAGTTTCACTTGGCGCGGGTATGTCAATGCCATCATGGAATACCGTTGTCTTTTCAACCGGGTGCATCCGAGTACCATATGTAGCGGAAATACGATTATACCCCGTTACAGGCCACAGGTATTCCCCGCCGGTATTGCTATCCTTTGGTGTATCCGATTCCGCAACAGAGGATTTTTCGTCCTGGGGGCTGGCGGTTGATTCCTGCGTGACCTCCGAATCCCGGATAGTATCATCCGGCTTAGGTTCGTTAATGCTTATAGAATATTCGCCCAGGTTATCATTCAAATCGGCATCCTCTCCTGTTACATTCATGAATGATGCGGTCGCAAATCCTGTAAGACATAATGCAGCAGCGATAATAAATGAAATAAAAACAATTCGTTTTGAGGTGCTTTTTACGTTCATCATATGGGTCAACCTTCTTTCAATTCCTTTTTTTGATTCCGCAAGTGTGGCGTACATACCCGAATGTTGATTTACAACCCTGTACAGGACATTGAGGATCGTTTCGCCATAGAATTGCCGTTCTTCCATGTTCATATCAGATACCACCTGCTCGTCACATGAAAGCTCGCAGAAAGCGTCAATGTTTTTCGTCAGCCGATAGGCAGCCGGATTAAACCAATGGATTGCGTTTGCCGCAAGGGTCAGAGCTTTCAACCATAAATCACGCCGCTTGAAATGAATAAGCTCATGTTTGAGAATAACTTTAAGCTCCCTTTCACTCATTTCAACTTCGGGCAGTATTAAAAGTGTTTTAAATAGGCCGGTAAGCATGGGTGTTTTAATGATATTGTTTGACAATAGCCGGAGCTTGCCCTTTATATCCATTTCCGTCATCGAGTTTTTTAGCGCCAGAAGTGTTCCCGTATCATCAATTTGCAGACTTGTCCGCATGATTTTTTGTCTAAACCGGACAAACTGAATACCATACAAAATAATGAACAGGAAAACCCCAACAAGCCATATAAGCGGTAAAAACGCTAAAACTATTTTTAGTATAAAGGCAGCCGTTACAGGCACGGCGGGTATTACGGCAGCAGGATCTGCCTGCGCTAAAGACTGCCCGGCTTGTTGTGGTAATATATCCGTTTGTTGTACGGCTATCATATCATTAAGAATGACAGGCACATTTGTAAGCCCCTGATTGGTCGTGCCTGGTATATTTGAAAAAAGATTACCGCCAACAATTCCAACAGGAACAAGCAGAAACAATACCACTAATATATACATATGATAATGCCATGTTGCGGTTAGTTTTTTTGTTGTCAAAGGACGCAAAAGCGCCAAGCACAAAACAAGCAAGATGCCCGTTGCCGACATCAAAAGCACGGTGATAAAGGCTGTGTTCATTCTTCTGCCTCCTTTTGTGAAAACCACTGTTTTAGTTCGGCTATTTCCTCGGCGGTCAAGCCATTGCCCTCGTACAAGGCTGTGATAAAGCTCTTTACAGAACCGTCATGTACAGAGTTAAGAAAAGTTCGTGTTTCAAACTGTTTGTATTCGCTCTCGGTAATCAGTGGTATGTACTCGTTTGACCGCCCATGCCGTACAGAGGTCAAAATACCTTTTTCTATCAATCGGGCCAGAAATGTCAAAACCGTGTTTGGCTTCCACTCTCTGTTAATCGTTTTTAAGTCGTCAAGTAATTTTGCAGAGGAAACCGAGCTGCCAGCCGCCCATACAAACTGCATGACTTCTCGTTCGGCGTCCGACATCTTTTGAAGTTTACCCATAAAAGCCACCCCATTCATTATACTACATCATGTAGACAATAAAATTCTACATTGCGTAGGGATATGTGTCAATGGTGTTTTGAAATATTTTTCTATGGGATGTAGAATTATCTCATAGATAAAGCGAAGCGGAAGATAAGAGGGCTCAGTTGAAACTAACGTTGTATGCTATTGAAGTGATATATGACGGCTAAGGAGAAAACATCATGAAGAAAAAATTTGCGTTTTTGCTGATGGGAAGCCACTATGACCCACAGGTGCATCAGGCTTATTTTGAAACGGAAAAACAAATCAGCTATATTTTTACCGTAAGGAGTTTCCATGAAGCCTGTGATAAGCTTGTCTTTTTAGTAAAGGAAGGTGTTGGAGCCGTTGAGCTGTGCGGAGCTTTTGGCGAAGAAGGTGCACAGAAGATGATAGAACTGACGGAAGGTAGAATAGCAATAGGCTACGTTACGCACAAGCCTGAGCAGGATAATTTATTTTCTCAGTTTTTTTCAAGCTTTGGTTAGGCGTTCAAAATTATGGCTGGCTTTTTGGAACGAGTGGCACAGAAGGAGAAAGGCGGCAGGCCAATGAAAATAGAAATCAGCAGGAAGGAAGCTCTTGTCCTGTAGTCCGCCCGTTCAAGTCCCTCTTATAAGGAAATCATAAAGGACAATATCGGGTATGACATACTCGTAGAGGATACGCATATCGACTCTTGACGGGTATAGGCATGTTTGATAAAATAGAAAGGAATTTAATTATGGAAGGAGCTTTGACCTTTGGATATTTTTTAATCTGTAATTATAAGTAATAGCTTCATGTTTTGTTGAGCTGCAATTATAAGGCGGCTATTTTTGTTATGGAGTTTTTTTACAGATTGAAGAGTACAAGGTGCAAAGTTCTTTAGTGTCAGTATAGCATAGGGGGAATGACCCCCTTATGTTGTGTTGCGATAAAGACCACAGTAAGGTACTCTTGCCTATCTGTGGTCTTTTCTATTTTATAAAAAACTATTGGAGGCTATTTTATGAAAAATATCAACTTTGACTATACTCCGCCTGTTTTCAACTTCCTTTTTTCACAATTAAGAAAAAGGAAGGATTTTGAATATGGAAGAAATACTTTGGGAGGTGCAATATCTTTCACCTCCTAAAACAATACGCTATTGTAAAAGATGCGACATGAAAACTGAATACGTTTCCTCTGGACTATTCAGGGTGAACGCCCAACAAAAATATTTGGATATTTGGCTGATTTACAGATGTGCGTCTTGTAAATCGATATGGAATTTGACGATATATTCCCGTATAAACCCTAAAAGTATCGGCCAAACGCTGTTAAATCAATTTATGAACAACGACAGTGATCTGGCCCAAAGATATGCTATGGACACTGAACTTCTGAAAAGGAGCGGCGCAGAGATAGAAGCGCCATCATATAGCATTATCGGGGAAATGATCGATTTCACAAAAGATGTGGAGTTGAAAATCGTCAGCAAGTATTCAGAAAAAGTAAAAGTGTCAAAGATACTTCGGAAGAAATTATCTTTGACCAAAAAAGTCTTTGACGAAATGGTGTCTAATGGGATTTTTCGTTTAGAGAATGGTTCAGATATCCATAAATGCAAACTGCACCATGATATTGCGGTTTTGATAAGCGGAGCCTCAATCTATTCTAAAAACGCAATGTGTTCAGGGGCGGGCAAAGCCTCCCCATAGGTCGGCTTTGCTGTTTCCTAAGTCCGCCCGTTCAAGTCCCTTCCTTGCCAAGAACATAAAAGAAAAACCACCCCTTGTAAAAGGAGTGGTGATTTTTCTTTTATGCCGGCGAAGGGACTTGAACCCCCACATAGTTGCCTATGGTAGATTTTGAGTCTACTGCGTCTGCCATTCCGCCACGCCGGCTTGTTCTTGCGAACATCACCTATTTTATGCAAAAAACCCGAAGCTGTCAATAGGCAGTTCCGGGTTTTTTGTATAGGGATGAAAGAGGAGAATAGGAGAGTTGAGGATAGAAAATGCTTATTTTGTCTTTTTGCTCTTTGGCTGCTGTTTTTTGGTTTGGCTTTGATTCATTTCATAGGTTTTGCTTTGGACGAATTCATCGGCAAACTCTTGACTGGACTGCTTGAAATTACCTTTTTTTATCTGATCTTTCATGTAAGGAATCGCCGCCTCCTTCTGTAGTTTACTATAGTAGTGGCCAAAATTAGAATCTTTTATTCATAGCTTTTAAAATCGGGAAATGGTATAATTGGCAAGCAAACTTCTGTCTTGAAGGAGGGATAATTTTGGGACAGGAAGAGAAGAATTACCAGTGGCTTGAAGAGAAAGCCCTGATTGAGATGTGCGTTAAAAATGATATGAGGGCTTTTGAAGAATTGGTGCTGCGTTACGAGAAAAAAATCGTTGCAGCAGCATTCCGCTTGTGCGGTGAACGCCAGGGAGGAGAGGATTTAGCCCAGGAGACTTTTTTAAGAGCTTGGCGGGCCCTGTCCGGTTATCGGGGTCAGGCTTCCTTCGGTACTTGGCTGATGGCCATATTGACCAACCTTTGGCGGGACAAGCTGAGAAAAAACCAGATACCTCAAGAATCTTTAGATGAGGCTTTCGAGGGTGAGGAAGGTACGCTGCAAAAGCAGTTTTCGGATCAGGGGCCCGGACCTGAGGTGCTGGCGGAAGCGGCAGAGACCGGCCAGATATTGGGCCATCTGCTGCAAGAGCTAAAGCCGGAATATAAAGAAGCTTTAGTTTTAAGGGATGTTCAGGGATTCAGCTACGAAGAAGTAGCTGTGATTACCGGCAGCAATCTGGGAACGGTGAAATCCAGGATCAACCGGGCCCGTACATTGATGAAAGAAAAGATATTGGATTTTCAGGAACAAAACCCGGGCTTTTTTCGTCTAAACCAGGCAAAGGAAGACAAAAATAAAGCCGGAAAGGCGAAAGGAGGTGTACCCCATGAAGGATGAGCAGAGGACGGTAAGAATTATGGATTGGCTGGAGGACCGGTTAAGCCCTGAAGAAATCCAAGCCTTTGATAGAGAAAGGGCAGCCGATGCAGATTTTGCTGAAGAATGCAGAATCATGACGGAGTTGATTGCCGGTCTCCATGATTTAGACAGCGATATAGAGCCTTCCGGGGATTTTCACCAAAGCCTGATGGCGAAGCTCTATCAAGAGCAAGACAGCCGGGAGGGTTATCCGGCGCAGGTTATCCCGGCAGATCCGGCAGCATCTATTAAGACGGAGACGGCGGGTTCCGGCAAAGATGAGAGCTATGACTGGCGCAAAGGCCTTGCTGCCGGCAAGGTTAAAGACAAAGAAAGACGGAGATCACTTAAGGACTTTTTTAATTTCTTACGTTACCGGCCACTGGTGCCTTTAGTGGCCGCCTGCTCTTTGCTTTTGGTTGTGGTTTACGGCGGCGGCGGCTCCTTGCCCTTTGGTGCCAAAGAGGACGCCCGTCCAAGCCAGCCGTTTTACAACAGCAGCACTTCTGCCGACAATGGCGCTGGCGAAGCGGCGCCTATGGCCCCGAGGGCTGGACTTTTCGGTTCTGCCGGCGATATCGCCATGGAGAGCCGGAAAATGGCTGACAGTGCTGCGGCTCCCGAAATGATGCAGTATGAAGAGCAGGATGTTTCCTTTAGCAGCGGAGCCGGCAGCACGGTCCGGGAAACAGGGGAGCTGGCACAGAACCACTCAAGCCAAACAAATGCCCTGTCGGACAGCCCTATTGAGCAAAAGATTATCCGGACGGGAAATATAGACCTGGAAGTTGACCGTCACGACGAAACCATAGCTACCATCAAAAATGCGGCCCTTTCTCTGGGCGGCTATGTCACCGGCCAGTCCAGCTACCTGATTGATGGCAGGGAGCGCAAGGCAGGCAATATTCAAGTTAAAGTTCCTTATGACCGTTATGATCAGTTGGTAGAGCAGGTCGGAGCCTTAGGGAAGGTGACAAACAGCAGTTCAAACGCTGTGGATGTGACCAGCCAATACGTGGATTTACAAGCCAGAATCCAGGTCTATGAGACAAAACAGGAGAGACTGCTGTCCCTGCTCACCCAAAGCGGTGACTTGGCCACCATACTATCCATTGAAAACGAACTGGCCAATACCAATGCTGAGCTGGAATCGTTAAAAGGCCAAATGCGTTATTTGCTGGATCGTACCGACTATTCCACTTTGGATATTTCTCTGGTGGAAAAAATGCCGGAGGCCGTAGAGATTAAAACCACAGGCTTTGCCGGGTTTGTCCAGAAGCTGAAGGAGTCTTTCTTCTTAGGCGTAAACAGCTTGATTGGTGAAATAGGCAGCTTTGTTCTCTGGCTGGCCGAAAACCTGATCGGGATAATAATAGTATTAGTCCTACTTTGGTTCTTCTGGATTAAGTTCTTGAGACGGCGCTGGAAAAGCCGGCATTCTCAGGGTGACTAAAGTAAAAATTCGCAGTGGATAAAATTAAGCAGATGCAGGTCAGACCCGGGAGTGTTTTGGGGCTCCCGGGTTTTTGTTTTGTTAATGGGGTATCAAGTATTATAGGGAATCAAGACCTGCCGGGTGGGCACAACCTTGGCTAGGGTGGCGGGTTGCTCAACTCGAGGGCACTGAAAAAGTTGCTCAGGTTCTAGCCACGACAGTCAGCTTGCCCGACTTTTTCAGTGCCCTCGGTTTGTTGACCTGACATCCGCGCCTTTAGTCCTTACGGATAGCGGAAATGTGCAAAATTTCAAGTTTGTAGACTCCGGAACAGCGGAACTGTGCAAAATTGCAGGTTTGTCCGTGTTCGGATAAAGCGTTAATGGACTTGAAAATGCTTTTTGACTGTATCTAGTGTTGGAGTCGGAATGGACCACCTATTTTAGAGTGGAAAACGGACAACAAACTTGCACTTTTGCTCAAAATGACCGGCCAACAGTCACAAACCTGCAATTTTGCACAAAAGGCATAGAAAATCTTTACAAACTCGCACTTTTGCTCAAAGCTACCCGGCAGCGACCAAACCCTCGGTGTAAAATAGATGTAGGATAAAAAAATAAACAAGAGGCAGTAAAATGTGGTTTAATAAAGTCGCAAAAACCATTAAACACCAAAGGAGGCTGCCCCTTGTGAGAACCATTGTACA
>JBCFAO010000077.1:0-7372 GCA_038562165.1 Clostridiales bacterium | reverse complement strand
TGCTTTTTCTGCCGTCTATTCTTTTTCCCGCTGACTTCTCTTTGGTGACAGAACTAATTCTATCCCCACCTCATTTTGCAGCCTAATTTATTTTTTCTCCTACAACAACTTGACACCGACTGAATTAGCCCCGCGATTGACAGGCAAAGTCACATCAAGTACAATGTAGGAATCTTCTTCATAAAAGGACAATATACAACCATGAGCATTCTTACCGTATCCAACCTGACCCACGGCTTCGGCGACCGGGCTATTTTCAACAATATCTCCTTTCGCATGCTGAAAGGGGAGCACATCGGCCTCATCGGCGCCAACGGCGCCGGCAAATCCACCTTTATCAATATCATCACCGACAACCTCCAGCCTGACGAGGGCACCATTCAATGGGCCCGCCGTATCCGGGTAGGTTATCTGGATCAGCATACCACGCTGGAAGCGGGTAAAACCATCAAGGACATCCTGGACTCCGCTTTTGGGTATCTCTTTATTCAGGAGCAGGAGATGATTTTCCTCTACGAGCAAATGGGCGATATGGAAGAGGACGCTTTAAACCAGGCTATGGAGCGGGTAGGTGAAATCCAGGATCTCCTGAACCACAATGATTTCTATATGATCGACGCCAAAGTAAGTGAAGTGGCCAAAGCTCTGGGCCTTACCGATCTCGGTTTAGACAGGGACGTCACCGACTTAAGCGGCGGCCAGCGCACCAAGGTGCTCATTGCCAAGCTGCTGCTGGAAAAACCGGATATTTTGCTCCTTGACGAGCCCACCAACTACCTGGACGAAGAGCACATCGTCTGGCTGAAGCGTTATCTCCAGGAGTACGAAAATGCTTTCGTGCTGATTTCCCACGACATTCCTTTTCTCAACAGTGTAGTCAACTTAATTTACCACGTGGACAATTGTGAGCTGACCCGCTATGTGGGCGATTACGACGAGTTTTTGGCGGCTTACGAAGCCCGCAAAAGTCAGTTGGAGTCCGCCTATAAACGCCAGCAGCAGGAGATCGAATCCCTCAAAGAATTCGTGGCCAAAAATAAGGCCAGGTACGCCACCCGCAATATGGCTATGTCCCGGCAAAAGCAATTGGATAAAATGGAGATTATCGAGCTGGCCAAAGAAAATCCCAAGCCGGTTTTCCAGTTTCGGGAGGCCCGCTCTCCGGGCCGTCTGATTTTCGAAACCAAGGACTTGGTGATCGGCTACGACAGCCCTCTCTCCCGCCCCCTCTCCCTTTCTATGGAGCGCAAACAAAAAATTGCCCTCACCGGCGCCAACGGCATCGGCAAAACCACCTTGATGAAAAGCATTCTCGGCCTGATTCCCGCCTTGGCCGGCTCAGTGAACACCGGGGAATTCCTCAGCCAGGGCTATTTTGAGCAGGAGAGTGCCGAGGGCAACACCAAGACTTGCATCGAGGAATTGTGGCAGGAGTTCCCCGATTGGAACCAGGGAGAAATCAGAGCGGCTCTGGCCAAATGCGGCCTTACCACCAAACATATTGAAAGCAAGGTTATGGTCCTCAGCGGCGGCGAGCAGGCTAAGCTGCGGCTTTGCAAATTGGTAAACAGGCCCACCAATGTGCTGCTGCTGGACGAACCTACCAATCACCTGGACGCCGATGCTAAAGAGGCTCTCAAAGAAGCCCTCCAGGCTTACAACGGCAGTATCTTAATGGTCTGCCATGAGCCGGAGTTTTACACGGATGTGGTCAACGACGTCTGGAATTGTGAGAAATGGACCACAAAAGTGGTCTGATCCTTCGGCCTCATCCTCCGGCCCATAATTCTGAACCATAGTAAAGAATGGAGTATACCCCCAATATTAACGGGATATGCTCCATTCTTTTTTTATTTTCTATTAAGCATCTTAGTATTTTCCCCGCTCCCTGCCGCGGTAAGCAATGATCTTGCCTGTTTGATTCCGCCTGCCGGCTGCATTGTGTTCATGATTAAGCTCGTCATTGAATTCATCATTGAATTCAGCATTGAGCTTGAACCGGCCTACTTCTTCCCGCAAAGCCGCAGCCTGGGCTGCCATTTCCTCGCTGGTGGCGGAGTTCTCTTCCGCCGTAGCCGCATTTGTCTGGACCACTGAGGAGACCTGAGACAGCCCCTGGTTGATTTGCTCAATGGCGCTAACCTGCCTGGTAGAAGCGTCTTCAATTTTTGTAAAGCTTTCCGCCACCTTTAGCGTGCTCATTCCTACCTCCTGAAGAAGTGCAGCCGTTTGTTCCGTTATTTGCGTACCCTTGGATACCCTATCTACGGAATTCTGAATAAGCTCCGCAGTCTGGCGGGCAGCCTCTGCGGATTTTGCTGCCAAATTACGGACCTCATCAGCCACCACCCCAAATCCCTTGCCGGCGGCTCCCGCCCGGGCCGCTTCAATGGTAGCGTTCAGCGCCAGGATATTGGTTTGGAAAGCAATATCCTCAATGATTTTGGTAATGCTGACAATCTGCCGGGAAGAAGCATCAATGTCCGCCATGGCTTCCGTAAGCTGCCCCATATGTTCATTGCCGATGCTGACGCCGGCGCTGGCCTGTTCCATGTATTGCGCCGCCGCTTCCACATTGGCTAAGTTTTGTTTGGCCTGCCTGGCTATCTCACTGGCTGAAGCATGGAGCTCTTCAAGGGAAGCGGCCTGTTCAGTGGAGCCTGCCGCCAGAGCCTGGGCTCCGCCGGCAACCTGACTGGCTCCGATGCTGACTTGCCCGGCGACAGCATTGATGTTTGCCATGATACGGTTGAGATTGGCTACGGTTTTTTCGATGGCAATCTTAAGGACAGCAAAATCATTGGGGTAATCCAAATCCACCTGAATCTGTAAATCCCCATCAGATATCTTCATTAATTTTTCAATCACATCTTCAATAAAACCGCTTTGCATTTTATTGGATTCCCGTATCAGTTTAGCCATTTGGCCCATTTCATCCTTGCTTTCATAGGAAACAGCGGTCTTAATATTACCCTCGGCGATTTCTTCATAGGCGCCGACTATTTCCCGCACCGGATTGAGAATGGATTGCCGAATGGCAATGACTACGGCCACCGTCAAAAAAAGGGAAACCGCAGTGCAGAAGATAAACATCACCCAGGCCAGCCTCATCATAGCTTCCGCATCAATGCTTTGCTGATCGGCCTGCGCTTTTTGTGTTGCCGAAAAATCAAGCAAAGACTCCGTGATCCGCTCTATTCTCGGCTGGTATTCCTGCCAATAGAGCCTGAGAGCTTGGCGGTGGGCCGCCTCCGTTCCTATGCGAATAAGCTCAGTGATCTCACCCCTTTTTGCGGCGGCTTCCGTTATCATATCGCTGAGACTTCTAAGGGCTTCCTCTTTATCTTCATTGCGCTGTGTATCTTTAAATGCGGCCAGAGCATCGGCTGTGGCCTGGCCGTAATTTTGGGCTAGGTTCAGAGATTCCTCTGTGTATTTAACATCTTCCGACAGCAGGGCCTCTAATAGCTTATTGAGGGTATTTTGCAGATTTACTTGCATAGCCCTGATCTGCTCGCTATTTGGCACAGTATAGTTTTCATATAACCTTACCTGCCCGCCTATACTGCCGATACTGAACATAAACAATGCTGCGGACACCATCAGTAAAATAAGCATAATCCCAAAACCAAGGACTAACTTTTTGCTGACGGATAAGTTTTTCATTATATTCATCATTTCCATCCTTCAAATTGAAATCATATGCTCATGGTTTGCCATTGAGCAAAGTCTAAGGCTTATCCTTACCTCACTTTAAAATATGTCGAAAAGCTTTAGAAGTTCCATCTCTCTGAAATTATGGCTGATTTAAATCTGTTGCGGGCGAAGAAAAAACAAAAGAGCTGCCTCTTTTAATTTGAGGCAGCCACTTTTGTTTTCCCTATTGGTTTGGAGGATGGTTCACGTCTATGGATTAAGGGAGGGGAGTAATGGGTTCATAATCATCAAAGAAGGTGTGCAGTCCGATCTCACTGATTTCCAAGGGGGGCCGGTCATCCGCAATGGGCTTGAAGGCCGGCAGCTTGGTGCCGTGGGCCATAGCCCTGGCTAAGCACTCGGCAGCCCAATCATAATGAGGCTCAAAATAGGCCCGGCGTGGGATGGCGCAGCGAATCAATTCATAGGGAGCCTTGATACGCTTGCTGGTATCCAAGGGATTCTCAGGATCGATCCTGCCCCTTTGGAGGGAATCCATAGCCGTGGAGGCAAAGCCGCCTTCAATATAAGCCTGGGCAGACAAGCAAGTTGCGGGGCCTTGAGTGTGATCCAGATGGGGTACGCATTTGCCCGCATTAATGTAAACGGCATAGCTGGAAGCAGGCTCTAAGATGTGAACGCCCCGTTTTTTGCAGGCGTTGGCAAAATACTCTACCTGGCGCTGGCGGTCCTGGAGATAGTAGTCGTTGACGCCTTCCACCAGGCCCACGGCCAAGGCTTCCAGATCCCGGCCATTCATACCGCCGTAGGTGATGTAGCCGTCGGTGCGGATAACCTTAGGCTGCATACGGTACCAAAGCTGTTTGTCTCTTACTGCCGAGAAGCCGCCCATGTTGACCAAACCGCATTTTTTAGAACTCATATGGCAGCAATCGGCATAGGAAAGCATTTCCCTGACAATCTCCGCACAAGATTTATCTTCGTAGCCTTCTTCGTGGTTTTTGATAATCCAGGCGTTTTCCGAGATACGGGCGATATCTAAGCAAAGCAAGGTACCTCTCTTATTGTACTTGTCAATAATGCGGCGGGTCTCTTTAATGTCTTTCATGGATACGCCCATACCGCCGTTGAGGTTATTGGGCACAACCAGGTCAACCAGGGGAATCTTCTCGGCATGCAGCTCAAAGTAGCGCTCCAATGCTGCCGTATCGATGCCGCCCTTAAATTGGCTGGTGGTGTCATTGGGATCAAAATAGGAAACTTCCACAAAGTCTACAGGCTCGGCGCCCCTCTGGAAGCTCCAGGCGCTGGTGGTGGTAAAGTGGGTATTGGAAGGAACTTTATCTCCCGGCTGCACCAGGCATTCATAAAGGGGTGCTTCGGCGCTGCGTCCCTGGTGAGAGGGCAGAATGTACGGCATGCCGGTATAGTTTTGCGCTACCTCTTCAAAATACTCATAACTGCGGCAATAGAAGTAGGATTCGTCCCCTTCCATCATAGCAGACCACTGACGGTCGCTCATGGCGCCGGTACCGGAGTCGGTGACCATGTTAATGAACACGTATTTTGCAGGGAGCAAACGGCCGGAATAGCCGTGTTTTTTCATGATTTCTTGCCGCTGCTGGCGGGTGGTGGGAATAGTATATTCCACTACCTTAGTGCGGTAAGGCGGTGCTTTGTGAAATGGCAAGTCGGTTTTTACCATCATTTCCTGATCGCTGATTCTCATCTGCGCTTACCTCCTCAATAGCTATTTCTATTTATTTTAGCTGCTGTCTGTTTATTATGCATTGCCGGGTTTGGGCCTCTTCTTTTTACGGATGCTCAAACAAAGGCTCAAATTCGTCAAAGAACGTATGGGTGCCAAAGTCTCTGTCCTCTAATTGAGGTCTGGCGTCGCCCATATCATAGCGGCGGTAACCGGGTACCTTGTCGCCCCATTCCATAGCCTTGTATAAAGCTTCCGCACACCATTCGTATTGGGAATCAGTGTAGACCCGGCGGGGGAAGGCGCAGCGGATCAGTTCAAAAGGAGCTAACTGAATCTTGGCATAGTTGGTGGGATCATCAGGATCTAAGTGGCCCCGGTGCAGGGAGTCCATGGAGGTGAGGCCGATGCCGCCTTCAATATAAGCCTGGCTGGCAAGAGCGGTACCAGGACCCTGATGCTTGGGAATATGAGGCAGGCAATGCTCGGCTAAAATCCAAACGCCCAGGGTGCAGGCGGGATTATAGGTAGCGACGCCCAATCTCTTGCAGGCATTGGCAAAAACGTCACTCTGGCGCTGCTTGTCTTCCAGGTAATAATCATTGATACCTTCCATTAAGCCGATAGCCAAGGCTTCCAAATCCCGGCCGGCCAGGCCGCCGTAAGTCAAAAAGCCGTCTAAACGGATCAGCTTAGGCTGCAAGCGCATATAGTTCGTATAGTCCCTTACGGTGACGAAACCGCCCATATTGACCAAAGCGGCTTTTTTGGCGCTCATGTGGGATACGTCGGCATAAGACATCATTTCCTGAACAATCTGCAAGCAGGACATATGGCCGTAACCGGCCTCATGTTTTTTAATCATCCAGGCATTTTCCGAGATACGGGCAATATCCAGGGAGAATATGACGTCCCGCTTTTTATATTTGTCGATAACTTCCCGGACTTCTTTAATATTCTGCATAGAAACAGGCTGGCCGGCGCAGAGGTTGTTGGGAACGACCAGCTCGACAAAGCCAATTTTGTCGCCCTTCTCAATGAAGAGCTGCTTAAGGGCCTCAATATCCATATTGCCTTTAAACCAAGAGGGATCGTGCTCATCGTAATATTCTTTGCAGGTCATATCCACTGGCTCGGCGCCGTAGTAGTAGCAATGGGCCCGGGTGGTCGTAAAGTGCATGTTGGAAGGAACCACGTCCCCTTCTTTAACAAAGGCTTCATACAAAATAGCCTCGCCTGAACGGCCCTGATGGGTAGGCAGCGCGTATTCCATGCCGGAAAATTCCTGGAGGGCCTTTTTCAGCGGCTCCCAGCTTTTCGAGTTGAAATAAGATTCGTCGCCCAGCCACATGCCCGCCCACTGCCGGTCGCTCATGGCGCTGGTGCCGGAGTCGGTGGTCATGTTGACATACACGTATTTTGCCGGCAGATTGCAAGCCGAATACTGGACCTCTTTAATCAGTTGTTTACGCTGCTCTCTGGTGGTGGGTTCAGTGTACTCCACAACCTTGACCCGATAAGGCGGAACCTTATCAAATGGCAAATCCGTTGGCGCCAGCATTTCTTCCCTAGAGATTCTCATGAACAAATACCTCCATTCCCTTATTTTTAATTACACGGCTGATTACATCACGCAATTTCAATTTTAATTATATCAGAAAATTCCGTACTGTCAACAATTTTTTGTAAGACTAAAAATTTTTTATAATTAGAAGGCACTGAAAAATCCTCCTCCTATCCAGCCGGGTGTACAAAAAATGAAGTTTTACGTGTATTTGCCTCAGCTAACTGCTCAGAATTCAAGTTTTACCGCACTGAGCACCGTCTTTAGCCTACATTTAGTGTCTTAGGCAGATTGAACGCCTATTTTAACAGAGCGAATCACACAATACTTCAAACCTGCTAATAATAGTCAAGCCCTTTTTAGCTGTTTTTGAAAGAAAAAAAGGGAGCTAAGTATTGACATTTTGGGACATAACAAAGTAGAGTGGTTAGAAAGGGAAATTT
>JBCFAO010000007.1:0-105283 GCA_038562165.1 Clostridiales bacterium | reverse complement strand
GCGCAATGAGCGCTTTTTCTTCTTCAACTTTCACCAAATGGATCTTCCTCTTTCGGCGAATTGAGGAGAAGTAAACCTTTTGTCTCATAAAAGGGGTGCTTTTTCAGTGCCCTCGGTTTGTCACCCTCTTTGCTCAAAAAGGAGCAAAATTGCAAGTTTGTTAAGTCAAATCCCCTGCTTTATGGCCGTTTTTAGCCCTAAATAGACTAAAAGCCGGATTTCTACAGATGAAAGCTCTTACAAACCTGCAATTTTGCACAAAACCGCCGTCGCTAGAGTACAAACCTGCAATTTTGCACAATTGGGGGTCACTGCCGTGCGGGGTGCCGTCACCAAAGGGGCACAGCCTCGTTGGGCACAGCCTCGTTGCCCACTGCCTCGTTGCCCGCTGCCCCATTGTTGTGCCTTGGGGCTCCAAGAAAAATCGATGCCGCCGGCTCGACTCAACCCTCCAAACCGCTCCAGCCAGCCGCTCCAGTCAACCGCTCCAGCCAGCCGTTTCAACTTATCCGCAGGTCAAAGCAGGCGTCTGGTTTTGCAAAACTTGTTGACTGGGAAACAAGATCGTGTTATAACTGTAACATACTCAATCTTGTTTCCGGGGATACGAGCTTGTCTGCCAGGATGTAAATTGTCTTAAGAATAGCAGACCGCCTTTCCGAAACACAAACTGTCTCCCCGGATAGTAAGCTGGTTTTCCCGAAGCTGCCTTAAGTAAGCTGCATAAAGCAAGGAGGGGCTCACAGTGAATACGGTGAATTTCGAATTGAACGGCAAATTGGTTACTGCCGGGTATGGCCCTGGAACTACCCTTTTAAAATATCTCCGCAATAAAGAGTGCTTGAAAGGCACGAAGGAAGCCTGCGGTACCGGCCACTGTGGCGCTTGTACGGTAATTGTCAACGGTGAAGCCAAGCGTTCTTGCATCGTGCTTTTAAAGAATTTAGAGAGAGCAAAGGTACTGACTATTGAGGGGCTGTCCCCGGAGGGAGTGGCCCACCCGATACAAAAAGCTTTATTAGACGTGGGGGCTGTGCAATGCGGCTATTGTACTCCCGGCATGGTGATGGCCATCAAAGCCCTCCTTGACCGGCACAAGAATCCTACCGCTGATCAAATCAATGAAGCTTTGAAACACAATTATTGCCGCTGTACCGGATATGTCAAAATCATCGAGGCCATACATTTGGCGGCCAAACGGCTGAACGAAAATCCTGATGCGGCGCCGCAATACTTCATGGAAAAGACGGAAATTGTTATGGGTTCGACGGGGGCGGATATGGAAGCTCCTGCCGGGAAAGTAATGGGCCAATCCCTCTGGGACATGGAAGGCTTGGCAAAGGCCCAGGGCAGGCTGAAATTTACCGGCGATTATGAATTTGCAGGAATGCTCCAGGGGGCCGTGGTCTGGACGGCTATCCCTTGCGGCAAGATATTGGATATTGATACGGGAGAGGCTGCCGGGATGCCCGGGGTAGTGCGTATCTTTACCTGCAAGGATGTGCCCGGCCAAAATGGTTTTGGCCAGTTGATTCCCGACCAGCCCGTATTCTGCCAGGACAGGGTTGCCTTTATCGGCGATGGAGTGGCCTTGGTGGTGGCTGAGACGGAAGAGCAGGCCAGGGCGGCGGCGGGCAAAGTTAAAGTGGCCTATGAAAAGCTCCCCGGCATTTATACCATGGAGAAGGCCGCAGAGAATGAGTCCTTGTTTAAAACCATTTCTTATGAAACCGGCGATGTGGAGGAAGCCAAAAAAGACGAAAATCTTGAAGTAGTAAAAGTGAATTACAATATTCCCTGGCAGGAACATGCCTGTATGGAGACGGAGGCAGCCATCGCCCTGCCTGAGGGAGAGGGCATTACCGTTTATTGCTCCACCCAATCGCCTTATGAATTGCGGGAAATGATTGCTAAGGTTTTGGCTGTGGCCCCCGAATATATTCGCGTCATAGCGCCGCCGCTGGGAGGGGGCTTCGGTAAAAAATGCGATCCCTATATGGAGCCCATGGCGGCCGTCGCCGCCTGGCATTTGAAAAGGCCGGTGCGGCTGGTCTTAAATCGCCGGGAATCCCTGCGCCGTACCACTAAGCGCCATCCTTTTAAAATTGATTATGAAGTTGGTTTAAGCAAAGATGGCGTCATCCAATACGTGGACGCTTTTTTCCTGATGGATGGCGGCCCTTACATGAATCTGACGCCGGGGGTGCTGGAGCAGAGCATGATTTTTTCCTGCGGTCCCTACCGCATACCCAGCGGCCGGGTTCTGGGCAAGGCATTAAAGACCAACAACGTTTTGGGCGGCGCTTTTCGAGGCTTTGGAATCAATCAGGCGGCAATTGCGGTAGAGGTGGCCCTGGATATCGGGGCCCAGCGCCTTGGGCTGGATCCTTTTGAAGTAAGAATGAAAAACGGCGTTAAACCCGGAGATGTGACCTTTACCGGACAGCACGTTGATTATAGCGTGGGAATTTTGGACACGGTGCGTTTGTGCAAAGAAGGGCTGGAGAAAGCACTGAAAGAATATGAAGGCAAGTATCCCAAGGGCTCCAAGGTTTTAGGCTGGGGCATGGCCAGCGGATATAAGAACGTTGGTGTAGGCAAGGGGGTAACGGATGACGGCGGCGCCATCATTACTCTTTGCACGGACGGGTCCTGGGAGCTTAGGGTTTCCGGCGTCGATATGGGGCAGGGTTTCCGTACCGCTATGCTGCAGCTTTGTGCAGAAGCCTTGAATGCGGAGCCGGATAAAATCACAGTAATTAGCGGGGATACGGCCCGTACCATCAGGCATGGTCAAGCGGTCAGTGAGCGGCAGACCTTGTGCAGCGGCAGAGCGGTAGTGGAGGCTTGCAAAGCAATAAAGCAAAAACTTGCTGAAAAACCCTGGCAGCCCGGAGAAACCTGCTCCGCAGAATACACCTTCACCGCGCCTAAAACCTATGCTTTGCATGATAATGAAGGCAGAAAGGCCGCCGGTGACCGGTACCGCAATTATCCTTCCTATGCCTACACTACCCAGGGCGTAATCGTTGAAGTTGATAAGGAAACCGGCGAGGTAAAGGTGCTGAAGGTGGTGGCTTGCCACGATGTGGGCCGGGCCATTAATCCCCATATTATTGAAGGGCAAATTCAGGGCAGTTGCTCTATGGGAATCGGCTGGGCTTTGACGGAAAGATTTAGCTCCGCTGAAGGAATACCCTTGCAGAATCACTATAAGGATCTGGGCCTGCCCCGCATAGACGAAACACCCTTGTATGACTTGATTCTTGTTGAAAACCCGGAGCCTTTAGGTCCTTACGGCGCTAAAGGTATATCCGAAGTAGCCACGGTGCCTGTGACTCCTGCCATTATGAATGCGGTAAGCAAAGCCGTTGGAGCCAGAGTCACCAGCATTCCCCTGACGAAGGAAAAAGTTTTGTCTGCTATAAAAGGTCAAACTAGTGACCGGTAAGATTTATGCATACCCTCTCAGTTTTTGACAAAAGAAAAAAGCTTGTCCCTTGAGCCGGGGGCAAGTTTTTTTCTTTTTTGTGTTTTCCTGCCTTTGGAGACGGCGTATACAACCGGAAAAATAAGCCCATAATACCAATGTTTAGCATATGCGTAGGGAGGGCCTATGGACTTTAAATTTTTTGCCCGCAAAAAAAGACTGGAAGACAAAATAAAAGAATTGAACCAGAACCTGGACAGCATAGAGCTTTCCGGCGATTTGGCGGAAGAAATGGCTATCCTGGAGGGCCTGTTTGAAAAAGTGGACCCTATGGTGCTGCGCCGCATAAGAAACCAGCACAATGAGAAGCTGGAATTCGGCCTGGTTTATTGCGCCGGCATGATCGACAACGAGTATGTTGGAGAAGCCATTATTAAACCTTTGACCAGCTCCCAGGGCATTAATTATGATAAGAATCTTACCGATACCATTCTCACCCAGATTGTCTGCAATCACAACGGCATGAAGGCTCAGAAGTATTCTGAGATTGTGGAGGCCGCCACTTACGGCGACGTAGTCGTGTTGATCCCCGGCAGCAAGGACGCTCTGATCTACAGCACCCAAGGCTTTCCTTTAAGGGGAACCGACGAGCCGGAAAATGAGAAAACCCTGGTGGGGCCCAAGGAAGGCTTTGGCGAATCCCTCATCAATAACCTGGCTTTTTTGCACCGCCGCCTGCGGACCAATGATTTAAAAATGCAATTCCGCACTTTAGGCAAGCGAACCAGAACCAGCATTTGCCTGTGTTATCTGGACAGCCTGGTAAAACCCGAGATCCTCAAAGAGCTGGAGGAGCGTCTGGCTATTATCGACATTGACGGCATTCTGGATTCCAACTACATTCAGGAGTTTATCCGGGATGAGGGCTATTCCCCTTTTCGCACCATCGGCACCTCAGAAAGGCCTGATGTGGTAACGGGAAAGCTGCTGGAAGGCAGGATCGCTATTTTTGTAGACGGCGCCCCTACGGTGCTGACGCTGCCTTATTTATTTATGGAGAACTTTGTCAATAGTGAAGACTATTATCTGCCTTTTTATTATGCCACCTTTTCCCGGACCTTGCGCATATGCGGTTTTATCCTGGCGGTAACGGTGCCCGCCTTTTATTTGGCGGTATCGGCTTTCAATCACGAGATGCTGCCTACGCCTTTGTTGATCAGCATAGCCCGGGAGCGGCAAAACATCCCCTTTCCTATGGCTTTGGAGATTTTCTCCATGCTGCTGGTTTTTGATTTGCTGCGGGAAGCGGGAATCAGGATGCCCACAGTTATCGGCTCAGCCATGAGTATCGTCGGCGGCTTGGTTTTGGGGCAGGCTGCAGTGCAGGCCCGGCTGGTGTCTTCGGTGCTGATCATCATGGTGGCTCTCACCGGCATTACCGGGTTATTGGTGCCAAAAATGAACACGTCAATCTTGGTGGTTCGTTATTCCTTGCTGGTGGCCGCCTCTATTATGGGCTTGCCCGGTCTTACTCTGGGCATAGCTTTTTGGTGGGTTCATCTCCTCAACCTCAGATCTTTTGGCGTAACCCAGATTGATATAAATATCAACATGAATTACCAGGATCAGAAAGACCTGCTGCTGAGGGCCCCTTTATGGCGGATGGCCCGCCGGCCCAGGAATATTGCCAAGGACAGCATCCGTAAAGGCGAGACAAGGAGGCAGTGGTGAGATGAAAGCAGCAGGGCGACTGATCTTATTTGCTGTTTTAGCTTTATTGCTTTCCGGCTGCACCAACTACCTGGATCTCAACAGATTGGAGATCGTAGCCGGTATTGCTATAGATAGGAATGAAGAAGGCTATAATGTAGCGTTAGAACTGCTGAACCTGACGGAAACGGACCCGGAAGGAGCTTTAGCCTTTCAGGTGGCGGAGTTTAGCGGCAAAACCATACCTGCCGCTATGGAAAACGCTAAAGGACGGCTGACGAAAGAGTTGTATTTCGGCAACCTGCAGACCATCGTTATCAGCCGGCAAATTGCCGAAGAAGAGGGTATCGCCAGTATATTGGATTGGTTTATGCGGGACAGCGGGCTGCGGGAAACCAGTATGGTGGTGCTGTCTACTGCCGAAACAGCCAAGGCGGTTTTGGAGGCAAAAGGTGAGGATATGGCAATAGCTGCCTTTGCTATTGAGGCTATTGTCAATCCGCCGGAAAAAGAAATGTTTCAGGTTCGGGACACCATGCTTTACCGTGTTTATAATGCCATCCATATCGAAGGAAAAAATATAGTGTTAATGGCTTTCGATGTCAATGGTTCCGGTGAAAAGGCTAAGGATGCAGATCAGGGGAGCGGTGAGGAAAAGGCCGGGGCTGAAGAGGATTCTGCCGGCCCAGAGGAGTCGGTTTTAGGGGTTTCCGGAATAGGCCTTTTTAACGGAGACCGGCTGGTGGGTTTTTTGCCTCAGGAGAACTTAAATGCTTTATTGGTCTTGAGGGAAAAGGGGATGCAGCAGACCTTTGCTTTTCCCGTATCTCAAGGAGGCGGCTACGCTACCTTTCGGGTCAGCAGGATCAAAAGTGAACGCCATATGAAAGAGACAGGGGGAGGGCTGACGCTTTGCTTTGACGTTAAAGCTACGGGCCTGCTGATTCAGGCTCCTCCCGGGCTGGATATGTCACAGAGGGATGCTATAGAAAGCTTGCAGCAAGACGCCACGGCTTTCATGAAGGAATATCTGCTGACTACGGCGGAATACCTTTGCCGGGAGCTGAAAGTGGATGCTATTGACGCCGGTTATGAGGTTTACAAAATGGACGGACGCCTCTGGCAGGAAATAAAAGGGGATTGGGACCGGCTGTTGCCTCAGTTGCCTATCGAGATCAATATGGAGCTTCATATAGCGGGAACCGGCTCCTACAAAGCCTCATAATAAGGAGACGATTATGGAATACGTCGTATTGCTGGTCTTTTATCTGGTAATCCTGATTTTTGATTTTTTGCCGGAAAGAAAGAGCCGGGGCAAAAAAAACGATATCCTTTACTTGACGGTAGCTTTATGCAGCCTGCTGCTGATCATTCTCTTTCTGGCCTTGCCGGAGAGCTTCCGCTTGTCTACCGCATTGCGCATGTTTTTACCCTATATCCAATCCTGAGGGATATCGAAAGGAAGGTATAGCAGTTTTGGCTACTAAGCAGATCACCAGACATCAGGCTATCGCCCTGATTGCTTTATTTATTTTTGGCAATAACGTAATGATTGGCGTTAATTCGATTACCGGCAAAGATAGCTGGCTGGCTGTAATAGGGGCTGCAATTCTATGCATTCCCATATTGATGATGTATGGCCGCATTCTTTCTTTGTATCCGGAACAGGGCTTTTTTGATATTATTTTTAAATTATGGGGCAAAGCTTTAGGCACGGTGGCTACCCTGCTGATGGTCTGGTTTTCCCTGCATTCCGGCGCCTTAACCTTCCGCTCCTTATACGAATTCATTATTGGCAATACCCTGACGGATCCGCCTTATCTCCTCTTTCCCATGGTTTTGCTGCTGATCGGACTGTATTTGATCCGGGGGGGCTTGAGCGTACTGGGCAAATGGTCGGTCAGCCTTGTGGTCTATATTTTCCTATTGGCTTTGCTTACGGGCATACTTTCCTTAAAAATGATCGATCCGGAATATTTGCAGCCGGTTTTGCGCCATTCCGCCAAAGATATGGCCATAGGCACGGCGCAGATTATGTCCTTTCCCTTTTTAGAAACGGTGATTCTCTTGCCCATTGTGTCTACCATAAAATGCAATGGCCGCTATATCTCCGTTTTGCTGAAGGGACTGCTTTTAGCCATGCCTATCATGATTTATGTCACCTTGCGCAACACCCTGATTTTAGGTGAGCCCCTGATGGATATTGTTTATTACCCCACTTTTACGGCGGTGCAAACGTTGCATATCGGCGGATTTCTTACCAGAATTGAGGAAAGCATATCCACTTACATGATCCTGACCTGCCTGACGAAAATCGCTGTCTGCCTAAGCATGGCAGCCAATGGCGTAGCCAGGATATCCAGTTTGCCGGAACCAGAAAAAATAGCCGCTCCCATGGGCTTGCTGCTGTTTGCCATCAGCCTTTTAGCAGTCAGGAATATGGGGGAATTGATAACGTTTATAAAATATTATCCCATATATACGGTGACTTTTCAGTTGCTTATTCCCCTTGCCCTTTGGCTTACGGCGGAGTGGAAAAACCAGCGCCAGAAAAAAGCCGGCCTGCCCTCTTGAGTTTTATTCCGCCAAATAATCCAGGAGATTTTCCCCGTTTTTTGTGTTATGATTAATTATTAAAGAATAATAAGGCGAAGAAGGGGAAGACATTGATCAACATAAAAAAAGAAAGATTAACGGCCCTCTTGGGCTATTTTGCTATGGTTCTCTTTTCGGTTTTGTTTATTGTCATCGGCAATAAGATAGCCGTAGGCGAGCAGAAGTTTTTTGCCCGGGACGACGGTACTGAGATCCTGGCAGCAAAAGTAGACAAGGTTATTAGCCGGGAGGAAGACCGGCAGGACATGGGCAGTGTGGAGCGGGTTACGGTGACCATCGATTTTGAGGCTACCGTAATCCGGGGTGAGCATAAGGGTATGCAGCTTCAGGCCCAGCAGATCAACGACAGCTTTATGGCAGTAGGCTATAAAGAGGTAGAGGCGGGAGATAAGCTCCTTCTCTACGGTTATGACGACGGCCAGGAAACCCATTGGCTGATGCATGAGTATCTCCGTTCCGATGCGTTGATTGTACTGGCCGCTGTCTTTATTGTGCTGCTTTTGATTTACGGCCGCAAAAAAGGGTTCCATTCCGTTTTGGCCTTGGGCTTCACCTGCCTGAGTATTTTTCTCGTGTTTATTCCGGCAATTCTTTCAGGCAAGAATATTTATGCCGCCTCTTTTATTCTAATGGCCTTTATTACGGTAATGACCTTGACCCTGGTCAACGGCTTCAACCGTAAAAGCCTGTCGGCAGGCATCGGCTTATTTGGCGGCCTGGCTGCCGCAGCCGTTGTTTTTGGGCTGACGGATATTTTCTTAAAGCTATCGGGCTACGTCAGTGAAGAGTCCATATATCTGGCCTATGTCAACCCGGCTAATCCCATAGACCTAAAAGCTATTTTATTTGCCGGCATTCTTCTTGGCGCTTTGGGAGCCGTCATGGATGTTGCGGTATCCATCGCCGCTTCTTTACAGGAAGTTCATGATTCAGCGGAGGATCCCACTTTTGCTTCTCTGATGCGATCCGGGCTGAATATCGGCCAGGACATGCTGGGTACCATGATGAATACGCTGGTGCTGGCCTATATCGGCAGCTCCCTTTCCCTGGTGCTGATTCTCATTGTTTATAGCAATTCGCTGCTGGAGTTGTTCAATAAAGAAATGATTGTAGTGGAAGTGCTGCAATCCCTGGCCGGCAGCGTGGGACTTTTGGCAGCTATACCGCTGACGACCTTAGTTTCTTCTTATATATATATTCACAAACGAAAATCCTAGATGATGCAGAAGAAAGGGGGAGGACCATGACTGTTGTATCCGCATATGCCGTACCCCATCCGCCTCTGATTTTGCCGGAGGTGGGCAAAGGACAGGAGAAGCTGATCAAGGACACGATAGCTGCCTATGAGGAAGCCGCCCGGCATATGGCCCTTATGCAGCCGGAAACCGTGGTGCTGCTGTCTCCCCATGCCACTATGTATGCCGACTATTTTCATATCTCGCCCGGCCCCGGCGCCAAAGGCGATATGAAAGCTTTCGGAGCCGAAGGGCCCGAAACGAAAGTGATTTACGATCAGGAATTTGTAAGCGCCCTGGAGGTTCTGGCATCAAGAGAGGGTTTGCCCGCCGGTACCCTGGGAGAAAGGGAAAGAAGCCTGGACCATGGCAGCGTTGTGCCTTTGCGATTTTTTCAGCAGGCTTATGCCGGTTTTCAGGTGGTGCGCATTGGGGTATCCGGATTATCGGCTGCAGAGCATTACCGGTTGGGCCAGTATATCGCTGCCGTTGCCGGGGAGCTGAACCGCCCGGCAGCCATCATTGCCAGCGGTGATTTATCCCATCGTTTAAAAAGTGACGGACCCTACGGTTTTGCCCCGGAAGGTGCGGAGTTTGACCACCGTCTTATGACCGCTCTGGAAAGGGCGGATTTTTTGGAGCTGTTGCGTTTTGACCCCGATTTTTGTGAGGCCGCCGGTGAATGCGGTCTGCGCAGCTTCGTGATTATGGCGGGAGCCTTTGATGGCCGCCAGGTGAAGGCCCGCCGTCTTTCCTATGAAGGCCCCTTCGGCGTAGGCTATGGCCTTTGCCTTTTTGAAGGGGACCCGTCCGATTCAAACCCTTCTGCTGCAAGCCCTTCTGCTGCAAGTCCTTCTGATCCAAGCCGGCTTGACCCCAGCAGGCAATTTCTCTCTATTTATGAGGAAGAAGAGCAAGGGGCACTGGCAGCAATCCGGGAGCAAGAGGACGTCTATGTCCGTACCGCCAGATATGCTATAGAGCAGTATGTGGGACAGCGAAAGCGGCTGCGGGGCAGGGGCGACTTGCCGCCGGCCTTGGCGGCTGCTTTGACTGCGGAGATGGAAGGGAGCCGGGCCGGTACTTTTGTTTCCCTGAAGAAAAACGGTCGGCTCCGGGGCTGCATCGGTACTATCGGGCCCACCCGGCCTACGCTCCTTGAGGAAATTCTGCATAATGCGGTCAGCGCCTGTGCTGAAGATCCCCGCTTTGATCCCGTAGAAGAACAGGAGCTGTCTCAGCTAGTTATCAATGTGGATGTTTTAGGCGAGCCTGAGCCAATTGAGACCATGGCCCAGCTGGATGTGCGCCGCTATGGCGTTATCGTCAGCCAGGGTTTGCGGCGGGGGCTGCTTTTGCCGGACTTACCCGGTGTAGATACTCCGGCCAGGCAAGTGGAGATCGCCCTGCAAAAAGCAGGCATCAAGGAGGGTCAACCTTACAAGATGGAACGCTTTGAGGTGATCCGGCATAAGTAATGCAGCCGCCGATTGGCCCGGCCGCATCGCCATGTTGCAGGCAGTGACCCCAGGGGGTAGAGCCCCCATGGCGGAGTAGTGCCCAATGGCGAGGTAGAGCCGGCCTTCTGTGCAAATCCGGGCGATTCCGCGCTGGGGGTAGTGAATGTGCAAATTTTTCGTTTGTATGCGGTTTTGGGCAGCCGCTTGTGCAATTTTTTCGTTTGTGAGTGATTTGCAACCCCTCTCGGAAGGAATTTAAGCCCATTTTAGGTCAAATTTGTTCAATTCTTTCGTTTATGTATGGATTCCCTCTCTGCATTTCACACACAAACGCAATTTTTGCTCACCCGGCCCCGCCGATTTTCACACAAACGCAATTTTTGCACAGGCGGGAGATCACTGCCGCCGTCAGCACTGTTGCTGCCCGGCGGACGGCTCATGGCGCACCGCCTTTTTTACCTGATAGTATACAGGCAAATCTTGTTTGCAAAGATGTTTTTTGATGCTTTCACCGTAAGGAGGGGGCCATGGTTGATCAAAATAGCCAAGGGATAGCCGGGAATGCCGCAGTTTGCCGGATTTGTCCCCACCATTGCCGGCTGCAGCCGGGGGATACGGGTAAATGCGGGGCCAGAAGCAACCGCCAAGGCCGAGTGGCCAGCGGCAGCTATGGGGTGATCACGGCTTTAGCCTTGGATCCCATAGAAAAAAAGCCGCTGTATCATTTTTATCCCGGCAGCCGTATTTTGTCTGCCGGAAGTTTTGGCTGCAATCTTCGCTGTCCCTTTTGCCAAAACAGCCATATTGCCATGGCCGGTGCCGGCGCCTTTAACGGTACCGGAGCCGGTGACATGCAACCCGGCAAGCCGGGGCAGAGAGCGGCGGCGGACCGGATAAAGCCGGAGGAGCTGGTGGCGGCGGCCCTGGCCGAAAAGAACCGGGGCAATATAGGCCTGGCCTACACCTACAACGAGCCTTTGGTGGGCTATGAGTTTGTCCTGGACTGCGCCAAGCTGGCGACGGCGGCAGGGTTAAAAAACGTGCTGGTCAGCAACGGCTATGTTTGCCGGCAGCCCCTGGAAGAACTGCTGCCCTATATACAGGCCATGAATATCGATTTGAAGGGTTTCACACCGGAGTATTACGCCAAGCTGGGAGGCGATCTGGAGACGGTAAAGGCAACCATCAAGAGGGCTGCCGCCGCTTGTCATGTGGAGGTTACCACCCTGATTGTGCCGGGGGAAAACGACAGTGAGGCGGAAATGATGGCAATGGCGGCCTGGTTGGCGTCTATTGATAAAGCAATCCCCTATCACGTCAGCCGGTTTTTTCCCCATTGGCAAATGAAAGACCGGGGGCCCACGCCGGTGGAAAAGGTCTATGCTTTAGCGGCAACGGCCCGGCGTTATTTGACTTACGTATATGAAGGCAACTGCTGACTGAGGTTGTGGCTAAAGTTGTGGTTGAATGTACGAAAACGGGGGCTGCGGGTGCTCTGGAGCAGGGAGTACAAAACTTCGAATGCACAAAAACCGAGGTATTATGTTCTTATTAGGAACCGCTCCTGCCCAAAAGAGCGTTTATAAGCCAAAACTGTACAAAAATCGAAGTTGTGGGCAAAAAAGCCATAATAGTTCAATTTTTGTACATTGGCGCCTCTGTCACGGGTCATAGGTCACTTTCTGAGAGGCACTTTCCTGCCAAAGAGCATTTTTCTGCTAATGGAGGCTAAGCGGGCAAAAGACTTGTTTGACCTTCTACCCATAACTTTGGCTGTGGACAGCTATTCCTAAAAATGATATGATTCTTAACAAATAGTTTTAACCCAGTTTTGACGGGGCAGGGAGGTTTATTAAACAGCATGACAAAGTATGAATTGCTTTCCGGCAATGAGGCCATTGCCCGGGGGGCTTATGAAGCAGGGGTAAAAGTTGCCGCGGCTTACCCCGGCACTCCCAGTACGGAAATTTTAGAAAATATTAGTCAATATGAGCGGATTCACGCCCAGTGGTCGCCTAATGAAAAAGTGGCCATGGAAGTGGCTGTAGGCGCTTCCATAGCCGGAGCCAGATCGCTGGCTTCCATGAAGCATGTAGGCGTCAATGTGGCGGCGGACCCGTTGCTGACCTTTAGCTATACCGGCGTAGGCGGCGGCATGGTACTGGTTTCTGCCGACGACCCGGCCATGCACAGCTCCCAGAATGAACAGGACAACCGCTATTACGGCCTTCTGGCCAAAATCCCCGTATTGGAGCCCGGCGATAGCGCCGAAGCTAAGGCCTTTACCAAGAAGGCTTATGAAATCAGCGAGACCTTTGATACGCCGGTTATCCTGCGGACTACGACGAGGGTTAATCATTCCAAGGGCCTGGTGGCCCTGGAAGAGCCGGCGGATATAGTCGTAAAGGATTATGAGAAAAACCCTCCCAAATACGTGATGACGCCGGCCAATGCGGTGGGCCGCCATAAGGTAGTAGAGGAGCGGCGGCTGGCCTTGACGGAATTTGCCGGCGCCACAGAGCTCAACCGCATAGAAAAAGGCAGCGGCGACGCCGGCCGCATCGGTTTCATTACCGCCGGCATCAGCTACCAGTATTTGAAGGAAATATTGCCGGAGGCTTCTTTTCTTAAACTGGGGCTGCTTTGGCCCCTGAATGAAAAATTGATCAAGGATTTTGCGGCCTCGGTGGACCAGGTCATCGTAGTGGAAGAGCTGGAACCGGTGCTGGAAACCCAGATTAAAGCCATGGGTGTTTGCTGCCGGGGTAAGGACATCACCCCCCGCCAAGGGGAGCTCAGCGAAGAGGTGCTGCGGACTGTGCTGGCTGAAGCCGGCCTGCCAGTGCCGGTAGCTGCCGCCGTCCAATCCGAATATGCTTCCGGTCAAAAGCTGCCTATGCGGCCGCCGATTTTGTGCCCCGGTTGCTCCCACAGAGGGATGTTCTACACTTTAAAAGCCATGAATCTTCATGTATCCGGGGACATCGGCTGCTACGCTTTAGGCTCGGCGCCGCCTTTTGGCTGCCTGGATACCACCGTTTGCATGGGGGCCTCCATTACCGGAGCCTTCGGCATGGAGTTGGCCCGGGGAGATGAATTTGCCGAGAAATGCGTAGCCGTCATCGGCGACTCTACCTTTTTCCATTCCGGCATCACCGGCCTTATTGATATCGTTTACAATCAGGGCCGCTCCACCATCATCGTCCTGGATAACAGCATCACCGCTATGACAGGCCATCAGGACAATCCCGGTTCCGGCAAAGACATCAGGGGTATGGCGTCGCCGGCCATCGATATTGCCAAGCTGGTGGAAAGCATCGGCATCCGCCGGATTCGGGTAGTGGATCCCTTCGATTTAAAAACCTGCCGGGAAGTATTAAAGGAAGAGCTGGCGGCTCCGGAGGTTTCCGTGATTATTGCCCGCCGGCCCTGCGCTTTGCATATCCGGCTAAAAAATCCGCCTTTTTATGTGGATCAGGAAAAGTGCATCGGCTGCAAAGCCTGCCTGAAACTGGGCTGTCCCGCCTTGTCGGTGACGGAAGGCAAAGCCAAAATTGATCCTTTGGTCTGTGTGGGCTGCGGTCTTTGTCCCCGGGTTTGTCCCACGAAGGCCATTAAAGCCGCCAGCCAAAAAGCCGGTGAGGAGGCAAAAACCAATGAGTAAAAATGCAAGCATATTGATTGCCGGCGTCGGCGGCCAGGGTACGGTGCTGGCCAGCAAGATCCTGGGCCTGGTGGCCATGAAGGCCGGCTTGGACGTCAAACAATCGGAAATCCACGGTATGTCTCAAAGAGGCGGCAGCGTAGTTACCCATGTGCGTTTTGGCGAGAAGGTCTATTCTCCCCTGGTGGCCAAAGGCACCGCCGATATTATTATAGCTTTTGAAGAACTGGAGGCCCTGCGCTACCTGCCTTTTTTGAAGAAGGAAGGGCTGATGATCGTTAACCAACAGCAGATGCTGCCCATGCCGGTAATCACCGGCGCTGCTCAGTATCCTGAAGGGCCTGTGGAAGAGATGACCGGCAGAGGCATACGGGTCAAAGCTATTAATGCTTCTGCCATAGGCAGGGAGAAGGGCGACGCCCGGGCAGCCAATGTGGTGCTTTTAGGCATATTGGCCAATGAGCTGTCGTTCCCGAAAGAGTATTGGACCGAGGCTTTGGAAGAGAGCCTGAAACCGAAGCTTTTAGCCATGAATCTGGCCGCTTTTAAAGCAGGACAGGAAATTTAATAACAGCTTATGAAAAAAATCACAAAGTAGATAAATGTTGCCTGAAAATTCTTTTATCTCTTTTTTATCCGCGTAAGGCATGGTTTAAAAAAGGCAGGTAATATATACGTTTTTCCCTTGTGTATTTTTTCGCCAATTGCTTGCATATTGCTTTGGGGCCATGATATAATCTAGACTGTAATGAATGCTTGTTATTAGGTATTAATTTTAATAAGAGAGGGGTTATATGCATGAAAAAACTGACTGAAATACGTTGGCACGGCAGAGGCGGCCAAGGGGCTAAGACTGCTTCTTTATTGCTGGCCGACGTAGCCTTCAGCACCGGCATGTATATTCAGGGCTTTCCTGAGTACGGTCCGGAGAGAATGGGGGCGCCGATCACCGCTTACAACCGTTTAAGCAACGAGCCGCTTCGGGTTCATTCCAACATTTATGAACCTGACTTTGTGGCGGTGGTGGACGAGACCTTACTGGACTCCGTCAATGTCACTGCCGGCTTGAAACCGGAAGGGGCCATCGTTATCAATACAGCCAAAAGTCCCGAGGAGATTCTGCCTAAGCTCAATGGATATAAGGGCAAGGTCTACACCCTGGACGCCAAGAAGGTTTCTTTAGCTACCATCGGCAAAAATATCCCCAATACCCCTATGCTGGCAGCGGTAGTACGGGCCAGCGGCGTTATGGACGAGCAGCTTTTCCTGGATAATATGCAAGCTTCCTTCAAGCATAAGTTTGCAACGAAGCCGGAAGTTGTGGAAGGCAATATGAAGGCCTTGAGCATGGCCCTGGAGGAGGTAAAGGTTTATGACGGATCAAAATAAGATGAAAAATATCACCATTGAAAATAAATGGCAGGATCTGACCCCCGGCGGTATGATCTTTGCTTCCGGCAATTCCGTCGAATTCAAAACCGGCGACTGGAGAACCATCACCCCTAAAATGGTTTGGGACAAATGCAAGCAGTGCCTGCTGTGCGCTCCTATGTGTCCCGACAGCTCCATCCCGGTGAAAGATGGTAAGCGCCTGGAATTTGACTACGATCACTGCAAAGGCTGCGGCATTTGTGCAAAGGTTTGCCCCTTTGACGCTATAGTCTTTGGCGGCGAAGAAGAATAGGAGGGTTCACATGGCTATCCAAGACAGATTGTCAGGCAATGAAGCAGTATCCATTGCTATTAAACAAATTAATCCCGATGTGATGCCGGCTTTTCCCATCACACCGTCCACAGAGATTCCCCAGTTCATCTCCCAGTTTATTGCCAATGGCGAGATGGATACCGTATTTGTACCGGTGGAATCCGAGCACAGCGCTATGTCGGCCTGCATCGGTTCCCAGTCTGCCGGCGGCAGAACCGTTACGGCTACTTCCTCCTGCGGCCTGGCTCTCATGTTTGAGATGCTTTACGTGGCTGCTTCCAACCGTCTGCCCATCACCATGGCAGTGGTCAACCGGGCTCTTTCCGGCCCCATCAACATCAACAACGACCATTCCGATTCCATGGGCGCCCGGGACAGCGGCTGGCTGCAGATTTACGCCGAGAATGCCCAGGAAGCTTACGACAACTTCTTCCAGTGCATGAAGATCGGCGAGCATCCCGCGGTGCAGTTGCCGGTAATGTGCTGCCAGGACGGTTTCATCACCTCCCACGCCGTAGAGCGGATGGAGCTCATCGAGACCGAAAAGGTTAAAGCCTTCATGGGCGAGTACAAACCGGAGCATTACCTGCTGAATCCTGATCAGACTCTGGCTGTGGGCCCCTACGATATTCCCCAGTACTACATGGAGCATAAAAAGGCCCAGGCCGTAGCTATGGAAAATGCCCGGGCAGCCATTCTGGAAGTGGCCAAGGAATTTGAGGCCATGACCGGCCGCAAATACGGCATGATCGAAGAATACTGCATGGAAGATGCAGAACTGGCCATGATCATCATCGGCTCCTCTGCCGGTACGGCTAAAGAAGCCTGCGACGAGCTGAGAGCTGCCGGAATTAAAGCCGGCGTCATCAAGGTCCGGGTATTCCGTCCCTTCCCCGCCGAGGAAATTGTTGCCGCCCTCAAAGGGGTAAAGGCTGTGGCTATCATGGACAAAACCGAGAGCTTCAGCGCCAACGGCGGCCCCATGGGCGCCGAGGTGAAAGCCGCTATGTTTGGCAAGCTGGGCGATGTTCTGGTGACCAATTACATTTACGGTATCGGCGGCCGGGACGTCAAAGTAGACGATCTGAAGAGCGTCTATGATAAACTGGCAGAGATGGTAAAGACCGGCAAGTCTCCGGAACATTACCAGTATCTGGCCCTCAGAGATTAGGAGGTGGATGAACATGGCATATAATTTTAAAGAAGTTATGGAACGGCCGGACCGTTTAGCATCCGGTCACCGGATGTGTGCCGGCTGTGGTGCTCCTATCGCCGTAAGAGGCGTGCTGCGGGCAATCAAACCTGAAGATAAAGCTGTTATTTGCAGCGCTACCTGCTGTCTGGAAGTTTCCACCTGTATGTATCCTTATACATCCTGGAAGGATTCCTTCATTCACAATGCTTTCGAAAATGCTGCCGCCACCATCAGCGGTGTTGAGGCAGCCCACAAATCCTTGGCTGCCAAGGGCAAAGTACCGGAAAACTACAAGTTCATCGCCTTCGGCGGCGACGGCGGTACTTACGACATCGGCTTCCAGTCCCTGTCCGGCGCCATGGAAAGAAACCATGACATGGTTTATGTCTGCTACGACAACGAGGCTTACATGAATACCGGTATTCAGCGGTCTTCTGCTACCCCTCTTTATGCCGACACCACCACCAGCGCCACCGGTAAAGCCAGCAGCGGCAAAACCCAGAACCGCAAGGATCTGGCTGAAGTCATTGCTGCTCACCATGTGCCTTATGTGGCACAGACCACTTTTATCGGCAACCTGAAGGATCTCCATGAGAAGTCCGAAAAAGCTCTCTATACCCCCGGCGCCGCTTTCCTCAACGTCCTGGCTCCCTGCCCCAGAGGCTGGCGCTATGAGGCCGAGGATATTGCCGAGATCTGCAAAATGGCAGTAGAGACTTGCTTCTGGCCCTTGTTTGAAGTAGAAAACGATGTTTGGAAGATCAATTACCAGCCGAAAAACAAGCGGCCCATCGAAGATTTCCTGAAGACCCAAGGCCGGTTTAAGCATCTGTTCAAGAAAGGCAACGAACACTTAATCGCCGACATTCAGAAGGAAGTTGACCACCGCTGGGAGCTGCTGTTAAAACGGGCTCAATAAGCTAAAATAAGCAATAGACCAAGACTTGTTTCGTGAGAAAGACCACCTTTGTTATTTATTTAAATAACGGGTGGTCTTTCATTTTGTATCTGTTATACTACATGCTTGCCAATTGTAATGATATGAGATTTAATAGAGGTGAAATGCCCGACAGTTGTTTCCTAAGAAAGGAGTTTTTTCATGGCCTGTGTAAGAGATTTGATCAGCCTGGAATCCTTTCAGGATATCACTTTAGTTGCCGGATATAAGGGGCTTTACCGCAAAATTTCTTGGCCCAATATCGCTCAGACCCCCGACATCCGGGAATGGTTGGTAGGAGGTGATGTTATCCTGATGACAGGCATTGGCTTAGACTGCACCTATGCATTTCTCAACAGCATCTTGAATCAGGCAGCGGAAGGCAATGCCGGTTGCCTGGTGATTCTTCTTTCCCCTGAACGTATTCCCAGCGTTTTTCCGGAAACATTAGCCTATGCAGAAAAGTTAAACTTCCCGGTATTTACGGCTCACTGGGAGATTCGGATCGCCAATATCATCCGGGATATTTCCAGCTTCCTGCTCATGGAGAGGCATCAGGAGGAGGCCGTGAACTCTCTTTTGGAAGAGCTGTTGTTTCTGGACGGAAATACGCCGTCAGATGCGTTGCAGGCCTTTATTAAGAAGCAGCGGCTGGCAGGTAATCATGTAGTAGTATTGGCGGAATATGCAGAAATCTGCCCGAAAGCCCATTCTTCCCTGGGTGGAGCCGTTTCCCGGCAGCAGAGTGCCGACATGTTGGTGCAGGAGCTAAAGGCTAAATTCCCCAAGACGATGTATCTAAACCGCTACAAAAGCACCTTCTTTTTGATCCCAATAGAGCCGGAGCAGGCTGGTTCCCTCGTTCAGCTGGCCTCCCGCCTGTGTTGCGACATTGACAGTTGGTATCCGGGATTGGAGGTTCATTTTGCTATTGGGCGGATTTACAGTGAGCCTCTGCAATTTTATCGCAGTTTGCAAGAAGCTAAAAAAGCCTCCGCTATGTGCCGGGAATCCCGTAAGGTGATTTGTTTTTCCGAGCTGGGCATCTATCAGCTTTTGATGGATGTGCCGAATCAGGAGCAAATTATTCGGTTTACGGAGTATCGGCTTCGCCCCCTTTTAGAATATGAACAAAAAAACAACAAAAGCCTCCTGCCCACATTAGAGATGTACCTGCAGACGAATTGCAATGCCGCACAGACTGCTCAAAAGCTGCAGATCCACCGGAACAGCCTGGCTTATCGTCTTACTAGAATTCAGGAGCTTTTGGGTACTAGCCTGGAGGAAGCAGAAGACCGCAACGAGCTTTATAATTGCTTAAAAATATACCGCTACTGCAAAAAATAATCTGCAAAAAAATCTCAAGGGTGTGCTCCAGCAGATAGAAGCCACATGAATAGGCAATACAGCAAGCTTGCACAAAAAATAACAATTTTTTTTGTTCATTATATACGATTACAAGCAATGTTCCCCTATGATATCATAGCCTGGGTTAACAAAATATGCCAGATAAGAAGAAGGGGGAACAATGATGAAAGCATATTTTAACAACGTGCAAAAAGAAGTCCCGGAGGAACTGAAGAAGGTATTTCTAGACCGTCGTGACACCGCTGTTATCACTATAGACATGCATGAAGGACACCTGTCTTTGGATCCTGAGTGTCCTTGCCCCTCTCCCCGTGGCCGTGAGATAGTCGAACCGTTGAACCGGTTCATGAGTGAGGCCCGGGCTCTGAACCTGCCTATAATTCATATTTGTTCCGTTCTTCGTAAGGGTGGAGCAGACGAAAAGCTGTATCCTTCCGCTTGGCGTATGGTTTTCCCTGTGACTGTGGGCGAAATCCCCAATATTGCCGAGCACGCCATTGAGGGCAGCCGTTGGAATAAGATGTCTATCGATGTTCAAGATGGGGATTACATGGTTACCACCAAAAAACGCTTATCCGGATTCTATCCTACCGATTTGGAGCTGCTCCTGCGCAATCTGGGCATTCGCCGGGTCATTTTGACAGGCTGCATGACTGACTGCTGCGTAGTCAATACTGCCTTTGACGCTGCTAACCGGGATTTCCGCGTAGTTGTGCCCCAGGATCTGACCCGCGGCTCCGAACATCTGGAGTTGCCTACGCTGCAAATGATCTCCCTGCATCTGGGCCTGGTAGTGGATTCCGCTGCTTTGCTTAACGAGTGGAAGAGTCAAAAGTAAAAGAACTCAGCCTGGAATGTGATCAATTGCCGGGTGCATATTTTTTCTGCTCCCGGCAAACGTAAAGGAGGGGAAAATACATGTCCCATCGTGTATGGACTGCCCGGAATATCATTGTCCGTTGCCTGGTGATTTTGTCCGGCACGGTAGTGGCCGGTTTCGGTTGCGCCGCATATATCTGTGCGGTGCTGGGCAGCGACCCTGTCAGTGTGCTGGTTCAAGGCCTCCAGGGTAAGCTGGGCCTCGGTTCTTTTGGTATGGCAATGAATATCTATAACATCGCATTCTTTGTTTTTTTATTGTTTTTTGGCCGGAAAATGATTCATTTGGGAACGATTATTTACACCTTTCTGCTAGGTACTTTTAATAACCTGTTTATTGCCCTGATTAACAGTATTATGGGCAATGACCCTAGCGTAGCAATACGGTCCGTTTTCTTGGTGCTGGGTGTTTTGGCGCTGGGGCTAGGCCTGGGCATTTACCAATCTGCCCGCTTGGGCTGCGGTCCTACCGACGGCTTTAACCAAATCGTATCCGAGAGGCTAAAGATTCCCCTGAAGTGGGAGCGTGTCGGCTGTGACGTCATCATGACAGTGCTGGGCTGGTTTATGGGCGGAGTCATCGGCGTCGGAACTATTCTGGGCATGATCGCTACGGGTCCTGTTATGGCTCCTACTATCACTAAGTTAGCTCCGGTAGTAGATCGCTGGGCTGGAACGGCAGAAAACGAAGTAGATGCTTAAAGGTGAATAAGCTGGTAAAAGTAGGACAGTTAGCTCAAAATAGATAATTTTATGTTTCTGCCTAAAGACCAGGGGCTGTCGCATTTGAGCATATCAATTTGCGGCAGTTTCTTTTGTCCTCCACAAAGGTTGCACATTTTAAACCGAGCCCGCTGCCCTGTGTTATTGCTGCCAGAAAATATGTCTTGGCCGCGGAAAATATTGACCAATATTTTCGGCTGTGCTAACATATTTTCTATTAAAGGCTATAGAGAAGGGCGATGGAAATGTGGATAGAATTATTTGCGAAAATTACGACGAAGTATCTCTTTTAGGGGCAGCCATGGTAGCTAAGGTTGTCAAGTCAAACCCCCGGGCTGTTTTGGGTCTGGCCACCGGCTCCACACCTGTGGGCATGTACAAGAGGCTGGTGGAGATGCACAAAAGGGATGGCCTGGACTTTTCAATGATCCGTACATTCAATCTGGACGAATACTATCCTATAAAAAAGGCCAACGATCAAAGCTATGATTATTTTATGCGGGATAATCTTTTCTCGCACATCAATATTAAGCGGGAAAACATCCATCTGCCCAATGGCGAGTGTGCAGATCCGGTTGCGGAATGCGCCGCCTATGAGGCAATGCTGAATCAAGCCGGCGGCGTGGATATCCAGGTACTGGGCATTGGCGTCAACGGCCATATCGGCTTTAATGAACCGGCAGAGGAATTGCAATTGCCAACCCATCTCACAAGGCTGACGGCCAGTACCATAGAAGCTAACGCCCGTTTTTTTGAAAGCATCGAACAAGTACCCACCCAGGCCCTGACCATGGGCATGGGGACTATCATGAAAGCCAGGTCAATCCTGCTGTTGATTACCGGCGAAAACAAAGCCCCTGTAGTCAAGAAACTTTTCGACCGTGTGGTCACCACGGAAGTGCCGGCCAGTTTCTTAACCCTTCATCCCGACGTCACCGTTTTGCTGGATGAGGCAGCCGCCAGCCTGCTGTAACGAGACGGCAGGGGCCACCACTAACAGAGTGACAGTGACTTTTGAGCAAAATTGCAAGTTTGTTTACATAATTATGGCGTTTTGAGCAAAATTGCAAGTTTGTTTACATGGTTATGGCGTTTTGAGCAAAATTGCAAGTTTGTAGTATGTGATTTGGCCTGAGAATAGGGTTTTTGCCCCATTTTCGGGCCAAATTTGTTTCGAGACCGAAATTTAGGGGTTACAAACCTGCAATTTTGCACAGTTAGCCGTTGCAAACGGTGACAAACCTGCAATTTTGAACATCAGGCCCGCATATTCGATTAATACTTGCAATTTCGATCAATAAGTTGTATCCTAATCATATGGAAAAATATGTTAGTCGATTTTCTGCCGCTATAATGTGGAATATTCCACACATTGAAGCCGTTCTTGATTTTGAGTTTAAGGAAGCTCATAAGGATCATGTCACTGTTGCCAAAAATAATGGCAGATTGCATACGAAGGAGATAACAAACAAGAGAAATATCCGGTACTGCAGGATTCCCCTACCCCCCGGGGCGGTAGTAATGCAAAGGGAGAAAAAGGTAGCATCGCCTGAATTGCTGTTTCTGGAGCTGGCAGGTAAATTAAGTATACATCGTCTCATCTTGCTGGGGTTACAGCTATGCTCCCACCCACCGGGCCTTCCTGACGAAGCAATCACAACAAAACAGAAGCTCGAAACATTTCTTGCCAAGACTTCGGGACACCAGGGATTCCGTAAAGCTTCACGGGCGATTCAATATGTGGAAAGCGGCTCTGCATCGATTATGGAGTCTTTGGCGTATATGATTCTGGCTTTACCCCATGCTTTGGGGGGCTACGGACTTGGCGGAGCCGTGTTCAACCATGAAATACGATTAAGAAGTGAAGGAAAGCTACGTATCGGGCAAAACAGATGCTTTGCGGATTTGTATTATAAACAAGCCAGAGTAGCAGTGGAGTATGAGAGCTTCACACACCACAATAGCCCGGCGGAGCAAGGAAAGGATGCCATGCGTTCCGCCATTCTTGAACGACAGGGTATAACGGTGATGCATTTAAGTACTATCCAGTTATATAACAGGGATGCTTGCAGAGATTTTGCCTGTAACCTGTCAATCCGGCTGGGCAAGCGTATACAAATACGAACGAAAAAGTTTGATGAGATGCATGATCTCTTGAGAGCTTTGTTGCCTGCCCAAAAACCTGGGGTTTAACTTGATTGCCTAGCGGACTGGTGTGCACCGTGATGAAGCTGCACACCAGTCCGCTATAGCAATGTAAGGGAATCACCCTGCTTATCATCAAATAGCGTGCTAGCCTCTCGCTGAATTCCCCGACTCTGTGTCTGCCTGTATCATTGGCAGTCTGGAGTCCTTTTTTTGCCGGCTTTGCTGTGCCCTGCCGGCTTTGCTTGCCCCTACCGGCTTTGCCGGCTCCACATTGGTTCTTTCCCGGCTCCGCCAGCTCCTTCCCCGCCGCCTGGTCCGCTTCTCCCCCCACGGCCACCGCCCGCCGGGACAACAACCTTCGCTAATATTTTCCTGGTGCAGGCACAGTTTTTCCCCGCCGGAATAAACTGGCCAATGTAAGATTGAAAACCCAAGTAAGGCGAAGGGGGAATGTTTAAATGAAAACAAAGTATCTTAGTATTTTTTTTGTTGTATTAATGGGGTTGGCCATTTTGGGCGGCTGCGGCAATACCGGCGGCGGTCCTAAACCCACGGAACCGGCAGCTACCGAGGGGCCCGCTGCCACAGAGGCGGCCGCCACGGAATCGGCTGCACCCGCTGTGTCGGCGGAACCGGTGAAAATCCGGCTCAACGAAGTAACCCATTCGATTTTTTATGCGCCCATGTATGCCGCCATCAATAAAGGCTTTTTTGCCGAGGACAACATTACCGTCGAGTTGACCAACGGCGCCGGAGCCGACAAAGTCATGACGGCCCTGGTGGCCGGAGAGGCGGATATCGGGCTCATGGGTCCTGAAGCTACCATTTACGTTTACAATGAGGGCCGGGAAAATTATATCGTCAATTTTGCCCAGCTAACCAATAGCGACGGCTCCTTTTTGGTGGGCCGCCAGCCTGAGCCTGATTTCAAATGGGAAAACCTGAAAGGTAAAACGGTAATCGGCGGCAGAATCGGCGGTATGCCGGAGATGGTGCTGGAATACACCATGAAGAAAAACGGCATCGTGCCCCAGCAGGATGTGGAAGTGCTGACCAATATTCAGTTTGCTCTGATGGGCGGCGCTTTTACCGGTGGCACCGGCGACTATGTCAATCTCTTTGAGCCGGTGGCTTCTCAATTGGAGCAAACGGGTCAAGGCTACATTGTTTGCTCATTGGGCAAGGAATCCGGCGCCCTGCCCTATACGGGCTTCAGCGCTACTAAGGAATATATAGCCGAAAACGAAGAGGTTATCCAAAGGTTTACCTCATCTCTGGCCAAGGCCCAGGCCTGGATTCAAACGGCCCCGGCAGAAGAGATTGCAGAAGCAATCAAAGCCTCTTTCCCCGACACGGATGACGCTTTATTGATATCCTCCATCAACCGCTACCGGGACCAGGGCTCCTGGGCCGCTACGCCGGTGTTTACGGAGGAAGCCTTTGAGCTTCTGCAGGATATCATGGCGGAGGCCGGCCAACTGGACAAAAGAGCACCCTATGACGCATTAGTGACCAATCAATATGCGGATAAGGCCGTTGCAGAGCTGGGAGGAAAATAGCCATGTTAAAGCTGGAGGGGGTAGGCTTTAATTATCATACTCCGGAAGGCGAGATTCAGGCCATTCAGGAAGTCAGCCTGGATATCAAGGACGGAGAGTTCCTCAGCATCATCGGGCCCTCAGGCTGTGGAAAATCTACATTATTATCCCTGATCGGCGGAATGCTGCGGCCTTCCGCCGGTCGGGTTACCATTGATGATCAGGAAATTACGGGGCCGGATCCCCGTATTGCCTGGATGCCCCAACGGGATCAGCTTTTTCCCTGGCGCACCATATTGGGCAACGTACTGATCGGTATTGAAGTGAAACGGCAGCCCACTTTGGAAGACCGCCGCAAAGCCGTAGCTTTGCTTGAAAAATATGGGCTGGGGGATTTTATCGACCGCTATCCCAATCAATTATCCGGCGGTATGCGTCAGAGGGCAGCCCTGATCAGAACTTTAGCGGTGGAGCCGCAAATTCTTCTGCTGGATGAACCTTTTTCCGCTTTGGATTATCAGACCCGCCTTACGGTTGCCGATGAGGTGCGCATGATTATCCAAAGAGAACAAAAAACCTCGATATTGGTGACCCATGATATCAGTGAAGGCATCTCTATGTCCGACAGGGTGGTAGTGCTGTCAAAGCGGCCCGCTGTCATTAAAAACTGCCACGATGTGGTGCTTTCAACGGATAGCGTTTCCCCCATGGCCCGCCGGGAAGCGCCGGAATTCGGTCACTACTTCAATCGTATATGGAAGGAGTTGGATGTCCAGTGAGTGAGCCAAAAAAAATATCGCCGGGACACCAGCGCTATCTGGATAACATTAAAAAAACGGAAAAAAAGAAAAGGCTCTGGCAGATATCGCTGCTGCTGGCCTTTCTGATCCTGTGGGAGCTGGCGGGACAAATGAGGTGGATTGACCCCTTTATCATGAGCCAGCCCAGCCGGGTATGGAACTCCCTGGCCAATCTGGCCCGGGAAGGCTCCCTTGGCTTGCACATTGCAGTAACCACGTCGGAAACCTTAATCGGCTTTGCTTTAGCCACCATTATTGGCTTAGGAGCGGCTATCGCTCTTTGGTGGTTCCCCTTAGCCGCTAAAATTCTCGATCCTTATCTGGTAGTGCTCAATGCCTTGCCAAAAATTGCTTTAGGCCCCATCCTGATTGTCTGGGCCGGGGCAGGACCAAAAGCTATCATTGCTGTTACGGTATTGGTGACCGTAGTGGTGACCATTATCAATTTATATAATGGCTTCATCCAAACGGATCAGGGTAAGATTCATTTGCTGCGCTCCTTCGGCGCCAGCCGGCAGCAAATTTTTTTGAAGGTTGTTTTTCCTTCTAACGTGCCTAATTTAATATCCGCTTTGAAAATTAATATCGGCCTGGCTTGGGTGGGCGTAATTGTCGGGGAGTTTTTGGTTTCCCGGGCCGGTTTAGGCTATTTAATCGTTTATGGCGGCCAGGTATTTAAATTGGATCTGGTGATGGCCAGCATCTTTATCCTCTGCATCTTGACGGCCTTAATGTACTATGCGGTGGTTTATTTGGAAGAAATTACGATGAAAATATGGCATTCTTAAGGTAGGTTTGGCAAGCTTTGTCAAGGATAAAAAACATCCTTAAGGTTACAATATGCAATGGGCCGGCAGTGAACGGGGACTGGCAAGGTTAATTATCTGACCGATAGTTAGTCCCACGCTGCCGGCTTGTTAGATTTTTATTCGCTATAGCCCGGCAGCTTCCAAAGATAAAGCTGGCCTTGAGATAACAATTCGTCGCTGAAGTCCCAATAGGCAATGGTTTGATTATCCAGCCACCAGGCTCTGACAATACTGTTGCCGCCGCAGGAAGCTTGCTCATGGCCTACCAGGTCCAATACCCATAAACGGAAATAGTCGGCGTACTGATCGGGATAGCCTTCCATGGTGGTTAAAAGCAAATAATTGCCGTCGGGGCTGAAGGTAAGCTGCCAAGGCAGCACTACCCAGGGGAAAATATCCCGGCCGGGACTGCCGGTTTCAGGATAAGGCAAAAGGCGGTTTTCACCGGCGCCTTCTACGGTCAGGCGGATGCCGTTTTCTTCCGCTTCCGCTCTCAGCCAGCCTAATTCTTCGTGCTTGGCTCCGTCGCTGGTTTCCGGCTCTGCCGCCAGCATAGGTTCTGCCAATTGAAAATCCTGCAAAAGATAAGGATTGGCCGGCTGGGGCATGGCGGCTAAGGCTCTGCTTTGGTTATGAGTTGCCAGGCTTGTCCCCGCTGCCAGCAGAAAAAAAACGAAAGCGTAAGCCACTTTTTTATTAGTCATCATGGCGGATCTCCTCTCATTTCATACCTGGAATAATTTGACAAAACGGCGGAAAATCCTTTATAAAATTATCGACAAATCATTGCCTGCAATACCATAAAACACTAATTTAAAAAACAAAAAATATAACGCATCCGATTGGATGCGTTATGCTTTTGGAGACGGCAGGATTCGAACCTGCGTAATCAGGCGCCACTTACCTGAGTGCTACCTCTACACCACGATCTCCTGTATTTCGGTTTTATTATACCAACTTATAGATTATTTTGCAAATGGTTACTTTTGCAAACTGTGGATTTTATATGGATTTTATATAGGCTTTATAAGAGGTAACCAGCTCGGGGAATACCAAATCCGGCTGCCCCTTTGCCGCCCGTTGCCCCAGGGACATGGCCCAATGCCGGGAAAGCGATCCCCCTCTTAAAGCAGGTGTTGACAATCACAGCGTGGCCTGTTATTTATATTAAGGAAGGTCTGTCAGCCTAATGAAAAAGCTTGGCTCCCTTTAAGGGTACCAAGCTTTTTATCTTGAAGAGAATAGGAGGAGGTATTAAGCATGTTTCGGGAAATGAGAAGAAGTAAACAATTATTGTCGCCTCAGGATACGGCGGAAGTAATGGCAAGATGTACAAACGGCATTTTAGCCTGTTTGGGTGATGAGGATTATCCTTACGCCGTTCCCTTGAACTTCGTCTATTTTGATGGCAAAATCTATTTTCATTCGGCAAAGGAAGGGCATAAAATAGACGCCATCGCCAAGCATGACAAGGTGTCCTTTGCGGTGGTGGATGAAGACACGATTGTTGCCGAAGAGTATACCAGCTACTTCCGCAGCGTGGTGGCTTTCGGCAAAGCCAGAATTGCCGAAGGGGATGAGAGGCTGGCCGCTTTTAAGGCTTTAGCGGAAAAATATTCGGGCAGCCTGCCTAAAGAGGTTGTGCACAAAAAGGTGGAAGGCTGCGGACAAGCAGCCATTATTGCCATTGATGTGGAGCAGATAACCGGCAAGGAAGCAATCGAGTATGTCCGGGCCAAGCAAAAGTGAGGTACCCAACTTTGCTCAACTCTTCAGGTTGCCGGTTTGGCTCATTGATGGTAAAATCAGTACGTGCAATCCTGGAGAACGGGAAAGCCAAAGAGATAAGCCAAAGAGATAAGGAGTGTGCCGATGCTGTCGGTAATTGTTCCGGCCCACAACGAAGAAAAAAATATTCCCCTGGTAGCGGCGGCGGTCAAAGAGATTCTCAGCCAAGCCGCTGTCAATTATGAGATTCTGCTGGTAGACGACGGCTCCAGGGACGGTACCTTTGCCGCCATCGAAGGGGCGGCGGCTGCCGACGAGAGGATCAGAGGCCTGAAGCTTTCCCGGAATTTCGGCAAGGAAGCGGCTATTTTAGCGGGCCTGGAAGCCAGCAGAGGCCGTTGCTGCGCCGTAATGGACGCCGATTTGCAGCATCCGCCGTCACTGTTGCCGGAGATGTATAGGCTATGGCAAGGGGGGGCGATGATTGTACAGGCCGTCAAAGAAACCAGAGGGCAAGAGGGCTGGTTCAACCGGATTTGCGCCGGACTTTTTTATCGTATCATCGGCCGCTTTACAAATATTGATTTTCGCCGGGCTTCCGATTATAAGCTGTTGGACCGCAAAATCGTAGATATTCTGGTGAAGCTGCCGGAGAAAACCCGTTTTTTCCGGGGCCTGTCGGTATACTACGGTTTTCCCCAGACCCAGATCGAGTTTGCCGTAGCTCCCCGGGCTTCCGGCAAAACGAATTGGAGCCTGACCAAGCTTTTTCGCTATGCCCTGGACAGTATCAGCTCTTTTACTGCCTTTCCTTTGCAATTCACCACTTTTCTGGGCATTATTATGCTGTTGCTGTTTTTGCTGCTGGGTCTGCAAACCCTATACAATTTCGCTACCGGTCAAGCGGTGGCGGGCTTCACCACCGTGATTCTGCTGCTGCTTTTTATCGCCAGCGCCTTATCCATCAGCTTGGGGATTATCGGCCACTATATTGGCAAGATCTATGACGAGGTCAAAGCCCGGCCTTCTTATATTATCGAAAAAACCGCAGGAAAAGGAGAAGACCATGATCTTCGACCGTAAGCTGGGCCGGTTTTTATTGGTGGGATTGTTCAATACCGGGCTGGGCATGGTCACCATGTTCGGCTTTTATCAATTTTTGGGCCTGGGCTACTGGGGCTCCAGCGCTTTGTCCTACTTTCTCTGCAGTATCGTGTCTTATTTTTTGAACAAGCACTTTACTTTCGGCAGTCAGGCCGGCTATGTCCGTTCCGGCCTGCGTTTTGCCGCCAATATTGCAGTATGCTACGGCCTGGCTTATTTAATAGCCAAGCCTTTGTGCCGGCTGACTTTGGCCGCCTTGGGCCTGGGCCTTTCTGCCCGGCTGCTGGATCAATTGGCCATGCTGACGGGCATGGCAATGTTTACCGGCCTCAATTATCTGGGCCAGCGATTTTTTGTATTTCCGGAAGAAGCAGGAGAGGAAGGAGGGACCAATGCCGGATAAAACAGAAAAACATAGCCCGGCGGTTCAGGCTTCCAAGCTTCCGCTGCCGGAAGAGGCCGTGAAAAAAATCTATGGCCGTATACCGCCTTATTGCCGCTGGGCCGCCGCCGCCGCCTTCATCATTGGCCTGATCACCCATATGTTTTTTCTGGTCAATAAACTGCCCAACGGCGACGATCTCTCGGAGCTCTATCACTACAACAGCATGATTTCCAGCGGCCGCTGGCTGGATATTCTCTCAAAGGGCCTTACTTCTTATTACAGCATCCCTTGGGCCAGCGGCTTAGTTTGCCTGATTTTGCTGGCTATTTCCTGCGCTCTGATCTGCAGCCTGCTGGGTATCCGCCAGAAGTCCGGCGTGCTGGCCGCCGCCGCCATATTGGTGGCCTTTCCTACCATGGCCTCTTATTTTTCTTACCTATATTATATGGACCTCTATATGCTGACCTTGCTTTTCAGCGTCTGGGCGGTGTGGCTTTGCCGCCGCAGCAATTGGGGCCTTTTGCCCGGCGCTTTATTGCTGGCCTTGGCTTTAGGCAATTATCAGGCTTACCTGGGCGTAACGGCGGTGCTGTGCCTGCTGACGCTGGTCAGCGATTGCTTAAAGGATGAGAAAAACCTGAAAGCAATCCTATTCTTGACTTTGCGCTATCTGGTTATGGGAGGGCTGGGTTATCTGCTGTATTCCCTGATTCTGCAATGGGCTTTGCGGTTTCTGGCGGCGGAGCTCTCCAGTTATCAGGGAATAGCGGGCATGGGCTTTGCTCCCTTTGGGGCCGCCGCTTTGCTGGACTTCGTTGAAAAAGCCTATACAAACTTTCTCAGTTACTTTTATGGAGATCAATTTTTCAGCAGCCCTTTGATCATCAAGCTTGTCTATACCCTGCTGCTGGCGTTGAGCCTGATTTGGCTGGCTTTAGCGGCTGCCCGAACTTTGCGCCAAAATGAAAAAGCTGCTGCCAGGGCCCGGCGGTCCGGCGGTCCGGCAGCAGGACTAAGCCGTCTGTTGCTCTGTCTGCTTTTTTTGAGCGCCCTGCCCTTAGCCTATAACTTGATTTACTTTATGGCCCCCGACGCCTTTTTGCACAGCCTGATGCAGCCCCAGTATGCTTTGTTTTGGCTGATGCCCCTGATGTTTTATGAGCTGGCCTATCCGGGAGCCAGGGGGGCCGGAACGGCCGAAGCGGCCGGCGGGGCGGCCAGGGCGTTGTCTCCAAAAGGCGGCCCGGTTACGTTTTTTCAAAGCCTTTCCCGCTGGCTGCTGTTGGGCTCGGCGGCAGCTATGTTCTACTTCTTCTTTTTAACGGTGAATATCAGCTATCTCCATCTTCATCTCAAATACGAAATCACTTATGCTACGGAGCTGCGGATATTGGACCGGATCGAAGGGCTGCCGGATTACCGGCCGGATACCCCTGTCTGCGTCATCGGGGCTTTTCCCAATGAAAATATGTCCTTGTATCCCTACCATACCCAAGACATTGTCAAAGGCCTGGTAGGCATCAACGGCAACCTGGTTCATCATTACTATAATTATAACGGTTTTTATAAAAACTACTTAGGCCGCCAATTGAATTTGATCAGAGACGATGACGAACAAAAAAAGGAGATCATGGCCTGGCCCCAGGTAAAATCCATGCCTATCTGGCCTAAAGAAGGAGCCGTGGCCATGGTGGAAGGCATTGTAATCGTGAAAATCAATTAAGAGGCATTTTTGTAATAAGAGGCATTTTTCTAAGCATATTTGGGCGCAAATTTTAGGACGTCACCGGCTATTGAGCGGCGGCGTCCTCTTTCGTAAGCAAAAAAGGATTAGCGGTTATTGGAGCGGTTGGGACCGGGGGACCGGCCCTCTTCTTCGGCTTTTATCGATTCATAGAGGAGATGCTTACAGCGGTGCAGCCTGATCTTTACTGTTCCGATAGGCTTTTCCATGACTTCGGCAATTTCTGCATCGGACATTGAATAGTAATATTTTAAAAGCAAAATTTCTTGATCTTCCCAAGGTAAAGTTAGAATCCAGCGTCTTATATTATTTGCGCCCATGATTTCCTCGGCGTCATCGGTATAAAAAGCTTCCCAAGCCATTTCTGAGCCTTCGAATTTTGGCAATTCATTGTATCGCTCCCGCTCGTTAACAATAGCGGTTCTGCCAAGGTTCATGGCAATGGTGCTTACCCAGGGAAGAAACTTCGTCGGGTCTCTCAATTGAGAGAACTTAACATAAGCTTGCACGAAAGCGTCCTGGGTGATATCCAATGCAAAATCCGGCCTGCGAAAATGAGCTAAGCAGAGCTTGTACACAGTATTAAAATCTCTTTTGTACAAATCGGCATAATCCAACACGACCACCTGCCTTTTATTGAGAAACAATCAACAAAATATGAATGTCGAACATTGTCGAACAAATTAACTATAGCATCGGCCAAAATGAAAAACAATAGTCAATTATCAAATATTTGAGGAAACCTTGCCGCAATCGTAAATTTGTGGAAAAGTATTTTACCCCGGTAAAAATTTATAGTATAATAATCGTTAATGACAGAAAAAGCACAGGTGATAGCGATATGAGAGTAATAGCCGGCAGTGCCCGGGGCCGCCGGCTCCAGTGTTTGAAGGACAGGCGGATTCGGCCTACTCAAGACCGGGTTAAGGAAGCCATATTCAGCAGTTTGATGCTCCGCTTGCCGGATAGCAGGGTTTTGGATTTGTTTGCCGGCAGCGGCGCCCTGGGGATAGAAGCTTTAAGCAGGGGAGCCGGTGCCGTTACCTTCGTGGAAAAAGACGGCCGGGCCGCAAACTTGATTAAAGAGAACCTGACTGCCTGCGGCTGGCAGCTTTCGCCGTCGCTTCGGCTGCAGCAGCAGGATGCCCTAAGCTGGCTGCAGGCCGGCAGCAGAAGGGACATGCAGGGAGCGGAAGAGTATGATATTATTTTAGCCGATCCCCCTTATCAAAAAGGCTATGAAGAAGAGATCCTTGCCTTATTATCCCGGGGAGAGCTGCTTTGCCCCCGGGGTATCCTGGTTTTGGAAAGTGCGGCCCGCCAGGAGCTGCCGGAAAGGCAAGGCAAGTTGTATTTGAATAAAAGCAAAGTTTATGGTGATACGAAAATCAGCTATTATGTTATTAGTGAACCGACAGAGTAGTTGGAAAGGAAAGGTGCGCAGCATGGATATTCTGGATCTTCTGGAGGAGTTTGAAGCAATTATTGAGGGGAGCGGCCGTATTCCCATGACGGGTAAGGTTGTCATCCATGAGGAGGTTCTCTACAATTACTTAGATAAGTTTCGCGCCTATTTGCCTCAGTCCATCCGGGATGCCGAATATATTATCCGGGAAAAAGAACGAATCGTTGCCGATGCGGCCCGGGAAGGCGAGGGCCTTATTGAAGGAGCCAAGGTAAAATGCCAGCGTATTGTTGGTGAAAGCGAGATCGTGAAGCAGGCTATCGCCCAGGGCGAGCAAATTATCAACAACGCCAAACAAGAGGCCAAGGGCTTAATCACCGGCGCTTATAGCTATTCCGAAGAGGTGATGGCCATGCTCCAAAAAGAGCTGGAATCCTCTCTCAAGACCATCCGCAGCGGCCGGGAAGCCATCAGGACGAAACTGCCGCCGGTGAGCCTTAATGAACTGCAGCGCAGTTCTGCATTGGACGAAGAGTAATAACCTGCCCCGGCAGGATAGGGCGGCAACTGTAATTAAATAAAAAGTAACTTGGCTTAAGAACCCCTTTTAAGGCGGGCAATGTAAAAACTTTGCCGCTAAAAGGGGTTTTTTCGTCCAAACATCAGGTGCTTTAACAAACTTTGTATCAGATAAATCACAAAAAAAACAAGAATATTCATAGAAGTTCTTTATGTTAAGTACTATAGTGTTGTAAAACCCTTAATAGACTATGTCTAATAGATTATGTCTATTAAGGGTTTTACAACCTATTTGCATCAGGAGGAAACCCATAATGAAGAATACGAAAAGATCAATCGCTATGCTCTTGGTTCTTACCCTGCTTTTGTTTTCTATGACCGGATGCTCCGCTTCCGCTGCCCAGGGAGAAAAAATCTCCGGCGGCGAGGCTGCAAGCTCCGGCCAGTCCCAGGAGGCTTCCGCCTCTCAAAAGGAATATGCTGCTCTTAAAATAGGAATGGCTGGTAAAGATATTAAAACAGTATGCATCATCATAGCAAAGCAGTTGGGCTATTATGAGGAGGAAGGGCTGAAGGTTGAGTTTGAGACCATTTCCAACTTGAGCGAAGGGCTTACTGCTGTAGATATGGGCAAGCTGGATGTTCTGCCTTTCGGCGTGATCCCGTCGGCTACTTTTGTTGGACAGGGCGCTGACGTGGTGGTCTTCGGAGGCACCATCTCCGAAGGCAGCGAGATCGTCACGCTGCCTGAAAATGCCCACAGTATCAAGACTCTGGAGGATTTCAGGGGCAAGCGTATCGGTTGCTACCGGATGGAGACCGGCCATATGGTGATGAAAGGCTTGCTGCGTGAAGCCGGTTTTGACCTTGAAAAAGATGTGGAGTTTGTGTTGCTGGATTCCCAGCAGACCATTATCGAAGGCGTCCGCAAAGGCGAGGTAGACATGGGCTTTCTCAACAGCGGCCAGGGCTATGTGGCCCAGCAGGCAGGCCTTGCGGTAGCCCGCCGGGTGGCGGAATTTGAAGCTGATTTCCCCTGCTGCCGGCAAACCACCTCCCGCAGTGCCTTGACGGAAAAACGGGATGCCCTGGTGGCCTTTCAGACGGCCAATTTGCGGGCTTATGATACGTACTTGAACGATAAAACTGCTTCTGTTGCGGCCCTTATGGAATACAGCGGCCAGCCGGAGGAATTTGTAACGGCCCTGCTTTACGGGCTTGAGGGCGAGTATGAGAAAGCCATGATCGTCTCCCTGGATCCCAACCGCAACAAGGTGGTGGATTTTTACCAAACCATGATTGACAACGGCGATATTGCCGCCGGCAATGGCAACGATATGGCCAGCCATGTGGACAGCAGTATTTACTATGATGCTCTGGAACAGTTAATTGAACGGGGCGTCAATCCCCAGCTCTATGAACAGCTTATGGAAGACTACCAGCGCAATAACCTTTAAAGGGGGGAGGGCGGTGAACGTCATAGCGGCTTCAGGACTTAAATATGTATATCAGGGCTCCCGCCAGTCCTGCCCTGCCTTGAACGGCGCCCAGCTTGAGGTGCGAAAGGGCGAGTTTGTATGCATTATCGGGCCTTCCGGCTGTGGTAAAAGCACACTGCTAAATATATTGGCGGGGCTTTTGCCCGGTTACGCCGGCAGAGTTGACATCTGCGGCAAGCCCCTGGCAGGACCGGGCACCGACAGGGCTGTGGTATTTCAGCACTATTCTCTTTTCCCCTGGCTTACTGCGCTGGGCAATGTCAGCCTGGGTATACGCCGGGCCTACAGGGATATGCCCAAGGCCAAAAGTCTCGAGCTGGCCCGGCAATACCTTGAAAAGGTGGGCCTGGGCGGCGATATGACAAAATACCCCTTCGAGCTTTCCGGCGGTATGCAGCAGCGGGTTGCTATCGCCCGGGCTTTGGCTATGGATTCCGATATTCTTCTGCTTGACGAACCCTTCGGCGCTTTGGACGCAAAATTGCGAACAAGCCTGCAGCAGCTTTTGGAGGAGCTGTGGCTGGCGGAAAACCATATTTCTGCCACGATTTTCGTTACCCATGACATCGATGAAGCTATTTTGCTGGCCGATCGCATCATATTCATGGCGGAAGGACTCATGCAAAAGGATTTTACCGTTCCCTTCAGCCGCCCCCGCAACCACCAGGAAATAGCTTGCTCCCCAGAGGCGGCCAAGCTTCGCACAGAGCTGCTTTCCATGTTTTATCAAGCCGGCTTTACTGAAAATCATGCTGCTTACTGAGGCTTTGCTTATGAAAACCAGTCCTGTTTCAATCATTTTTTCTCATCTGTTATTGGCTGTACTGCTGATTGTAATATTTCTGCCCGGTGCAGCCAGACAAACGGCTCCGCCTGCAGCTATGCTCTGGATGATCGCTTTAGCGGAGTGCTACTATCTTTGGCGGCTGAGGCCCAGCCGCCGGGACTACGGTGCCGCCGGTGACCTGGCCTGTATTTTGTGGCTGTTTTTGCTGCTGTGGGAGATCTTTACCACCAAGCTTAATAAGCTGCATCCCGTGCTTTTTCCTTCTCCCGAAAATGTGTTCAATGTGTTTTTTACCCAATACCCCGTGTTATTAGGCGGCGTATTTTCCTCCCTTCAGCTTTTGGCCTTAGGGCTGGCGGCCGGTCTTGGCCTTGGGGTTATTCTGGGCCTGACGGCAGGCTGGGTGCGCCGGTTAACCGGGATATTTCACCCCCTGGCCCAAGTTCTCACTCCCATACCTCCCGTCATTTACGCCCCCTATCTGGTTGCCATTATGCCTACCTTCAGAAGCGCATCTGCCCTTATCATCTTTCTGGGTATTTTTTGGCCAACCTTCCTTCATATGATTATCCGGGCCAGGTCAGTGGAGCCGAAAATTCTGGATTCTGCCCGGGCCTTGGGCATGGAGGGCAGTGAAATGGTGCTCCAAATATTGCTGCCCTATGTGCTGCCCGATGTTATCTCCAATTTGAAGGTAACCCTTTCTACCTCCATCATGTTGCTGCTGTTTGCGGAAATGATGGGGGCTACCAGCGGAATGGGCTATTATATTATCAACTATGTCCACTATGCCAACTATACGAATGTGGTGGCGGGTATTATACTGGTAGGCCTTGTGGTAACCGTCTTGAACAAGCTGGTGGGCGTTGTTCAAAAGCGGGCTATCAAATGGCGGCGCTAATAGTAGAACTAATTTATCAAAGTTTGGAGTGGTCAAAAATGGCAGTAATCACACCGGATATGTATGAGCCCTATTATGATAAGGTCAGCGAGGCTTGCCTCCAGGCTTTCTCCGGCGACCGTACGGTGGAGCCTTTTGGGCTGATGACCCGGCTGATGAGCCTGGAGGGATTGCCTATGCATTGCCCGGTTCACCACTATATAATCCCCGCTGCCCTGCTGGCTGCCTGCCGCCGTCTGCAGGGGCTTGATGAGACGGTGTTGCGGCGGGATTTGCAGGAGACGGAAAAGCGGGCCCGCCACATTTTGCCCGGCTTTTGCGGGTTCTACGGTTCCTGTGGCGCCGCAGTGGGCGCCGGTATTTTTTTCAGCGTGATCACCGATACTACGCCTTATAGCAGGGGTCAGACCTGGGGCTGGGCTAACCGGGCAACGGGCCAGGCCCTTATTGACATCGCTTCCCTGGGCGGACCCCGTTGCTGCAAACGCACTTGTTTTAGGGCTTTGCAAAGCGTATTGCCCCAGATTAAAGAGACCCTGGGGTTTGATTTTCCCTTGCCTGAAAATATCCGCTGTACACAAAACGCCAACAACAGCGAGTGTTTGCTGTCCGCATGTCCCTATTACCAAAAGGACAGTATTGAAAAGGAGGTGGCGTCATGAAGCTTGTAGCTATTGAGGTTCCCCGATTTCTCCAGCCAAAGCCAACGGGAGAAGAGGCATGCGAATGCCAAAAACGGCCCCTGGAAACTACCTACAAAACCGGAAGCCTCTTCTGGCGGCGGCAGCCCGGTGAGGCAGTTGCCCAGGGCGATGTGCTGTGCGAAGCAGAAATAGACAAGAAGACCTTTGAAATTCTCTCCCCCGCAACGGGAGAGCTTGCGGAACAGACCATAGCCGAGGGCGGCGAGTTTTCTGCCGCAAGTATTCTGGGATACATCAGGGTCGTACAATAAGGCGTCGGCTGTTAAGAGTGTAAGTAAGCATTTGCGAAGGGAGAGGGAAGACCTTTGAGTAAGGTCTTCCCTCTCCCTTCGCAAATGTATACTCGGTCTTTTAACCTGAAACGCCTTGACAGAAAGGCCTGGAAGCCCGTATACTTCTGGTACAAAGATGAATATGGGTGTTCAAAGGCGAACAAGGGTGTTCCTGCCAAGAGGCAGGCGCATGCTTGTTTTTTTGCATGTTTTTAGGGACGGACACCTATAAGGGTAAGAGGGAAATGTCCATTTTGAGCAAAAATGCAGTTTTGTTAGCGTTTGTAGATGCTAACTGTGCAAAAATGCAAGTTTAAAGTGTCCGGATAACGCCTTTAGGATAAGGCTGGCTGATTTTTTTCTGTATCTAGTGTTGCGGTAAGAAGACAGACCATATTTTGTTGGAGTAATACACTTTAAACTTGAAAATTTGTCTTAAAACGGCCATGGCTGCAGAGACAAAGTTGCAATTTTGCACAAAAAACCAATGTCCACAAATTATAAACCCTCGCCAGTGGGGGCGGACGCCCATAAGAAAGGGGCCTTGAACCATGGTAGAAAAGAAAGAAAGAGAAAGAATCCGGCAACAAAGCTTATATGACGCCGCATTTGAGCACGATGCCTGCGGCATTGGCGCTGTGGTAAACATCAAAGGCATTAAAACCTACCAGACCCTTGACGATGCCTTGAAGATTGTAGAAAAACTGGAGCATCGGGCAGGGCTGGATGCGGAGGGCAAGACAGGAGACGGCGTCGGCATATTGCTGCAGATATCCCATAAGTTCTTTAAAAAGGCCACGGAGCGGTGCGATTTTTCTATTGGCGGAGAGCGGGATTACGGCGTAGGCATGTTCTTTTTCCCCCAAGACACCTTGAAACGCAATCAGGCTAAAAAAATGCTGGAGCTGATTGTGGAAAGGGAGGGAATGGAATTTTTGGGCTGGCGCCGGGTGCCCGTAGAGCCCGGCATACTTGGTCAAAAGGCCTTGGACAAAATGCCCTGTATTGAGCAGGCCTTTGTTAAGCGTCCTTCTAATGTAGAAAAAGGCCTGGCTTTCGACAGGAAGCTTTATGTGGTGCGCCGGATATTCGAGCAATCCAACGATAATACCTATGTGCCCTCTTTTTCCAGCAGGACTATTGTATATAAGGGCATGTTCATGGTGGGCCAGCTTCGCCGTTTTTACCGGGACCTGCAGGATGAAGATTATGAGACGGCCATTGCTACGGTGCATTCCCGTTTTTCAACAAACACTACTCCTTCCTGGCAGAGAGCCCATCCCAACCGCATTATCTGCCATAATGGCGAAATCAACACCATCAGAGGCAATGCCGACAGGATGCTGGCCCGGGAGGAGACCATGTCCTGCCAGGTTATGCAAAAGGAGCTGGACAAGGTATTCCCTGTTATTAATATTGAGGGTTCAGACTCTGCTATGCTTGACAACACTTTGGAGTTTCTGATGATGAGCGGCATGGAACTGCCCCTGGCCGTGATGATCACCATTCCGGAGCCTTGGGCCCATGACGAAAATATCAGCAAAATCAAACGGGATCTTTATCAATATTACGCAATACTTATGGAGCCCTGGGACGGCCCCGCTTCCATTCTGTTCTCCGACGGCGACAGCGTGGGGGCCGTATTGGACCGCAATGGCCTCAGACCTTCCCGCTATTATGTAACGGACAAAGACCAGCTCATCCTTGCCTCGGAGGTGGGAGTGCTGGATATCGATCCGGCCCATATTGTGAAAAAGTCAAGGCTGCAGCCCGGAAAAATGCTGCTGGTGGATACCGTAAAGGGCCGTATTGTAGACGACAAGGAGCTTAAAGAGACTTATGCCTCGGCAAAGCCTTACGGCGAATGGCTGGACCGTTATATGGTAAGGCTCAGGGATCTGGCCATTCCCAACCGCAAGGTGGAAGTAAGCTCAAAGGAGCAGCGGATTAAGCTGCAAAAGGCCTTCGGCTATACCTATGAAGAAGTGCACCGGAGAATTTTGCCCTTGGCTAAAAACGGCGCCGAGCCTACCGCAGCTATGGGTATTGATATACCTCTTGCCGTGCTTTCCGGCCATGAGCAGCCCCTTTTCAACTACTTTAAGCAGCTTTTTGCCCAGGTGACTAATCCGCCCCTTGACGCCATCAGGGAGGAAATCGTTACCGATACTACCGTATATATAGGGGATGACGGCAACCTGCTGGAGGAAAAGCCGGAAAACTGCCGGGCGGTCCAGATTAGAAACCCGATTTTAACCTCTGTGGATCTGATGAAGATAAAGGGTATGAAGAAACCGGGATTTTGTGTGGAAACCATATCCATGCTTTACTACAAAAATACCCCCATGAAGAGAGCTCTTGACCATCTGTTTATGGCGGCGGACAGGGCTTACCGTAATGGGGCAAATATTATCATCATGTCGGACAGGGGGGTTGACGAAAACCATCTGGCCATTCCTTCCCTGCTGGCGGTATCCGCTATGGAGCAGTACCTTGTCCGCACGAAGAAGCGTACGGCTATATCGATTATTCTGGAAAGCGGGGAGCCCCGGGATGTTCATCATTTTGCCACCCTTTTGGGCTACGGCGCCCGGGCCATTAACCCCTACCTTGCTCAGGAAACCATAGGCGAGCTTATTGAAGAGGAACTGCTGGACAAGGATTATCATACGGCTGTGGACGATTATAACGACGCTATCCTCCATGGCATAGTCAAAATCGCTTCCAAGATGGGCATATCCACCATACAGTCTTACCAGTCAGCCCAAATTTTTGAGGCTATCGGTATAGATAAAGGCGTTGTGGACGAATATTTCACCAATACCATATCCCGGGTGGGCGGCATTGGCCTTAAAGAGATCGAAGCCTTGGTGGACAACAACCACACAAGAGCTTTTGATCCCCTGGGCCTGGGCGTTGACGATACCCTGGACAGCAGGGGGCTGCACAAATCCCGGGCCGGCCAGGAAGACCATATGTACAACCCCCAGACCATCCATTTACTTCAAGAGGCTGCAAGGCGGGGAGATTATCATCTATTTAAACAATACAGCAAGCTGGTGGATGACGAGACTCTGCCCCATACCCTCCGGGGCTTGCTGGCAATGAAATATCTGGATGAGCCCATCCCTCTTGCGGAGGTGGAAAGCGTTGACTCCATTGTCAAGCGGTTTAAGACGGGGGCCATGAGCTATGGCTCCATATCCCAGGAGGCCCATGAATGTTTGGCTGTGGCCATGAACAGCCTTGGGGCAAAGTCCAACAGCGGCGAAGGCGGAGAAATGCCGGAAAGACTCCATTCCGATAAGTGCTCATATATTAAGCAGGTGGCATCGGGCCGCTTTGGAGTGACCAGCGAATATTTAGTCAGCGCCAGGGAAGTTCAAATCAAAATGGCCCAGGGGGCCAAGCCCGGCGAAGGAGGCCATCTGCCCGGCAAGAAGGTCTATCCCTGGATTGCCAAAACCCGCTATTCTACTCCCGGGGTTACCTTGATATCGCCGCCACCCCACCATGATATCTATTCCATTGAGGATTTGGCCCAGTTGATCTACGACCTTAAAAATGCCAACAGGTTTGCCAGAATATCCGTCAAGCTGGTTTCCGAGGCAGGGGTAGGCACCATTGCCTCCGGCGTGGCTAAAGCCGGCGCCCAGGTGGTGCTGATCTCCGGCTATGACGGCGGTACGGGAGCGGCGCCCCAAAGCTCCATCCACCATGCGGGTCTGCCCTGGGAGCTGGGTCTTGCCGAAACTCACCAGACCCTTATCCAGAACGGCCTGCGCTCAAGGGTGGTCATCGAGACCGACGGCAAGCTGATGAGCGGCCGGGATGTAGCTATTGCCTGTATGCTGGGAGCGGAGGAATTTGGTTTTGCCACGGCTCCTTTGGTTACCATGGGTTGCGTGATGATGCGGGTATGTGACTTGGATACCTGCCCCGTGGGGGTTGCTACCCAAAACCCGGAGCTGCGCCGGCGCTTTAAGGGTAAGCCGGAATACGTGGTAAATTTCATGCGTTTTATCGCGGAAGAATTGCGGGAGCATATGGCGAATCTTGGCGTAAGGACTGTTGAAGAGCTGGTGGGCCGCAGCGATCTCCTGAAGGTACGGGAAAAAGCCGTAAACGAAAGGGCCGCTACGGTGGATATGTCCGCTATTTTGTATAATCCTTACCAGGGAACTAAGGTTAAAACCCATTTTGACGGCGCCGATATTTATGATTTCAAACTGGAAGAGACCATGGATATGAAAGTGCTTTTAAAAGAGTTGGGAGCCGCCCTGGAAAAGGGCAGGAAAAAATCGGTGGCGGTGAAAGTTTCCAGTACGGACCGTACCCTGGGGACTATTCTGGGGTCTGATATTACCCGTTATCACGGCGAAGCATTGCCCGAGGACACCTTCACCATAAATTGCCAGGGCGGCGGCGGCCAATCCTTTGGGGCCTTTATTCCCAAAGGGCTGACCATAACGCTGGAAGGGGACAGCAACGATTATTTCGGCAAAGGCCTCTCCGGAGGAAAGCTTGCCGTATTTTTGCCAAAAACCGCAAAATACAAGGCCCATGAAAATATTATCATAGGCAATGTGGCCCTGTATGGCGCTACCTCCGGCAAGGCATTCATAAGCGGCGTGGCCGGAGAACGGTTTGCCGTCAGAAACTCCGGCGCTTATGCCGTTGTGGAGGGCGTAGGCGACCACGGCTGCGAATACATGACCGGCGGCCGTGTGGTGGTCCTTGGCGGCACCGGCAAAAATTTTGCTGCCGGCATGTCCGGAGGAATCGCCTATGTTTGGGATGAAGACAGCACGCTGTATATGCGGGTCAATAAAGAAATGGTAAGTCTTGAACAGGTAAGGGACAAGAAGGATGTTGAAGAGATAAGGGTCATGATTGAAGAGCATGTGGCTATGACCGGATCGGTAAAGGGCAAGGAAATTCTGGCTGATCTGGAGGCAAAAGCTCATTGCTTTAAGAAAATACTGCCCCATGATTACGATAAAATGCTGCGTTCTATAGTCCTTTTTGAGGAAAGGGGTCTGGATCCGGAGCAGGCGAAAATTGAAGCGTTTTATGCGAATACAAGGGGAGGGAAAGAGTAGCTATGGGAAAGCCCACTGGATTTTTGGAATATGAACGCTGCGGTAATCCTGCCGAGGAGCCGCTGGCAAGAATCAAGCACTGGAGGGAATTTCATCCTATGCTCCCCAAGGAGCAGCGGCAAAAACAGGGAGCCCGCTGTATGGAATGCGGCGTGCCCTACTGTCAGTTTGGCATGGTGCTGCTTGGGGGAGCCGTGTCCGGCTGCCCCCTGCATAATCTGATTCCCGAGTGGAATGACCTGGTGTATAACGGCAGCTTCAAACAGGCTCTTAAAAGGCTGCATAAGACCAATAATTTCCCGGAGTTCACCGGGCGGGTATGTCCCGCTTTGTGTGAGGCGGCATGTACCTGTGGTTTAAACGGCAATCCGGTAACCATCAAGGAAAATGAGCTGGGCATAATTGAGGATGGTTTCTCAGCCGGCGTTGTAGCTCCCCGGATACCGAGAGTGCGTACCGGGAAAAAGGTGGCTGTTGTGGGCTCGGGGCCGGCAGGGCTGGCTGCGGCGGACCAGCTTAACCTGAGGGGCCACAGTGTCACCGTATTTGAGCGGGAGGACCGTATAGGCGGGCTGCTTATGTATGGCATCCCCAATATGAAGCTGGAAAAAGAGATCGTAGAGCGCCGGGTCAGGCTGATGACGGCAGAAGGCGTTGAATTCCGCACCGGCATTGACGTTGGCAAAGACATAGCAGCCAAGGAGCTGCTGGAAAGCTGCGATGCAATAATCCTGTGCTGCGGAGCCAAAAAGCCCCGGGACCTGGCCGCCAAAAACCGGGAGGCAGGGGGCGTTCATTTTGCCGTGGATTTTCTGGGAGCAACCACGAAGAGCCTTTTGAACTCAGGCCTCAAGGACGGCAAGTATATAAGCGCCAAGGGCAAGCAGGTGGTGATCATTGGCGGCGGCGACACAGGCAACGATTGTGTTGGCACTTCCATTCGCCAGGGCTGCAAATCCGTTGTGCAAATTGAGATGATGCCGAAGCTGCCCGACCAGCGGGGGGAAAATAATCCCTGGCCCCAGTGGCCTTTCGTCTGCAAGACTGATTATGGCCAGGAGGAAGCCATTGCGGTGTTTGGCGCGGATCCCCGTATTTACCAGACCACGGTTAAGGAACTCATGACCGACGATGGGGGCAATGTAAAATCTATACTTACGGTATCGCTTAAACCTGAAAACAAGGACGGGAAAATGGTGATGACGGAAATCCCCGGCTCGGAAAAAACGGTTCCCTGCGATTTGCTGCTGATTGCGGCGGGCTTTCTCGGCCCCGAGGATTATGTTCCGGAATCCTTCGGTCTTTTGCGGGATGGGCGCAGCAATGTGCAAACCGCCCAAGGCAAATACAGTACGGGAGTGGATAAGGTTTTTGCTGCCGGGGATATGCGCCGGGGCCAGTCCCTGGTTGTTTGGGCTATTGCGGAAGGACGGCTGGCGGCCAAGGAGGTTGACGAATATCTTATGGGCTATACCAACCTGTAGATTGCTATAACGGTTTTACGATGACGGCAATGCCGTTGGGGATCACCGTTACTTTCGCCTTTGGGTTTTGCAGCAGATTTTCCGCTTTGTCCATGGCCTCCTCAAGGGAGCCGGCCGGAATCATCCCAAACTCCCTAACCATTGTGTCCGGCAGCCGGGATATGTAGATCACCGGAGTCCGGGCCAGTATGCGGGCAAGGATTTGTGCTTCCCACTGGTCCATTTTCGTCTGCTCCGGCGGTATGGCTAAGATTGTTTCCAGCAGGCGGGCGGGGTTATTTTCTTCAAGAAACATATTGTAAAAAGCCTGGCTGCCGTGGCCGCAGCGGGACTGGGCCAGCATAATAATGACACCGCCGGGTTTTACGGTGGCCTCAGCCGCCGTCATCCCTTTGACTGCCTGATATAGGTCCTGATCCAACGGGTAGCCGCCGTTTGTGGTGACCACGATTTCTGCGGGCACTGCATCTACGATGCAGTGCTCCTGCAAAAAAGCACAACCGGCAGCATGGGCTTCTTCAAAACCGCCTGCTACGGCGCAGACGATTTCTTTGTTTTCGTTGAGTACTACGTTGCAGATAAAGGCCAATTTGGCAGCCTTTGCCGCCCAAAGGGAATCCTCGTGAACAGGATTGTGTTTCAGTATTCCTGTCCGTGCGCAAGGGCTTGATAGAATTGATCCGCTATGGAAGGACATCACCGATTTGTAGCTGGCAATACCCGGCAGCAGGCTTTTTCTGCCGCCGGAAAAGCCTGCCGAAAGATGGGGTTCAATAAAGCCTTCCGCTACCAGCAGATCGCAGCGTCCTACAATGCCGTTGACTAATAGGGGGCCGCCGGAGGGCAGCTTCCCCAGATGCACAAGATCATCGGTTTTGCAGTCATGAATGAGAAAGGTTTCCCGTTCTGCTATCTCGCTGCCGTATTTCTCCTGAATTTCCTGCTTCGTGGTCCGGCGATGGCAGCCCGTTGCAATCACTATGGTGATTTCTGCTGCCGGGTTGCCTGTGCGGATTTCCTTGAGGAGCTGGGGCATAATGATGCGGCTTGGTACCGGCCGGGTGTGGTCGCTGGAAATAATGGCGATGTGCTTTTTGCCTTTGGCAAGCTCACTGAGCCGGGAAGCGCCGAGGGGATGCTCCAGTGCATAGCGAACCATCTCCCGTTCATCCCCCTTAGGCTTAAGGTCATGTATTTGCGAACCTAACACGCCTGCAATCCGTTGATCCTCAAGGGTGAATTCTATTTTGCCGTCTCCGTAAGGCAGATGAAAGACCGCCATAAACGGGCCTCCTTATTATCTTATTGGGGAAAATACTTCTGCATGATAGCCTTGTTCATGCCCAGGGGGGGCTTCACCGTATCAGGCAGCAGGCCCTGATATGTGCGTCCGTTCAGGCGCTCTTTAAGCTCGTCTTTGGCCTTGGCAATAAGGCCTGGTTCCGATAAAATATCCGCTACGGAGGCTGCCATGACAAGACTTGCTTTGTCCATGGTCTTTTTGCCGATGGAGTTGCCCGCACAGGCTGTGACCATCCAGTTATGCCAGCCGCCGGCCGGCGCCATGGTCATCCAAAAGGTAGTGTAGGGTGCATTCCAGGAAAACTCGGAGGTATCGCAGATGCAGGTGCCGGAGGGACCGAATTCCTTAAGGTCGGTATCCAAGCCTACCGGTTCAAGGCCTGCATTTTTTTGCATGCCTTTGACAAAGTCCTGCTCCCCGGAGGTGAAATCCGGCGGGCCATAGGCTGCAAAATTGCGGTGAACCACCTGGGACAGCGTCTTATTGGGAAGCTTATTGTGGGTAAAGGTGAGTATCTCACGTTCCACCGTAGTCTCGGTGGCCATAGCCGCCCCTTCCGCACAGAGGGTAATGCGCCGCAGGGCGTCCTCGGCTTGCCCGATTTCGTTGAAGCGCCCGTATAGCCAAATACTTGCCCGATCCGGCACGATATTGGGAAATTCGGGGCCGGTATCGCTGAAATTGTAGTTGACCGTATTGGCGGAATCCGCAGGTGCAGAAATCAAATGTTCCCGCAGGATTTCTACTGCGTGGCCGAATAGCATGCCCGCATCCATTGCGCTTCTGCCCTCCCAGGGAGCGGCGCCGTGGGCGGTCTTGCCCCGCCAGTGATACTTGACGCTGAAAACACTGTTGCAGGTGTCGTAGTCGGCCCGGTTATAATTCCATGGGTGCCAGTCGATAAAGAAGTCGATGTCACGGTAAAGGCCGGCCCGCCCCATGTGGGGCTTGCCTACGCTGAATTCTTCGGCAGGGGAGCCGAACAGTTTGAGGGTTGCATTGATGCCGAATTGTTCAAAGGCATAACGCAAGGCGACCCCTGCAAAAACCGCTGTCGAACCGAGAATGTTGTGGCCGCAGCCCTGTCCCGGGGCGCCGGGAATAACCGGGTCGGGATGGTCGCTATCCGCTTTCTGGGACAGGCCGGGCAGGCAGTCATATTCTACGTTGATGCCCACCTTTGGACCGGAGCTGCCGTAGGATGCAATCATAGAGGTGGGCATGCCGGCAAGGCCGGTTGCGACGGTAAAGCCATGTTTTTCCAAAAGTCCTTTGATTGCAGTGCAGGCCTTAAACTCCTCCAGCCCCAGCTCCGGGTTATCCCATATGTAGTCCGCAAGCTGATAGAACTCCTGCCGGTTATCCCGGAGCCATTGTTGAAGGTATGCTTTAATTTCCGTGTTCATTTGCGTCTCCTTTACTTGCCGAAGAGCAGATTAGGTAAAAACAGGCTGATCTGCGGGAAATAGGTGATAAGCAGAAGGCACACAAGCAGGGCTATTAAAAACGGCAGGGCGCTGGGCACAATCTGCTCAAGCTTGAGGCGGGATACCGCCGAAGCAATAAATAGATTAGCGCCGTAAGGCGGCGTCACAAAACCGATGGCCAGGGCCACTGTCATGAAAATACCGAAATGTACGGGATGTACGCCGAATTGGGTGATGATGGGCATAAACACCGGCGTCAGAATAATCATGGAGGAAATGTTGTCCACGAAGCAGCCTACGATCAGAAGGAAGATGTTGATGAGCAGCAAGATGAAAAACTTGCTGTCGGTCAATGACGTGATAAAGTTTGCAATGCGGACGGGAATCTGCTCCATGGTCAGATAGCTGGCAAAGGACATGGAAAGGCCGATGGTAAACAAGGTAATACCGGTCATGACGGCGGTTTCCCTGACTGAATCAATAAAGATTTTCATGGTCATTTCCTTGAAGAAGAATTTGCCCACGAACAGGGAATAGACAATAGCGATGACGGCGGATTCAGTGGGTGTAAAAATACCGCCGTAAATACCGCCCAGGACAATGACCGGAGTCAAAAGGGCCCAAAAAGAGTTTAAAAATGTTGAGAGCATATAGCCGCAGCCCCGGTTTTGGCCTTCAGGTAGGCTGGAACCTTTGTAACCCTGTTTTTTTGAGAGAAGCAGGTTAACAAAAATGAGGGCAAAGCCGATCATAATTCCGGGAATAATGCCGGCAAGAAAAAGCTCCCCTATGGATTGCCCCGTTACGACCCCATAGATCACGAAGGGGATAGAAGGCGGAATGATGACGCCGATGGTGCCGGCCACGGCAGTCAGACCTGTGGCATAGCTGCGGCTGTAGCCGCTTTTTTCCATTTCGGGGATCATCATTGCGCCGATGGCTGAAACCGTTGCCGGACCGGAGCCTGAAATGGCCGCAAAGAACATGCAGGCAATAACCGTTACTGTACCCAGGCCGCCGGTTACATTACCGATCATGCTGTTGGCAAAAGCTACAATGCGCTTTGAAATACCGCCTTGAGACATCAGGTTGCCTGCCAAAATAAAAAACGGGATAGCCAGAAGAGGAAAAGAGTCAAGGGCGGCGAAGGCATTTTGGGTGATCATCACCACCGGAATATTGCTGGTCAACACCATGGTCAATAATGTGGCCAGACCAAGGGCGACACCGATGGGTACGCTGAGGGCAATAAAGATAAGCAGAGCTGCAAACAAAAGAATAGGGGCCATTTACTCCACCTCCTCAGGTGAATTTCCATCCTTCAGGCGAAATTCATCCTTCAGGCCAAGCTCATCCATGGCTTTTTTCATCTCCAGATTCCGGCTCTTGTTTGTTTCAAGGGGGGCCCGGATTGCCTCCGCAAGCTTTTCTGCAAGACGGATGAACATCAGGCCTGAGCCTGCCGGCACTGAAAGGTAGGCCCAGCCCATGGGTATGCGCATAGCTGAGGATTTTTGGCCCAGAGTGAGAATTTTCTGGGTCATTTGACCGCCTTTAATTGCTAAAAAGCCCATGAAAACCATCCAAATGAGGATAACCATGATTTCCAACGCTTTTTTTGCTTTGGGGGGGAGAATATCTTTAAGCATCTCAATACGGATGTGGCGGGATTGTTTGGCGGCATAGCTTGCTCCCAGCCAAATCTGCCAGAGAAAAACGTAGCGGGCAAGCTCTTCCGACCAGCCCAGTGAGTTATCGAATACATACCGCATGATGACTTGAAAAAAAACCAAGGGTACGGAGAAAAAAAAGGAGCCGATGAGGATATATTCTTCAAAGTGATTCCAGGCTTTTTTTATCATTTATATCACCTCGTTTTGAGGATGGGGCGTAAAATACGCCCCTGTCAGCGCCTTCCCGATGTTATATTTGGGGTTATTTAGCGTAAGTATCGTTTGCCTTGATGGCCAGATCCACCAGATCCTGACCCACAAGCTTGGCGACCTCATCATAAACGGGTTTAGTGATTTCGATGAACTCCTTTTTCTCCTCCGGAGTCAGCTCGTTAACTTCCATCTTCTCCTTGAGTTCTTCAAGATAGTCCCGGTTCTGCTGATCAAGAATTTCCCGCTGCATGGTTCGGAATTCGTAGGCGCCTTCCTGTAGAATTTTCTGCAAATCTTCGGGCAGCTTGTTCCAAAATTCATCACTAATGACGCAGATGCCCGGTGCATAGACGTGGCCCGTAAGGCTCAGGTATTTTTGGACCTCAAAGAATTTTGAAGTATAGGTGAGGAAAATGGGGTTTTCCTGAGCATCCACGGTTTTCTGCTGCAATGCGGTGTAAAGCTCGTTAAAGCTGATGGGAGTCGGGTTTGCGCCGATAAGCTCGAAGGCTTTCATATGGATGGGGTTTTCCATTGTGCGGATTTTAATGCCCTTCATGTCTGCCGGTTTGTGGATAGGGCCCCGGTTGTTTGAAACATGACGATAGCCGTTTTCGCCGTAAGATAAATTCCGCAGGCCTACGGAGGGAAGGTTCTCGGTGACTTTATCGCCGAATTCATCGTCCAGGGCTTTTCTGGCGATATCAATGTCGTTGAATAGAAAGGGCAGGTCGAAAACCTGGACTTTTGGCTCGAAATTAGCAAGAACCGCCGTCGTAACATAGGCTATCTCCAGGGTGCCAAGCTGTGCAGCTTCGATCATTTGACGTTCGCCACCTAGTGCACTATTGGGAAAAATCTGAATTTCAAGCCTGCCGCCGGATTTTTCCTCGGCGTATTTCTTCAAGCCCTCTTCTAAAGCGATATGGCTTGCCGTATCAGCCTGAAGCACATGGCCGATGCGCACAATGAATTTTTCGCCGGAGGCTGCCGGGGCGGAGGAAGGGGCTGCGGTGGGGGAGGTTGAACTGGTTCCGGCGCCTGAGGAGGGCGCCGGCGCGGAACCGCCGCAGGCCGCCAGGCCCAGAAGGATGGTTGCCGTTAGTAAAATTGCAAGAAATTTTTTCATACCAAGTACCACTCCTTTTGCAGTTTTCGTTTATTAGCCTACCACCAAGTCTTTTTGCGGGGCAAAGCCGTTGTCTGCGTCACTTCCTTCCGTCTAAATTTTTATCGAATCCTTAAGAAATATGTAATATATTTCTTAGGTGGCAAAGGACAGGACGACCCGAGGACAAAGGACGAACAGGGGATAAGTACAAACGTAGAGTGTAATTTGTGCGGATAATGCTGTTGATTCCGAGGGTACTGAAAAAGCTGTACAAGCCCACCGTCGAAAAGCTAAAATGTACAAAATTTGAGGTTTTTTGGCTGTTGTTCCTCTGGAATAGTAGATTTAAACTGTGTCTAACACTAAATATAGAAAGAAATCAGTGTTCAGTAGCGTAAAACTCGAGATTTTGAGCAGTTAGCTAAGGCGAATACACATAGAACCTCATTTTTTGTACACACGGCTGGATGGGAAGCGGCTTTTTCAGTGCCCTCGCTGATTCCATTAAAAATCAGTCAAGATTACGCTGAATTCCCACTCGGTGGTATGTCTGGGACAAGTGCTGCTCCATGGCCCGGTCAGCGCCTTCCTCATCGCGGCTGGCAATTCTGTCATAAATGTGTTTATGCTCAGTCAAAACCTGATGCCGGACTTGCAGTTCTCTAAAAATCGTGCGATTTTCAAAGCGCAAAAAATTATCGCGCAAATCTTCGACAATCTTGAGTAACCATATGTTTTTGCCTGCTTCCAGCAAAATATGATGGAAATACCGGTCCATTTCATAAAGCTCTTCACTGTCGCTGGTTTCCAGTTTATCTTCCATTTGCACCAAAACCTGCCGCAGCCTTTTAAGGTCGGCCTCTGTTATGCGCCGGGCCGCAAGGCGGGCGCTGTATCGCTCATTATAGATGCGCATCTCAAGAATGCTTTTGACTTCGTCATTCGTCACCGGTAGAATGGAGATGCCCCTGCCCCGGTGAAATTTAATATATCCCGCTTTTTGCAGCTCCAGCAAAGCCTCCCGCACAGGCGTACGGCTGATGCCCAGCTCGTTGCAGATGCTCTCCTGGGAATAAATTTCACCTATGGCAAAGCGTTGGTAGATGATGGCTTCTTTTATTAACTCGTAAGCCTGCTCTTTATAAGTAGGCATGACAATGCCTTTTTTACCTTCAAAAATTCCTTTTGCATTAACAGTTTCCAAATCAGCTCACCTCAACATCTCATTGGTAATATGTAATATATTACCGATGGCGCTATCATATTATAAATTTTGTTGATTTTGCTTATGACCTGAATTCCCGCAAAATTAAACCATACACTGGTGTTTCGTCCTTGAATTAACTGGAATTTTTAACCGGCAATGTATCGATTATAATTTCTTCTGATACATCGGCATCTTCAAGATTATATTTCCAATGAAAAGTAACTGGTGAAAAGTAACTGGTTTTACCCGTAGTCCTCTAAACAGCTGCCGTGTCATTTTGCTAAAAAAACCTTCAATCAGGCAAGACTAACTGAGCAAAAATGCAAGTTTGTCATCATTCGCAAAGGCTAACTGAGCAAAAATGCAGCTTTGTTATCATTCGCAAAGACTAACTGAGCAAAAATGCAGGTTTGTATACCTCTAAATCTCTGCTTTGGAACAGATTTGGCCCATAAATGGGGTGAAACCATGTTTCCAGGCCAAATTCATTCTACAAACTTGCATTTTTGAGCAAAACACTGTGAGTTGATGATACAAAGCTGCATTTTTGCACAAAATAGACCATCCACATGAGAACCCTGAAAAGTTCTTCAAATTTTTCGGATTTAGACGGCGAGATCAGTTTACGCGACTTATTCAGTGCCCTCCCGGAGAGGGCCGCCCCAGGCGGAAATCACAGCAAGAAAAGGCAAAACCTAAGTAAGAGCAGAGAAAGCAGGGGCTGGACGATGCAGCCCATGAGGTAGTATTTCAGCGGCAGCCGGGCGGTGCCGGCTAAGCCCATAACTTGAGCCTGAATGGACAAGCCGCTCCAGCCCAATATGATCAGGCAGTAGGTAACCATATCGGCAGCCGCCAAGGGAATAGCCGTGAGCTGTCTCAAGCCTAAAGTGAGTTCAATAAAACCGGTGGCCAAAGCTTTAGATAAAGGGGCCACATAAAGGCCGGCAGGCAAAAAGAAGGCGAATAGCCGGGCCAGCCGGTCCAAAAGATAGAGGTCCTCCAGCAATTGTAAAGCGGCGGCAAAAAGCAGCACAAAGCCGCCCAGAGCCAGAATGCTTTGGATAGCGGAGCTAATGCTTTCTGTAATTATTCTGCTGAAGGATGGAGATAAATCAGAGCGGCGGGAGGGATCCCCAGCGGCCTTAGCCTCCTCAGCCTGCTGCCGCCAGCCTGTTTCCTTGGCCCGGTCCCCGGCGGCTGCGCCGCCTCTTTTTGCTGCTTTTCTAATCGGAAAGCGGCTGGCTATGCCCAAAATCATGCCGAAAATTAAATTGGAGCCGTAATGGCAAAGAACGAATAAAAGGCCGAAAGCGGGGTTGCCCAGCATGCCGGCAGCCAGGCTGGTCAGCAGAAAGCCGGGGCTGGAGTTGTTGGTAAAGGCCAATAAGCGGCCGGCTTCATCCCGCCGCAGGAAGCCTTCCTGATACAGACGGCTGCTGATGACAGCTCCCATGGGAAAGCCGCTGGTATAGCCTAAAGCTATACCCAGGCCACCGGCGCCGGGCAGGTTAAACAAAGGGCCCATCACCGGGCTGAGCAGCCTGCCCAAAAGCCGGAGGATGCCGGAAGCCATCAGAATTTCAGCCAAAATAAAAAAGGGCAGCATAGCCGGCACCAGTATGCCCGCCCAAAGGTCCAGTCCCCGGCGGGCTCCGGCATATATGCTGCCGGGGAAGAGGGCCATACAGATAAAAAAACCGGCGGCGGCAAAGCCCAGCAGATACCGTCTATGCTCCCGTTTCACATAAAAGCCCTCCCCAATGAAAAGATTTATCATCTTATCTTGTGGCAGGGCAAGCCCTGCCGTTAAGATACATTCTCTTCTTATCTTATGGCAGGGCTGAGTGGAATATGTTATAGGGTTGTAGGTTATCGGCTTATAAGCTTATCGGGGTAAACAGGTATTCCGGATTGCCGCCGGCAGATTCGCTGCCGCTTATCAAGCTGTACAAAGCGGCGCTGCGGGCTTCCAGCTCCCAGGCCGCCGCGGCGTGAGGATTTTGCCGGATCAGCTCCTTCATCTGCCTGGTTCGGGAGATTACAGGAAGGGGCGAGGCTTTTCTGGCCTGGTGAAGGAGGCGAAAGCCTGTGGAGTTAGCGCCCAGCACCCGGAGATAGGGTGGGCTGCCGGCCAAATGCCGGGCATGGATTTCCCGGTAGTCTAAAAGCAAATGAGTCACCAGCCGCTGTAAACGGGTCAGCGGATATCGCTTGGTTTTCAGAAGGCGGTAGAACTCTTCCAGGCTGCCGGCCCGGCAAGCTACGTCTACGATGCGGTTTTCCAAGCCTTCGGTCATATCCGGCAGAGCAAGAAGGGCTTGATGATCCGCCCGCCGCAGAAGGGCCATTTGAATAGGGGCCACATCAGCGGGGAAAACCAGGCAGGTATTGGCCAGGTAAGGCAATGAGGCTTCCGGAATGTGCTTGGCCACGCCCAGGGTGGTTAATTGGGCGGCACTGAGCTTGCGGTAGTCGTAAAGGCGAATGCCTTCCTGAAGCCGGCGGCGCAAAGCTGTGGCCGAAGCCGGCGGCAAGCCGCTCAAGGATGCAGGCCCGCCCGGGGAAATAAGTCCGCCGGCGGCAAGAGTAGCGCCCGGGGAAAGAATAGCGCCGGGAGTTTGGTTTTCCGGCAGCTTCGTCTCATGGTAGGCGCTGCCGCTGCGGGGGATCAGGATGGGCTCCAAAGAGAGGCCTTTTTCGGCGATAACTTGAAGATAGGATAAGGCTAAACGGTCGTTGGGCAGGGCAGGCGCAAAGCTGTTGCCGCTGCTTTGGCCGTAGTTTAGGGCTTTGGCCTGGGCCTCGGGAAAAGGCAAGCCGGCGGCAAGAAAGCGGCGGAGGGCTTCGGTATAAAGACGGTCAGGCTTGGCAAGCCTGGCAGCGGTAGCCTGAAAAGCCGGCAGATCATCGGTTTCCGCTCCGAAGGCTATGTGGGTGGCGCCGGCGGCAGCCAGCAGTAAAACACCGCCCAGAGCAAACCAGTAGGCGCTGCGGGTGGCATAAAGGGCGGACAGTTCCACTACCAGGTCTGCCCCACCGGCCAAAGCCATCTTAACCCGTCTTTCTTTGCTGATTACCGAAGGCTCGCCTCGCTGCATAAAGTGGCCGCTCATGGCGCAGATGACGGCATCAACGCCGTGCTCATAGCGCAGCTTGCTGATTTGCAGCCAATGACCTTCATGAAAAGGGTTGTATTCACATACAATACCGGCTATTTTCATCATAATACGGCGAGATATGGACCGGGAGGCTGCGCTGATCATGTTATGTGCAAAAGTTCAACTTTTGGGTTTTTTTTGGGGCCAGTTCAGCATAAGCATTCGCTTTTTACGTTTGTTATGCAAAAAAGGCTGCCTTTATGCAAGAATTGTTAAGAAAACAATGGCTTGCCTACATAAAAGTTGAGATTTTGTACAGTTGGCCGTTTTGCAGTTGGTTCCGGAATCGCCGCCTCCTTTCGAAAACTTGTTAAATGGCTTTATTGAAGGATTTTCTCCCATAAATGATTGAAAGGGGAGAAAAAATGAGATATTATTAGAAAGTCATAGAAAAAGTCGCTGGGGCGATGAGCAAGTATAAATTATTATATCACAGGAGGTAGATAAAAGATGGATTTGATTACAAAAATCAGGGAAAAGGCCAAAGCCGAGCAAAAGCATATCGTACTGCCGGAAGGCACGGAGAAGAGGACCGTAAAGGCTGCGGAAATTATTACGAAAGAGAAGATCGCCAAGATTACTTTGCTGGGCGACCCGGCAGCCATTGAGAAAGTAGCTGCTGAAGTTGGCGCCGATCTGACGGGTGTGGATATTGTGGACCCCGCTAAATCTGAGGATTTCCAGAGCTTTGCCGACAGCTATTTTAAAATGAGAGAGAAAAAAGGCATGACGCCGGAAAAAGCAGTGGCCACGATGAAGGATCCTCTGTATTTCGGCGTGATGATGGTTTATACCGGCCAGTGCCACGGTATGGTGGCCGGCGCTGAGAATTCCACCGGCAATGTTTTGCGTCCCGCCCTGCAAATCATCAAGACCAAGCCCGGCATCTCTTCCGTTTCCGGCGCTTTCCTGATGATTTCCAATAACAAAGACCTGGGCGACAATGGTATCAGCGTTTTTGCCGACTGCGCCGTCAATCCTACCGTTACTGCCGAGCAGATGGCGGAGATTGCTTATTGCTCCGCGCAGACCGCCAAGGAAATTGCCGGTATCGCCCAGCCCAAGATCGCTATGCTTTCCTTCTCCACTAAAGGCAGCGCCAGCCATGAGGCCGTGGATAAGGTCGTAGAGGCTGTTAAAATCGCTCATGAGCGTTATCCGGAGCTGGAGTTGGACGGTGAGATGCAGATGGATGCGGCTATAGTGCCTTCCGTAGGCAAATCCAAGGCTCCCGGCAGCACGGTGGCGGGTCAGGCCAACGTATTGGTCTTCCCCAGCCTGGAAGCCGGCAATATTGCTTACAAGACCGCCCAGCGCTTTGGCGGTGTGGAAGCCGTTGGCCCCGTACTTCAGGGTATGGCCAAGCCGGTAAACGACTTGTCCAGAGGCTGCAGTATCGAGGATGTGGTGAATACCGTAGCCATGGTCTGCTGCCAGCAATAAAGCTGCTGATCCTATTGCTGTCTTAAATACAAGGGCTGCTGATCAAAGGGATATGTTCCCTTTGCCGGCAGTTCTTTTTTTATTGGAACGAAGCATGCTGCCTTTGCCGGGGGAGCTGGCAATGCGATTGCTTATCCTATGGCGGCAGGAAAGTGGGGATGTAGCCTCCTGAGGGCAACTGCTCAAAATTACAGGTTTGTTGCCCGCGCCCCCCAATGTGCAAAATTGCAGGTTTGTCGCCCACTTCCCCGGAAAATGGGCAAAATTGCAGGTTTGTCCACCCAAAATAAGCCTCAAATTTAAAATTATGAGGGAAAAATTATATTTATACCATAAACTTGAAACTTTAAACAAAAAATAGCATGAATGAAGGATACAAACTTGAAATTTTGCACAAATGGGGCTAAGGCCAGGTACAAACCTGCAATTTTGAGCAAGCGGAAACTGGAAGCTGCATACAAGGGGAACAGGACTGTCAATTGAGCTGTAAAGTTTACTTAACGTAAACATTACTTTACAGGTGGACAATTGGAGCACAATTGCTGCCGGAGCAGCAAAGGGAGGCACTCTGGAAAATGGCGGTGCAGTGCGGCTTTTGTGGTTTTTGATTAAAAAAAACGGCGGCGGATTTTCGTGGCACGGAACTTGCTTATCCTATTTGTGTCAAATGGCACAAAGTAAAAAAGCAATAAAAATCATTGTGGAAGTGAGGAGCTACTGTCAATGACAACAATGAAAAAGATGGAAAAGCTGAGGGAACTCAGCCGTAAAGTGGAGGCCGGCGGCGGCCAGGCGGCGATTGATAAGCAGCACAGCCTGGGCAAGCTGACGGCCCGGGAGCGGGTGCTGGCCCTGCTGGACGAAGGCAGCTTCACGGAGCTGGACAAATTTGTGGCCCATCATTGCAGTAATTTTGATATGGCCGGCAAAGAAGCTCCCGGTGAAGGCGTGATCACCGGTTACGGTACAATCGACGGACGCCTGACCTTTGTTTATGCCCAGGATTTTACGGTGCTGGGAGGCTCCCTGGGGGAAATGCATGCCAATAAGATCTGCAAGGTAATGGATATGGCCATGAAAATGGGAGCGCCCATTATCGGCATCAGCGATTCCGGCGGCGCCCGGATTCAGGAGGCCATCAATGCTTTGGCAGGCTACGGCAAGATTTTTTACGCCAATACCATAGCTTCCGGTGTGGTGCCTCAGATATCTGTGATTTTAGGACCCAGTGCCGGCGGCGCCGTTTACTCACCGGCTTTAACGGATTTCGTTTTTATGGTGAAGGACATCAGCAAGATGTTCATTACGGGGCCTCAGGTCATTAAGACCGTCACCGGTGAGGACGTATCGGCGGAGGCTTTGGGCGGCGCCATGACCCACAATAAAATCAGCGGCGTGGCCCATTTTGCGGCGGATACGGAAGCGGAGTGCTTTGATCAAATCCGGCGGCTGCTGTCTTTTCTGCCCTCCAATAATTTGGAAGAAGGGCCGGCCTACGAATGCCAGGATGATCCCCTGCGGCAGGAGGAACTGTTAAACAGCATTATTCCCGATAACCCCAATGCGCCTTACGATATGAAAAAGGTTATTGCAGCCATTGCGGATAACGGCGATTTCTTTGAAGTGCAGGAATACTATGCCGGCAACATCATTACCTGCTTCGCCCGTTTTGACGGACAATCCGTAGGAATCATTGCTAATCAGCCGAAAGTAATGGCCGGCTGCCTGGACATTAATGCTTCGGATAAAGCGGCCCGTTTTATTCGCTTTTGTGACGCCTTCAATATCCCTGTGCTGAATCTGGTGGATGTACCCGGCTTTTTGCCCGGGGTTAACCAGGAATACGGCGGTATAATCCGCCACGGAGCCAAGATGCTCTATGCTTATTCCGAAGCTACCGTACCGAAAATCACTTTGGTGACGAGAAAGGCTTACGGCGGCGCTTATTTAGCTATGTGCTCCAAGGATTTGGGCGCTGACCAGGTCATCGCCTGGCCCACGGCGGAAATTGCCGTTATGGGAGCCGAAGGGGCCGCTAATATCATTTTCCGCAAGGAGATTGAAGCCGCTGCCGACCCGGAAGCTACCCGCCAAAGGCTGATTGAGGAATATAAGGAGCGTTTCGCTACTCCTTATGTAGCGGCGGAAAGCGGCTTGGCCGATCTGGTTATTGAACCGGCGGAGACCCGGCCGGTACTGGTCAATGCTTTACGGATGCTGTCTACGAAGCGGGAAAGTCGTCCTGCCAAAAAGCACGGCAATATCCCCATGTAACGGTTCTACGGCAGGCATTGAAAGGAGTAATCGGTCATGAATCCTGATTTAGTGGTGATTAACCATCTGGGCGCTTTAGGCACCGGCTGGTATGGAATTAAAACAGCCGTCGTCGGTATGGCTGTGGTTTTTGTAGCTTTGGTTATGCTGATCGGTATTATTAAGCTTATAGGCATATTTTCAGGAACAAAAGAAAAGCCGGCTCCGGCTTTAGCCGTCCAACAAGCAGCCCCGGCGGCCGCCGCCCAGCCGGGCAGGACTGAGGCAGAGCAGGCCGGCAGCCGGGATCAGGCCGGCAGCAATGACCAGGCCGAAGGGGCCATCGATCCTCAACTGCTGGCTGCCATTACGGCAGCGGTATATGCCATGCTGGAGGAAGAGAAAAAGCCTTGCGGCATGATCGAAAAGCAAGGGGCCTTCGCCGGTAACGCCTGGGCCCAAAAAGGCCGGGAAGCCCTGATGGCCAAAAGACTGACGGTGTAATACCCCTAAGCATTTAATAATGAAAGGATGAGTTGTAATATGCGTTTATTCAACATAAAAGTAAACGGCCAGGCTTATGAAGTGGAAGTGGAGGAAATTGGCGGCAGCCAGCCTGTGGTTCGCCAGGTGAAGCCAGCCCCAGCGGCGGCAGCTCCCGCAGCTCCGGCCACCGCAGCAACGGCTGCTCCTGCCGGGCCGGCCCCAGCCCCGGCGCCGTCAACGCCCGCCCCTCAGCCGGCGGCCGTAACCGGCGGGGAAGCTATTACCTCGCCCATGCCCGGTAAAATTCAGAGCATTGCCGTCAAGGTAGGCGATAAAGTCAACGCCGGAGATTTGGTATTGATTCTGGAAGCCATGAAAATGGACAATGAAATATTCAGCAATACCGGGGGAGAGGTTAAAGATATTCGCGTAGCGGCCGGCGCTGCCGTGAACCCCGGCGACGTCTTGGTGGTCATCGGATGAAAACCCATATTACAAAACGCTTGATAAAGCAAGGGGATTTAAATCATCACGGTACTTTGTTTGCCGGCAGAGCGGCAGAGTGGTTTGTGGAGACGGCTTTTATTGCGGCGGCGGCAGAAGTAGGGGATTCTTCTTCTATTCTTTGTCTGAATATTCATGGCCTGGTTTTTCGCAATCCCGTGCATCCCGGTGAAATTATTACCATCAAATCAAGGATTGCCGCTTTCGGCAATACCCGCATTGTCGTCCATGGAGAGATAACGGTGGTTAACCGGGCGATTCAGCCCATTGAGGGATTTCTTACCTTCATCTACGTGGACGGAGAGGGAAAAAAGCAGCTCCACGGACGGAAATTGGATGAAGCCGCCGATGGGGAGGAAGAGGAGATCAGGCGGAGGGCTATGCTGCTGTGATAAGGCAGAATATTCCCTGAGCGTGATGATTGGTTGATTAGCCAATACGCCGGTCAAAAAATCTGACGGATTTAGGAGTAATGATATGGATATCAATGTAATAGAAGCTTTAAAAGGCCTGTGGATGAGTACGGGAATTGTGATGATTACCTATAAGCAGATTATTATGATCGCTATATCCCTGATCCTTATCTATCTGGCTGTGGTCAAGAAGTTTGAACCTTTATTGCTCTTGCCTATCGCTTTTGGCATGCTGCTGATTAATTTGCCGGGGCCTTTGGACGGCGGCCTGATGTCGCCGGGCATTGAATCCCTCAGACCCATAGCCAGTGCGGCGGAGCTGGGCTCCGGGGAACATTTGTGGCAAATCAAAGAGGGGGGCGAATACGTTTTATATGCTTCCAAACTGGCCCCCGGCGGTTTGCTCTACTATCTTTATCAAGGCGTTAAGCTGGGCATCTATCCTCCCCTGATTTTCCTGGGCATCGGCTGCATGACGGACTTTGGGCCTCTGATTGCCAATCCCAAAACCTTCTTGTTGGGAGCGGCGGCTCAATTAGGTATCTTTTTTGTGTTCATCGCGGCTTTATACCTGGGCTTTGATGTGAGAGAAGCGGCTTCCACAGCCATCATCGGCGGCGCCGACGGTCCCACGGCTATTTACTTGACTTCCAAGCTGGCTCCTCACCTGCTGGGGCCCATTGCTGTAGCGGCTTACTCTTACATGGCTTTAGTGCCTATTATACAGCCGCCGATTATGCGGCTTTTGACCACGAAAGAAATGCGGATGGTCCGCATGGGCCAGTTGCGGGAAGTAAGCCAGAAAGAAAAAATCATCTTCCCCATCGTCGTTACCATCGCCGTAATTTTGCTGCTGCCTGATGCGGCGCCGCTGGTGGGTATGCTGATGCTGGGCAACTTATTCCGGGAGTCCGGTGTAGTAGGCCGTCTCAGCGAAACAGCTCAAAATGCTTTGATTAACATTATTACCATTTTCCTTGGCGTTACGGTAGGCGCTACCGCCAATGCGGAAACCTTTTTAAGCGGAAAGACCATCAGCATTATTGTGATGGGGCTGATTGCCTTTGGCGTAGGTACCGCCGGCGGTACCCTTCTGGGTGTGGTTATGTATTATCTCAGCGGCAAGAAAATCAATCCCCTGATCGGCTCCGCCGGCGTGTCGGCAGTGCCCATGGCAGCCCGGGTATCCCAGGTGGTAGGCCAAAAAGAGGACCCCCAGAACTTCTTGCTGATGCATGCTATGGGGCCCAATGTGGCCGGCGTTATCGGTTCGGCAGTAGCTGCCGGCGTATTGCTTAACATGTTTAAATAAGATCTTTGGATTTTATTTTTACATAGCTTTAGTTGTATAAAAAATAAAAATAAATTAAGGAGTGATTTACATGCAATTTTTCCAATTCACCGAGGAGCAGGAGATGCTCAGAAAAGCCATCAGAGAGTTTGTAGAGGCAGAGATTGCCCCCAATGCCGCCAAATGGGATGAAGAGGACCATTTCCCGGCGGAATTGCTGCCGGCTTTAGGCGAACTGGGCGTCTGCGGAATTTTCGTGCCGGAAGAGTACGGCGGCGCCGGTATGGGCTATATTGAAAGGGCTATTTGCCTGGAAGAAATCGCCCGTCATTCCGCCGGCTTGGCCATCGCTGTGATGACCCATCATCTGGGCATGGCGGCTATTCTGGATGCCGGCAGCGAAGAGCAGAAGCAAAAGTATTTGCCTGACTGCTGCGCCGGCAAGAAGCTGGCCGGCCTTGCCACCACCGAGCCCGGCGGCGGTTCCGACTATACGGGACAGAAGGCTGCGGCCAAGCTGGAGGACGGCTTCTGGATCATCAACGGCCGCAAGTGCTTTATCACCAACCACCAGGCTGACGTCAACGTGGTTACCGCCGTTAACGGCCAGGATGAAAAGGGCCGCAACATGATTACCACCTTCATTATTGAAAAAGGCACCCCCGGCTTTAATACGGGCCGCCATGAAAACAAGCTGGGCCTGCGGGGTTCCATTACCGGCGACACCATCATGGATGATGTGAAGGTGCCGGAAGCCAATGTCCTGGGCAAAGTAGGCGCCGGCGTTAAAATCGGCATGGCCGCCATCGGCGAAGTGGGCCGGGCCGGCATGAGCGCCATCTGCGTAGGTATTCTCCGGGGCTGTGTGGAAGAGGCCGTCAAGTTTGCCAACGAGCGTATCCTCTACGGCAAGCCCATCGCCAAACTGCAGGCTATCCAATTCGAGGTGGCCAACATCCGTACGGAATACGAGGCTGCCAAGTACTTGACCTATGCGGCTTTTGCCAAAAAAGACGCTAAGATCCCCGCTGTTACGGATTTTGCTATGGCTAAATATTTCTCTTCCGAGGCTGCTGTGCGGGCCTCCAAACGCTGCATGGATCTGATGGGCGGCTATGGCGTAATCAATGAGTACCCCGTAGGCCGTTTCCTCCGGGATGCATTGGCTTCCATTCCTTCCGGCGGTACTTCTCACATTCAGCAGTTGATCATTGCCGGCAGCACTCTGGCGGATTTCAAAGCTTAGAAAGGATTATCTGAGTTATGGCATTAAACATCGTTGTATGCATTAAGCCTGTACCGGATCCGGCACATTACGACAAGGTCAGCATCGACCCCGTCACGAAGCGGATTACCCGGGAAGGTATTCCCACCATCATCAATCCGGTGGATAAGAATGCCATCGAAGCGGCATTGCAGCTAAAGAGTGCTTATGGCGGCAAAGTTACGGTGATCACCATGGCTCCTCCCAATGCTACCGAGAACCTGCGGGAGGCTTTGGCTATGGGAGCTGACGAGGGGATACTGCTTTCCGACCGGGCCTTCGGCGGCGCCGATACCCTGGCCACCTCTTATACCCTGGCCAAGGGTATTGAAAAGCTGGGCTCCTTTGATATCGTATTTTGCGGCGCCGAAAGCGCCGACGGAGCCACGGCGCAAGTATCCTCCCAATTGGGCGAGTGGCTGGGAGTGCCTCATCTTTGGAATGTCTTTGCCCTGGAGGCGCCGGAAGAAAAACGGCTGCGGGTCAAAACCAAAATCGAAAACGGCGCCATGGAATGGGAAATTAAAGCCCCTTGCCTTTTGGCCGTAGCCAGGGAGGTTAATAAGCCCAGATTCATTTCCGCTATGGGTATCATTAAGGCGAAAAACAAGCCCATCAGCACCTGGGGTAAAACCGACCTTATCGTGGAAGACAGCCGTTTGGGCCTTGAGGGCTCCCCAACTAAGGCCGGCGGCGTTTTCACTCCCGATCTTAAGCGCAAAGGAGAAATGCTAAAAGGCGATCCGGAACAGATCGTAGAAGAGATACTGCAGCGTCTGCGGGCCGGCGGTATCAGCATTGATCTGGATGGCAGCTGTGAATGGGGGGGCGGCAAATGAAAAAGAAAATTTGGGTTTTTGCCGAACAGGTAAAATGCGGGCTGGACCCGGTGGTCTTTGAATTACTGACGAAAGCCGGAGAACTGGCCACAGAGTTGGGCGGAGAAACGGAAGTGGCGGCCGTGCTTTTGGGCGACGGCGTGGAGCCTTTCTGCGGCCTGCTGGCGGAGCAAGGGGCAGAAGTGGTTTATTTAGCTGACGATCCGGCTCTGGGTATGTATAATCCTATGCTTTACGCCCCGCTGATCGTTGAATTGGCCAAAAAAGAGGCGCCGGAGATCTTCCTCTTTGGCGCTACGGCCATCGGCTCCCAGTTGGGGCCTACGGTGGCGGCGGGCCTGTCCACCGGCGTGGCTGCCCATTGCGTGGATATGCGGATCAACAGCGATAAGCTCTTGGTGGCGGATGTGCCTTCTTTTGGCGGCAAGATACTGGGAGAGATACTCTGTCCCGATACCAGGCCCCAGATGGCCTCCGTCAAACCGGGTATTTTTGTTCAGGGTCCGCCCCGGCCTCAGCCTTTGAATGTAGTAAAAATGGATCTGTCCATTCTGCCGAAAAGCGATTTGCCTCTTAAGGCCCTCAACCTTGAGAAGAAAGAAGTGGAAGGCGTGCCTTTGGAAAAAGCGGATATCGTATTTTGCGGCGGTTACGGTTTAGGCAATAAGGAAAACTGGGATAAGCTGGTGAAGCTGGCGGCCATCTTCGGCGGCGCTGCCGCTTGCACCCGGCCGGCGGTGGACGAAGGCTGGTCCGGCGGCGAGCACCTGATGATCGGTACCAGCGGCAAATCCATCCGTCCTAAAGTATACGTGGGCTTTGGCATTTCCGGCGCCACCCACCACATCTGCGGCATGAAGGATTCCGGCTTGATCATCAGCGTCAATAAGGATGAAAAGGCGCCGGTCTTTGAGGTGTCCGATGTGGCCGTGGCCATGGACTTGAATAAGGTCCTGGACGGCATGCTGGCAAGATTGAGCTAAAGCGCAGGGCCAGAGCAACAATAAGACCTTTTGAAAGTTAATCTGTAAAATAATACGTATCGGCAAAAAACCCGGTCAGATTTTATCTGAACCGGGTTTTTACCGATTGCGCTCTGCTTGCCGAACCTGAACTGTTTAGACTGGAGTTTTATAAGAGATAGAGGTAAATGAAAGAAACGACGATCAGATAGAAGCAGAATACGGAGGAGTAAAGCATGGATTTGAGAGGATCAATTTTACGGCCCAAAATGCCGCCTACTACGCCGGCTACGGCAAAGGTCACCAGGTCGGCGGGCGGCAGACCCTGGCCGGCAGCGGCCATGTGGGAGCCGATGATGCCGGCTTGGCCGGCGGTATAGCCCATGTCCATCAGGATGGGGCCGAAGAAGCTGAAAATCGTGTTTTGAGCCGTGGCCTGAGAGCCGGTAAGCATACCCATAAGAGACATGGCAGCGGAGCCGCCTATTTTGATGACGTTGGCATTGAGGGTCTGGGCAAAAGCTTTAACGGCTTCAATTTGGCCGCCGGCGTAGAAGCCGCCCAGCATAACGGCTGCCGCCAACTGCACGCTGGTACAGGCCCAGACGCTTTTTAAGCCTCTGGTCAGAATGCGTTTGATATTTTTCCTGACTACCGGGAAGAACAGGGTCAGCAAGGAAACAAACAGCATCGTCAAAACGATACCATTGGTAAAGCCTTTCAAGATGAGAATACCGCCCAGCCAAGTCAAAAAGGGTTTGCCGGCAACGGTGATCGTATTCAGCATGGAAGGTACCAGGTCAAATTGCAGAGAGGCGATGGGCAGGGAGCGGAAAATGATTAAAACAGTTAAAATGGTCAGAGGCACCAGGGTGATCCAGTTTTTGCTGAGGATTTCCCAGGCGGTTTCCTTGGGGATCAGGCTTTCATCAAATTTCAGATCCTTCTTAATGTAAACGAAACAGACAAAGCTAATGGTAAAAATGACGCCGATACCAATGGTAAGATAAGCGTGGTTGACCACTACGTCGGGGTTTACATTCAGCAAAGAGGCGGACAGGAAAATGGCCTGGCTGATGGGGGGCATGACGGAGCCCATGCTGCCGCCGATGACTAAAATGGCGCAGATCAGATCGCCGTTTAAGCCCAGCTCATCCATGGATTTGACGGCCAGGATGCCGACGATGGTGGCAGAAGCAATGGCTTCGCCCAGCAGGGCTCCGGCCAGGCCAAGAGCGATCATGGTGCAAGCTACCAGGCCCCGGGGAGAATGGCCGAATTTAGCCCGCAGGCTGCGCAAGACTGTGTCTAAGGTGCCGATTTCGATTTGGGTTTCCGCATAAATGCAGCCTACAAGGGCCAGCAGCATGACCCAGGCGATACGGTCGATGCCGTCAATCCAGGCCAAAAACCAATTAACAGGATTGTAGAAACCACCCATGATCAAGGCGGCTATGCCGGCTACGATCAGGGCTACCGAAACCTTTCCGCCTATATAGGGGATCTTGGGAACCAAAACGATGACCAGCAATAACAGAATAGGTACGATGACGGTAATCAAAGAACTCCCTCCTTTTTCGATTTGTTGACCGGTTTGCGTACTTTAATCAGCAAAAATCATGCCAACGCCAAAAAGGAGGACAGCGCCCCGGCTGCTGCTGCTTTTTTATACCTGGTATAGGTCTTGCCCCGGCAGAAGCAAAGTCGCCGGCGGCCAAATAAGTATAAAATGTTTCAAGATAAGTTGTAATAAACTTATCAAAGCTATATAAGAGGATAAGGGAGAGTGAAAGAGCCTTGTTTTCTGGAAAACAAAGCTTTGGCATATATTTTGCAGTGATTAGGGATAAGCGATATAAGGGCTATTAGTTATTAAGGAGGGAAAAGAGTGGCATACCGCAGCAATGACATTATAGAGAAAATCGAAAGAGCTCCCCAGCGGGCATATCTTCACGCCCTGGGGCTAAACGGCGGCGATTTGAAAAAACCCTTTGTGGCAGTAGTCAATACATGGAACGAATCCTCTTTGCCCAATGCTCATTTAAATAAGTTGGCCGAGCAGATCAAGGCAGGAGTATTGGCGGCAGGGGGCATTCCTTTTGAATTCAATACCATTGCCGTCAGTGACGGTTACACAGAGGCCCACGAAGGCATGCATTACGTATTGCCCAGCAGAGAAATTATTGCCGATTCCATCGAGACTTTGGTCAATGCCCACCGGATGGACGGCATGGTGATTCTGGCCTCCGGTGATAAGCCCATACCGGGAGCCATGATGGCCATGATGAGATTGAACCTGCCGGCGGTGCTGATCAATGGCGGCAGCATGATCCCTGCTTCCTTCAAAGGAAAGCCCATCAGCTTTACCAATGTTATTGAATCGGTGGCCGAATATAAGGCAGGCAAAATCTCGGAAGCGGAAGTCCATGAGATGGAGGAGGCGGCTCTGACCAGCGCCGGAGACGGCGCCGGTATGTATACGCCGGGTACCATGGCGGCCTTGGCGGAAGCCTTGGGTTTATCTCTGCCCTTTTCATCCACGACGCCCTCAATGCGTTCCAAGCGTCTGCGCCTTTGCCGGCAAGCGGGGGAGCTGGTTTGCCAGCTCATCGAAAAAGGCGTCACCCCCCGGCAGATTGTTACGGAGCGTTCCTTTGAGAATGCCATCAGCGTAGGCATGGCCATCAGCGGTTCCACCAATTTGGTTTTGCATCTTCTGGCTATAGCCAATGAAGCGGAGATTGAGCTTCCTCTGGAAGTGTTTAATAAGATCAGCGCCCGGGTACCTACCTTATGCCCCATTGACCCTGCCGGCCCCTACCATATCCCTGATTTGGACGAAGCGGGAGGGATTCCGGCAGTGATGAACAGAATCCGCCAGCATCTCCATTTGGAGGAGCAGACGGTAAACGGCAAAACTATCGGTCAAAACATTAAGGATGCCCAGGTCTACCGGGAGGAGGTGATCCGTCCTTTATCCGATCCTTTCCTTGACCAGGGCAGTGTGATCCTGCTCTGGGGCAATCTGGCCCCCGGCGGCGCCGTAGCCAAGCAATCGGCTATTCCCGCCGGCCTGCGGCAGCACAAAGGCCCGGCCCGGGTCTTTGACAGCGAAGAAAAGGCCATTCAAGCCGTCTATGGCGGCGGGATCAAAGCCGGCGATATTATTGTTTTACGCTATGAAGGGCCCAAGGGCGGCCCGGGCATGCGGGAGATGCTGGGCCTCACATCTACCATCGTCGGCATGGGCTTGAAGGAAACGGTAGCCATGGTCACCGACGGCCGCTTTTCCGGCGCCAGCCGGGGCTGCTGCATCGGCCATATCTGTCCTGAGGCGGCGGACGGCGGCCCCATCGCTCTGGTTCGGGACGGCGATATTGTAGAGATCAATGCAGATGAAAGGGCGATCAATGTATTGCTGACGCCGCAGGAGATGGAACAAAGGCGGCAAAGCTTAACTCCCTTTATTCCTAAGTATACGAGAGGCTATTTGGCCAGATACAGCAAGCATGTAGGGCCGGCCAACAAAGGAGCGGTGATGACATGAGAATCAAACTGCATTATGAGGAGCCATCCTTCATTGAGCTGCCGGAAGATAAGGAGGTGCACGTCTACGAGCTGCCGCCGGTAGCGGCGCCGGATGCCGAAGGACTAATCCGTCAGGCTTTAGAAAATCCCATAGGCTTGCCGGACTTTTTTGCCGGTATTAAACCCTCGGACCGCTTGCTTTTGCTTTGCGATGATTTAACCCGGCAAACCCGGGCGGATTTAATCCTGCCCCGGCTGATACCCTTTTTCAAAGAAAGAGGGATCAGGGATGAAAACATTAAAATTATGATCGCTTACGGCACCCACCGGGCCATGAACCGGGAGGAAAAGATAGAAAAGCTGGGGCAGGAGATTGTGGACCGTTATGAGGTGCTGGATCACGATTACCATGATAAAAGCTCCCTGCGCTACATTGGCAAGACGTTGGGGGGAGTGGATATCGAAATCAACAAGCACCTGGAAGAATTCAGCATTATCCTGGCCGTAGGGCAAATATCCCCTCATCCTTTGGCGGGCTGGGGCGGCGGCTGCAAAATGGTGATGCCCGGCGTTTCCAGCAAGCTGACGGCAGATCAGATTCACTGGCTGGGCGCTAAGGCTACCGATGAATTAGGCAATCTGGTTTGTTTGACGGCGGGCCCCGGCGAAGAAGGAGAAGATCCCAATCCTATGCGGCGGGAGCTGGAGGCCGTAGGTATGGAAGCCGGACTTACCGCTATATTTAACGTTATTCAAAATACTGCGGGGGAGATGATTGCCGCTGTCTTTGGCCATCCCATCGCCGCTTTCCGCCAGGGGGTGGGCATTGCCCGGGAGCGTTTATGCGTCAAGGCTTCCCGGCAATACGATCTCGTCATTGCCGAATCTTACCCTACGGACATTAGTTTTTGGCAAGCCAACAAAGCCCTGCGCAATGCAGAGCTGCTGTGCCGGGAAGGGGGAATGGTGGTCTTGATTACGCCTTGCCCGGAAGGCTTTGTGCCGGATCATCCCATCATTGAGGAGTACGGCTATATTTCCTTTGCCAAAGCCGACGGGCTGATCCGGGAAGGGGTGATCGACGACTATGTGGCGGCCGGCAATATGACTACCGTAGGCAAGATTTTATCCACTAAATCCTGTGTCCTGGTGACAAAAGGTATTAAGAAAGAAACCTGCCTCAAAGTCGGTTTAGGCCATGAAGAAGATCCGGCAGCAGCCATCGCCAAGGCCCTGGACAAAACAAAAGCACAGCAGATTGCTGTACTTTTGTGCGGCGGCGAGACTGTGCCCAGAGTGGCAAAAATGGAATAGGCTGGTCAGCCGATCTGATGTTTTTTCAATTTTTGATATAAGGCGGTTCTGGTGATGCCCAGGAGCTTAGCTGCCTGAGTCCGGTTGCCGCCGCATTTTTCCAAAGCCAGCAATACGCTGGCTTTTTCCGCTTCCTGCCTGTTGGCAGACAGGTCAAAGGAATTCCCTTCGGGGATGGCGGCGGCAACGGCCGGTTGCTGCAGATAGGAAGGCAGCATGTCCGGGGTGATTTCTCCCCGGCTGCCCAAGAGGTTGCAGGCCCTTTCCGCTGCATTTTCCAATTGCCGCACGTTGCCGGGCCAATGGTAAGCTTCCAGCAGGGCCATGGACTGAGGCGCGATTTGCGGCGGCGGCAAAAGCAGTTCCCGGCTGTATTTTTCCACAAAATGGCTGAAAAGCAAGGGGATGTCTTCCTTGTGCTGCCGCAAAGGGGGCATGTCGATGGTAATCACTTGCAGCCGGTAGAATAAATCCTCCCGAAAGGTACCGTCGGTGATCTTTTGGGCCAGGTTTTGGTTGGTGGCGGCAATAACCCGCACATCTACCTGGCGCATCTTATTTTCACCCAGGCGTTCGAACTCTTTTTCTTGCAGAAAACGCAGCAGCTTGGCCTGCATATGGAACGACATATCGCCGATTTCATCTAAAAATACGGTGCCTTTGTCGGCCATTTCAAACTTGCCGCTTTTGCCGCCTTTCTGGGAGCCGGTAAAAGCTCCGCCGGCATAGCCGAAAAGCTCCGATTCCAATATCGCCTCGGGGATGGCGGCGCAGTTGATGCGCACGAAGGGCTGGTGGCGGCGGCCCGAGGAGTCATGAATGGAATGGGCTACCAGCTCCTTGCCGGTACCGCTTTCTCCCAAAATCAGCACGGTGGAAGGGGAGCGGCCGGCAGTCTGGATCCAATGCTTTAAAGTAGTAATGGCGGGACTTGTGCCAATGATATGGTTTAGCGTATATTTGCTGCCCTGCTTGCGGCGCAATTCTTCTTTATAGTAAGCCAGCTCGTCTTCCAGGCTTGATAAATGACGGTAAAGATGCTCCATGTCCTTTAAATCCCGGAACCAGATATTGCTGACCCCTGCCACTACTTCATCGTCGATTTTAATGGGCATGCTTTTTACCACGGCATTGTGGTCGCCGATTTTTTGAATCATGCTGATATCGGATATACCTTTATCCATAACCTCGATAAGCCGGCTGTCGGGAAAAACCTCGGAAACCGGTTTGCCTAAGGCTTTTTCCGGCGAGACGGCCAGGAAGTCGGCATAGGCGCCGTTAAACATTAAAATATTGCCTTCCTTATCAACCACCACGATACCTTCGGTGACATTTTGCAAAATGGTTTCCAGAATGGATTTATAGGTATTGACAGCCGTCAACTCACTGCTGATCTTTTCTGTGGTGGTAATATCATAAAAGACGGCTACGCCCCCTAATAAAGCTTCCTCGATTTTTAAAGGGAAATAATTGGCTTTATAGATGCGGCCGTTCATTTTGTAAATATTGTTGGTGCTGGGCAGGCCGGCGGCCATAACCCGCTTTAACTGGCATTTAGGCACCACCGATTGGATGTCCATACCCAGGACATCTTTTTCTTTTACCTGAAGAATCTCCTCGAAGGCCTGGTTGATCACAAGGATACTGCCCGAGGGATCTACGATCAGGACGCCGTGAAGAAAGGTATTGGCCAGGGCCAAGAGAAACTGCCGGGAGAATTCGGGTGCCATGGGGGTACCTCCTGGAAATTGCTAAGTCGGGCATTTTCAACTGCTGATCGTTTTCAGCAGTTGCTTTCATTATATATCAAAAGCTTGTTTATTCCAAGGAGGCTTTGCCAACAAGGCAGGGTAAAGCACTTAAAAAATCCTGGGAGAATACCCTCGGATTTCTGTACAAAATTTTCACTTGTATGCAGTTTCAGAACCTGGCGTGTACAAAATTTCCGCTTGTGGGCGAATTGCAGACTCTCTCTAAAAAATTTCAGGGAAATTTAGGGCAATTTAGGCCAGTTTCAGGCCAAATCGAGAGCATTTTAACCCTTTTGACCTAAATGCCCCTTTGCATTCCACCTATAACCGAAAAATTTGCACACCTCGCCCCAGCTAATTATCTATAACCGTAAATTTTGTACGCCATAGCTGAAATGGCTTTATTTTTTCCTTGCCAAGACTAGAAATAAATGGTATTATATGGTAAATAATGGGAGTCGAAGGGGGAATAAGTACATGGAGAAGAAAATTTGGCGTATTTTGTTGGGAATTGTAGTGTTTTGCGGTTGCTTTCTCATCGGCAACCGCCTGGTTGCGGCAGAGGCCGGACTGCCTTTGCCCGGTTATGAAAATACGGTATGGGGGGTGACAGCCGCCGACGGTCAAGCGGTATCGGGACTGACGCCCCAAAAGGCGGCGGAGCTGGCCCAAGAAAGCCGGCAGGGCATCCGGGTACGGGTAGGCGGCCAGGAAGTGGCTTTCCCCGATCAGTTGCCCCTTTTGGAAAAGGGCAGGGTTTTGGTACCTTTGCGTCCTGTATTGGAAAGCGAATACGTACAATGCCGGGTTAGCTGGCAGGAGGAAAGCCGGCAGGCTGTGGTGGCGGATCAAAAAGGCCGGCAGGTAATTTTTCAGCCCGGAGAGAGCAGTTATAAGGTTGTTGAAGAGGGGGCAGAGCCCAGAAGCTATCACTTGGACGTGCCGGCTCTGCTGAAGGAAGGCCGGGTGTTTTTGCCCCTGCGGGTTTTGCTGGAGACCTTTGCCTATAAGGTAGCCTGGCTGGAAGCAGAGCGGACGGTGGATATCCAGGATACTTATCCCGGCTGGCGGCGGCTGCTGCCACCCGCTGAGTGGAAAAAGGTACTGGAAGAGGAATGTAAGCCCTGCGCTTTATTAAAGGAGGAGCGATGAAGATAAAGAGGGTGTTAATGGGCCGCCGGACTGTGCTCTTGGCAGCCGGTCCCGCTGCATTAACGGCTGCTCTGTTTTTTGCGCTACTGGCTGCCGTAGTGATTGCCCTTTTGGTCAGCAGCATTGCCGCCGGTCCCCTATGGGGGGCGGTGCCCCGTTTCGGCGTAGACCAGCAAAACAGCCGGCGGATTACCGACAGCCTGGCGGAGACGGGATTTCCTTTTCAAAAAGCATGGCAAACCTATCTGGGCGGTGAAGTGGAAAGCCAGCCCATCGTTTGCGGCGGCCGCATATATGTTCAGGCCGGCAGCCGCCTGCTGCGGCTGGATATGCAGGGCGGTATAAAAGCCCAGTCTCCCGTTTTAAGCGAAAGCCCGATGGCTTCCGGCTCCAGCCCCACCTATGCCCACACCGTATTTGGCGAAAGGTTATACCAAGCTACCAGGGACCACCGGATTTGGGCCTTGGATCCGGATACTTTGGAGCCTTTATGGCCGGAGGATTACCTCATCCTCAGCGCCGGCGGCCGGCCGGAGCTCCATTACCGGGTGACGGCCAGTCCCTTAGTGGTTAATCACCGGGGCAGAACCCTGCTTGCCCTGGGCACAGCTAACGGCGATCAGACGGACAGGCCCGGCCAGTATGCCGATAATGGCTTTTTTCTTTTGGAGGACCGGGGGACAGAAGGTCAGGTAGTTTACTGCCGGCAGACCCAGGGAGAGGTTACGGGCAGTCCTCTGCTAATGGGGGATTTGATTGTGGCTACCCAAAATATCGCCGGCAGTGAAGGCGGCGAAGACAATCTTTTAATCTGCTACGATTTGGCGGCGGAGAGGGAGTGGGAGAATTGCCCCCGAACTCCAAGGGGCATACCCGGCTCACCGGCGGCAGAAGGCAGCCGGCTTTACCTGGCCGATCGCCGGGGCTATATGTATTGTTATGACAGCAGCGGCGGCAGGGGCTTTCAGCTTCTTTGGCAGAAGGAGCCCCCCGGTAAAGGCGGCAGCTATAATTTGAATTCACCCACCCTGGGCAGTCAATACGTTTACCTGCCTATCCGCCAGCAAGAGGGCAAGGGGGGCCTGCTGGCCGCCTACGACAAAGAAAGCGGCCAGGCAGCCCTGACCCTGGCCTTTGACAGCCAGCTTTGCTCCAATGTAGTTTATTGGCAGCCGGCGGACAGTGACCGGGAGTTTTTGTTGGTTTATGAAGCATCCGGCCTTACCCGGCTGCTGGATGCCGGTACCCTGCAGCCGGCCAGCGGCTTTATGGATCAGGAGGGGAGGCTGCTTAAAGAAAATAAGCTGCCCCATGCTCCGGCAGGTATTAAGGCGCCGGAGCCCATCATCGGAGAAAACTACTTGCTGCTGGCCGACGGTGCAGGAGTTCTCCATGCCTATTTGGGCAAAGGCCGGGAGCTGGAAAGAACTGCCGACCTGGCCATCACTGAATTTCTGGCCCCTTCCCCTGTCTTGCCGGGGGAAAAGGGGCTATGGCAGGCCAAAGTGGCCAATCTGGGGGAAGAGGCCGTAGAGCAAGCCAGGGTTTGCTGGGCGCAGGACGGCCGGATTCTTCACCGTCAGAATCTGGATATCCCAGGCAAGACAAGCGTCGAAATAGCTTTTGATTGGCCGGGGGCGGCAGGGCCGGGCTCTGTCCGGGGAGAGGTTTGGGTGGAGCCGCCAGAATTGCTGTTTGATATTGATGAAAGTAACAACCGCCGCTGGTCTTATATCCAGGTGGGCAATCCCCGGAGTAAGGTCAATTGCGGCCAAACAAAGGAGCGAGGGGATTGGACGGTGACCTATGCCGTATTGGCCGGTTACCAAACCAGAAGCCGCACCACCTGCCATACTACGGCGGAGGGTACAAGCTGCTCCACCAGCTCTTACACCGATTACAATAGTCCCATTTACAACTATGTGGAGGTACCCTATCAGGAAAGCTTGTCTGCCCATATTACCCTTTACACCGGCCAGGGCCGGCTGCCCGACCCGGCCAGGCCTGCTCCCGAGGACCAAGAGAGCCGGGGGGCTTGGGAGATTATCCCCTACGCCCGGAAAAAGGGCTGGGATCCCAATCAGGTCACCAGGGCAGGGGCCGGCTTCACCTTTCAGGTAGAGACTGTTTACCAGACGGACTGGGAAACAAAAATACCCGCCAAGGCTGAGGCCATCGGCGGGGTATTGACAGGGCCGGATAAAGTAACGGCTGAGCTTTATGATACCCGGGGGACTTTAGTGAAAACCGTGGCCCTGCAAAAAACGCAAGATGATCAAAAAACCGGCCGTAGCCTGTGGCAGTTGCCGCTGGCGGAGCATACTTACCAGGATGGTACCCTCAGCCGGAAGCCCTGGTTTTATACGGCGCCGGATATTCCTGACGGGGAGTTTCAAATACTGGTAAAAGCAGAGGGGGCCGGTCTCCACGGTCTTCGTCTTTGTAAGGCGGCCAAAGTAAGAATCTATGGCTCCATCTATGATGATATTTATGAAAGGCTTGTACCTTAAATTCTTAAATTATAGTCTTAAGGTCTCCTGCCTCATCGAATTCCAAATCAAAGGGCTGGCTTACAATAGTTAGCTCCTGCCGGGTTTTCGCTTCGGGGATCAGGGCTTCCGAAATCAAAATATCCTCGATTTCCAGGGAGTTCTTCAAAATAATGATCCGAGGATTTTCGTAATCGATGTTCAGACAGATGGCCATGGCCGTTTGCATAGCTTCCTGCTCATTGTCCACAATCAGAGGGATCTTATAGGTCGAACTGTCGTGGTCGGTGATGGCGTTGGGATAGGTAGCATCAAAGGAGAGCTGGCTAAGAAACTTCTTGGTGGCTACATCCGCCCGGCCCATGCCGGTAGCATTGCCGTGGGATTCGGCGCTGAGCTCAAAAATGGCCATTCTCTCGGATTTGATGCCGATAGGCAGACGGGAACGGCCGACTACGTTAGTATCCATACCGCCGCCGCTGTAATTTTTGCCGATCTTCTGAAGCACCAACACATCGCAGCCCTCGAGAAAAATTTTGCCCATGGCTGCTTTGGCCTCCAGCAGCAGCTTAGGCTCCTCTGCCGGAATTTGTTCGCCGGGCAGAAAGGCTATCTTGTAAGTCTTGTCAAAGGCGTTTTCCATCAAGCCTACGCCCATAATGATATTGCGCTTTTTGATCATCTCGCTGCCGATAAGGAATAAGCGCTCCGGCATATTGTCGTCGCCGGCGGAATGGGCCAGATAAGCACCTTTTTGCTTGCCCAAGCCAATAGTAATCATCTTCATCAGGCCGCTTTCATAGGTGCCTTTAAAGCCGGTGTGGGCTTTGATGCGGTTGACCGCGATGATGCCGTCGGCCTCGTCGGCATACTTATCCAGATTGACGGACAAGCCACCGGCCTCGCCCACCACCACCGTCTCCATGGAGGAATAAATAGGGCAGCCCATGGTGGTTTCCGTGATATCATAACTGGCCAGGATGTCCAGTTGGCCTTCGGCAGTGGCTCCGCCGTGGCTGCCCATGGCAGGAATGATAAAAGGCTCAGCCCCCAGGGCCTTTACTTGATTGACGATTTCCCGCAGCACCAAAACAATATTGGAGATGCCCCGGCTGCCGGCGGTAATACAGATACGCTGACCCTGCTTAATGCGCTCCTTCAGCTCCGGACGCCGGAAATTCTCCCGGACGACGTCAATAATTTCTTCTTCGGTTAGCTCGTTGTGGGGAAAATACTGCCTGACTTTGACAAAACGAGGGATTTTTGCGTGTTCAACCAGTTTAGTGATACCGGACATTTTTTACACCGCCTTTTCGATCAAAATTGTTTCCAAATAATCCTGGCAAAAAACGGAGAGGCAGCCTGTTCCCGTTCCTGTGCCGTCTAAGACCAGGATACCCGTATCCACTTGGTATTGGCGCAGCAGTGCCGGCCAGTTTCTGCCGCCAAAATACAGAAAGTCCTCTTTGCCCCGGTGGGCCAGCTCCCGCAGGGTAGCAAAATCCGCAATGGCCGCCAGACCGGGTCCGCCGGCAGCGCTGTACATAGCAAAGTCCTGGGATAGCTGCTGGCAGTCATCTTTGGCGGAGCTGCTTTCCTGCCGGGGATCCCCCAGGACGCCGCCGGTACTCAGTCCGGCGGTTTTGGCAAGGCCGGGAGCATAAGCGGAGGCTCCTGTCAGCAGCAGGCTGTCGGTGCTGAGACTGGCCAGAGCTTGAGCCAGCATCAGGTCTACATCGTAGATGTCATAAGCAGGGTGCATTCTCAACTGCTTCAGCTCTTGAAACCGCCGCCGCCAATAAGAGACGTAACCTTTCCGGCAGATGCCGCCGACGGCAATTTTCAGGCCGTCACAGGCCGGAACACTGAGGGCTAACCCTTCATATTGGCAATCCCTCATCGGGGCAGGACCTCCTGACCGGGATAGAGGGCCAGTACCGCTTCTGCCATGGCATGGTTGATTTCTTTTAAAGCCAGGCCTGCGGCAAAGCCTTTTAAAAAAGCCTCATAGGCTGACTTTGCCTCCACATAGGGACCGGGCACATTGATAAAAATCGTAGGGCCTTTTTTGCCGATGATCAGTTTGCACCACATATGGCCGTTTTTGCCATAAATTTCGTGAGAAAAATGCTCATCCAAATATTGTTCCATAGCGGTATGGGTGAAGTCCTTGCCCAGGGACTTGCTGAAACGGTGGCCGCCGCCGCTGCCGCCAATGAGCACGATCAGGTCCGGCTTGCGCTCTGCCAGATCTTTTATCTTCTCCACAATAGTCTGTTCCACATCTAAGACAGGGGGGATGCGGGTTACCTCTGCCTGGGGAAAGGCAGCCAAGCTTTGGCTGATGATTTCCGGAGAGTCGATATCCCGTACAATGCCCTGGTGAATTTCATCCCCTGTGGGGAGGATAAAAATAAGATTCATTACCATTTGATCCACCTTTCCCTGGCGCAAGCGGATAAGGGTTGCTCGGGAATAGAATCAAAGTCCACGTCAACGATTTTCTCGCTGCAGACCATCTTTGTCAGATCCGTCAGCCTGATGCCTTCAGCCAGAGAGGCTGCTTCAATCAAGCCCCGCTCATCCCGGCGGATCTGTTCCGGGTCGATATTATAGACGTCCATTTCAATGGCATCCCCTGTAACGCCGATGACGCGGACAGCAGTTTTCATTCGGGCCGCCAGCAGCTCCTCGATTTGGGCGGTATTCAGCCCTTTGATTTCCAGACCGGAAATTTTCAGAACAGACTTATCGGCGTGGGCAATAATATATTGATTCTCCATATGGCAAGCCTCCCAAAGGATTACATTTTAACGCCGGGACTATTTCAGGCCATTGATTTCCCGGACCAGATGGCAGGCCACAAAGTGGCCCGGTTCAATCTCTTCCAAAACAGGAACCTGGCAGTGGCATATATCGCAAGCATAATTACAGCGGGGAGCAAAGCGGCAGGCCTCCTTGGGATTGATGGGGGAGGTCAGCTCGCCCTTCAAAAGGATGCGTTTTTTGCTGTCGTCGGGGTTAACATGGGGAATGGCGGAAATCAATGCTTTGGTATAAGGATGGTATTGATGGGCAAACAACTCTTTGGCATTGGTTTTCTCAACGGTGCAGCCCAGGTACATAACCATGATATCCGTGGAGATATGCCTCACAACACTGAGGTTGTGGGTGACAAAAATATAGGTGAGATTGCGCTCTTCCTGCAGGTCCTGCATCAGGTTCAGAATCTGGGCCTGAATCGATACGTCCAAAGCGGAGACAGGCTCGTCGCAGACGATAAAAGAGGGATTCAGAATAATGGCCCGGCCTACGCCGATTCTTTGGCGGCGGCCGCCGTCCAGTTCGTGGGCGTAGGAATCGGCCAGCCGGCTGGCAAGACCCACAATATCCATGATTTCCTTAACCTTCTTCTCCAGCTCTTCCTTGCTTTTGGTTAGCTTATAAATCTTCAAAGGCTCGGAAATCAATTGCTTAACGGACATACGGGGATCGATGGAAGAAAAGGGGTCCTGAAAAATGATCTGCATCTGCTTGCGCAGCTCATGGAGCTCATTCCTGGAGACATTGGTAATGTCTTTGCCGTTAAAGAAAATCTGACCTGCGGTGGAAGGCAGAAGATGAAGTATCACCCGGCCCAGAGTGGATTTGCCGCAGCCGGACTCGCCGACGACGCCCAGGGTAGTGCCTTTTTTAATGTCGAAGCTAACGCCGTCAACGGCATGGAGCATACCGCCGGCTGTAGGGAAATATTTGCTGAGATTTTTCACACTAAGCATAACGTTGTTATCCATCTGAACGCTCCTTATCAATTGCATGGAAACAGGCAATGCAGTGGCCATTTTCCATTTCGGTCAGGGGTGGAAGCTCCTGAGCGCACCTCTCGCCGGCTTGAGGACAGCGCTGGTGAAATGCGCAGCCTGCCGGCAAATTGGCGGGATCAGGCATCATGCCCTTGATGGGTTCAAGACGGTCCGTATCAATATCCAGCCTGGGCAGAGAATTAAAGAGGCCAATGGTGTAAGGATGTTGCATGTTCTTGTATACGGTGCGCACCGGCCCGGATTCCACAATGCGTCCGGCATACATGATCATGATACGGTCGCAGGTCTCGGACACAACGCCCAGGTCATGGGTAATCAGCAGCAATGACATATTGAATTTTTCTCTTAATTCAGCAATCAGCTCCAGAACCTGGGCCTGAATGGTGACGTCCAAAGCGGAAGTGGGTTCGTCGGCGATCAGCAGCTTGGGATTGCAAGCCAAGGCGATGGCAATCAGTACCCGCTGCTTCATACCGCCGGAAAACTGGTGGGGATATTCGGCATAACGCTCACCGGGAATGCCCACCAGCTCCAGCATTTCCCTGGCCCGCAGGGCAGCTTCGCTTTTGCTTATATCATTATGAAGAAGAACAACCTCCATGATTTGATCGCCTACAGTCATCACGGGACTTAGGGAGGTCATGGGATCCTGAAAAACCATGGACACATCGTTGCCCCGGATCTTGCGCATTTCTTTCTCAGAGGTCTCCATCAGATTCCGGCCGCCCAGCATAATCTTGCCGTTGGTGATTTTGCCGGGAGGCTCCGGGATCAGCTTCAAAATAGACAAAGCGGTAGTGGTTTTGCCGGCGCCGGTTTCACCCACCAGACCAACCCGCTCTCCTTTATTAATGGTGAAAGAAATGCCGTTTACTGCATTAACCGTCGATCTTCTCAGAATATATTTAATTTCCAGATTTTCGATGGACAAAAGTTCGTTTTCTCGCATATTTTTTCCCTCACATTAGATTAGTGGTTCAATCTGGGATCCAGTGCATCCCGCAGACCGTCTCCTACGTAATTTAAGATATAGGTCAGGAAGACGATGCAAAGTCCGGGAATAATGGAGTAATACCAATAGGTACTCAGAAATTGGCGGCCCTGGGAGATCATGAGACCCCACTCAGGCTCGGGGGGTTGGATGCCCAGGCCGATATAAGACAGAGCAGCGGCCTCCAGGATAGAACCACCGGTAGAGAGGGTAAACTGCACAATAATGGGAGCCAAAGAGTTGGGCAGGATATGATGCAGCAGGATCCGGCCGTCACTGGCGCCTAAAGCGATAGAGGCTTCCACATATTCTTCGTTTCTCAGGGTCAGCACCTTTGCCCTGGAAATACGGGCAAAACTGGGGGTGTAGTACAAAATCAGGCAGATCAGCAGATTTTTCAGGCTGGTGCCCATAATGATGACCAGACACATCAATAAAGGCATATCTGGAATGTTGCTGAAAATCTCCAGGAAACGCATGATGGGGTTGTCCAGCCTAGGATAATAAGCTGCAAAAATGCCAAGGGGAATGCCCATCAGGCAGGCGCCGGTCATGGTGCCGAAGCCGATAATTACGGTATAACGGCTGCCGTAAATAATGCGGCTCAGAATATCCCGGCCAAACTGGTCGGTGCCGAAGGGATGCTGGGCATTAGGCGTAACCATGATGTTGTCGTAGTCCTGGGCAGCATAGTCATAAGGGGCAAGCACCGGAGCAAAGATAGCGATGAGAATTACCACGATGATCATCCAAAAGCTAAACATGGCAAATTTGTTTTCGCCTAGTTTCATCCAGACCAGTGCCCACTGACTGTTGCCATACTCTTTTTTGCGTTTGTAGTAGCCGCTCATCAGACATTCCCTCCTTCGGTTGCTTTAGCCACAAGTCCTGCCCTTTTTCTGGCTCTTTTGACGCCAAATCCATAAGTGGACTTGATCCGGGGATCAATGAAGGCATAAGCCATATCCGTCAAAAAGGTAACGATAGTACACATAAAGCAGATGAAGACGACGCCGCTTAACACCACAGGCGTATCCATAGTCTTTACGCCATCCAAAACGTAGTTGCCCAGGCCGGGGATGGCAAACACGGATTCCACCAGCACAGTGCCGCCCAGATAGCCGTTGATCCTGGTGCAGATAACCGTCAGAATGGGAATGAAAGCATTGCGCAGTCCGTGGGAAATGACGACTTTAAACTGAGTCTGGCCCTTGGCCCGGGCGGTTCGGACGTAATCCTGGCGGATGACTTCCAGCATGCTGGAACGGGTCATCCGGGTAATGGTGGCGCTGGCCTGCAGGCCGATGGTGGCAACAGGTAAAATCCAGTGTTTAAGCGTATAGCTGCCGGTGGCCGGCAGCCAGCCCAGCTTCAAGGTGAAGATCAGGACGAAGAGCATGGCCAGCCAAAAAGATGGGGCGGAGGCGCCAAACAGGGAGATAAAGGTCAGAATCCGGTCAAACAGGGAATATTGTTTGACCGCCGATACCACGCCGGCGATCAGGCCGATGATCGTACCCACAATAATACCCCAGACCGCAATCGTCATCGTCAGGGGCAGACGGGCAAACAGGGCAGGCGCAATAGGCTGCCGGGTTTTATAAGAATTGCCCATATCCCCCTGAATCAGATTGCCGATATATCTGGTCAGCCGGACAATATAGGGGTCGTCCAGTTTTAATTCCTTGTGAATGGCCACGATGTTTTCCTCTGTGGCCCCTTCGCCCAAAACTACCAAAGCGGGATCGCCGGGTACAAACTCCATCAAGGTAAACAGGAAAACCACAGTGGCCAGCAGCGTAATAACCATGTAAATTAAACGTTTGATTATATAGCGAAGCATATTAGTAAAAATGAAATCAAAGCGATTTCATCCTTTCTCCTATTTTAGGCTAGAATAGGAAATCCAAGGTTCCCTGTGAAAGGCGATGAAGATGGGGAAGAGTAAATATTTACTTTCCCCATCTTTCGTCTCAAATGCTTCCAAAATAAGTTGCGATATTGTTTTCCGTACGTATTATTTGCTTATGAATTGGTAGTAAACCTGTTCGTAGTCGGTAGCCCAATAGAAGCCTTCCACATTGTCTCTGACGGCAGCGCCCAGAGCCTTATGCCACACGGGGATCATGGTGTAGTCCTGCATCAGCATTTCACAGCACTCTTCCCAGATTTTGCCCCGGGCAGTGATATCTTCAGTGGCGGCGCCTTCGGAGTACTTTTTGAAGAAGTTCTGGTTGTCGTAGCCGATACGGGCCAGGGCGGCGGAGCCGGGCTGGAGCTGAGCCAGGAAACCGTCGGCTTCCATGGTCAAGGAAGTAAAGCCGTAGATGCAGATCTGATGGTTGCCCCGGCCCAGGTATTCCCGCATGGGGGCGGATTCCATCTTGTTGACCTTCAGGTTGATGCCGGCGGCGGCAACTTGAGCCTGGATAGCTTCGGCCATGTCGCAGCGCTGAGTGTCGGTGCTTTCCACGGTGATTTCCAGATCAACGCCATTGGGGAAACCGGCTTCCGCCAGCAATTTTTTGGCAGTCTCCACATCATGGCCGGCACCGTAATATTTCTGATAGGTGGCTTCATTGCGGCCCAGAATGTTGGGAGCAACCAAAGCGGAGGCGGGCTGGCCGAAATCGCCGTAAGTCAGTTTGACGGTAGCCGCCACGTTGACGGCCCGGGCAAAGGCCTCGCGAACCTTTATATTGTCCATAGGCGCCTTGGCGGTATTCAGCAGCAGATAGGTGGTGTTGGCGCACATATGCTCATTCATGTGAACGCCGTCAATGGCGTCGATAGCGGCAAACTCCCGGGTGTTGGCGCCGATAACGATATCGTAGTTTAAGGTTTTGGCTTCGGTGGCGGCAGACTCATTGCTCTTGACTATCCGCATATCGATGTTTTTGACTTTGGGTTCGCCCTGGCGCCAGTAGTGTTCATTGGCAGTAAGCTGGACCATGTCGCCGGGGGTATATTTAACCAGCTTGTAGGGGCCGGTGCCCACAACGGAGGCGCTCATCCAGTCGCCTTTGCCTTCTTCAAAGGCTTTCTTGGAGCCGATGGTGCATTGGCTGTTGCACAAGTGGGCAGCCAGAGTCATACAGGGTTCTTTCAGGTTAAGGGCAACGGTGTAGGGATCAACTACCTCGGCATCGGTGATGACGTTATAGTGAGAATTGGGAAGGGAAATTTCCTTGGCATAGTTGATGGTCCAGGCTACGTCTTCGGCAGTGAAATCAGAACCGTCGCTGAACTTTACGTCGTCACGGAGGGTAATGACCATACGGGTGGGTGTTTCCCAGCTGTAGCCGGTAGCCAGCCAGGGGGTAACTTCACCTTCGGGAGTCATCATAAACAAGGTCTCATAGATCTGGCGGACAATACGGTTGTAGCCTTGCTCGTCGTTGTTGCCGGGCTGGAATACCTCAGGGTCAAAGTTTTGGATAACCTTCAGGGTATCGGGATCGCCGGTATCAAAGGAGAAACCGCTTTGTTGGGTCTCGCCGCCGCCGGCAGGGGCAGTGGCTTCGGTACCGCCGCTGGTGCCGGTGCTGCCGCCGCAGCCGGCCAGACCAAAAATGATAAGACTGAGTAACATTGCCAGTGTCAGGGATAAAGAGACAAACTTTTTCATAAATCCTTCTCTCCTAACCATAATATATTTACAGCTTTACTAAGCTGTAGGGAAACAATGTCGGAATTATCTGCCAAATACATTCAAGGCTTGCAGGAAGTCGTTGACCAGATCCTCGGTGTTTTCCATACCGACGGAGATGCGCATCAAACCATCGGTAATGCCCAAAGCTTCCCGTTCTTCCTTGGACACGCCGGAGTGAGAGGAGATGATGGGATAAGATAAAGACGTGCGGTAGCCCCCCAGAGTCATGGCGTAGTGGGGCACCCGCAGCTTAGTCATGAACTCATTAATCTTTTGCCAATTCTCAGGCATGTAGAAGGAGAGCATAGCGCCGCAGACGTCGCCCTTAAACTGCTTGAGAGCCGTTGCCTTTTGAGGGTGGCTGGCCAGGCTGGGATGGAGAACTTTTTCCACATAAGGGCAGGATTCCAGGGCCTTGGCCAGAGCGGCGGCGTTTTTACACTGGCGCTCCAGGCGGACGTCCATGGTGCGCATGCCCCGCTGGCACAGATAAGCGCTGAAAGGATCCAGGATGCCGCCTGCCAGCTTTTGCCGCTGCCAAATTCTGTCCATGGCTTTAGCATTACCGGTGGCAGCGCCGGCGCAGACGTCGCTGTGGCCGTTGGCAAACTTGGTCAGGCTGTTGACTGCTATGTCGGCGCCCAGATCCAGGGGCTTGATCACGAAGGAAGTGGTAAAGGTATTGTCAACAATATAACAGGCGCCGGCGCTATGGGCGATTTCCGCCACGGCGGCTACATCGATAACTTTAATGGTAGGGTTGGTGACGACTTCGCTGAAAACCACCTTGGTATTAGGACGAATGTTAGCCTTCACGTTTTCAATGTTGGTGAAGTCCGTCATGGTTATCTCAACACCGTAAGAGGGCATTACGTCTTCAATAAACTGCATAGTCTCGCCATACAGGGTGTCATCGGCCAGAATATGGTCGCCGGCTTTCACATGAGCAGAGATGGCAGTGGTGATGGCGGCCATACCGGAGGAAAAAACCAGGCTCTGCTCACCGCCCTCCAGATAGGAAATCATCTCGCTAAGCATGTTGCGGTTTGGATTGCGGGTGCGGATATAGCTGTAACCCTGGGCCTTGTGCAGCTCCTGAAGCTCGTCCAGGGTGTCTACACAAAAAGCGGTGGACAGATAGACGGGAGGATTAATCGGTGTGTCCAACCGGCGGTCGCAGAGGACTGCACCTTCACCCAAAATCAGAGTTTCCCGGTGAAGACCATCTTTGTCCGTGACATGATGCATTTACATTACCTCCTAAATTTAGATATTAGATTTAAACTGATTTGATTAGCAATTTTCAGGCCAATTTGCCGATGTTCTCTGATTGCATAAAATCTTTTTCTAAATCTAGTGAAGATGAAATACATCGTTATCTTTAATTTAACGAAAATATTTCACTTTGTCAATAATTCCAGAATAGCTTTCTAAATACAAGAACACAAAAATACGGCAAATTTCTTGCTTTATTTTTGTTATGATAAGGGATGTTTTCTTGCCAAGCCCTAACTTTGACGAGTATAATAGGTTTTAAATATACATATCAGGATTTTGTTGGATTTAGATGGGAGAGAAATTATGCGTCCAAGAATTGCGATTATATCCGGTTTCTCCAATTGGAGCTCTTATCTGCATAACATGCTATCTTCACTTTTTTCCGAAAAAATCGAGATTATCGAATATAACAGCGATAAAAACATAATAAGTAAACCCGTAATTGCAGACCTGATTTTAATATCGGAACCAATAATTTACTATTCTTCTTACCGCTTTTTTGACTTGTCCACTCCGACTGTTACCATTTCTTCTACTATCACACTCCAGCAATACGAAATGCTGCGGACAATTCCTGTCGGCACCCGGGTGCTGGTAGTTAATGATACGAACAATGCGGTAATTGAAACCATATCTAAATTTATGGATCTTGGATTGAATCATCTGGAATATTATCCTTATAGCCCTGACAGCATTACCATCACCAATGAAGAGCAGCCTAGCGTTGCCGTTACTCCGGGTGAACCCGAATTAGTCCCCAGTTACATTGAGACCGTTATTAATATAGGAAACCGGGTTATTGACCCCCATTCTCTTTCCGAGATTGCAATCCGGACGGGCTTAGAGTATTTGCTTGAAAGTGAACCCATTATTCAATATATGGACAATGTTTGCACTTCAAAAAATAGCTTATCTTATTTGCTGGAGCGTACCACAGCCACCAGCAAGGCTTTTTTCTCCCTGTCAGATAATCTTGACAAAGGTATTGTTGTTGTTGACCAGACAGGCTTGCTTCAGAACTGTAATGAAAAAGCGGCTAACATTATTGGAAATCGTGAAAATACTATAGGAAAGCATATTAGTCAGGTGCTGCCATGCCAGTTGACGAGGGATATCCGGAAAATAAGCCATGATACCGGTATAAAGCTTATTAAAATCGGCGGCATTACCGTTTCTCTTCGGATTATTCCTATCAGCGCTAATGGGGCCTTTTGCGGCGCAATTATTGAGATCAGCCATTTTGCAGAAGAGGAAAAACGGCAATTTGTTCTGCAACAATATGTATTGAAAAAGGGCCATATCGCTAAAAGGACTTTTGAGGATGTTATTGCGCTAAATCCTGATATGCTGAACTTAAAGTTTATGGCAGAAAAGTATGCTAAATCCGCTGCCACGATTCTGATAACCGGTGAGAGCGGAACAGGAAAGGAAATTCTGGCTCAGGCTATTCACAATGCTTCCGATAGAAAAAATGGCCCTTTTGTGGCTGTAAACTGTTCCGCCCTGCCGGTGAACCTTCTTGAAAGCGAATTATTCGGATACGAAGAAGGAGCATTTACCGGCGCTAAAAAAAGCGGTAAAGCCGGTTTATTTGAGCTTGCCTCCACCGGCACCTTCTTTTTGGATGAAATCGGCGATATGGACCTATATCTGCAAAGCCGCATTCTGCGGGTGCTGGAAGAACGGGAAATCCGCAGAATCGGCGGCGGCTCCGTATATCCTGTTGATATCCGCATGGTTGCTGCCACCAACCAAAACCTTTTGGATATGATCGATAAAGGCGCCTTCCGCAAGGATCTTTACTATCGCCTAAATGTTATTCCTCTGGAGCTCATACCTTTACGCCATCGTCCGGAGGATATTCTTCCCCTATTCCATCATTTTGCGAAATTGCAGGGCTTCACCTTCACCCTGTCGCCTCAGGCGGAAAGCAAGCTCCTGGCTTATCCTTGGTACGGTAATGTAAGAGAGTTGAAAAACAAGGTTGAGCATCTGGCCGCATTGGATATGTTTCATCTGGAGGTTGAAGACCTGGAAAACCTGCTTAATACCGGATCCAATACTTTTGCGGCGAAAGCTTCCTTTACTGCCAGGCTGATGCAGGATTGTGCCTCTTTTAATCCGGCGGAAAGCTCCGGTTTGTCTTCAGACCAAAGTCAGAAGGGGGCCATGAGGCAATTCCGCAATGAAATTGCGGGGCGGGAATTTTACTATTACCTGGTGATGAAAGCCCTTGTTAAAAGCTGTGGTCAGGGCGTAGGACGTTTGACCATTTTTCAGGATATACGGAAGGAAAAATATCAGATGAGCGAGGTGGAAATCCGAAAAATCATCGGGGTGCTTTGCCGTTACCAGCTGGCTATACAAGGCAAAGGCAGAATGGGCGCCCGGATTACCCCGCTGGGTGTTGAATATTTTGAACAAATGCAGGAAAGCTCCTCTTTAAAGAAAATGCTCGGCCATCTTGAGCGCTAAGCATTACTGTCTGAAAACTGATTAGCCGTTGCTTGCGGCAAAAGTCCGTGATATTATCGTCGTATAAGGGATAAAGCAAAGGATGGTGACGTTTATGCGGGAGATCGGAGCGGCTCTGATTACGGAAAAGGTAAAGGAGCTTTTTCTGAAGATCAGCTATGAGATTGGCGGCGACGTATTGTGCAGCCTTAAAGAAGGCAAAGACAAAGAAATATCGCCTATCGGTAAGGCGATATTGGAGGAAATTATTGAGAATGATACATTGGCGGCCAAAGAGCGGATGGCTGTTTGCCAGGATACCGGTATGGCCGTAGTCTTTGCGGAAATAGGCCAGGAGGTTCATATTGCCGGCGGCGATTTCCAGGCAGCCGTCAATCAGGGAGTGAGGGAAGCTTATGGCGAAGGCTACTTGCGCAAATCTGTGGTATCCGATCCCTTGTTTGACCGCAAAAATACCCAGGACAATACGCCGGCGGTAATTTATACGGACATTGTACCCGGCTATAGCATCAAGCTGGCGGCCACGGCTAAAGGCTTTGGCAGCGAAAACATGAGCCGGCTCAAAATGCTGACCCCCGCCGAGGGCCAACAGGGCGTGTTGGATTTTATCGTTGAAACGGTATCTTTGGCCGGACCCAATCCTTGCCCGCCCCTGGTGGTGGGAGTATGCGTGGGAGGCACTATGGACAAGGCTGCCCAATTAGCCAAAAAAGCCACCATGCGTCATCTGGGGTCCCCAAATCCTGATCCCCGCTACCAGGCTTTAGAGAAAAAAGCCATGGAGCTGATTAATGAGACGGGTATCGGCCCCGGCGGTTTAGGGGGCCTGACCACCGCCTTGGCGGTGCATATCGATTGGTATCCCACCCATATTGCCGGCTTGCCGGTGGCGGTAAATATCTGCTGCCATGCGGTGCGCCACGATACTATAGAAATATGAGGAAGGGAGAGGTTACTGTGGCAGAGGTCAAAAGAATACAAACACCGCTGACCAAGGACGTGGCCGCCGGGCTGCGGGCCGGCGACCGGGTATTGATCAGCGGTACCATTTATACCGGCAGGGATGCAGCCCACAAAAGACTGGCCGCCCTTTTGGAAGAGGGTAAAGAATTGCCGCTGGATATCCGCAATCAAATTATTTATTATGTAGGGCCGGCGCCGGCCCCGCCGGGCAGGGCTATTGGGTCCGTCGGACCTACCAGCAGCTACCGGATGGACCGCTATGCTCCTTTGTTGATTGAAAAGGGGTTGACCGGCATGATCGGCAAAGGCCTTCGGGGACCGGCGGTAATTGAAGCCATGAAAGCCCATCATGCGGTGTATTTTGCGGCTACGGGGGGAGCGGCTGTGGTCATTGCCAAATCCATTATTTCCCAGGAAATTATCGCCTATGAAGATTTGGGCACGGAAGCCATTCACCGCTTAGAGGTGAAGGATTTTCCGGTCATTGTGGCCATTGACAGCCTGGGCAATAATCTTTATGAGACGGGCAGAGAAGAGTATCAGGGCAAAGGCAATCACAGCAATATTTGAATTTCGTATACACACTCCATAAATTGATGGAAATTATCTTCATATTCGTTGGCAACGACAAGACGGTTATCATTGGCCGTCTTGTTGTCTTCTTTATTGCCAAAAAATTTGCGGATATAACCAGGATCAAAATCCTCCGTAAGAATTTTGCCCCGAAAGCACAGGTATTCGCCGGCAGGAATGCTGCGGATGAAGGAATGATCCAGTTCAGGCTTGTCTTTCAAATAGACAAAGTAGGCTTGAGGCCGGATATTGCCATCTAAGAGCTCCTGGAAATCTAAAATATAACCGACCTGGCGCAAAAAAGAGACTTCTTCAAACTCTTTTTTGCTTTTTTCTTTGGTAAGGCGGTAGCCGGCAGAGCCGTAGGTGGAATCCCCGGGAAAAAAGGGGGCGGCCAGCATATGGCGCTCCGGTTCCCGCACCTTAAACGGAATATTGGGATAGTGGTTTTTTTCGATATGCTGATAATATTCCACATACCAATCAATACAATTTTCAATTTCCTGCAGTTTTTTTATCTTCTGCTGTAAAACCTGCTTTTGGTCATGTAAAACCCGCACCAGGTCTTTAGGGTTGGAGCTGGCCAAAGCCCTCTGAATATCCGTCAGGCTGAGACCCAGATTCTGAAGGTATTTGATCCGCTCAATGAAATGGATCTGATCGTAAGTGTACTGGCGGTAGCCTGTTTGTTCGTTGATGACAGCCGGCTGAACCAGACCCACCCTGTCATAATAACGGAGGGTTTGGGAGGAGATGCCCAAAAGGGATGAGACTTCGCCAATATAATATAGATCCTTCATATGAGCCTCCCTGCATTAAAAAAGTGTGTGCTCTGAGCAAGTTTATTTTAACGCAGCAAATAGGGGAATTCAATGTTTTACAGGATTTACTTGTGGAAAAAGCCTTGCAGTTAACTATAAGGTTAGCTGTCCGGGCCTGGAAACATGAGGAAAAAGGAGGTCTTGAGACGAAGAAAAACTCAGGTAAGGGGATGAGTAAGTTAAAAAAACAGTAAAAATTAAGAGAATATTTTCTGTTTTCTGCCCTTGACTCTGTTGACTTTATAGTTAACTAAAATGATAGGATCAAATCGCAAGCAAATGAACCGCAGAAATAGCGTGAAATGTGGAAAAGGAGCTGACACAACTTATGAAGGATGCAACGGGATATACAAGGGAGTCGGAAATTTTATATGAGGGAAGCGATATACCGGGCTTTGGTTTTAAACCGGAAACAGTGCCCTGTTTTCTAACCACGGCCTTTGTAATGGATAGCCTCAGCGAAGTCCAGGAAGTGACGAAGCAAAAAGGCTATACTTATATCAGAACCAACAACCCTAACCGTACGATACTGGGTCAGGCCATCAGCTACCTGGAAGGCGGCGAAAGCTCCCTGATTTTTTCTTCCGGGATGGGAGCCATTACAACTACCTTGATTGCTTTATTGGCGCCGGGAGATCACGTGATCTGCAATGCCGATATTTATGGAGAAACCTTTGAAACCATGACCAAGGTCATGGGAAAAATGTCGGTTAATGTGGAGTTTATGAATTTAAATGATCTTGCGGCAGTTCAAAAGGCAATCCGGCCGGAAACAAAAATGATTTATACGGAGGTGATCAGCAACCCTACATTGACTCTGGCGGACTTGAAGGCTTTGGCGGCCATGATCCATGCAGCCGGCGGCTTATTGATGGTGGATAATACCTTTACTACCCCTTTGGCTATCCGGCCCCTGGGCTTTGGCGCCGATCTGGTGATGAACAGCCTGACCAAATTTCTCAACGGTCATAGCGATGCTATGGGCGGCTCCATTACGGCCGGGGGAGAATTGATTGACAAAATCAAAGCTTTTTCCATGCTCTGCGGCACTCCCGGCGACCCTTTCAGCTCCTGGCTGATTTACCGGGGGTTGCATACGGTGGAGCTGCGGGTTCCCAAGCAGATGGCCACGGCGGCCAAACTGGCAGCAGCTTTGCAAGCCAGTAAGCATGTGACCAAGGTTAACCACCCCAGTTTGCCGGATTATCCGCAAAGGCAATTGGCCGATGCCATGTTCATCGATAAAGGCTGCAGCGCCATGCTGAGCTTTACCGTTGCCGAGGATATGGAAAAAATCGACCGCTTCATGAAAGAATTGCATTTTGCCCATTACGCTCCTACTTTGGGAGGCATACGAACCTCTTTAAGCCACCCCGTTACTTCATCCCATTACAATGTGCCTGATGATATCCGGCGGCAAAGAGGTATCACGCCGGGTATGATCCGAGTATCCGTAGGCGTTGAAAATGCCGATGATTTAATTAAGGACTTTATGCAAGCCCTGGAAATATTCAACTAAACATTGCAAAATAAAAAGGAGAGAATTATATGTCGGAGCGCAAGAAGATGCCATTGATCCTTGCCTTAATTCCTTTGGTGACTCTCGTAGGCTGTCTTTTTATTTCCTTAAGACTTTTAGGCGCCGGCCCCCATATTCCCATCGTATTTTCCACTGCTGTGGCCGCTTTGGTAGCGGTAAAGGCCGGCTACAAGTGGGATGATATTGAAAAATATATTCTGGAGACCATGGCTTCCTCTTTACAAGCCATAGCCATCTTGCTGATTGTGGGAGCTTTAATCGGTACCTGGATTTTGTCCGGCGTAGTGCCTACAATGATTTATTACGGCCTGAAGATTATTTCTCCCAAAGCCTTTTTACTGATTGCCTGCGTTCTTTGCGCTATCGTAAGCCTGGCCACCGGCGCTTCCTGGAGTACGGTAGGTACCGTGGGTATCGCTTTAATGGGTATCGGCCAAACCATGAATATTCCCCTGCCCATGGTAGCCGGAGCTATCATCAGCGGCTCTTATTTCGGTGATAAAATGTCGCCTTTGTCCGATACCACGAATATGGCGCCGGCAGTGGCAGGCTCTGAGCTCTTTGAGCATATTAAGCATATGGTCTATACCACTGTTCCCAGCATATTGCTTACTTTAGTTCTCTATACCGTTATGGGCTTTAAATATGGCAGCAACTCTATTGATCCCACCAGCCTTAACGAAATCATGGCTTTGCTGGCCGATAAATTTACGATTAACCCTATCCTTTTGGTACCGCCGATTATGGTTATCGCCATGGTTGTCAAGAAGGTTCCTTCTATACCGGGCTTGTTTGCCGGCGCCTTTCTGGGAGCTGTATTGGCGTTGATTGTGCAAGGAGCAGGTTTGGGAGAGGTGATAAACGTTTCCTTCTCCGGTTATACTTCCCAGACCGGCAACGAGATGGTGGACAAATTGTTGTCCAGCGGCGGCATGTCCAGCATGGGCTGGACCATCACTCTGATCTTTGTGGCCATGGCCTTTGGCGGCGTTGTTCAAAAAACCGGCATGCTAGACGCTATTATTGATAAAGTTCTGGCGGCAGCCAAAAGCACCGGTTCCTTGATTCTGGCCACCCTGCTTACTTGTATAGCTGTTAATATCCTGACGGCCAGCCAATATCTTTCCATCGTGGTCACCGGCAATATGTACAAGCAGCGTTATATTGAAAAGGGCCTGCATCCCAAAAACCTTTCCCGTGCTCTGGAAGACGGCGGTACAGTGACCTCGCCTTTGATTCCCTGGAACAACTGCGGCGCCTTTATGGCCTCTACCTTGGGCGTGTCCGCCTTTGCCTATGCTCCCTTTGCCTTTTTCTGCTACATTACGCCTATCATTTCCGCCATTTATGGCTATACAGGGTTTTCAATTGAGAAATTGGACAAAGTAAAAGAAGCCTAGGAGTCTCTCAGATAACCCTCTTCCAGATAACCCCTCTCTCAGATAAGATTGCTATAAAGCAAAGAAGCTTGACCCTTTGAGCCGGGGCAAGCTTCTTTGCCGTTTTTGTACACACGGCTGGATGGGAAGCGACTTCTTCAGTGCCCTCGTACAAACCTGCAATCAGGGGCAGCGGCTTAATGGGCTGCCTCTTCTCCAAAATTTGACCTTCTCATCTCGTTGAATGTTTAGTTAGGAAGGATGCGATAATAACCTTCGTTCTTGAATCCTTGGAAATATTGGTTTTGTCGAAGGGTCCGTTCCGATAATTAGAAAAATGGTATAAATGCCCTTGCTTTTTTGATTCCATTAATGCTATGATAGAAAGAAAATAAAGAGCATGGAGTGACTTATTTATGGATAAGCCAAAATACCCTGTGCTGACTGTAATGAAAGCTTTGGAAATTATTGAAGTGTTATCCCAGGACAGCAGCAACCGAGGTGTAGGAATCAGCGAGCTCAGCCGCAAATTGGATTTAGGTAAAAGTACGGTTCATCGAATATTGGAAACATTAAAGTATTATGGTTTTATTGACAAGAATGAAGAAACCAACCGTTATCGTCTGGGCTGGTCCCTGTACAATATCGGCCAGATGGTGCCGCGGCAAAACCAACTTTACAATCTGGACAATACCCTTTTGATCGAATTGAGCCAGAAGGTAAAGGAAACGGTAAATGTGGGAGTGGTCAGCGGCAGCGAGGTTGTGATCATATCCAAAATAGAAGGTTCTGCCGAGAATCTGCGGGTAAACCTGCAGCCTGGTGAGCATGAAGCTCTTCATGCTACGGCTTTGGGTAAAATTCTGATCAGCGAAATGCCGGAAGAGACTATCCGCTCAATGATGGATAAAGACAGAGGCAGGCTGAAAAAGCTGACTCACAACAGCATTACCAACGTGGATGATTTGATTAAGGAGATCGAAAAAACAAGAAGACAAGGCTATGCGGTGGATAACGAGGAGTTTTGCATCGGCCTGTACTGCATGGCCATGCCCTTGAGAGATTATACCGGCAATATTATTGCCGCCCTCAGTGTCAGCACTCCTTATGCCCGGATCAATGAGACAAAAATCAAAGAAAACCTGGAATATTTGAAGGAATACAGCGGTAAAATATCAAAGATTCTGGGCTATCAGGGGAAGGATATACACCCCCTGTCTTAAAAGAGAAGCAAAATCCACATGGGCACAAAGAAAAATTATGGCGCCGTCAGGAGAGATCCTGGCGGCATTTTTTGTGGTGCGACCGCATGGGCGATAGGCCAGGCGGTGAAAGTCCTTTACAGGCTTGGCGTAGGAGCTGTTAGAGCAAGCATATTGACAGATAAATTCAAGAAGTATATAATCTTTTTACAGAACGATGTTCTAAGTAATAGAATATATCGCCTATTCTGATGCTGTTGGTACAGCACAGCATTAATGATTAATGAAGAGAAGGTGAATTGATGAGCAAACAAGAGTTGTGGGCAGGAGAGATGAGCGCTAAACCCGGCGAGAAGGTTCAAGGCTTTATTACGGTAACGGGTACGGATTACCGGATGCCGGCCACCCTGATCAATGGCGCCGGCCAGGGAAAGACTTTTTTAATTACGGCGGGAATCCACGGCGGCGAATACCCCAGTATCCAGGCGGCAATTGATTTGGCAAATGAATTACGACCGGAGGAGATAAAGGGACAGATCATCATCGTCCCTATAGTGAATCCGCCGGCCTTCCAGGCCAAGCTTTCCTATATCAATCCCCTGGACGGAAAAAATATCAACCGCCAATTCCCCGGAGACCCTGAAGGAACCATATCTCAGCAGATCGCCTGGTTTATAACCCAGGAGCTGCAGGGTCAAGCAGACTTTTACGTAGATCTTCACGGCGGTGATATCCATGAAGAATTGCCGCCTTACGTTTATTATCCCGGCATAGCCTCCCCGGAAGTGACAGCGGCTTCCCGGGCTATGGCGGTGAAGCTGAAGTCGGATTTTATGGTAAAATCCAGCGCCACTACAGGAGCCTATAATTCCGCCGCCATCCGGGGCTTGCCCTGCCTCTTGATCGAGCGGGGTTCCTCAGGCCTGTGGAGTCCCCAGGAAGTGGAGCTGTATAAAAAAGACATATTAACGGTGATGAGGGCCCAGGGGCTGACCGAGGACGGCGAAGTGGCTCCGGATCAGGAGCCTATGGAGATTACTAAGGCCGTTTACCTTGATTCCACCTGTACCGGCTGCTGGTATCCGGCTGTCAGCATAAAAGAAAAGGTCAAGAAAGGGCAGAAAATCGGGGAAATCAGAGATGTTTTCGGCCAGATTCTTGAAACCTATCATGCGGATTTTGACAGCATGATCTTGTTTATCGCCACCTCTCTGGCCATTGGCGAGGGCGACCCAATTATTACTTATGGAATTTAAATGCAAGTCTCATTAACGGCAACGGTTAAAAGAACAAAAGACGGCAACTGGCGTAAGCCAGAAACCGTCTTTTGTTCTAAAATAGATTAGCAGTTAGCTGCATAAAACTTAATCCTGGACAAGCTTACCGTAAATGCAGCACCACTCTCTGGGCTGAATAACAGGAGGCGTCCAGGTTCCCACAACAATACCATCATAAGGAGCTATACATTCATCAATCTTATCGCCGAAAACATCGGTAATATAACCCAATACTTCACCTTTTTGGGCAGTCTCACCAATGTATTTTACCATATGGTATTTGCCGCCATGGGTATTATGCAGATATTCGACTGTTACATCAATAATATCCTCACGGAACACCGGCGCGGGGCCGTCGGTCATTTTGATGAGGTTCATCAGGTTTAGAATACCGTCATGGCAAAGCCTATACATTTCCTCCCTGTCTTTTCCGAACATTACATTACCGCCCATTTCAAGACAAATGTATGCGATGCCGTTTCTGTCGGACATGGCCCGCATTGATTTATCTCCGTCAATAGTTGTGCCCGGGTCATTTCTCCAAATGAAGGGAGTAGCGAAGCATCTTGCCATTTTAAGCGTTAGGTCGCCAAATTTTTTATCAAGATGAGGAGTTGTATAGCAGGCGACAGGTTCCAGCATAAGCTTATTGCCGCCGCTGTGGAAGGTTAACCAATAATCTGCGTGACGTACAAAGCTTTTAACGTACTTAGCCAAAACAGTTGAGCTGATATTTCCGTTAACATCATCACCGGGCATATTACGGTTCATATCCGCCGCAGTGTAATCAATGGAGCTGGCCACACGTTTGCCGATGCTGTAGGCCTCAAGATTAAGATGAGGTACGCCAAGATAAACACCTTTAAGCTTTTGGGGGTCAATTTCTTTGAATACGCGGGCGATGGCGTCTGCCCCTTCAACCTCATCTCCATGAATGCCGCCGTCCATCAGAAGCGTAGGTCCCTCCTCGGCTCCGACAGCAATAACGTAAGGGATTTTCATCATAGAACCATCAGCTTTTAAGGCCACCTCCAGAAAACCCTTTGTCTTCGTGCCCCGATGTTTAACCAGTTCTTCATAATCAAATTTTGCCAATTCAATCATAGCTTAATCCCTCCTGTAAGTTGGTTGTGTTGCAATATTCAGAACCGCTGCCTTATCCATTCCAAAGATTGATAACTACATTTTAATAACGGGAGCTTTTATACTCAATATTCACAAGTCGTCAAATTTATATGCAATAGCACAAATTATTTAAGAAAATGTCATTAGGCGGACAACGGCATTGCTCATACCTGTATATTAACACGGCGACGGTCCTGGGTGCCACATTCATGTTTTGTCCCGGTTCCTGTCAAACTGCTAATTGACATCTTTAAAACGATGTTATACAATTTAGAAAGGGTTTCGTGTTTTTGGAACAAATTGGGGCGCTGAGGATATTTTATAGGGGAATAAAAATAGTTAATGTCAAAAGCAAATGAATAAGTAACCTCGCGCCTCACAAGAATGGTAAAAAGGCATATCAAAGGTGGGATGCTCAATAAGTTTGCCGGAACTAGAATAATCAGAAGATTGCATTAGGGGATGGCCAAATATCCAAACACTATTTTTAAAAGGAGGATTTCCATGAATCGATTTACAAGGTTAATCTCGGTGGCTCTATCTGCTGTAATGCTTATTAGCTTGGTTGCCTGCGGTTCACCAAATACAAATACCGGGGGCACCACACCGTCTGCCAATGATGCTGAGGAAATCGTAGCGTTTGAAGGTCAAGAAACACCTACCCAATCATCAAAAGATTCGTTAATCATGGGCTATACGAGGGAGCCTGACACCATTGCTCCCGGCGGCGATTCAAAAACCAATGCTCAAATGGTAGTTGCTATACTTCATGACACCATTGTGGGAAAGGATCCTTCTGATCAATCGGCAATTGTTCCGTCAATCTCTGACACCTGGGATTTCAGTGAGGACGGCACAGAGATTACCTTCCATATTCGTGATGATATTAAGTTTCACGATGGCACAGCCCTAACCGTAGAGGACGTTCTTTTTTCGCTGGATTATGCGACGAAGCAAGGGCTTAATTCCAGCGGCGCCAGTATTCTTAAAAACTGGGAAGACATAGGGGATAATAAGATCAAGGTTACTCTTGCCTATCCCTACAAACCAATTTTGCAAATTCTTGCCACCCCTGGTTTCTCTATAATTTCTAAGGCCACCTACGAAAAATCCCAGGCTGAAGGCAAAAACTTTGGGATGATGGAAAATGGCACCGGCCCCTACAAGCTTGTCAGCTGGACAACCGGTGACAGGATGGTCCTTGAAGCCAACAACGGCTGGCATAGAGGAGCTCCCGCAATTAAGAAGGTTGAAATCAGGCTTTTATCCGATGAAACTTCCGGCGGCCTGATGATTGAAAATGGTGAGATTGACTTCTTTATTGGGATGAACAGCGCTGACCGTCCCCGTTTCCTCGCTAACGACAGTCTCGAGGTTATTAATGCTCCGTCAGCCGGTACCTATATTGTAACGATGAACCTTAAAGAAGGTCCCTTTGCTGACAACCTTGCCCTTCGTGAAGCAGTGGCCTATGCCATCAATCGTCAGGACATGCTTGACGGCGGTATGAACGGCGTCGGCGAAGTTACACCCGGACCGATTACGCCTGGCTACTTTGGCTTCGTTGAGGGTTTTGAGCCCTATCCCTATGACCCGGAAATGGCTAAAGCAAAGCTGGCGGAGGCAGGTTACCCCAATGGTATTGACGTAAGCTTTAAGACTGCCTCTGACTCCTGGTATTCCAATCCCGCCCAGATCGTTGTGGAGCAGCTTCGCCAGGTTGGCATAAGGTGTAAACTCGAAATTATGGAACGTGCTCCTTACCTTAAAGAGGTTCAGGAAGACATGAACTATGAAATGTGCTACTACATGACATGGGGCGATTTCCCGGATGCGGATCCTGTTATGTGGGGCAAATTCCACAGTGAGACCATTGGCAAACAGATGCAGAACTTTGCGGGGGTGGACAACCCGGAGGTTGATGCCCTTCTTCTCAAAGCCCGTACCTCTATCGATGATAATGAACGCAAAGCGCTGTATGCCCAGTTGGCGGAAATGAATAAAGAGAACGTCTGGTATCTGATGATTCTTACGACTTACAACAGCATGGTTATCAATAAAGACCTTAAGGGTGTTGAGCCGATTCCGGCCGGTTATTACAATCCCGCTTTCTATTACTGGCAGTAGACTGATACAGCTAAATCCGCAAACTTCAATAATCTTAGCGGGCAGGCAGCAATACTGCCTGCCCGCTTAATCTTTTTTTGCTCAGCGAAGGGCGAGAAACTTATAGGAGGTTTAAAGTGTTTTGAGATAAGGCCGGTATCGAAAGGACGATGGTACATGACAAAGTTTATTATAAAGAGACTATTGATGTTGATTCCTGTATTATTGGGCATATCCTTTATCCTTTTTTCTATAATGAATCTTACACCCGGCGATGCCGCCACCTTGCTTCTTGGCGATAGCTCAAAGCCTGAGGCTGTTGAGATGCTTAGGGAAGAGCTGGGCTTAAACGGAGGCTTTTTTGAACGCTATTTCAATTATGTAGGAAATATTCTTCTTCGCGGTGATTTCGGGATATCCTACCGGACAAAAAATCCAGTGTTTACCGAGGTGTTTACACGATTTCATTATACTTTAAGGCTGGCATTTGCGGCTATTGCCATTTCCTCTGTCCTTGGAGTACTTCTAGGTATTTTGTCAGCGATTAAGCAATATACCGCTCCGGATAATATCATCACCGCTATTACGCTGGGACTAACGTCTATGCCGGATTTTTGGCTCGGCCTAATGCTGATTATTTTATTCGCCGTTAAGTTAAGAATTCTCCCTATATCGGGGGCGACCTCATGGAAACATTTTCTTTTGCCGGGCTTTACGGCAGCGGCAAACTATTTGGCAAATACCATACGCATGTCCCGGTCGTCTATGCTGGAAGTATCGAGAATGGACTATATTCGCACGGCTAGAGCAAAGGGTGTTCCGGAAAAAGACGTTATATTTAAGCATACCTTTAAAAACGCTCTTATGCCCATCGTAACTCTTGTTGGCGTCAATATGGGCTGGCAGCTTGGCGGTACAATCATCATTGAGCAAATCTTCGGCATTCCGGGAATAGGCTCACTGATGATCCAATCCATAAGGCTCAAGGATGTGCCGGTTGTGATCGGCTGCGTGATGTTTGTCGCATTATTATCATCACTTATTAATCTTGCCACAGATATAGTCTATATGTATATTGACCCTCGTCTTAGAGCGCAGTTTGCTACGGTTAAGAAGAAGGCGGTGACGGCAAATGATTAGGATCAATGCTAATATAGATAAAACCTCCGGCGGGATAATAAAAAGAAGAAGCCAATTGGCGTCAATATGGTTTAGATTCCGCAAAAACAAAATGGCTTTTATTGGATTAATCATGTTTTTAATACTGGTGGTAATTGCCTTTGCGGCGCCGCTGGTTCTTGACTATGAACGGGATATCATCAGCCAGAATATCTCCCAACGGTTTCTTGGCCCCAGCAGCCAGCATGTTTTTGGCACAGACCAATTTGGACGGGATATCTTTAAGCGGATACTTTGGGGCTCCAGGCTGTCTATGTTTGTCGGCCTTGGTGTTGTGGGTATTTCTCTTGGCGGCGGCACCATTATCGGCTCTCTCTCCGGGTATTATGAAGGCAGTGTATTGGATAACGTGTTAATGCGTTTTTGTGATATGTTTCTTGCTATACCGGGAACGCTCCTGGCTATCGCCCTGGTTTCCGGCTTTGGCAACAGTATTCCTAATCTTATGCTTGCTCTCGGCATAAGTACAATGCCAAAAATGTCCCGCATTGTAAGAGCGTCGGTCCTCTCCATAAAAAATCAGGAATTTGTAGAAGCTGCCATAAGCTGCGGTACCAGCGATTTCAGGATTATGTTCAGGCATATTATTCCTAATGCGGTAGGGCCCATGATCGTTGAAGGCACTTTATCTGTGGCGCGAAGCATTATTTCTATTGCCTCAATGAGCTTTATTGGTCTTGGGGTACAGCCGCCCAACCCTGAATGGGGAGCCATGCTTTCAGAAGCAAAGGCACAGATGATCAACTATCCGTATCTTGTATATGCACCGGGTATTGCCATCGTTCTTACTGTTATGTCACTAACCCTTATCGGAGACGGGCTGAGAGACGCCTTGGATCCCAAGATGAAGAATTAGTGAGAAGGGGAGAAGAGCTGTGAAAAATGAAAAACTCTTAGAGATAAAAGATTTATATGCGCAGTACAACACAGATGAAGATACCGTATATGCGGTAAATGATCTTTCCCTTTCATTAGACAGGGGCAGGACCTTGGGGCTGGTTGGTGAAACCGGCGCAGGAAAAACAACAACCTGTTTGAGTATACTGAGGCTTCTTCCGGAGAGAATCGGCGAGATCCCAAAAGGCGAGATTATTTTTGACGGTATGGATATTCTGGCATTGTCTGAAGATGAGATGAGAAAAATCCGCGGCAATGATATTGCCATGATCTTCCAGGACCCCTTATCAAGCCTTAATCCTGTATATACCATAGGCATGCAGATCGGCGAGGTTCTCAAATATCACGGAATTTATAAGGATGACCAGGCAATTGAGAACAGAGTTGAAGAAATGCTTGATCTGGTAGGCCTTCCGAAGGAAAGAAAAAATGACTATCCCCACCAGTTTTCCGGGGGAATGAAGCAAAGGGTTGTGATTGCTATGGCCCTTGCCTGCGAGCCAAAGCTTTTGTTGGCGGACGAGCCCACAACAGCCCTTGACGTTACCATTCAGGCCCAGGTTTTGAAGCTGATGAATGAGCTTAAAGAGCGCCTGCAAACCGCCATGATTCTTGTTACCCATGATCTTGGCATTGTGGCCGAAATCTGTGATGATGTAGCGGTAATGTATGCCGGCTCAATCATTGAAAAGGGAAAGATTGAGGATATTTTTGAAGGGCAGGTCCATCATCCTTATACCGTTGGCCTTTTTGCCTCAATACCCAACCTTAAGGTTAAAACCCGCCGTCTTAGCCCTATTGATGGTCTGATGCCTGATCCGGCTGATTTGCCAAAGGGATGTACATTTAATCCCCGTTGCCCCCACCGTATGGAGATTTGTACAACTGAGGAGCCTCCCTCTGTGATGATCGGTGGGGAGCATATGGTAAAATGTCATCTGTTTGCGTCAAAAGAGGGGGGAAGGTCATGAAAGACTTAATTTATACAGAGGGTTTAAAAAAGTATTTTAAGACCCCCGGCGGCTTGCTGCACGCAGTTGATGACATAAACCTCAGCATCCCTGCAGGACAGACCCTTGGCGTCGTGGGGGAATCCGGCTGCGGCAAATCGACCTTGGGAAGAACGATGATTCGCCTGATCGATTCCACTGAAGGCAAGGTTTTCTTTGACGGCGAGGATATTAATACATTTGATAAGAAGCAGCTTAAGAATTTTCGTAAAAACGCCCAGATGATTTTTCAGGACCCCTATTCATCCATAAACCCCCGTATGTCAGTATCTCAGATTATAGCGGAGCCCATGAAAGTATGTAAAACAGAAGCGAACAAAAAGGCCAGAGATGATAAAGTAAAGGAAATAATGAATACGGTTGGTCTTGCCCTCCGCTTTTATAATGCTTATCCCCATGAGCTGGACGGCGGCAGAAGACAGAGGATCGGCGTGGCAAGAGCTTTGGCCCTTGATCCCAAATTTGTAGTATGCGATGAACCTGTTTCTGCCCTTGACGTCTCCATTCAAGCCCAGATCCTCAATCTTCTGATGGATTTGCAGGAAACGAATAACCTGTCCTATATGTTTATTACCCACGATCTTAGTGTGGTAAAGCATATTAGTCACAGCATCATGGTTATGTATCTGGGCGAGTGTATAGAGCAGGCGGATACCGATGAATTATACGAGAATCCCCTGCATCCCTATACAAAGGCTTTGCTTAGCGCTATTCCTATTCCTGAGCTTAGGCGCCAGAAAAGAGCGGAGGTCATTCGGGGCGAGGTAAAAAGTCCGGTTAATCCCGCTCCCGGCTGCCGCTTTGCTCCCCGTTGCCCCCATGCAAGGCCTGAATGTGTCGGAGAAAAAATAAATGAGGTACAGATTACACCGACTCATAAGGTGGCCTGCGTATTGTATTATTAGATCGGAGTCTATAGATGAAAGCGATAAAGGTGAAAAAGCTGTATAGCGGCCAAATTGGCTCAGCCCTGGATAATGCCGTAGCTGTAATTGACGGGGAGAAAATAAGGGATGTATTGACTGATGAGGAGTTTAAGAAAAGCGATAGATACAGCCAGGTTGACCTTATGGACTATTCCGACTATTATATGATGCCGGGATTGATCGATTGTCATGTCCATCTTATGTTTCCGGGCAACGATTCCTGGGGCAATGTTTTTGGAGAATATATCGTAAGAGATTGGACAGAGGGCGAAATAAATATCATGGCCTTCAGAAATGCCATGACGGCTCTTGCCCAGGGGATCACCACCTTAAGGGATTGCGGAACCTTAAACTATGCGTCAATCAATGTAAAGAAGGCCATAAAAAATCAACATATTACAGGGCCTGATATTTTAAGCTGCGGGGCTCCTCTTACCTGTACGGGGGGCCACTGCCACTACGCCGGCGGAGAAGTTGACGGTCCCTGGGAGATCAGAAAAAAAATTCGGGAGCAGCAAAAAGCCGGCGCAGATTTTGTCAAGGTTATGGGGACATACGGCGGCACCATTGGCGTTACCAAAACCGCTACGTTTAGTGATGAGGAATTGCAGGCAGCCATTGATGAAGCCCATTTAAGAGGCATGAAAATTGCCGTACACAGTTGCACAGTTGAAATGACGGAAAAGCTTTCCCGGCTGGCTGTGGACACCATTGAGCATACCGTACTTTGCAGCGCCGATTGCTCAAAAAACAATTTGGACATAGAGCTTGTTCAGAGAATTATTGACAATAATATATATGTAGATCATACTATTTGTTGTGTTAAAGGCGCTATTGCAATGTTCGGCCAGCTTGTTAAGGCGGGCATTGCCACAGAAGAAGAAGAGGCCGGCTACTATTCTAATTTAAATTATGACCGGCTTACCGTAGAGAGCTTTAAGTTTCAAGCCGGCAAGGGAGTGCCCTATATAATAGGTACGGATGCGGGATGGAGAGCGGCGGATTTTAAGACCAGCTACTATGAAAATTTATATGTTATGGAGAGAAACGGCGCCGATTCTATGGAGCTGATCCATGCTTCAACTCTGAGGGGAGCAAAGGCTCTGGGCATTGATGAACACGTTGGCTCTGTGGAAAAGGGCAAACAGGCGGATTTGCTGCTGTTAAAAAAAGACCCTGCCGCCGATATCGCAGAGGCTATAAAAAATCCTGAGATTGTTATAAAAAAAGGTGAAATGATCAACAGATAAGTTAGGCTTTGGCATACAAAAAACAGGGCAGAAACAATCTGCCCTGTAAAGTATGGATTAGCTCCTGTTAAACCTCGGCGTATCTGATTTCGCAGATATCCGAAGCCTTATACGTCTTTGCCCCAGGCATACCTGGGATGATTTCATCAGCTTTAGCGATGATTTCGTCACGGCTTAAGATCTCTGCGGGGGCTTCCAGCTTCTCTCTTGTCATACCAACGCTTTCAAGCTCAACCCAGGCTCTTGGCGCAATGTTGTCCAGGGCAATGGGTTTTCCGTAAGCTTTGGCAAGGGCAAGTACCGCAGGAGAGCAGCCGATGTCTTTGCCGGCAACAAGATCAATATCAAGGGCCCGGAGAGTGTATTCCGCAAGAACCGGCTTGGGAGCGCAGATAGCGGGGTAATCGCTCTTAACTGTTTTGGCGAATTCGCCGGAGTTATGAGCCGTCATACCTGCCTTGTACGAGCCCAGGTTGACGCCGCCAAAAATTCTGCCGTGGCGTTCGCTTACGACCATACCGATCCCCACGGAGACCTCGGGCCCGGCAACACCGATGATAACCTCACCGTCATTCATGATTTGATACATGCCAAAGTAAGGTGCAAGTATCTCTGTCATTTCAACCATGTTCATCACTTCAGAACCGCAGTTGTTGTTGGCAATCCGGCCGGACATTGTCATATTTTCATTGTTAGCGCCCCTGTTGCCCCTGTCCTCTTTGCTGGGACCGCGATGAAGGGCTTTACCCTTGTAAGGCTCGGTGAGCCATAACCTCATGTGGGGTTCTTCCTCGATCATTTTATCGGAATAGGGCAGGGGACTGATATTAAGGTATCCATAGGAGGGATTGATCAGGCCGTGATCAACGGAAGCCACGCCGATAACGGCTCCCGGCGCCACAATACCGTCGCTTGTCACCGTGATAGCGTCTTCCATATCCATAATATCAATGGCGGCGCAATCATCACCAAGGTCTTTGCCTACGGCAAAGCATGCCTCAAGGGGTGTAAGCCCCGCAGCTTCAATATCTTTTTTTTCGATAAAAACCCAGTTTAACGGTACTATCCCATCAGCAGCTCCCTGTGGTACAATACGATATTTTAGCTTCACGTTATTTCCTCCTGTTATTATTTCTTCATATTACTGCGGCGATCGATAACTTCTTTCACCCCAAAGAGATGAGTTTCAACTGTAGGAGCTGACAGCATCATGTTTTCAAGAATGATCTTTTTGCAGGTGCCGTCCTCCTGAATCCCTTTTATGACAACGGTATATAATGTTTCCGGGTTGTCGGGAGTAAGAACAACTTCAACCTTTTTAATATCCTCGTCTTCGGTAATCTCTGTTATTTCATCTTCGACACGGCCAACCCTTAATGAAGCAAGCTTCGCCGTCTTAACATTCTCCAGGCCGCTTATGGAAAATTCTGTTTCTGGGTTACGCTTTTTAGCGGCTGCCTCTGCTTTTGAGTAAAAATCCGGAAGTCTTGTGTGCATTAGCTTCATAATAACGTACTCCCCTTTAACTATAGTTGTATACTGACATTATAGAATGATGGAATGCTCTTTTAAATAGAGAAGTGTCGCACAATTTTTGTTTGAATGCACATTTAAATTGGGCCTAAAGATTAACAGGGGGTGGCAATAAATGCCTTTAAGCGTAAAAAAATTAATAAATCTTCTGTCCCCATCCTACAACATAAAGCTGGTAGCCGGAGCAGGCGGAATTGAGCAGACAAATATAGAATGGGTCTCAATAGTGGAGGATTATGATACGGAGAGATTCGGCAGACAGGGACGTTTGGTGATAACCTCAGGGATGAAATATGTTAACGATGATATTGAAAGTGTTTTAACGGGATTGATTAACGGCCTGACTAAAGCCAACGCCAAGGCTCTTATTATCAATACGGGAAAATATATAAGAGAAATACCCGGGAGCATAATTGACTATTGTGATCAAAAGAATCTTCCGTTATATACCATGTCCAGTGAATTTTATATGAATGACGTTGTAAAAGACATAGCGGAGCTAATTATTCGCGACGAAGAGAAATTTACTAACCTGGGCAATTATATGAGAAGTATTCTCTTTGACACAGATGATTTATCGTCAAACATAAAAAAACTCGCTTTGTACAACTTATCAATCGATGATTTTTTCTGCCCCCTGATTTTCAGCGTAAAGAACCGAGAAGATATCAATATAGTGATCAACAGAATCAATATGCTGTGCAGAGAGTTTATGGAGCATCAATCGGCATATTTTAAATACGTGTGCTTTCAGTATGAAAATATGGTTATCGTTATCGTTATTTATAAGTACGAGGATACCTGTAATAAATATATCCAGCATATTCAATACAATATGCTGGATATGCTTTCAGGCAATAAAATGTACATTTATATAGGTCATATGCAGGACAGCATACATAAGGTTTCCGATAATTTCAAGCAGTTGCTGACCATAAAAAATGCCATAAAGCCTGAGCAACCAGTTATCGTCTATGATCAGCTTATTTTCCAAAGATTGCTGACCAATGTATCAGACCCCCAGTTTCTTACCGATTTATATAACAATAGCCTGGGCAAGCTTAAAAAATATGATAGGGAATCTCATACGGAGCTTGCCGCCTGCATAGCTACCTACTTAGAATGCGGGGCAAATATAAAAGAAACCTCAAACAAGCTCTTTGTACATAGAAATACCATCAATAATTACTTTAAGAAAATAACCGGCATTACAGGAATAAATCCCCTCAGCCTTGAAGGCAAGCTGATCTTTTTTGTAGCCATGAAAACGGAGGAGTTGTTTATAACCCACCAATAAAACTTTGCAGGGATTTGAAAAACAGAAATTAAAAAATTTTCTTCTAAACAAAAGGACAAAGTGAGTTTTTAAAACACACTTTGTCCTTTTTTGTCTGCATTTTTATATAAAAATTAGAATGAATAGAGAATTTTAAAGAATTTTTTTGAAATAAGATGTGGACAAAGCAAGAGAACGTGAATATACATTACTGTTGAAATGGACTGACGTTCTTTTATTTAGAACAAAAGTGAATATGCCGGGTAAAAAGGTGCAGGTTGACCGGAAGAATGGTGCAGGTTGACCGGAGAAATGGTGCATTGTCACCGTAACACATGGTGCATGGCCATAGAACTTCCGTATAATGAGTT
>JBCFAO010000076.1:0-7550 GCA_038562165.1 Clostridiales bacterium | reverse complement strand
CGTAGGCCACCAGCACAAGATCCGCATCCTCCACCTGGTAAGACTGCCAGCGGACTTCATTGGCCTTGATCCTGGCGTATTTCTCCTGCAGGTTCAGGTTAAAGGCTTCCCATTGGGCCGCTCCGTCGCCGCAGGTGGTCAGCACATGATGCTCTCTGCCGGCGCAGCCTGTCATGGTCCAATTGCTTTGATCCACCCTGGAGGTTTTTCTGCCGGGCAGCTCTACGGCTTCCCGCATCTTGGCCAGCAAGGAATCCGTTAATAAGATTACGGGATTGCGGTACTTTTCCGCCAAGTCGAAGCATTCCTGCATCAACTCGCACATCTCCTGAATGGAATAAGGGGCTAAGACCAGCACCCGGTAATCCCCGTGGCCGCCGCCTTTAACGGCCTGGAAGTAATCCCCCTGGGCCGCCAGGATCTCACCGTCGGCGGGGCCGGAGCGCATCACTTCCACCACCACCGCCGGCAGTCCCGCCGCCGACATGAAGCTCATGGCTTCCTGGCCCAGACTGAAACCCGGTCCGCTGGTAGCCGTCATCACCCGTTTACCCGTGGCGGCGGTGCCGGCGATCATATTGAATACGGCTACTTCCGTCTCCCCTTGCACAAACACAATATTTTCTTCCGGCCTCTCCTTGGCTGCCCGGGCATAATATTCCGGCACCTCGCTGGAGGGGGTGATGGGGTAGCCAAAGAAAAACTTGCAATCTGCCCGAATGGCCGATTCGGCCATGGCGGCATTGCCTTGCATAAAGACTTTTTCTCCCACGTCGATTCCTCCTATACTTCCTTATAGACTTCGATGGCGCCTTCGGGGCAGACCCGGGCACAGATGCCGCAGGCAATACAAGCCTCCTGCTTTACCGGGGCCGGCGGATAATATCCCCTCTTGTTGACCTTGTCGCCGAAGGCCAGTACTTCTTTGGGGCAGAATTCCACACAATACCCGCATTCCTTGCAGCGCTCGAATTCAATTTCCGTCCGGTTCATGGGCTTCCTCCTCCATTATTCTCGTTCCCAAAAAACGACAAAGAGGCTGTTAAAAGCTCGCTTTGCCGTTTATTAAATTCATTTATATCTATGGAAAATTAATTATCTGACAAAAGCCGGATCCTGGGCACCCCGCTGCAGGTCTTTTTTCACCACTAAGGTGCCGGTACCGGTGGCGCAGAGGACCTTTTCTTTCAGTACCTCGGCGGCGGAGTTGGCTTCTGCAGGGTTCCTGGTTAATTGAATGCATTTATAAGCTTCAAACTGGCAGGTCAGAGAAGTATTGCCGGCTTTCTCAATCCAACCCACATATTCCATGAAATCCCCGGCATATACCGGCGCCGTAAACTTAATGTTCTCATATCCTAAAAACAGGCTTTCATCACCATGCAAACGGATGGCCAGCTCTGTACCTACATCACCCCAAAAATCAAGAATATGAGAACCATTTACCAGCTCCCCTGCATAATGAGCCTCGCCGGCACTCATTCTAACCCTTAACGTTACTTTTTCACCTATCATCTCATTTGGCCTCCTTATAATATGATCTAGCTCTACTACTAATCTAGCCGAAATATTCCTTATTGTCAAGCTTTTTAGAAAGGTTTTCCTATTATAGGAACACAGACTTTTCATTTTTTTCTCTTTGATATGCGACTTAATGTGGTTGCTGAGTTTTATTCTGGAGAAGCCTGCCATAAGATGCTATACTGAAATCATTAAGGGTTTAAGGAGGCGTATTGCCTGTGCGATATAAAAAAATACCGGAATCTGTTTACGAGGTGATGAATTCATGAAAACCCCACTTCAGCTTGCCCAGCTTTACCGGTCCTTTACCATTGCAACCCGGCGGCGCTTTCACCAATATCCGGAGCTTAGCCACCAAGAAATTCAGACAACCGCTTATATTAAAGAACAATTGGAAGTCATGGGCATTCCTTATGTCTGCCCGGCCCCAACGGGGGTCATTGCCGTGATTCAAGGAGCAAAACCCGGCAAAACCATGGGCTTGCGGGCAGATATTGACGCCCTGCCCATTCAGGAGCTAAATGAAGGGCCCTATAGTTCCCGGAATCCCGGCATTATGCATGCCTGCGGCCACGACGCCCACGGCGCCGCTTTGTTAACGGCAGCCAAAATTCTGCAAGAGTTAAGGCAGCAATTTTCCGGCACCGTTAAGCTGATCTTCCAGCCTGCCGAGGAGCATTTGCCCAGCGGCGCCCTGGCCATGATGGCAAAGGGCCATTTAGACGACTGTGCCGCCTTTTTCGGCCTGCATGTAAAGAGCGATCTGCCTGTGGGCCGGATTACCCTGGAGGAGGGGCCCCGGATGGCAGCTTCCGCCGGTATCGCTATCCGCATTACAGGAAAGGGCGGCCACGGCGGCCAGCCTCATCAAACGGTGGATGCCGCCCTGACGGCGGCCGCTGCCTTAATGAATCTTCAAACCCTGGTCAGCCGGGAGCTGGACCCCCAGAAAACTGTGGTTGTCACCATAGGTTCTTTCCATGCCGGCACAGCCAAAAATATTATTGCCCAAGAAGCCTTTCTGGAAGGCACCTGCCGCTTTTTTGACCCGGCCCTGGAAGAGGATTTGCGCCGGGGAATCACCCGGATCCTTTCCTGTACTGCCGAGGCATACAGGGCAAAGGCGGAAGTGGAGGTATCCCCGGGCTGTCCGGCGGTGATCAATGATCCAAAGCTGTCGGCCCTGGGCCGTTTGGCCGTTCTTGCTTTATGGCCTGAGGATAAGCTTATTCTCTATCCGCCCAGCGCCGGCAACGAAGACTTTTCTTATTACGCAAGGATTGCCCCTGCGCTATACGTTGGTATAGGCAGCGGCAATCCTGATAAGGGCAGTGACTATCCCCATCACCACCCCCGCTTTGACATTGACGAAGATATGCTGGAAGATGCGGCGGCCCTTTATGCCCAATATGCCTTAGCTTTTCTTAACCAATAAGTTATCTGGCAAAAGCCGGATCCTGAACCCCCCTCTGATATTCTTTTTTCACCACTAGGGTACCTGTGCCGCTGCCACAGAGGACTTTCTCTTTCAGCACCTCGGCGGCGGAATTAGCCTCAGCGGGATTCCTGGTTAATTGAATGTATTTGTACGCCTCAAATTGGCAGGTCAGAGAAGTATTGCCGGCCTTTTCAATCCAGCCCACATATTCCATGAAATCCCCGGCATATACCGGTGCGGTAAACCGAATGTTTTCATAGCCCAGAAAGAGGCTTTCGTCGCCATGCAAGCGAATGGCCAGCTCTGTGCCTACATCGCCCCAGAAGTCCAGAATATGGGAGCCATTCACCAGTTCCCCTGCATAATGGGCCTCGCCGGCACTCATTCTTACCCGTAAAACTACCTTCTCACCAATCATTTTATTCGACCTCCTTAAATAAAATATAATTTAACTTACTGCTGACTTAACGGACTTTGAACTATCTGGCAAAGGCCGGGTCCTGGGGCCCCCGCTGAAATTCTTTTCTTACGACTAAAGTACCGTCACCGCTGGCACAGAGAATTTTTTCTTTCAGTACTTCAGCGGCGTAAATCGATTCAGCAGGATTCCTGGTCAACCAAATGTATTTATAAGCCTCAAACCGGCAGGTCAGGGAAGTATTGCCGGCCTTTTCAATCCAGCCCACATACTCCATGAAATCTCCGGCATATACCGGCGCGGTAAACCTTACGTCATCATAGCCCAGAAAAAGACTTTCGTCGCCATGCAAACGAATGGCCAGTTCCGTACCGACGTCGCCCCAAAAGTCCAGAATACGGGAACCATTCACCAAATCTCCTGCGTAATGGGCCTCGCTATGATTCATCATGGCTCGCAGGATCACCTTTTCACCTATCACTCCATTTACCTCCTTAATGCGGCATGATCAGCCGCTTTTTTTATTTAGCAAAAAACAATCCCGGCAAAAACATTGATATTTGGGGGATAAATACCACAATCAATATTACGGCTATGGCAGTTCCGATAAGAGGCCAGACATTTTTTAATATCCTTTCAAAAGGAACCCCGGCGATGCTGGCGGCAATATAGAGATTTTCGCCTACCGGCGGCGTGGCCATACCTAAGGACAGCGTCATGACCAGTACGGTACCAAAATAAACGGGATCAATGCCAAAGGTCTTGGCTACCGGCAGCAGCACCGGCGTAACCATCAGCACGCTGGCGGAGGCTTCCATGAAGCAGCCCATGAAAAGGAGGAGGGCCACACTCAGCAGCATAAAGACAGTGGAGCCGCTGGACATGCTGGCAAACCAGGCTCCTACGGCGGCGGCGATGCCTTTGATATTAAGCAGCCAGGAGAAGGCGCCGGCAGTGGATACGATCAACAGTACCATGGAGGTATTGACCGCTGATTTGATGAATATTTCCAGGGAGCCTTTGATGGTCAGTTCCTTATAGATAAACAAGCCGGCAAATAAGCCGTATCCCGCCGCCACGGCTCCGGCCTCCGTAGGCGTAAATATGCCGCTATAGATGCCGCCCAGGATAATGATGGGCACCAGCAGAGCCCAGATGGCATCTTTAAATGCAGCCCAAACCTCTCCGGGGGAAGAAGCCTGATAGTTTTTACTCCGGTAGCCGTGTTTCTTGGAAATAAAGTAAATGGTCACCATTAAACCGAAGCCATAAAGGGCCCCGGGCAGCATGCCGGCGGCAAAAAGCTTGCCGATGGAGATATTGCCGGAGACTCCATAAAGAACCATAGGGATGCTGGGGGGAATGATGGTTCCCACCGTACCGGCCACCGCCTGGACGGCGGCAGAAAACTCCGCCGGATAGCCTTCTTTTTTCATTTCCGGGATCAGGGCGCCGCCGATGGCTGCCGTGGTGGCCGGCGACGACCCGGAAAGGGCGGCAAAGAAGCAGGAAGCCAAGACCTGGACATGGGCCAGACCGCCGGCTACGTTGCCGACAATGGAATTGGCCAGCCGTACCAGCCGCCGGGACATACCCCCCAGCTCCATCAAAGCGCCGGCCAGCATAAAGAAGGGAATAGCCATAAGGGTAAAGCTATCCACACCGGCATACATGCGCTGGGCGATGGCGTGAATGGGCAGGCCGGAAGTGAGGAAGGAGACCAGAGAAGCCCAGCCGATGGCTACGGCAATAGGCATGCCCATGGCCAGAAAAAGCAGCAGGGATCCGAAAACGGTCAAGCCCAGAGCAATCATGGGGTACCTCCTTTAGCCGGCGGCCGGGAAGCTGCCGGTTTTAAATCCTGAATAAAATCCTGCAGCAAACGGATCAAAACCAAGCAGGAACCTAAAGGAATAGCCGAAAAAGGAATGCACAAAGGAACATTGGCGGCAATTGACTGCTTGCCTGCTTGCTCAAAGGTCAAGACAGCGCCATAATAGCCAATAACGATAAAAAAGAGAATAACCATAACTTTGCTGATGATATTGATTACCCGTTTTAAATGGGCGGGCATAGCCTCCACAATAGCGGTTACACCCACGTGGGCGCCTTTGCGGAAAGCGTAGGAGCTGCCGCCGAAGGTTACCCAGATGGTCAGAAACCGGGATACTTCCTCGGACCATTGCAAGGGGCTGTTGAATACATAACGGAATATGACATGGATGAAAATCACTACCGTCATGCCAAACATGCCTACTAAACAGATAGAGCCTTCAATATTGTTAATGATTTTATTTACCGGACCTTTTTCATAGATGTCGGCTTCCCTGACTTCTTCATTCAAAAAAACCCCTCCTTCCCCGGCCGTCACCCTATTTCACTTCTTCGATGCATTTCATGTAAAGATCAATGCAATCCTGGCCTACGTCGTTGATGAAACCTTTATAGACCTCTTTTGTGGCCTCCTGGAAAGCTTTCAACTGCTCCTCGCTGAAATGAATTACGGTCATGCCTTCATTTTCCAGCTGCTCCAGCTTGGCTGCTTCCTCGTCGATGCTGACCTGGCGCATATATTCACCGGCTTTGACGGCAGCCTCTTTGACCCAGCCCTGCTGCTCCGGCGTCAGGGAATCCCAGGTTTTTTGGCTGATCAGCAAAGGAGAAGGATCAAAGAAATGCCGGGACATCATGAGATAATTCTGTACCTCATAAAATTTATTGCCTAAAATATTGGCCACCGGATTTTCCTGGCCTTCGGCCACGCCCTGCTGCAGAGCGCTGTATAACTCGCCAAAAGGCACGGGAGTAGCGGCGGCGCCCAGAGCATTCATGGCAGCCATATGCACGGGGCTGGACATGGTGCGGATTTTCATGCCTTTTAAATCCGCCAAGGAATTAATGGGTTTGTTGGTGGTGGTCAGATTGCGAAAGCCATTGTCCCACCAGGCCAGCCCTTTAATGCCGGAGCCCTCAAGCTGATTGTAGAGGTATTCGCCAAACTCGCCGTCATAAAACTTCCAGACTTGATCATAATTCAGGAAGCTATAAGGGAAATCACAGACTAAAAACTGCTTGGCATAAATGGAAACCGGAGCGGCAGAAGGCGCTGAAAGATCAATGGTCCCGCCCATTTTCATGGCTTCCAGGGTAGGCTCTTCATCGCCCAGAGCCGAGCTGGGGAAGATATCCAAAGCCATGGTCCCGCCGCTAAGTTCTTTTAAAAGACGGTCCATTTCCACAAAGCCCTGATGAACAGGATGGGTCTGATCCAACACATGGGCTGCTACCAGTTTTTTTACCGGTCCCGCCACCGGCGGACTTGCTGTACCGGCAGCGGTAGCGTCAGGAGCTGTTGTGGGATTGACGGCAGGCCCGGAGCCGCCGCCGCAAGCGGCCAAAGACAGGACCAATACTATAGCCAATACTAAACTGAAGATTTTTTTCATGGATATACCCCCTTCATTCTTCATTAAGGCTTGACAATAAAGCTGATTTTTTCAAGGTTGCCCTGGAGGAAATTCACTACGTTCATGGCGGAGCGCCGCCGTACTTCTTCTAACGCCTCTTCGGAAAAGAAGGCGGCATGGGGCGTGATGATCACGTTGGGAAGCTGAAAGATCTCGTCGCTGAAATGAGGCGGTTCGTCCCTCAGCACATCCAAAGCCGCACCCCGGATTTGCCCCGTCTTCAAGGCCTCCACCAGATCCGGTTCTGCAATGACCTTGCCCCGGGAGGTGTTAATAAACAAAGGTTTCTGCTTCATTTGGTCAAAGAGCTCTTTATTGATCATGCCCGTCGTAGCAGGAGTCAAGGGAATATGGCAGGAAATAATATCGCATTTCTCCAGGATCTCCTCCATTGACACCAGGGGCACGCCAAATTTAGCAGCCACCTCCGCCGGCAGATAAGGATCGTAGGCCATTACCTCCATCTCAAAGCCCTTGGCCCTTTGGGCTACCATTTGAGGAATGCAGCCAAAGCCCAGCAGGCCCAGTTTAAGGCCGGCCAGCCGCCGCATGGGCGGTGCGTCATTGATGTCCCAGATCCCCTGGCGGACTTTCCGCTCATAGTGAACCACATTGCGGAGGGCGGCCAGCATCAAGGCCATAGCATGATCCGCCACCTCATAAGCGCAATAATTGGGCACATTGGCTACGGCAATGCCCAGTTCCC
>JBCFAO010000006.1:0-106237 GCA_038562165.1 Clostridiales bacterium | reverse complement strand
TGTACAGGAGAAGAAAACCATCCCCTTCCCAGAGCAGGGCTTTTAAACGATCCCGCCTTCGGCCACAGAAAAGGTAAAGGCTTTGGGAGAAGGGGTCCAGCAAAAGCTGTCCTTGGATTAGCGCAGCGAGACCGTCAATGGACTTACGCAGATCGGTGTAGCCGGTGACCAGATAAACCTGGCGGTTTTGCGTGAGTTCCTTCAACATGGGTTAAGCAAGGCGGCCACTAAGGCTTGGGCAGTAGCCAGACAAGCCCCTTCCTCCAAGTAAATACTGATCCCCTGGGCTTGTAAGGTAACGGTCTTTCCTTTCGGGCAAAGAGACGGGGTTAGGGTTACCGGAACGATCTGTTGCTGATGTTCCTGACTTACTTCCTGACGCAGCTTTCTCAGCCAATAATAATAACTTCTGGGATTGAGACCTTTTTGTTCACACCAGGCGTTTATGGTCATTCCGCTGGCTTTACGCTCTTGGATGTAGCCAGTCCATTGCTGGGCTCGGTATTGGTTTTTGGCCAGTGTTAGGGTATCCACTTACACACCCCCTATTGTAGTCGTTAAAGGTAGTTGAAAAACTACTCCTGTACTTTTTCAACTACCTTTATTTTCTACGATATCCTCTACACTTTCTACACGGGGGGTTATTTGGCGCTTACTGCCGGTTTTGCTTTTTTCGTTAATCATCATACCAAACTGCTTATTAGCCCCATTTCCTGCGCCTTCTGCAGTAAACCGCTGGTGTTCGACACCTGGAATTTTTCATGCAGAATACGTATATGGTAATCCACTGCGGCTGTCGTCACTCCCATTTTTTCGCTGATTTCCTGATAAGTGAGGTTTTGAACCAAATAGCCCATGACTTCCGATTGCCGCGGCGATAATTTTATCGGCTGCGCCTTGCTTTGTGACATCCCCGGCATATGTTTTGACAGTTCCCGGGCCCTCATAAACAACAGATTCACGAAAGCCTTGTCAAGTATCTCTGCGTCATATCCGTATTTTAATCTGTTCAGTATTTTTTGCAAAACAGGCAGGATATCGGCCCCTTGCTTGACGATGGGCATGGTAAGCTGTAATTCCTTTGCTTTGATTATCCCATCGGTGATTATTTCCACAGCCTCTTTCACCCGCTTCATGCGCCACAAGCAAATAGCCCGCAGGGTAAGGGCCTCAATGTAGTCCGCATTACGCCGGTAATCCAAGGAAAACTGAACAATCTCCTCAAGCAGTTTTTCAGCCGCAGATAATTTGCCCGTTACCATCATCGCCTTTGCGGTAGTAAGATGCCGGTATACTTTATATAGCTGAACGCTGCCTATTGGATTTTGCCGCTCCAGCCATTTACTCGCCGCGCATTCATCCCCGCTGTCAAGCAGAATATTTGTGGTGAAAGCATCATAGTTTGACGACAAATAATGGGCCCCCATATCTTCAATCATATCGCCGATGATTTGAGGCTCAAATCTTTTACCTTGCATGCGCAGGATTTCAACATATAGGACATACACACAAAAACGAAGCTCCGGCGATAACGCATCGATATTTTTGATAAGCCTTTCAGCGATAACCTCCGCTTTCGGCAGTTCCCCCCGCTCATAAAGCACACCCGCTTCAATCAACGCCGCCAATACCTTAACGATTGAACCGGCCACCGGCTCAAGTTGATCTGTAAACTCCGCTATATATTCCGGTAACTCATGGGATATATCGGTATAATCCCTTTGCGCCTTGTGAAAGAAGGGAAAATTAATGCTGATCGCAACCATATTGGTTCCTTTTGCCGTTTTCGGCAACACATTAGGAATCCCCTTGAATTGCTTTGGCACATACCAACTTGAATGTCTGGGATCTACAGCCCTTTGAAAGGCGGCAGAAATAGCATCCGACGGGTTGGTCAGCCCTTTTTCCATCTGCTTTTTAAGAATATCGGCCCACATACAGGCTTCTGAAGCCGGATAGGATAAAAGCGCTGCCATGAAGCAGTGACCCGAAAGCCTCGGGTATTTCTCGATGATCGGAAGAGGAACCGAGAGAAATGTCTTCTCCACAAAACGAATATACTCGGTGACGTCAAGGCCCAGGCTGTCATGTTTCTTGCTGGCAGCCCGCGCTATTTCTTCAATAGCGTCATGATCGCCGCTTTTAGCGGCCATATCCAGCGTATGCAGCCATTCGCCATTTTCCCTGTACCAATAAGCCGCTGTTTTATATAGCAGCGGTTTATCTATTTTCTCGTCAAGCTTCAATTCCGATTCTAAAAATTCCTTTAGCAGCGAATGGAATCGATAGGTGTTATTGCCGTGCCGGGACACTAATCCAGTCTTATTGGCCAACGCAGTTATAATATCCCAAATATCGGCTCGCCCCGTAATCGCTTCGCATAATTCGGGATTCAAAATATCGCAGATGGAGCATTTCTTTAATTCTTCAAAATCTACCCAACAATCAAATACACAGGCTCTTAAATATTGATTCAGCGTTTCCTTTTTTATTATGCTCATATAGCCGTTGCTGTTCGACAGGATCATAGCGGTGAGAGCCGCCGCCCAGCCGTCTGTTCCCTGATAAAGCAGATCGGCTTCATTTTTAGAAAGGTTGATGCCGTTTTTATCAAACAACAGGCGGATTTCCTGGCTGCTAAAACGCAAATCGCTTATCTGCTTTACCGTGCCTTTGATAATGCTTTCGCTTAACGCCTCCGGCGGAGGGTTGCGGCTGAGGATTAAAACCGCTGTAGTTGCCGGCATTCTGGAACGAATCAAGGGCAGTGCTGCCGCCGCACTATTACCGAGAAGGTGAAAATCGTCTATTACAAAAACAGCGGGCCATTCTTTCAGATTCTGTAAGGCACGAATCATCATTTCCCAGGGCGGGCCGGCAAAATCGTCGGGTATTGGCGCTGACAAGGCCAGCGGAACTCCCCTATAAAAATTCGCAGGCATAGAGGAATATTCGTCAAGGGAGAACCAAGCAGCCTTTTTGTTTCCTATCCATTGTGCGGCAGCCGTAGTTTTACCGTACCCGGCCGGAGCGTGGATAAAAAGGATACTGCGCATGGCTGATTCCGTTATTTGCGCCATAAGCCCCGGACGCTTTATCACTTTTGACGGATTAATAAGCGGGGGCAAAAACTGTTCAATAGGTTGAGACATCGCTTGAAACCCCTTCAAACAAAAATTTTCTTATTTACCCCTACGTAAACATAGTATTTGTTTATATTCTATCATGCTAAAATGAAAAATCAATTCTGATTTTTCATTCTCATATCATCTTACTTTTTAAAGATAATAGGTCGGAATGGGGGGACAAAAGTGAAAATCAGAATGAAGCTATTTATGGCATTTCTGGCGCTCAGTCTCCTTTCGTTGCTGCTGTCCACTGCTACCGGACTATATCAGCTTATCAAAGCCAAAGCCGACGTAAGCGGCGTGTATATTAACCAATCGGAGCAGCTAATTGCAACCAATATCCACGTCATGACGGGGTTTAACGCGGACATGGCCGTTGCCTTTGCGCAAAATTATTCGGATATACTCGACAACAAATTGCTCTCCGTCACAAAGCAGGTACTTGTGATAGGGGATTATTTGCGCGGCACCTATCACAACGGCGTGAAAACCATGTCAAGCATGGACAGCGGGATTACCGATAGGATGATCTATATGCAGCCTGATGTTTCATTCGACAGCGTAAACGAGGAATTTCAAATCCTGCAGTCGGCCCTTGATCTGCTCTATGCCGCCACCGAATCAGACCCAAACGGAGGAATGTATTACTACGCTTCCGAAAGCGGGTTTGTGATGTATGGCACGGATGTTGTTGATTTTGTCAGCAGGGAATTAGACCTGCGCCAAAGGACATGGTACACCCAGGCAGCCGGGCAATCCGGCGTATGCTGGACGCCTATATACACCGACGCACGCACCGGTGAATTAAACATCACCTGCTCCGCTCCTGTTTTTGACGGTGATGGACGTGTTTTAGGCGTGGTCGCCTGCGACATATTGGCGGAGCCCCTTATCAATATTGTGATAGCCAATGATATAGAGATCATTGAGTATGCCTTCATTCTGGATGAGTCCGGCAAGGAATTGATCAGCTCGGTTCCCGGTAAAACCTTGGCCGATTACATAACCGATCAAAGTCAAAGAGATGTTTTAACCCAAAAAATGCTGGCAAGCACAACAAATGCAAGTTTATACAATGAAGATGAAATCATGGCCGGATACACGCTAATAGCAACGACAAACTGGAAAGCAGGCATTTTGATCGATTATCAAAAGATTATTGCGCCGGCACGCCGAGTCGAAGAATTAACCCGCAATTCCGGCGACCATTTTCGTCAGTATCTCGGCGGCAGGATATCCTCGGCAATACTGGTTTCGCTGACGGTGACAGCATTCATACTGATCTCGGCACTTCTTGTGTCCAAAAGGGTTGCCAAATCCATAACAAAGCCCCTGGCACTGCTTACGGATGGAGCGGGGAATATAAGCGAGGGCAATTTGGAATACCGCATTGAAATTAAAAGCGGTGATGAAATTGAGACACTGGCAGACTCATTTAATACCATGACCGGCAAGCTCCGTGACTATATAGAGAATCTTGCGAAAATCACAGCCGAGAATCAACGCATATCTACCGAGCTGAATATTGCCACGCAGATACAAATGGACATGCTGCCCAACATATTTCCCGCCTTCCCCGGGCGCAAGGAATTTGAAATATACGCTGCGATGCAGCCGGCCAAAGAGATTGGCGGAGATTTTTATGACTTTTTCCTGATCGACGACGACCATTTGGGCATCGTTATTGCGGACGTCTCCGGCAAAAGCATACCTGCCGCCCTGTTTATGGTCATAGCCAAAACGTTGATCAACAACCGCACCCGCACCAAAGAAGAACCCCAAGATGTTTTCGCAAATGTGAACAGGCAGCTTCGGGAGGGCAATGAAACGGCTATGTTCGTTACCGCCTGGCTGGGGATTTTGGAAATCAGCACAGGGCTGATGACCTTTGTCAATGCGGGGCATAACCCGCCTTTGCTAAAAAAAGCGGGCGGGACTTATGAGTATTTGAAAACAAAAAAAGGCTTTGTTTTGGGAGGTATGGACGGCCTTTCCTACACACAGATTGAAACGCAGCTTGAAAAGGGCGATATGCTATATCTTTACACAGACGGCGTGACCGAGGCCAATAACCCCGCCGGCGAGTTGTACGGCGAAAAACGCCTGCGGGATACGCTGAACGCTTCCCTTGATTTAACTCCGCCGGAGCTATTGCCAAAAATCAAAGCGGATATTGATTCATTTGCCAAGGGAGCGCCGCAGTTCGATGATGTTACCATGCTGGCGCTATTGATCAATTAAATGCTCAGAAAGGAAAGGACGGAACCGTTATGGGATTTTCGATTAGAGAAGGAAAGGAAACCTGCGTAACCCTTGCGAGCAAGCTGGATTTTTCCATGGCGCCGTTGCTGATGGACGCCCTCACTGCACTTAAAGGCAAAGACGTTGAGGCCATTGTCTTTGCCTGCAAGGAACTGACCTACATCTCAAGCGCAGGCATCCGCGCCATTATCTATGCGCAGCAAAAAATAGCCCCCGGCATGACAATCTGTATGGAGGATGTAAATGATGATATCAAGGATGTGCTGGATATGTGCGGCTTGATTGACTTCATTGAGATTCGGGAAACGGAGTGAGGGGTTATGGAAAAACACAGGCTGGAGGTCACCGTTGCCATTGAGAATATGGCTGCGGTCATGGCCTTCATCGAAGAACATACCGCCCCCATCGGCAACCCGAAGCTAGCCTATAATCTGGCCATGGTCGTGGAAGAATTGTCATTGAATGTGTTCAATTATGCTTATGATGGGCGGCAGGGCAATTTCAGCTTGAGTATCATAAACGATACGGAACAGCGGCAGGTAATTATGGAATTTTGTGACGGCGGCAAACCCTTTAATCCTTTGCTGCTGGGCGAACCCGATGTAAGTGCGCCTATCTCGGAACGTCAAATTGGTGGCCTTGGTATTATGATGGCCAAAAAGCTAACCGATCAGCAGCATTATGTCCGTGAAAAGGGGCAGAACATTTTAACTGTCGTAAAGAACTATTGAGGAGCATTTCCATGGAAGAAAAGCAGGATATTTTCAGAAAAACCAGCCTCGACAGAATCTCCTCACCGGAGGGCCTGAACGACTATATCAAGGTATCGAGGCCCAGCCTCTGGCTCATTCTGGGGGCTATCGCCGTGCTGCTGGCGGCGGCTGTCTTTTGGGGATGCACTGCGGAGATTACTCCCGAAGGATTAAGGCCGATTGATTTTCTGCTGTCCTAAGGCAAGGAGGTTGGCTGATGGCTAAAAAACGGGTCAGAGTACCCGTCGTCATGCAGATGGAGATGCTAGAGTGCGGTGCGGCCTGCCTTGCCATGATACTCGCTTACCACGGCAAATGGCTGCCGCTTGAACGGGTGCGGGAAGACTGCGGCGTATCACGGGACGGTTCAAAAGCGAAAAACATTTTAATAGCGGCCAGGAGTTACGGCCTTATCGCCAAAGGCTATCGCAGTGAGGTCGATGACCTCAAAAACGCAGCATTCCCCTGTATTATTCACTGGAATTTCAATCATTTTGTGGTGCTGAAAGGTTTTTCGGACAAATACGCTTACATCAACGACCCCGCAGCCGGTGAGATCCATGTGCCGATAGAAGTTTTTGACAAGTCCTATACCGGCGTTTATCTGCATTTTGAGAAAACCGCGGCCTTCAAGCTCGAGGGCAAACCCAAGAGCGTTATTCAATTTGCCAAAGCCCGCTTAAAGGGAACTCTTGTACCATTTCTCTTTGTGGTACTGACCGGTTTACTCACCTCAGCCATCGGCGTCATCAATCCTGCGCTGTCCCGCATGTTTATGGACAGGGTTCTGACCGGCCAAAACCCTGAGTGGCTGGCTCCGGTTATTTTCGCTATGGCGGCGCTGGCGGCCGCCTCCATCACCATGTCTTTTTTGAATACGCTATATCTTTTGAAAATTCGGGGCAAGCTGGCAATCGTTGCTAACGTATCTTTCCTGTGGCATGTGCTGCGGCTGCCCATGAGTTTTTTCTCGCAGCGCATGGCCGGCGACATTGCGGGGCGGCAGTCCTCCAACGAGGGAATCGCCGAAACACTGATGTCCCAGCTGGCGCCATTGTTTTTGAATTTTATTTTGGTATTTCTCTATTTTATCATCATGCTCAGATACAGCCTTATTTTGACCGCACTGGGCCTGTTTTCCATCGTGGTGAATATGCTGATGGCGCAGATTATCTCCAAAAAGCGAGTCAACATCATGCGGGGGCAGATGCGCAATATGGGCAAGCTGTCCGGCCTGACCGTAGGCGGCATAGAGATGATCGAAACCATCAAATCCTCCGGTGCGGAAAACGGCTTCTTTGAGCAGTGGTCGGGTACCCAGGCTGCGGTGAACACAGCGAAGATAGCCTTTAACAAAGCAAACCTTTACTTAGGCGCAATCCCCGGACTGATATCTTCCCTCACGTCCATCGCTATATTGGCCACAGGCGTGTACTTGATTATGCAAGGAAGGTTTACCGCCGGTATGCTGCTGGCCTTTCAAAGCTATTTAGCCTCCTTTACCGCACCGGCCCAATCGCTGATCGAGGCTTCGCAGAGCTTGCAGCAAATGCGCATTTTGATGGAGCGCATTGAGGACGTGATGAACTATGCCCCCGATGTGGTGCTTCCGGAGCTGCCCGATAACCTGGATGACTTCGACAAGCTGCAGGGCAACATTGAGATGAAAGACGTCACCTTCGGATACAGCAAGCTGGAACCACCGCTGATCGAGGCCTTCAGCATGACGCTGAAAGCCGGACAGAGCGTAGCCTTCGTCGGCTCAAGCGGCTGCGGCAAATCGACGCTGGCAAAGCTCATTTCGGGACTGTATAAACCCTGGTCCGGGCAGATACTTTTTGACGGAAAGCCCTATGCGGATATCGACCGGAATATGTTCACCAGTTCGTTGGCCGTCGTTGACCAGGACATTGTGATTTTTGAGGATACCGTATCGGCAAACGTCAAGCTGTGGGACGAATCTATTGAGGATTTTGAAGCCATCCTCGCCTGCAGAGATGCAGGGCTGCATCAGGATATACTACAGCGTCCGGAGGGGTATAAGCACAAGCTGACAGAGGGCGGCAAGAATTTTTCCGGCGGACAGCGGCAGCGCATTGAGATCGCCCGGTCCCTGGCCGCCGACCCCTCCATCCTCATTATGGATGAGGCTACAAGTGCGCTGGACGCCAAGACGGAGTTTGACGTTACAAGCGCCATAAGGCAGCGGGGCATAACCTGCGTGATTATTGCCCATCGCCTATCCACCATCCGGGACTGCGACGAAATCATCGTGCTGGACAAGGGTAAAGTCGTGGAACGGGGCAGCCATGACGAGCTTGCAGGCAAGGGCGGGTATTACACCCGCCTGGTCACAACGGAATAGGGGGTGAGCCCATGGGATTATACAGTGACCAAATTGCCGCAAGAATAGAAAACGACTTGGATGCATTTGAGGAATCTATTGCCGGGCTGGCTCATGCAGTCATGGGCTCCAAGAAACCGGCGGCAGGTTTTATGTCCGACAGGGAAACTGCAAAAAACGCCATTGAGGAAATCCTTAACTATTTCCATGTGGTAGCCGCCGAGCTGCCGGCAAACATCAAGGACATTGATGACCAGCTTGAGTTTTTTCTGCATCCTTCGGGTATCCTGCGCCGCCCTGTTGAACTGAGGGGATCATGGTATAAGGACGGTTATGGCCCGCTGCTGGGGCAGACAAAAGAAGGCCGGGCAGTTGCGCTCCTGCCAAGTAAAATGTCGGGCTATACATTTTTCGATTATGAGCAGGGCAGGCCGGTCAAGGTGACCCAGGAGAACGCTTCACGAATTGGTGTGGATGCATACTGCTTTTATAACCCTTTGCCCGCCAAAAAACTGAACATCGCAGACTTGCTTTATTTTATGGCCCGCTCGCTGACTGCCTCCGATTATGTCATGGCTGCCGCCGTGACACTGGCGGTAACCCTGCTGGGGATGCTGACGCCTTATGGCTACAAGCAGCTTTTTGGCAATGTTATTGCATCGGGCAAGCTGCTTCAGCTTATTTCCATATCGACACTACTTGTGGGCGCTACAGTTTCAACCACGCTGTTCAATATGACGAAATCGCTGATTATGGCGAAAATCAACACCAAAATAGAAATAGCGACGCAGAGCGCAACCATGGGGCGGCTCTTGTCGCTGCCGGCGTCTTTCTTTAAGGATTATAGTTCCGGAGAGGTGGCGCAAAGGCTGGAACGCCTAAACTCCCTGTGCGGCATATTGCTTCGGGTGATTCTGGGGATGGGGCTGACCTCATTGTTTTCTCTCATCTACATAGGCCAAATAGCGTTGCTGGCCCCAAGGCTGGCTATTCCGGCCCTGGTCATTATTACCGTGAATATCGCAGTGACAGTGGCCTATACCTTGGTATCCATGAAAACCCAGAGGAAAATAATGGAGGGCGAAGGCAAGCTATCCGGCCTGGTTTACTCACTGTTTACGGGTATACAGAAAATCAAACTGGCAGGGGCGGAACGCAGAGCCTTCGCTAAATGGGCGAAGCTGTACGCGCCAAAGGCTGCGCTGACCTATTCCCCGCCCTGGCTCGTCCGTATGGGCCCCGTTATTGCCAGTGCGGTTTCGCTGGCCGGGACGGTGATTCTGTTCGCCATCGCCGGAGCGTCGAAGGTTTCGGTGTCAGACTACATGGCCTTCAACGTGTCCTATGGCATGGTGTCCGGCATGATCATGTCGCTGACCGGCATCGCCGTCACGGTATCCGGCATCAAGCCCATCCTGGACATGGCAAAACCGCTGATGACCGCCGAACCGGAGATTGCCGCAGGTAAAAAAATCTTCACCCGCCTCAGCGGTTCCATTGAAATCAATAACGTATCTTTCCGTTATTCGGAGGATATGCCGCTGGTGCTGAACGATTTGTCGCTGAAAATCAAAAAGGGGCAATATGTGGCCATCGTAGGCCCATCAGGCTGCGGGAAATCCACGCTGCTGCGGTTGCTGCTGGGCTTTGAAACGCCGGAAAAGGGTGCGGTTTATTACGACAATCACGATATAAAATCCATTGATTTGAAATCCCTGCGAAAAAATATCGGCTGCGTTATCCAAAACGGCAAATTGATGTCAGGCAGTATTTTTCAAAACATAACCGTATCTGCACCCTGGCTGACCCAGGATCAGGCCTGGGAAGCGGCGGAAACAGCAGGCATAGCCGAGGACATCCGCAGCATGCCTATGGGGATGCACACCATGATAGCCGAGGGGGGCGGCGGTATATCGGGGGGCCAGCGCCAGCGTTTGCTGATCGCCCGGGCCATTGCGCCAAAGCCCAAGGTTCTCATGCTCGATGAAGCCACAAGCGCCTTAGACAACATTACGCAGAAGCATGTGTCCCAGGCGCTGGACAAGCTCAAATGCACCCGTATCGTCATTGCCCATCGGCTGTCCACTATACGCCGCTGCCATAGGATTATCATGCTGGAGAAGGGCAGTATCGCCGAAGAGGGGACCTATGAGGAGCTAATGGCTCAAAAGGGCAAATTTGCGCAATTAGTGGAGCGGCAGAGACTAGAGGGGTAAAACACGGAACAGGCAAACACCTGCTTTAGGCAGGATTGTAAATAAAAATTTTATTTAAGGAGGGAACAGGCCATGGAAAATATCAAGAAATTTTACGAAGCGCTGGCCCAGGACAAGGCGATGCAGGAGCGGGCAAAGGTCTTGAACGACACTAAACCTGGCGAGGAAGCAGAAGCCTTTGCCGCAATTGTCGCATTTGCGGCGCAAGAGGGGTATTCCTTCACGACGGCGGAACTTGCCGAGTACAACAAAGCCCAGAGTAAAGAACTGAGCGACGACGAGCTTGAAGCGGTGGCCGGCGGCGCTACTTGCGTCTGCGTGTTTGTAGGCAGCGGCGGCAATGGCCTTATGTGCGCTTGCGTTGTTGGCGGTGTTGGCGATAACAAAACAAAAAAAACAGTCTGCGTCTGCCCTATAGGCGGCGGCGGCACCGATTGACGCAAACTGATTGCCGGCCAAATTGGTCACTAATAACCCAGATTGATTATTAATAACTCAAATTAGGCCACTAACAGGCCACTTCATTACTAAAATAAGGAGAAATTTATGAACGAAAACATCAAGAATTTCTATGCTGCTTTGTCAAAGGACGAGGCAATAAAAAGCAGGGCCCAGGCTCTGAATGCCCAATACAAGGACCCTGCGCCGGATGAAAAAACTATAGCTGAGGACATTGCCGCTTTCGCAGAATCCGAAGGCTTTACGTTTACGGCGGCGGAGCTTACTGAGTATAACAAAGCGCAAAGCAAAGAACTGAGTGACGACGAGCTTGAAGCGGTGGCAGGCGGAGCCTCATGTATCTGCCCCATCGGCGGCAGCGGCACCAGCGGGCTTCTTAACTGCCTTTGCGCAGTAGTCGGCTACGGCGAGCGCACAGCTGATTGCACCTGTAATCCGGGCGGTGTAGGCTCAGGCGCTAATGCGGAAAGAAACGTCTGCTTTTGTTTCGTAGGGGGTTCCGGCAAAGATTAAATGAAAACGGGGGATTTCTTTTGTATTATAAATTGCATGAAAACTTTGGGCTGCGGGGGTGGGAAGGAGCGCCTTATGCGCTCCGCCATTTCCCTTCCGGCATGACCGAATTTTTGAATGAAACACAATTTCAGGCACTGTCATTCTGTGACGGCGGCTTTGACTGCGATAGTATATTACTTTCGCCTGCGCACAAAAAAGTCATCGAAGGTGCGGCGAATAACGGCGTAATTACGCCATGCGAAAAAGGCCCTGAGCTTAGCCAGCGGCAAAAATACAGGCTTTTCCCCTGCCAATTCATAGCCATTGCCCACTGGTCGATTACAGGGAAATGCAACATGCAGTGCCGCCATTGCTTTTTGTCGGCGCCACAAGCTAAATACGGAGAAATATCCACTGCTGCCGCACTTGATATCGTAAAGCAGCTGGCGGAGGCAGGTATTGCCAGGGTAAACCTGACCGGAGGCGAGCCCCTTGTGCGCGACGACCTTTGGGAAATTATCGATGCTCTTAGAGCCAGCGATATTGTCATTAATCAAATCTATACCAACGGTATGCTGGTGAATGAAAGCCTGCTGGAGGGACTTGAAAAACGCAATATCAAGCCCTCTTTTTCACTAAGCTTTGACGGCGTAGGCTGGCACGACTGGCTGCGGGGCATAGACGGTGCGGAAGGAATCGCCGTAAATGCCATCAAACTGCTGCGTTCACGGGGCTATGACGTGGGCGTGGAATCGGCATTTCACCGCAACAGCGTGGGGACCATGGCCGACACTATGGGGCTTCTGGCGGAGCTGGGTGTAAGCTCGTGGAAAACCAACCCCGCATCCGGTTCCGGCAACTGGCTGAAGGAATCCCGTGACCTCGATCTTACCGCCGCAGAATTGTACGACGCTTACCTGACGCTTATCGACGAATATTTAAAGGCAGGTTCGCCGATAGGAATACAGCTTGGCGGCTTCTTCATGTGTAAAAAGGGCAGCCGCGAATATTGCTGCCCGGCCAAAAAGTCGTATAAAGACACAGGGAAGCGCCTTAAAGAGCCTTTATGCATGAGTGCGAGGAATATGATGTATATATCGGCGGGCGCAAGGCTGCTGCCCTGTATCCCTCTTTCGGGCCTTCCCATACAAGACAAGTTTCCAAGCCTTGAGAATATGACCATTGTCGAAGCAATGAGGGATTCGATTTATTTGGAACGCATATCGGCGCCGGTCAGCAAATTGTTCGACCATCAGTCGGAATGCGCCGCCTGCAAACACCGGTTTTACTGCAACGGCGGCTGCCGCGCCGCCGCATTGATGGAAAACGGCGGAACTGATTATTTCGGTGTTGACAGCTGGACCTGCCTTTTCTTCAAAGGAGGCTATGAGGAAAAAATCGCAGGGATAGCTGCAAGATTTGGAAGCAGCTTATGAAGAAAAAACAGTTGCGATGTGGGCGTGGTAATTTTTGTGAAGCTTTTTATCATTCCACAATAGAAAAATAATAGGTTTCTAATATTTCCCCAGTACTTTTAAGGCTGAGGGTTACATTTCCAAATCCAGGATCATATTGAGATGTGCTTATATAAAAACAAAGGACTGTTTTAGAAGATTGCTGGCTTTCCTTTATTTTTCCACCAGGCAATGTCCACCTACATAAAATATCCTGATCAGCAGCATTCGCTTTTGCATATAAGTAGATGGTATCACCGTAACTCTTCTTATATTCTGATTTAGGGCTATTTCCCCAACCGGCAGCTGCATCCATATGAGCAAATAATCCCCCCTCAGTAATTTTTATACCACTGGGTTGCGAGGGTGGATTATTTGACTGTTCCGGCTCAGTGGTTGCTTCTGTTTCATCTTCTGTATTAAGGGCCGTTTCTGAGGCATTTTCATATCCACTATCCGACGTCTCTGAGATTGAGTTGGGCTCTTTCACATCTGGCTTTTTAGCAGAAGCCTCCACCGGAGGCTTTTGTGGTTTATTAGTATCCGGTGTTTGATTTGGTTCAGATGTTTTTTGTGTTGAAGTTTTTTGTTCTGTCTCTTCTGCCTTATTATTTGATACCGTGTTTTTCTCTTCCACTTCATCCTGGCTGCTGTTTTCTCGCCGCTCTACCATGAAAAATATATTTCCATCTTTCTTTTGATAATAATAATCCATTACTTGCCCTTGAGCCATACGCACAATATCTAGTCTAAGATCTGGTATAACTATATCAGCTATTGTCATATACTGTTCTCTATCATATAGCAAGATTAAATTGTTAACCGCATTAGCATAGTGTTTTATTCCATCGTCATCTACATCCATCACGTCTACAGAATATACGATTCTTGATAATTCCCTTGTTTCCAGAGAGCCCTCAATGAAGCAACCAATCCCTTTACCTACATTAAAATAAAAGCCCTCTTTAGTTTCATCAATTTTTGATAGCTCCTCTGAATACATATTATTAAAAGTAATTAGGCCCTCTTTTGCTAAACATTCATTTAACGCATCTACTATCCCATTTATTGTATAGATTGACGGATCTTCTACTTCTATTGCGGCTATATCATTAAACCCCAGACTTTCAACGTCTATTTTTTCTGCCGATAAAGGGAATGCGTACAAAGTTTCTATAGCATAATTTTTTACATAACGATATTCTCTTTCTTCGGTGAGAAAGACCGTTTCAAATACATCATCTTTATTGGATAATTTTAACGCTATATCCATTTCTTTATAATTATCATATTCAATTAAATAGGGTAAAAACCACTCCAAATCGTTCCATAAGGCAAAATCCGTTCTCTCAAGCTTATATCCATCCACATGGTACATAAATTGATGTAATTCGTTTGTTTCAGCATTAAATACAAAGTACATTCTTATACCATCAACTAAAATGTATTCTCTGCATAGAAGGCTTTCATTTTCCCCAAAAGATAATTCCTGTTCTTTGTAAGGAGCTTTTGCTAAAACCGGATAATCATTTTTCGCAAGCCTTGAATCAATTAATTCCATTAGCTCATTTGCACTAAAACTTAAATATGTTAGCGTTTTTTGAGCATTTTCGGTTGGATTTGTCGTATTGTCATTTTGGGAGACAGAAGGCGAATTACCTCCACAACCCGCAAGTAAAAAAATTAACATAACGAGAATTAATGATCCAGAGATTAGCTTCATTAGTTTTTTCATTATTCTCTCTCCTTTAAATTTATTTATCCATGTAAAACCTTTTCAACCCAATATCAAATCATCGACTTTTATAGAAAAAATTTTACCAACCATTTTGGTTTTGCCATAGCACTAATTAGTGAATAATAACTTCCTTATATTATGGCATATTCTGGGTGAAAATAATAGAGGGGATTTGCCATATTAAGCAAATCCCCTATTGTCTTCAAGTCTCCATTGAAAACCTTTTATCAATTATTTGGATATCGAGCAACAACCTTACTTCCCCGCATACATCCTATCATAATATTCCAAATAGCTGCCGTTGGTCACCTGCTCCATCCACTGACTGTTCTTCAAGTACCACTCAATAGTTTCAGCTATTCCTTGCTCAAAGGTATAGCTAGGGCTCCAGCCAAGCTCAGTGGTAATCTTAGTATTATCAATGGCATAACGACGGTCGTGGCCGGGACGGTCCTGTACATAGCTGATCAGGCTCTCGTCTTTGCCCATTGTCTGAATAATCAGCTTAACAATCTCAATATTAGCCTTCTCGTTATTACCGCCGATATTATAGACTTCCCCTATCAGCCCTTTTTCGAGAACCGTATAAATCGCCGAGCAATGATCACTGACATGCAGCCAATCCCTTACCTGCATTCCATCGCCATAGACAGGCAGGCTTTTGTCTTGCTGGCAATTATTAATCATCAAGGGAATCAGCTTCTCCGGAAACTGATAAGGCCCATAATTATTGGAGCAGCGTGTAATGCTAACCGGCAAGCCGAAAGTTTCATGGTAAGCGCGAACAATCATGTCTGCACCAGCCTTCGATGCAGAATAGGGACTGTTGGGAGCCAGGGGAGTCAATTCAGTAAACATCCCTATTTGCCCCAAAGCACCATACACCTCATCGGTGGATACCTGCAAAAACTTTACGCCGGCAGCATACTCCCGGCTATACTTATCATTAGGCTGGGTCTTCCAATGATATTTGGCAATATCCAGCAAATTCTGCGTACCGATAATATTCGTTGTTAAGAATATTTCCGGCTCCGTAATGCTGCGGTCCACGTGGGATTCCGCCGCAAAATTCACCACCGTATCAATATTATGCTTGCGGAATAGATCATCAATCAGGTTCCTATCCCGAATATCACCTTTGACAAATTGATAGCGGGGATTCTCTGCCACCTCGTCCAAATTTTGCAGATTTCCTGCATAAGTCAGTAGGTCTACATTAATGACAGTAACGCTGTCATTAATGTTAAGTATATACTTAACGAAGTTTGAACCAATAAAGCCGGCACCGCCGGTAACAAGAATATTTTTCATCGGTTTTCCTCCGCAAGCCGCAGCAGATATTGGCCGTATTCCGTCATTTTTAGTTCTGTCCCCAACTTCTCCAACTTTTCCGTCGTAATAAAGCCTTTGCGCCAGGCCAGCTCCTCAATGCAGGAAATATAAAAGCCCTGCATATCCTGAACTGTCTGCACAAACTGGGATGCCTTCAGCATCCCTTTGGGTGATCCGGTATCCAGCCAAGCCATACCGCGGCCCATTAAGCCCACTTTAAGCTTATCCATTTCCAGATAAGCATTGTTAACAGCAGTGATCTCAATCTCGCCCCGGGCAGAGGGTTTAACGGATTTGGCAATTCGTATTACTTCATTATCGTAGAAGTAAAGACCCGGTACCGCATAGCTGGATTTGGGATGCTGAGGCTTTTCCTCAATGGAAAGCACACGGTTGTTCTCGTCAAATTCAACCACACCAAACTCCCGGGGATTGGCTACGGGATAACCAAAAATGACGGCGCCCCCCTCTGCCATTTGCTCCTGAGAGTCACTAAGAAGCTTGGAAAAATACTGGCCGTAAAACACATTGTCGCCAAGAACCAAGCAAACACTATCGTCGCCAAGAAAATCTTCCCCCAGAATAAAGGCGTCGGCTAAGCCTCGGGGAGTATCCTGAACCTTATAGCTAATCTCTATCCCTAAATGAGAACCGTCGCCGAAAAGCTCCTGATAATCGGGAGTATCCTCCGGCGTGGAAATAATTAAAATTTCCCTGATACCTGCCAACAATAATACTGACAAAGGGTAATAGATCAGCGGTTTATCATAAATAGGCAATAATTGTTTAGAAACAACTTTAGTATTGGGGTATAATCTAGTACCTCTACCGCCAGCTAAAATAATACCTTTCATTCTAGGCATCCTTTCTTTCTATTCCTTTTATATAATTCTACGTCTCTGAACGAAATGTCCAATATTTCGCTAAAATATAGTTGATAGGGACTGTGATTGCTAATGCTAAGATAGGAGCCTTTCCTTTTGATATACCTATTAATTCAACAAAAAAGAGTAATAAAAGCGAAGAGAGAAAAAAAGTACTCGCATAAGAGATATAGGATTTTAAAAAACTTTGCCAAAAAAGTAAATTTGAATTTTTGAAAACAAAAAAACGATTTAATATATAAGAAACTGCAACACTCACTACCCATCCTAATGCATTTCCCAAAAAGTATAAGCTAGAATTCCACCATGTAATAAAATAATAAATTAGAAGGGAAGTAGCTGTATTGCAAACACCCACTAATCCAAATTTTATAAACTGGATGAGCCCTTCTTCTTTAAGCCATTGATATATTCTTTCATAATATGATTCCCTCATAGCTAAAATCCTTCTTATCTTAGAGAATTCTCAGATAACGCAGAATCTTCCTTTTCGTCTTCTATTATGTATGAGGGCCGGTTACGGGCTACATCAAATGTGCGCCATAAATAACCGCCTAATATTCCAAGGGTGAACATAATTACTCCAAAACTAAATAGATTAAAAATAAATAATGTTGTCCACCCTGATACTTCGATTAATCCTCTAAATTTAAAGATAATTACTAATACTGCCCAAAGAACAGCACCTAAAATTGAGAGGAATCCTACTATCGAAACAATGGTTATCGGCAGATTTGAAAAGCTAAAAAGCGTATCCGTTACAAGACGAATCTTTTTTCTTAAAGTCCAACGGCTTTTACCAATTTCCCGTGCTTTCCGCATATAAAAAATATAAGATGTTTTAAAGCCGCTCCATAATATCTGCCCTGTTATAGCGCTATTAAGCTCATTTTTTTGTTTTAAAACTCCGACAACTTTTTTATCGAGCAAAAAGCAATCAAAGCCACCTTTAGGCATATTAGGCAATGCAACTTTACGAACAAGCCAATAATATGCAGCAGCAAAAAATCGTTGCGAAAAGGACTCCTCTCTTCCCTTACGAACAGCTAATACTACGTTATTGCCTTCTCTCCAGCTTTCAACCATTTTAGTAATGACTTCTATCGGCTCTTGCATATCGGCAGCTTTTACTGCAATGCAATCACCGGTTGCCTTAGAAATACCACATAGAATAGCAGAATGTGATCCAAAATTACGGGATAGTTTATATATTTTTATATTCGGATCTTTACTGGACAGTTGTTTTAAAATTTCCCAGCTATTGTCGCCGGATCCGTCATCCACCATGATTAGCTCATAAGAAAAATCCATAACGTCAAAGAGTTTTTCTTTTAACTCTGTATAAAGAGGGTATAGATTATCCTGATTAAAATAAACCGGAATAACAATTGAAAGTTTAAACATCACAATTGACTTCCTTTACAAACGATTCATAATCTCGGATGTATTCATCTGATAAATAGGGCTGACTTGCTAACACCAAAAGAACAGCATCGGAGGAGAAATCATACATTTCCTTCCATACCATAGGTGGCAAATATAAGCCTTGATTGGGCTGATCTAAAGTAAAGACCTGTTCTTCTCCTTCTTTATCCAATATTTTAACTTTGCTTTTCCCTGCAACATTTATAAGTACAAATTCTGTTATTCGATTAGCGTGATTTCCCCGCACAATCTCATTTTTCGATCCGTATATATAAAAAATACGTTTGATCATAAATGGAATATTTGTTAATGCTTCTATAACCACTAAATTTCCGCGGTCATCTCCATACTGCGGAAAATCCAGCATACATACAATATTCGACTTTGACAACTCAATAACCTCCATTATAATTCTTAACGACTATTTCAGGTATTGACTCTTTGTTTGTTACACGAAATTTTTCTTTCGTGAGCTTTATAACATATTCATCGTCTTGCATAGATAGTTCGCTGTTAATTTCAAACCCAAGATGAAAATATGTTTTAAGGGCAGGTGTATTGTCTTTATGTACTAATGCATCAACCATATTAAATCCCAGACGGTCAAAAATTATATGCAAACAAATAATACTCGCTTTACGGGCATATCCTTTACCTCGGGCTGACTTGTTACCAATTAAAATTTTCCCGTATTCAACGATTTGATTACGAAAATTATAAAAAGAGAGTGTACCCAAAAATTCTTGTTTATGAATTTCATCTATTGCAAAAGTATATATCTCTGGATCAATAGTATATTTATCATACCAGGAACGCTGAGATTCTGGAGTAATATAGCCGATTTGTTTTAGATATTTAGAGTTAGCCTTATTATTACGCCATATTCTAAGTTTTTCAATATCTTGTAAAGCCAGCGGCCGTACTAAAATATCGTCATATTTACCAGATATATTTAAATTCATAATACCCCCCTCTAAATTCCATTTTTCCCTCTAAATTGGTTAATTTGGCATACAACATGCTCCAGTTCTGCGTGTGTTATTCCGTTAAATATGGGTATGCTCAAAACTTCATTCGCCTGTGCCTCCGCATAAGGAAAGGCTCCTTTCTCGTATTTAAGATAAGCATAGGCCTGCGACAAATGCGGAGGAATAGGATAATGAATTAAAGTATCTACACCGTTTTCTTTCAGATAGGCCATTAACTCATCTCGTTGTTTACAACGAATAACATACTGATGCCAAGTGCTGTCGGATCCAGGGCAGAGTTTAGGAAGGCTAATCAATGGATTTTCTATATGGCTATTATAATACTGCGCTATTTTCATTCTCTCAGCATTTAACTCTTCTAAATAAGTCAGCTTTACCCGCAATAGTGCTGCCTGCATTTCATCCAGGCGGCTGTTCGTTCCAATTATTTCATTTTGGTAACGAACTCTGCTTCCGTAATTACGATAGGCCCGAAATCTATCAGCTAAATTTTGATTATTTGTAACAATAGCGCCTGCATCCCCAAAAGCTCCACACCCTTTAGTCGGGTAAAAGCTGAAACAACCAATATCCCCAAAAGTCCCTACTCGTTTTCCTTTCCATGAGTTACCGTGACTTTGAGCACAGTCTTCAATAACGTTTAGTTTATATCTTTTAGCACAATCCATAATCACATCCATATTACATGATTGTCCAAATAAATGCACGGCTAAAATTGCTTTGGTTTTTGCAGTTATAGCTTCCTCTATTTTGGATGTGTCTATATTATAAAAATCATTAGGCTCAACAAATATTGGAGTAGCTCCACACATTGTAATCCCCATTACACAAGCAATGTATGAATTTGAAGCCACAATCACTTCATCACCTGCACCGATACCTAAAAGCTTAAAACTAATCCATAGCGCGTCTAAACCACTGGCCAGACCTACACAATAACTTCCTCCAATATAACTAGCAAATTCCTTTTCGAAAAGTGAAACCTCTTCTCCCAGAACATACCAACCGCTTCGAAGAACACGCAAAGCCGCTTTTTCATATTCTTTCGAATGAAGATCAAACTGTCGTTTAAGATCGTTTATTGCAACTTTCATACTATACCATCCTTCTTTATTTTGAACCTTCTAAATGTTTATTTCTTATTTTAAATAAATAAAAAACTTTCGTAATACCAATAGCTGAAAAAATCATAATAATGGGCATGCCAAAGTACCTATATCGAGGCTGAATTTCACTCAATAAATGTATTGAAATCCAACCTAATAATGCTAGCATCGGAAGATCCATTTGCCTAATTCTGCAATCTTTTCCGAATGGGGCTATGCCTACAGCAGCAAGGATATAAATGATAAATATATATACGTAATCCACCCACATAAATGCATTAATGTTTTCAGTTGCTGCAGAAAGTTTAGCTTTCTTTAAAGAATAAATAATTTCATCATCAATTGTCTGGTCCAATGCACCGTTTAAGCCTTCTTGATACCAATAAAAAGATGTATCCGGCGAAGACCACATTCTCTTTATTTTTTCTTTCCAAAAATCTAAAATATTTACTTGTTTTATTCTCTTTAATGTTCCTTGCAGCATAAAGTCAACTTTTTCGTTTTCAGGTAAAGCATTTATTTCTACAACATCATTATGTGAATATTCGCCATAAGTTTCCGGATTAAAGCCCACATATAATTTCGCCCAAAGCGGCTGTTGATTTATGCCAGTTGGAACCAGGCCTTTTGAACTCATTATCTCCATGCCTGTAAAATTTAATATCCCTATAGAAAACGCAAATACAATTATCGATATTGCTATCTTTTTTCGAAAATTTGCTTCCCGCCATTTTTCGATTAATAATATCACTGAAAATATTGCTATCGCAACGAGATGAGTATACCAGGAGGGATGAAAATAATAGGAAAAAATCATCAATAATCCTGCGGTAATAATTTGTATAAGATCCTTTCTTGTAAATTCCCCTTTTTCTTCTAGGACACTTAATAGTAAATTTAATGAAAACAGCGCACACAATATTGCGCCATGTTGATTAGTATTAACTTGTGAAAAAATAATATTACTTGGATAGATAGTAAATATAATGGCTGCAATAAGTCCTACGTTCCGATTATATTTTTTCCCTAAGAAAAAAATCGGTACGGTTATTGCTGATGAAAGAACTGAACTTATAATTTGGTTTCCAAGTGGTGTTATCGAAAACAAACGCATAAGAAAGCCATTTAGGACCGCCATACCAGAAAAACTGGATATACCATAGCTGTAAACTGTTTGAGCAACACCCTCATAGTTTCCATTCAGATAACTTACACCCATAAAATAGTAATTAAAAAAATCATTAATAGGTTGCCACTCAAAATTCAGTGCTAAAAAAACTCGAGGGAACAGCGCTAAGAAAAAGAGCAGTCCTACTAAACACTCATCATTCATTTTACTATTATATTTATATAAAAAAGAAAAGCTTAAAATCATTCCGATATATAGCCAAAAAAATAGCATGAAATTTCCTATTGACCAGCTTTTATTTAAAATTGTATGCATTGATGAATTATTCAAAATTAGAATAGAGCAGCAAATAAAAAATAAAAATAATAACCCCCTGTAGAAATAATGTGTATATATTCCAATATTGTTCATTAGCCCTATGGAAGCTGTTTCATGCAAAACTTGCTTTTCATGAATTTCGTCTGCTTGTGCCGATCGCTTTGACTTTGATTTCATAGATAGTTCCTTTCAGGTTAAATTATTTAAAAGCTTCCAATATCTCATCTGTCTTGGCATCCCATGTATTCGCCAATGCCTCTATTTTTAGTTTATCCCAATAAGGATCTCCTTCTTTGATTCTTAAAGCCCATTCAACATGCTCACAAAATTCTTCGGCATTTGAGTATGTCATCACACTCTCATACTTAAGACATTCCGGCATCCTCGAAGCAATAATGGGCTTACCCCCTGCCATATATTCAAAAAGCTTGACAGGAGAAGTTGAAAGCGTAATTTCATTAATCAAAAAAGGAATTGTAGCAATATCAAATCCAGTTAAAAACGAGGGTAATTCCTTATAGGGTTGTGGTGGTATGTAAATAATATTCTCAAACTTTTCAAAGCCACTTTTTCCTAAGGTTTTATCATAATCAATGCCTAAAATAACCCATAGCCATTCCGGATACATTTTTGCAACTTTTTTTACAAGATCATAATCAAACCATTTTGCGACTGCACCATAATACCCTAAAACGCATCGAAATGGCTTAATACACTCCCGAATCAAGGGATTTATCTCATACTGAGGCGTTTTTGCAAAAAATTCATAGTCACCTGCATTAGTAGAAACAATCGCATTTCTAGCTTTATCTTTTGCTTGATCATAAAGCTTTGTTGCTGTACAAACCGTCACATCCGCTTTAGCCATAAGCTCTTGATGGTCTTTCTCCATCTCCGTGCCATACATATGGAAGATTTCTAATTCATCAATATATTCATAAATTAGCTTGTCCGGCTTGACTATATCACAATAGAACTTATTAGGGGTCCAACTTAGTGACAGTATTTTTTGAGAAGCCGTATGAAGAACTGTGCATAATTTATTCAAATAAAGCTCATTGACTACCCAAAGATTCGAATCAACTTTTTGGGCAAACCCTATCTGATCATATTGGATATTTTTGGTCATGTAGAACACTACTGTGTTTGGCTTCCTGGAATAAGCAAATGCCAGTTGGTGTGGACGTTGAAATAAAGGCATACTCCAATCTAATGTAGGCGGAAGTATAATAATGCGCATGCCTCTAACATCATTAGCTATTTGTCTCAGCAGCTGTTTCGAATTTATTTTTGCTTTGGCTCGATTCACCACTTTGTTAAAAGGAGAAAATATTTCTCTGGCAGCCTCTTTAAAATTAAGTGCAGAAATTGCCTTGCAGATTCTCTTTATCTTTTTTAACACTTTATAGCTTACCTGCATTGGCGGTTTGAAGTATTTAGAAAATACTTTGTAACTCCTTGAATCCAGAATATCTTGCAGTTGGCCGTCACGTCTGCAGGAATATACATATAGATTGTCGTATTTTTCCTGCCATTCCTCTCGCTCCGCAATAGCCCTGTCCGTTTCATCCTCCCGCTCTACAATAGCCTTTTGCAGCTCAAATAATTCAGAGGAAATTTGCTGTATATTCTCCTGCCTTTGTACAAGCTGTTTATCCTTATTTTCGATATCGCTCATAAGATTAGACAAGGTCTCATTTTTAATAAAAACTTCTCCCTCAAGACCTTTCAATTTATCTTCCAAACTTTGAATACGAACATAGGCTTTTTGGCTTACCAATAGTTCATTATCAAGAGCAATTTTTGCTTGTAGGTATCTATTTTTGCAGGCTTCAAGCTCTAATGATGAGTCTTGTGAAATAAAAGCATTAGTATCATCGATAAAAAGCTTTTGAGCTACTTCTTGGTCTTGCGAATAAATTAATAGAATTTGCTTGCCATGATACATTACCTTTCCTTCTGGGAAATCAACGGTATTATTAAAATATATAAGATTGAATTCTCCTATAGCAACGGGAATATTCTCATAAGTAAAAACCATCTCATGTTCTTCCTCAATGGGCTCCTCTTCAAACGGAACCATCACAATAATATGATGATTAGCAAATTGAGAAATCTGCTTTAATGTAGCTATTGGATCCTTAAAATGCTCTATGACATTCGAAAGAAAGAGCACATCCCATTTTTGAGGCAATTCCCTAATATCCCCACAAAAGAAATCGATTTCGGGATATCTATTTTTCGCTTGTTCTATAGCACTTTTGGAAAAATCCATTCCATAGATTTTCCCTGAAAACACCTCTGACAGTACCTGAGTACCGTCACCTTCAGCACAACCCATATCTATTACACTTAGGCCATTTGTATTAATATGATTAATCAACCATTGAGGAGCATTCACTTTAAAAAGCTCTGCAAAATATTTGCTTTGCTCCCTGCCCTGATTGATCTCCCAATTCTTTTCTGCAAATCGCTTTTCCCAATATTCTTTTGAATTAATAACTTCACTCATTCCCGCTAACCTCTTTAACTGTAATATCTATGTCCGGCAAGAACTGGCCAAAAAAGGCTTTATCTTGAAAAACCTTAAAATATTTTGCTCCTTCTATGTATTCATAATAAGAAATTGCTGTATTTTTACGGTCTTCTAATGCGATTACCAAATAATATTCCCCATTAGTTAACCTAGGCTGAAACTTAAACTCAAATCGATGTCCTTCTTCTTGCTTTCGCAGCTTTATTTCGTCATCATAAGTGGTTTTAACAATCAGATCAATACCTTCACGATTCTTAATTGAAAACGCAGCCGAGAGATATTCATAGTCTATTTCCTTATCATCATTTACTGTAAATGAAACTACTACTTCATCAAAAGGAGAGCAAGAAACCAGCTCCTTATCATTTGTCATCACTTTTATATTTTTAATTAATCCCACCTTTCGCCCCCAGTGGGCAAGGGGTTTGCCGCTTTGTATCCGCTCAGCATTTTCTTCTTTTTTCCCTTCGGGAATGATCGATTCATTCTCGACAACTAACGAAGAGATATCTATTTTATCAGCAGGCACATCTTCTTGCTTATCCCTGCTATAGGCTTTGTATTCGGTAAAATCTGCTATTTTATCAAGATACATAAACTCCACATATTTAGCAGAGATGTAGGTGGGATCTCCCATATCTACAATGCGGCCATTATTAAGCCAAATGCACCTATCACAAAAAGTCCGCATGGTCGATATATCATGGCCAACATATAAGATAGTGACACCCTTTTGTTTGAACTCCTTAAATTTGTTAAAGCATTTTGCTTGAAAACGAATATCGCCTACGCTTAATATTTCGTCAACGATCAGTACTTCAGGCTCCACATTAATAGCGCACGAAAAGGCTAGTCTGGCAAACATGCCGCTGGAATAGGTTTTCACAGGCTGGTGGATATAATCTCCAATCTCCGCAAAATCAATAATATCCTTTAGCTTTTGGTTTATCTCCTGCCTTGATAGGCCCATTATTGTCCCGTAGAAATAAATATTCTCAAGGCCGGTATACTCCACGTTGAACCCGGCGCCTAATTCCAGAAGAGAGCTGATACGGCCACTTACTGACACGCTGCCAAACGTTGGTGTCAATATGCCGGTGATAATCTTTAATAAAGTCGATTTGCCGGCGCCATTCCGACCCATTATACCTACAATTTCTCCCACGCCCACATCAAAACTGATATTAGAGAGGGCATAGAATTCACTATGAAACTCCCTCCGGGTGACACTGAACGCCTCCTTTAGGCGATCTGTTGGGGAATTATACATTTTATATATTTTCGATACATTATCGATAATTATCTTCTTTTTTAATTTCATATTTACGATATTTCTCCATTCAATTTCGAAAGGATTATAGCACATCCGCAAAACTTTGTCTAAGTCTGTGGTATACAAAAGCACCGGTAAAAAACAAAAGTGCTGTTAGTCCCCAAAAATAAAGTGTTTGGTTATACTTTTGCCAAAACCAGATCTGGCCTACAAAGCTGTCCCGATACCCCTCAACAATATAAAAAATCGGATTAAGCTTGAAGAAAAAATGCGTGCTTTCCGGAAAATTATTAATGTTCCATGCAATAGGCGTTCCCCACATCCCCATAAGTAGCAAGATACTAATAATCTGGCTCAGGTCGCGAAAGAAGATAATTAACGACGAAAAAATCAGGGTTACTGAAAATAATATTACGATGCTGCAAAAAAGATAATAGATGATTTGCAACCAATAGATATTCGGATAGTATCCAAAAGCTATACAAACTATGCTTAAGAGGCATAAGAAAAACAGATGTATATAAGCGCAAGAAAATATCTTCACCAAAGGTAAAATATTGATATTAAAGACAACCTTTTTAACAAGATAGCTGTATTCCAAAAAGCTGTTACTTGCAGAGGAAATCGACTCTGAAATAAACAGCCAAGCTATGATTCCGCACATAAACCAGAGAACGAAGGGAATTTCCCCCACATCACCGCTGCGAAAGCCAAATTGAAAAACGATCCAATAAATAGTCATTGTTAATAATGGATTTACAAATCCCCAAACCGTTCCAAAATATGAACCGGCAAAACGCCTTTTAAAATCTTGCCAGGACAAGCTAATTAACAGCCTGCGATCTGTATAGATATCCCTCATTAGGCTATACATTTTTTTTATTATTCGCAGCATGGTTATTGCTCCTCAACTGTCATATTTTTTGAAATCAGGAGATATTCTATAATTCTTTCCGATGCATGTCCATCACCATATGGGTTTACTGCATGAGCCATTGCCTGATACGCTTCTGTATCCGTTAAAAGCACACAAGCTTCTTTATATATCATCTCTTCATCAACGCCCACCACTTTAACAGTTCCTGCCTGCACAGCCTCAGGCCTCTCGGTCTCTGTACGCAGAACCAGAACCGGCACACCAAAGGAGGGCGCCTCCTCTTGCAAGCCGCCGGAATCAGTCATAACCATATAACTCTTTGCCATCAAATTATGCATGTCTTCAACATCAATTGGCTCAATCAGATTAACATGAGGTGCTTCATCAAGAAGGCCATATACTATTTCACGTACAGCAGGTTTTAAATGTACTGGATAAATCACAATTATATCTTCGAAAGCTTCTGAAATACGTTTGACAGCTCGGCAAATATTTTTTAACGGTTCCCCTAAATTTTCACGGCGATGTGCCGTTAGAAGAACAATGCGCTTTTTTTGAAGATCTATGCATTGCAACTCTGGCGCTTTAAATTGATAAGTATCTCGTACAGTCGTTTTAAAAGCATCGATTACCGTATTGCCAGTAACGAAAATATTGCTTTCAATTCCCTCTCTTATTAAATTCTCTTTATTAAGCTCAGTAGGAGCAAAGTGTAGATCAGCAATGCGTCCGGTTAGACAACGGTTCATTTCTTCCGGAAATGGAGAGTATTTATCAAATGTTCGTAAACCTGCTTCAACATGCCCTACTGGAATTTGATGATAAAAAGCTGCCAGTGCAACTACGAATGAAGTTGATGTATCCCCATGCACAAACACAATATCTGGATGCACTTCTTGAAATACCTGTTCCATTTTAAGCATTACGTTAGCAGTAATTGTAGCTAGTGTTTGTTGAGGCCGCATAATTTCCAAATCATAGTCTACCTTAATATCAAAAATCTCAATAACCTGATCCAGCATTTGACGGTGCTGACCGGTTACGCAAACGATACTTTCTATTTTAGGATGCTTTTCCAATTCCAAAACAAGAGGGCACATCTTTATTGCCTCAGGCCTTGTTCCGAATACACACATTACTTTTAATTTACTCATTCTCAGCCCTCTATCTATATGTTTTCTAAAATATCCCGTACCCTGGCCCCCCATGTATTTTGACGGGCCTCCTTATCCATTGCCGCTAAAAAATCCGGATTATTCTTAAGTTGTAAAAGCTCCCCTGCTTTAATTACAAAATCATCTACATCTTCATAAGTGGTGACTATTCGATAGTTCAGGCATTCGGGAATTTTTGATGTCAAAATTGGCTTTCCGCTTGCCATATACTCAAACAATTTCACTGGTGAAGTTGATATCGTAATATCATTAATTAAGAAAGGAATGCACTGAATATCAAAAGCGCTAACAAAAGAAGGCAATAGTTTATATGGCTGAGCAGGTACCCAAATTATATTAGATAACTCTATTTTTTTTAAAATTTCTGCCGTGCCGTCAAAACAATAACCAACCAGCACGAAATACCAATTCGGCTGTCTTTTTGCCACTTCTATAACCAAGTCATAATCAAACCATTTTGCAAGGCATCCATAATAGCCAATTACGCAACTTGCCGAATCAAGTTTACCGGCCAACAACTTATTTACCGGGTATTCTCTATTGTTATGAAAAAAGTCATAATCACCTGCATTAGGGGAAAGAATGGCTTTGCGAGCATAAGGAACCGCTTTTTCATACAATGCACGCGCTGTACAAACAGTCAAATCTGCTTCAGCCATTAATCGATAATGTTCTTTTTCCATTTGTGGGGTATGGTAGTAGAACAACGACATATCATCAATATATTCATAGATTAATTTATGATAAAAGAACTTTTTAAGTAAATGAGTTTGCCGCATCCACCCCATTATCACAATGATTTCAGAAGAGCTCTTCAATATTTCATTTAGATCAGTCACTAAACGATGAGAAAACAGATACAGGTTTTCTTGTATTTCAGAACAACATGCAAAATTATCATAGCGGTATTGATCTGAAATGAATAATACCAGAGAGTTCTCATTTTTAGCTAATTCAGCGGCTATCTGGTGTGGCCGTTGGTATAAGGGAATGTGCCAATCAATACACGGAATAAGAACAAAAACACGTTTGCCCTTTGTCTGCTTTTCCAGTCTCCGCAAACATCTTTTTTTTATAAGTTGTTCTTTTAATATAACCGGTACACGTTTTATGGTTTCCCAGCACTTTTCTCCGGTTCGATGAACGGTATTCCAAAAACCTTCTTGCTTATAAAACAAAATGGCTTTTTTAATCAGATTCATGATATAACTCTCTCTTTTAAAAAATTCGCAATACGTTCTTCTGCTTTCATCTCTTCTTGTTGGGCCAGCTTCAAAAATTCCCTGCAGCCCTCTTCAAATTGTCGAGCATCAAATCCAGCTAAATATTTATCCAACGTCATTTTAATATCATCTTTTTCTATATCAATTGCAATCCCCAGATGGTATTGCTCAACAATTTCTGCGAGATAAGTGCCTTGAGAAACTATAATAGGCTTTCTGAAAATGACACAATCGTATAATTTATTGGGGAGAGCTAACTTAACCTCGGGCGATTTATTGCCATATACTGCATTAATCAAATCGATCTGTCTATATATTTCAGGCTTCTGGCTATTATCATAGACTGGAAAGAATTCCGCATTTGTAATATTATTTTTTTCGCTGAAAGCCTCTAAATCGCAGCCTGCATGAACCTTCCCTACATATCTTAAGCTGTACCTTGCACTGTTTTTTAATTTAGTAAGTAACAAGCAGTTTTCTTCAAAATAACGTATTCCTCCAACAAATCCTATTGTCAGCCTTTTTTTATTTGAAGGCCATTGCAAGCTCTCTTGTATTACGTTATCGTTAGAAATATTGTGGGCAACCACAATTTGAGGGGCAGGAACCAAAAACTTCATAAAAGCCTTTGAGGAAATGGAGGTTACCGCCGATTTGCTAACTATTAGATTTACCAGCTTTTTATATGGCCCAAAGCCTTCATAAGTAAAATCCCTTAAATCAAAGAAAAAGTTTCCTTTGTACTTTTTAATCAATAAATCGAAAATTAATATCCCAGGTATCGTCGTTAAAATAACAAGTTTATCATATTGCTCTGCTTGCAAAATTTTTAACGTAAAGCGACGCCATTGTAAAAAAGGAATAATCTTGGAAAGCTTTGATTTTTGCGCTTTGCCTTGGAATACATAGTGATTATCCGGATGATTTCCTCCGCAGTTGCGACGATCCCATAAAATCACATCATAACAGTCACCATTGCCTATAATATGTTTTTCGTATTTTTGAATATAGGGAATGTTAATGTATTCATCGTAAGTAATGATAGCAATTCTCACCACTTACTCCCCTTTCACTTTCATTCGCCATTGCCTTCCCCCCCCTTCCATGATAAATTAATGCCTAGAGTGAGGAGGCTTTTTCATGCAGCACGATCATTTATGTTCCGTTATCATCCCTGCATATAACTGCGAAAACTTCATTATTGAGGCCATTCAGTCTGTTCTTGACCAAACCTACCAAAATATCGAGGTCCTTGTCATTGACGACTTTTCTACAGACTCCACCTATGAACGGATCTGCACCCTTGCCAAAACTGACTCCCGAATCATTCCGCTGCAAAACCCTCACAATATGGGAGTGGCCCGTACCCGGAACTACGGCTTTCAAAAAGCCGCCGGCTCTTGCATCGCTCTTCTTGACGGCGATGATCTTTGGCTACCAGACAAGCTCCAGCAGCAAATTAACCAGTTGGAAGCTTCGGGTGCAGATATCTGCTGCACTTCCTACGCTTTAATCGATGAGAAAGGTCAGCCTATAGGAAAGTGCTTTACTCCACCCAAAAAAACGTCTTTCAGTCGGTTACGCAAGCAGAATTTTATTGGCTGCTCAACAGCCCTCTTTTGTCGGCAAATCATTGAGCAAATACAGATGCGTCCTGAATTCTCCCATGAGGATTACGCTTTCTGGCTGGAGGCAGCTCAGGCCGGTTTTCAAATAACCGCTCTACGCCAGCCACTGGTTCAATACCGCATTCTTCAAAACAGCCGCTCCGCCAACAAATTACGCTCTGCCTACAATTGTTGGCTCATTTATCGCAAATTCATGAAGTACAATTTGCCTCGGGCTTCCTATTATTTTATCTGGTATGCCATTTATGGTACTTTAAGACGTCTATAGGAGTCATTACCACAACAGCATCTCTGTCCGCCACCTCTGGCTCATACAATTCCATGTCCTATTCCCTTCTTCCTTCCCTGACACCGCTGCCAAATAGCACCACCTTCACCGTTTGCCACAGTATTTGGCAATCAAACCAAAACCCCATCCTCCTGCAATACTCCCCATCATAAGCCGCCTTCTCTGGGACGGGCAGCTCATCCCGGCCCCGTATCTGGGCCAATCCCGTCAGCCCCGGCCGAACATCATTAGCCCCCCAGCGGTCCCGCTCCGCAATCAAATCGTCCTGGTTCCATAAAGCAGGCCGGGGACCTACGATGCTCATATCCCCTTTAAATATATTCCACAACTGAGGCAGCTCATCCAAACTGGACTTCCGCAGAAAACACCCTATCGGTGTAATGTAAGCGTAGGGATCCTGCAGCAGATGGGTAGGAATTTCTGAGGGTGTGTCAATTCGCATACTGCGGAATTTCGCCATCTGAAATATTATTTTATCCTTGCCGATCCGTTTCTGCTTAAATATCGCCGGCCCCGGCGAAGTCATACGTACCGCTGCCCAAAGCAATAGCAAAACCGGGCTCAGAAGAATCAAGCCCGCACCGGCAAGTACTATGTCGATTAACCGCTTAACGTATTTATACATAACCTAACCCTCGTACTCCGAACCTCTTATCATTCCCTATTACAAATTTCAGCAGCCAATGGCCGCCATCAGCTCTTCTTTCAAACACTCTTCCCCTTGGCCGGCAAGGACCAATTCTTTTACCTTATTCAAACTAAGTGCAAAGGCCTCATAATCCATGGGCTGGCTTCGCATTACGAAAAGCTTCTCCTGCACCGTCTTAATGACTTTTTCCTCATCCCAATAGATTTCTTCTGCCATTTTCTCTCCGGGTCTGATGCCCACATATTCAATCTTGATATCCTTATCCGGCTCAAGACCCGACAACCGAATCAGCTCTCTGGCCAGCATATCGATTTTCACCGGTTTGCCCATATCCAGGGCAAAGATTTCGCCGCCCTCCGCCAAGGTAGCCGCCACCATAATCAAAGAAACAGCCTCGGGAATAGTAATAAAATAGCGCTCCATATCCTGGTGGGTCACCGTTATGGGCCCGCCTTCTTCAATTTGCTTCTTGAATATCGGTACTACGCTACCTTTTGAGCCTAATACATTGCCAAAACGCACAGCCGCCATCCGGCATTGGGGGCTGTTTAAGCCTTGCACCAGCAACTCCGCCGCCCGCTTCGTAGCGCCCATAATGCTGGAGGGATTGACGGCTTTGTCCGTGGAAATCAAGATGCAGCGTTCCACCTGATGGGCCCTGCAGCTCTGCAGTACATTTTCCGTACCGATAATATTATTCTTTACCGCCTCAAAAGGATTGCCCTCCATCATTGGCACATGCTTATGGGCAGCGGCATGGAATACCACTTGGGGCCGATATTTGTTAAAGACCTCCTGCAGCCGCTCTTTATCCCGGATAGAGCCAAGACACACCTGAAACCTGTCCTCTTCATACTTCTTCTTCAATTCTTCATTGATACCGAATAGGCCGTTCTCATTAAAATCGTAGATAATCAATTGCCGGCAGCCATTAGCTAAAGCCTGACGGCAGATTTCGCTGCCGATGGAGCCGGCGCCGCCGGTAACTAATATTCTATTATCTTTGAGGCATTGGAAGATCAGATTCTTGTCCAGCCTGACACTATCACGAAAAAGAAGATCCTCCAGGGATATCTGTTTCAAGGCCTTCCTGTCCCCGGCCAGATAGCTTTCCATATCTACAGTGCTTTGGAATATCCTGAATTTCAGGCCGCAAGCGGTGCAGCGGTGGTAAATCTCGGTAATAGCCTCCGTGTTAATGGAAGGGATGGCTAATATAGCCTCCTCCGCTTTATACTGCTGAGCCACTTTGGGAATATCCTTCAGACTGCCGGCCACATGTACGCCAGCCACCCGCATTTTCAACTTGGCCGGATCATCATCCACTGCCACTACCGGATAAAGACCCTCTTCGCCATTTTCCTCCAGCCGTTTAATTACCATAGCTCCGGTGGTACCGGCGCCGATAATCAAAGTACGCTTACTTCCACCATTATTGTGCATAAAAAGAAAATGGCGAAACCGGGGGATCAGTCGGATACCTGTGGTCAGCATCAAGGCAATGCCAAAATAGATTACGGTAATTGAACCCGAAACCTGCAGCAAGCCGGTATATTTAATAACAAAAAAGACTGCGGCAGAGGCTGTCACCGCCCCGATCTGCCGAAAGGCGTCCACGAAGCCCATATATTCCAGCATCGATTGGTAAGTGCCAAAGAGAAAGCCTGCCGGCACAATGGTACAAGCCGCTATCAGATAATACAGGCCAAGTAAAGGCTGGTACTCTGCCGCAATCAAACCCTCAAACCGCAGCCATACCGCAAAGTATATAGCTGTTGCACTCAATAGAATATCGCCTATAATAAAAACAATCTGTTTGCTTTTCATTGCTATCCTTCTAGGTAATATATTAGATTTTCAATCTTCTCATAACGCCTCAGTAGAAAAATTTCGACTGTAGAAATTTTTCTTACTTCTGTGCGTTTCAACGAGACGAGCGATATCTGCCCACCGCTGCCCAAGCGTACCCGCCGTTTGCCTTGGTAGAGGGCAATAGTCGTCTCGTTATTTTAACATAAAACGCCGTCTTCTTCCAGCCCTCGACAGTCATTTTCATCGTACAGTAAACATGGTATAATTTAGTTAGAGAATTTAATGCACCGGCAGTGCGGAAAGGATTTACGCATGGACAAGGATAAATCCATTAAACTCTTCGAGGAAAAGACTATCCGTACCCATTGGGATGGGGAAAAAGAAAAATGGTATTTTTCTATTATCGACGTGATTGCCGTCCTGACAGACAGCGAAAATCCTCAAACATATTGGCGCGTATTAAAAAAACGCTTGCTTGACGAAGGAAATGAAACCGTTACAAAATGTAACGCTTTGAAAATGAAGGCGGCTGACAGAAAAATGCGCCTGACCGACGTTGCCGATACCGAACAGCTTTTGCGGCTGATTCAGACAATTCCAAGTAAAAAAGCTGAACCCTTTAAGCTGTGGCTGGCTCGTGTAGGCAGCCAGCGAATTGACGAAACCGCCGACCCTGAGCTTACCATTGACCGCGCTTTAGAAACCTACCTCAAAAAAGGTTACTCTCGGAATTGGATCAATCAAAGATTGAAAACCATTGAAGTCCGCAAGGAGCTAACCGATGAATGGGAAAAATGCGGTTTCACCGACAAACGTGATTTTGCTATTCTGACCGATGAGATAACAAGGTCATGGTCTGGCAAGACAACTAAGCAATACAAGGAATTTAAGAACATTAAAAAAGAGAACCTGCGGGACAACATGACCAATGTTGAGCTTGTTTTGAATATGCTGGCGGAAGTCACCACAACGGATATTACCCGCCAGGACGCACCCGGAACCATGGCAGGGCACAAGAGTGTTGCCCGGCGGGGAGGCTCAGTAGCAAAGGCTGCACGTTTGCAATATGAAAGACAGACAGGAAAGAAAGCGGTAACGCCTTTGAATGCCAAAAGTTTCGAAGGTTTAATAGATAAGCAAAAGGATGATAATGACAATTGAAGGATACCATGATAATTCAAGAAGCATTAAAAAAGCATTTTGGTTACGACAGCTTTCGCAATGGCCAGCAAGAGCTGATTCTCGATATTTTGGCCCGCCGGGATGTGCTGGGTATTATGCCCACCGGCGCCGGCAAATCCGTTTGTTTTCAATTGCCTGCCGTTCTGCAGGAAGGTCTTACCCTTGTGGTCTCCCCCTTGATCTCTTTGATGAAGGATCAGGTAGGCTCTCTCACCCAATCGGGCATTCCGGCCGCCTATATTAACTCCACCCTGACCTCCCGGCAGATCGAAATCATCCTTCAAAACGCCAGAAACGGTAAATATAAGCTGATTTACGTTGCCCCGGAGCGTCTCATGACCCCGGATTTTCTGGTTTTCGCTCAGAATACGAAAATTGCTATGCTGACGGTGGACGAAGCCCATTGTATTTCCCAATGGGGTCATGACTTCCGCCCCAGCTATGGGCAGATTTCTCAATTTATCGGCCTATTGAAAGTCAGGCCCGTCCTTTCAGCCTTTACAGCCACCGCCACCCGGCAGGTTAAAGAAGACATCATTACCCTGCTTTCTCTGGAAAACCCTAGAGTTTTAGTGACAGGCTTCGACCGGCAAAATCTTTATTTTGAAGTACAGGCTCCGAAAAATAAAATGCAGGCCTTGCTCGTCTTTCTCAAAGCTCACCAAAACCAAAGCGGCGTAATCTATTGCGCTACCCGCAAAACCGTGGAGGAGGTTTGCGAAGCCCTTTGCAGGCTGGGCTTTCCTGCCACCCGTTATCATGCCGGCCTCCCTGACGAGGAACGCCGCCGCAATCAGGATGACTTCCTCTTTGACAAGCTCCCCCTGATGGTAGCTACCAACGCCTTTGGTATGGGCATCGACAAATCAAACGTGGCTTTCGTGATCCATTATAACATGCCCAAGGATATGGAAAGCTACTACCAGGAAGCGGGACGGGCCGGCCGGGACGGCAGTCAGGCTGCCTGCCTTTTGCTGTACAGCGGCCAGGATGTCCGTACTAATCAATGGCTAATCGAAAATGCCCGGGACGCCTCTTATGCCGATGAGAATATGGAGCAGTTGCTTAAGGAACGGGATTATCAGCGTTTGCGGGAAATGACCTTTTACGCTACCACCAACGACTGCCTCCGAGCCTATATTCTGCGGTATTTCGGCGAAAACCCTGCCGGTTACTGCGGCTATTGTGGCAATTGTGATACTAAGTTTGAGACGGTAGATATTACGGAAGACGCTCAAAAAATTATGTCCTGCGTGCTGCGAATGGGAGAGCGCTTTGGCGCTACCCTGGTCATTGACGTACTCCGGGGCAGCAAAAACAAGCGTATATACGAGCTGGGCCTGGACAGCTTATCAACTTATGGCATCAGTCAAAAAAGCGCTCATACACTGCATGCGATTATTGACTTTCTATTACAGCAAGGTTACCTTAATAAAAGCAACGAATACTCCGTTTTGAGCCTTAACCCTAAAGCCAGAGAAGTGCTGAAAGGCACCGTCACCCTGCAAATGAAGCTGGCCAAAGAAAAAATAACCCCTGCTGTAGAGGTTGAGGCGGCTTCAGGCCGAGGTAAAAACGTGGTACCCAAAGGCAGAGAGGAGCTTTTTCAGCGCTTAAAAGCCTTACGCCTGCAAATAGCCTCCAGTCAGGGCCTGCCGGCCTTCGTGGTTTTCACCGACAGCAGCCTTACCCACATGTGCATAAGGCTGCCCAAGACCTCCGTCGAGTTCCTGATGATCTCCGGCGTAGGGGAGTCCAAGCTCCAGCGTTACGGGGAAAGTTTTTTGCAGGAAATAGCCGCCTTCTGTCGGGAAAATCCGGCTCTCTGAGACAATTAAGATACCTAGATGATTCGGGCGGTCTGACTTGGCCCACATCGCCCCTCCAAATTCCTCGCTAAATGAGCAATTTTTTCGTTTTTTTGGGGTTTCTCCTGCCGCAGCACCTGTTTTCCAGGAGATTTTGAGCAATTTTTCCGTTTATCTAGGGATTTGCCCAGGATATACCTGGCACATTGCCATAAAACCGAAAAAACTGCTCATTTTCGGAACGATTCCATGATATGCGAATTCTTATCTTGATTATTTACTTATTTTTCCATATAATGTTCCTATGAACACATATATAAGCCATGCTTCGGCTGCCTTCCTTTGGAACATCCCCTATATTGAAGCTGTCCTCGGTTGTAAGTCCAAAACAACCGTTGATATTACAATTTCCCAGCCCAATGCTCTATGGGCAACGAAAAACCGCAAAATCCATCTCTGCCAAACTGCTCTTCCTGCCGGTGCAGTAGTGTCCAAAAATGGAGAACTGGTTTCCTCACCGGAGCTGATATTTCTCCAGCTTGCCTGCCAATTAAGTCCCCATCAGCTTATGCTGCTGGGCTTGCAGCTTTGTTCTCATCCGCCGGGCAATCCTTCGGCTGCCCTCACAACAAAGAAAAGGCTCAGGAATTTTCTTACCAAAACCTCCGGCCACCATGGGCACAAAAAAGCTTGCCAAGTCATTAGATACCTAGAAAATGGCTCTGCATCCATCATGGAATCAATGGTTTATCTGATTCTAACATTGCCCAATGCTTTCGGAGGTTATGGTCTTAGCGGGGCTGATTTCAACTATGAGATTACGCTAAAAGAAAGAGCTGGCCAGCAGATTGGCCAAAAGCGCTGCTTTGCGGATTTATATTACAAATCCGCAAAATTAGCTGTCGAATATGATAGCTTTGCTTTTCACAGCACCCCCGCCCAGCAAGGAAAGGATGGCCTGCGCTCTACACTCCTTGAGAGGCAGGGCATTGAGGTCATGCGCCTGACCACCCTTCAATTGTATGATAAAGCCGCTTCCATGGATTTTGCTCTCAACCTTGCCTCTCGCCTCGGAAAACGCATACAAATCCGTGCAAAAAGGTTCGACTGGATGCATGGCCTTCTCCGCACGTTACTGCCTATCAGAAAACCCGCTAGCTAGATTGATTTGTCCGAAAGAAGCAGCACTCAAATGCATCTGTTGAATAGCGAATGGCCTCCTCAGCTTTAGAATCATCAAGCCCTATTTAAAGTCCTGTTTTTTTGATAAGCTCTCTCCGTTCTCCTCATAGACTCCTGATAATCACAGACGCAATATCGATTATCAAAATACTCCGACATACTTTGATCATAAACAAGGCTGCCAAAAGCCTTGGCCAAGCTGCCGTATATTTTGGCAGGAATTCTGCCGGGAAGACTGCCCGCGATCCCACCAAGAACTTTGATCATAGGATTAAATAAGGCACTACACCAAATATTGACGCCATTATTCCTGGCAATGGCCTCCGCCATCTGCCAGGTCTTCACATACTCCCTGTTTTGAGGTGTAAAGACTCCTGCTGATCGGTTAACAATCACCAGCCGGATCAGTTCGCAAAGGTTGTCGATAAAAATCATGCTTCTCGCATTATCATACCGTGGAAATACCTTTACTTTCAGAATCAGCTTGCGCAAGCTCTGATAATTGCCGGGGCAATCCGGCCCATAAACCATAGGGGGCCTGACCAAGGCTAAAGCAAGGCCCTCCCCGGCATCGGCGGCTCGGGCTGCCCCGACAGCTCCGGCGGCACCGGCGGCCATGGCAGCCAGGGCCTGCTCTGCCGCCAGCTTACTTTTGCCATAGGCCGTAAAAGGGGCCAAAGGCGTATTTTCATTGATCACTGACGGCTGCCCAAGGCTTGGCCCCTTTTCCTGCTTTCCGCCCCTTTTGCTGCTACCTTTTCTCAGTCCGCCGCCCTCCAGGCTATCCTTCACTCCGTAGACCGCCATGGTACTGATAAAAACAAAATGGCTCACTCCTTCTTTTTGGGCCTTTTCCCCCAGCTTGCGGGTCAGCTCCGTATTAATCACGGCAAAATCCGCGCCCTCCTCTTTCTCCCGGCCATGAGCCAAGCCCGCCAAATGAACAATGCAATCGTAGCCCGAAAAGTCCATAGCCTGCCAAGCCTCTCCCCTGAGGCTGATTTTTTTGATTTCGGCAATGCTCCCGGCAGCCTTTCCCCCAAGATCCTTTCTCAGCTCCAGCCATTTTTCCAGACAGTTGACAATATACCCCTGCTCACCGGTCAGCAGCACTCTCAATCCCTCTCGGCCTTTGCCTGCCTTAGCGCCGGGACAGCCCTCTGCCTGCTCATTCCAAAACCTGCTCATGACAGGGCCGCCAATTCTTCCTGCCAGCCCTCAATCAGCTTCAGCAACTCATCTGATGGCTGCAGCTCCGCCCATTTTTCGGCAAACATCTCTTGCATTTCCTGGGGAATAGCAATGCCTTTTTCCAGCCAGGTTTTGCGCTGATCCATCCCGGTGGTCCCTGCAGCGTCAGCCAATTTTTCAAGAATCCCCTGGATTAGTTGTCCTCTGGCCAGCCAATACTCCTGTCGGTAAGGCTCAATCTCCACCAGCCTGCCATTGGCAGTATAGGCTTTTTCAAATTGACCCGTGTTATAATAATACTCTACTAACATTACTAAGGTATCGGCACTGAACTGCCCCTGCTTTTCCGCAGACTCAGCCAAGGCTTCCCTCTCCGCTATCCCCTGCTCTGCGGTTTGCCCCACCATACCCAGTCTTATAGCGGCAAGAGCTTTATATTCCGGCCGGAAAGGATCATTTTTTACAGCCCTTTTCGACAATACAATGGCACTTTCCAGATCGCCGGCCCCCATACTGTAGGCAGAAGCCGTGACTTGGGCGATGGCCCGGTTAAAGCGAAAGGGCAACAGGCAGGCAATAATCATTACGATGACAACAAAACCGTCCCCCAAGTATTTCAGTTTGGAGTTGGCCAGCTTTTGGCCATCAAAAATCCGACCCTCGAAAAGAGGAATATTCATTAAGGTAAAAAGTAAAACAAAAATCAGATACTCACTATAGAACGCAAAATCTACGTCAATCAGGCTATGGAGAAACAGGCTCCCCGCCATTACCAAAAATACAATATCTCTTTCCCGGCGTTCTCTGATACAGTGAATAAAAGCCGAGATAAAACCTATAACCATACCGGCAAAAACCAATACGCCAAAAACACCGTATTCTACAGCCAACTGTACCGCGAAAGAATGAATGTCATTGGCAATATAAAAGAACTTCTGGTAACCATGATAAATACGGCTCCAGCTATCACCGCCTACACCGGTAAGCGGATAATCAAGAAAAACGTGGAAGGCGTCAAGATAAAAACCGAAACGGTCATACATACTCTTGGGGTTAAGAATATTCTCCAGCCGCTGTACGAAATCTTCCGATAAAAGATACCTGCTTAGCTTGATCTTTGCAGTCTCCCCTTGGGGAGTCATCAGATTGATCGCCAATATCTTATTGTCTGCACCGGTGGCAGGCCCATCTATTTGCAGACGCAAATAAGCTTCTGCCTCCTCCATTGTGAAAGGCAGGCTAATTTCACTTTCACCCAGATACTCACCAATCTTCTTTTGAATCAACACATTTTGTTGGCCTTGCAACATTTCCCTTCTATTCTGCCCCTGCAGCAAAAGGGATAGATCCTGCGCCTCATTTAGAGGCTGGTCAAAGCTAATCTGTAGTTGATAATCCCCGACCTCATCTGCTTTGAATTGGCGCACCAATCGCTGGCTACCGTCTAAAGCAAAGGGCGTGGAACTTTGCCAGGCAAAGAGCAAGCCCACTATTGCAGCTAAAACTAATCCTGCAACCACAATAACTATTATTTTGATTTGGCGCCGGGAGACCTTCGCGGCCGCCTTCTTCTCAAGTTTCTCACTTTTATGCTCATAGTTGCTTAAGCCGAAGCTTAGCCCCCCTGCCGCTCCAAACAATGCTGCCATTGCCACCCAGCCCATCAGCGGCTGAGCATTGCGCAAGGCATTGCCCGGCAAGCTGAAGAATCCTAATAAAATTCCAGGAATGAAACAGAAAAGCAAGGGCAGCAAAGGATTCCTGCATCCCTCCTTCGGCAAAAGGAAATAATAAGTTATCACTACGGGCACACTTATTAAGTACATTCCTCTACTCATGGTCAAAACAAAAGCCAAAAAAATCAGATTGGCCAAACCCGGCAAAGCAAAGAGCTTCAGCTTATACCATTTAAGGCGCTTACTCTTTTCCTCCATATATACATATTGATGGGCTGCGGCAAACCAGGCGGCCAACAAGAAGGCAGCAGTGGTATTGGGATACTGGAATAAGGAGGAAAGCCGGTCTGCAAAGACCATTTGAAACAGAAAGCCTTGGCCTCCTTCGGGAATAGGCCCGCCATTAAGCATGGTATTAATAGCCTCCACTATGTGGCCGCCCCAAACTCCGTCCAAGCCCAATAAAGCAACAATACCACCGGCAATTACAAAGGCTTTAAGTACCCACTGGGCAAAAGGAATTTTCTCATTAAGCATTTTAGCGGCCATCACCAATAAGAGTAGGGAGCAATTGCGGCTTAGGGCCAGAATAGCGTTATGCATATATACCGCATTGAGTAAAGAAAAAAGTGAAGCGGCCAGCAGTAGCAAAAAAACGCAGGGTGCAAAAGGCTGCTTTAGGGAAAAACCGCCGGCAAACCTGGTTTTGATGATCACAACGCTAAATAGCAGGGAAAAAAGTAAAATAGCCGGGGTTTTTTGCACTTCGAAAAGTAAACCCTGCCATAATAAACTGTAAAATATAGCAAACAGCAATAAAAAAGCCATGACCTCTTCGAAGAAATAGGAATCCCGTTTAGCTATTGCTGCTCCTGCTTTTGTTCTTTGTTTTTTACCCTCGGCCATATTGCCCTCCACAACTCTTTTATTTAGATAATTTTGTAAATAAAACTTGTATATTTTAAAGATTATCTCATTTTTTCCGCCTTTTGTCTATTTCTCTGTAAACACAGTATGAACAATTTGTTATCATTCATTTATCCTACTGTTTTCCTGCCTGTCTTTGTATTAAAATAGCTTTAATCGGTTCCAGCTTTCATTATACAAAATCGGAGGTATCATTATGGCAGAAGGCTGCCTTAAGCATCATTCTTCTCTATCGCCCATGCTATCTGCAAGGAAGCTCTGCCGTCTTTTGTCGGCACTGCTGCTTTTGACCTTGCTTCTCTTAGTTATGCCCCAGGCCGCCTGGGCCACTCCCGTATCGGAAAGCGATATTGCCCCCAGCCTCCTTGCCGCCGTCAAAAGCGTTACCGGTCTAAGCCCCAACTTCCCTTTGCAGCCCAACGATCCTTTTTTCGCTCAAACCACCCTGGATCTCAACAGCAAATCTATTACCAGCCTTAAAGGCATCCAATACTTTACAGAGCTTACCCGCCTCACTGTGGAATACAACAAACTCTCTTCTTTAAGAGGCACCGAATTTCCGGATAACATCCGTTATCTGTCTCTGGCCCATAATAGCATAACGGAGCTTAGCCAAATTTCCTGGCCCTCCCGGCTGCGGACTTTAGACCTGCGCAATAACCGTCTGACTTCTCCCCTAAATGCCAGCTTTCCGGAAAACGTCAGCTCCATCTCTCTGGACAACAATTTCCTAACGGCTAAGATATCCGGTATGCCGAAAGATTCCAGCGTTTCCTATGCCGGCAACTTTATTTATGAAGCCAGCGCCATCCGGCCAGCTTCTCTGGTGATCAAGGATATCGATGCCATCAGCCTCTCCCCCGGTGACCAAAAAGCCATTCCCTTCGTCAATCTCACTACCTCGACCAATCCCAACAATCAGGTGCCGCCAAAATTAATCACCGCCCAGGTGGAGTTAGGCAAAGACAGCCCCGTACAATTGCAGCGGGAAGATCATCGTTTTATGGTCATTGCTCAAAAAGCCGGCCGGGATAATTTCGTAGTAAGCCTGTCTTTATCCGATTACCAAATTACTCAATATGAGAAAATGAGCCTCTCTTTCTATAAAGCTTCTGTCCCCATTACGGTTTGGCAGTCGGCGGAAAACCGGCCGGGAGCTACCGCCGCCAATAATGGTGATGCCGCCCTGCAAACGGCTCTCAGCGGCCGCAGCAGCAATGCCGTGGTGGATATGACCCGCTTTACCGACGGCAAGGCTACCTTCAGTCCCGGTCTTTTGGCCCAATTGGCCGGCCAAAATCAAAAGCTGATTCTTTCCCATGATTTCGGCAATCTGACTATTGAGCCAAAAAACCTCAGAGCCATTGCCAATCAGGCCAATGTCAGCGCCGACGCCACTATACAAATGACCCTGAATCCTTACGATTCCCGGCCGGTGGGCTATGGCCCCAGCCGTTTCGGCGATAAACAGATTGCTATTCTGCCTTATAAGGATTATAATTTTTCTGTACAGTTGCGGGTTCCCGGCAGCAATCTGCAAGACATGGAACTGGGTTCTCCCGTCACCGCCGTACTTTATTTAAATAACCTGGGCTTTACGGAGTGGGATCTCAAGCGGCTCACCGCTTTCAAAGATAACGGCAACTCCCTGGACCTCCTGGGCGGCGTATATAGCCCTGCCAACAGCAGCTTTTCTTATCTTCTCAATGGCACCGGCCGTTTTGGTTTGGGTACCAGAGGAACCCCCGTACAATGGGTGGATTTGACTATCAATTCCATGCAGATTATTCATTCCGACGGCGAATCCAGCACAGTTAATCCTGCACCTTTGATCTATCGGGGGGCCACCATGGTTCCTTTGCGTTCCGTCTTCGAGAAAATGGGGGCCAGCGTCAATTGGCATGAGTCTATCCGTTCTGCCACCATCTCCTACGGCAGCAAAACCATTTACATTACCGAAGGCAAAACCATCAGCGGCAGCAGCCAGGCTCCTTATGTGATCAATGGCCGGATGCTGGTTCCCCTGCGATACATTACCACAGAATTTGGCGCCACCGTATTATGGTGGGGCCAGGAGGGCAAAATTAGGATAGTCTATTAATTTTATAGAGGGGATGGCTAGGACACAGACATGACGACTTGGGATCAAAGGCTTACCACCAAAGAAAATATCCTTCGTTTGTTTAAGAAATATAGCTACTTTGTGCTAGGCATACCTTTGCTATTGCTTCCTCTCCTCTACCGTCTATCCCCTTCCCGGCAGCCGGACATTCGCTTTCTGCTGACCTACCTGCCGATTATAGGCGTTATCTTTATCATATTGGGCATCCTGGGCTTGTGGGCTCAGGATAAGGCCAACAACCATCCTGGCAAGTTGGTCTTCCATGGGCTATGGGTGCTGCTGATTCTTTATTTTGCCAGTCTGGCCATGACCACCACCTCTCTTTTATCGGAGACGAAGCGCAATCCTTTGATGTCCGGCCAGGATATTATCGTTTTGGGCGCAGAATTATCCGCCGACAGTGACCGGCGGATTCTCAACCATTTATTGGAGCCGGTAGCCAGCTATCTTAAGCAATATCCGGAGGCCAAAGCCATTCTCACCGGCGGCGTCTATGAGGAAGCTTCCCAAAGCACCGCCCTTTATATGGCCGACTATCTGGAAGCTGGCGGCATCAGCGGGGAAAGGCTATACTTGGCCGATGGCTCGACAGATACTAAGCAGGTTATCCGGGAGGCCAAGGCTGTTGTGGAAGAGCTTCAGGGCAGCAGCCAGCAAGCCACCGTGGGCCTGGCCGGCCACGAGTACCAATTGCACCGGGGCAGACTCTACGCCAAGCGGGAGGGGTTGGATATCGCTAAGATGTGTGTGATTACACCCTCCGACGGTTTCCTCAGCGCCAATTATTTCATCCGGGAGCATCCCAAGGTGCTGTTGGCCTGGCTGGGGCGGTAAGTAGGCTACTAAAGACCATAATTAATTATCTCCATGCTGCTGCAATAGGATTTGCAGCAGCATTTTTGATTTACTAGCCCCATTGGCAGAAAACAGTAAACAAGTCATGAACAATTTGTTATCATTCCTTTAATCCACTGTTCTCCTGCCCGACTTTATATTAAAATAGCATTAACCCATTACCGGCCGCTTTCAGAGCCATCTCCCTTTAGAATACTATTAATCTATCCAGGCCGGTGGAAAGGAGAAAATAATGAAAAAAACTTTATCTCAGACTAGAATTTTACCTTATGTACTGGCATCAGGTTTGCTTCTGTCCAGCCTGGCCATAGCCCCTGCCTCGTTAGCGGCAGCTGCTCCCAGCACCTACACTTCGACCTTTATGCTTACCAAGGCTTCTACTTCTGCAGTATCTACCGTCACTCCCGACAGTGAGGGCATAGAATTTGAGGTGCTGCTGGTTTCGGAAAACGATTCAGCTTTAAGTGGCAGTATTTATGTGGCCTCCAGCCGCAGCATAGACAGTTTCTTTTTTCAAAATGCCGCCGGCGCCTGGATCCCGGTGGGCAGCGATGGTGAGATCCCTTTAAATCAAGTAGTTGCAGACAGTAAGGCAGGCGCTGAAGGCACCTTAGCTCGAACCCTGCATTTTACCATGAAGGCTGTATCCACTGTTGCAGGCAATCCGGAATTTGCCTTGGGGCTCCACCCCGACTGCACTAAAGCCTTTGTTCGTCAAACTTCTTTTCCCGACGGCTGCGATCTAAGCCATATTATTCAGCAAACCACCATTGGCAGTCCATCAGCCGAGGAGGATAGTAAGACCAAAATCCAGCTGGCTGTCAGCGGCTCTGTCCAAAACCTTCCGGCTAACGGAGCAGCAGCGTATACGGTAGTAGCCTATGCCACCGATAGCGGCAGTGGTGCTAACCTCAGCGGCAAGAATATTTATTTCAGCATAACCGGCGGCGAGGGAGCTTCCTTATCAGCGACAACAGCTACAACGGATAGCGAGGGTAAGGCTCAGGTCAGCATAAGTGCTACCAAAGCCGGCAGCTATACACTGGAGGCCCGGGATAATGACTCCTCTGCACCTAAAGCTTTCCTTACCCTCAACTTCACCGCTCCCTCTCCTAAACTGGTTTTCACTGTGGACAGCCCTTTTTACACGGTAGATGGTGAGCTGCTTTCTGCTATCGCCCCTGCTTTTCTGGAGAAGGACCGGGTTTTCCTCAGCGTCAGAGATATGGGGGATGCCCTTGGCGCCGAGATCATCTGGGATCAAGATAGCCAGACAGCTACCTTAAAGAAAGAAGACATTACCCTCCAGATTGCTGTAGGGGCTGAAAACCTTTCTCTCAGCAAGGCCGGTATTCATTATGAGGTACTTACCGACGCCCCTGCCTTGAACAAAGAAGGCCGCATATATTTGCCTTTCCGGGCCGTACTGGAGGCCTTTGACTACCAAGTGAATTATGATCAAAACAAGCAGGAAATAACCTGTTTATAGCAAATTGAGATAGTCAGTAAAACAGCAGAACCGTATTATAACAACACATAAAAGAAGCCGCCGGTTTTGGGATAAACAAACCCTAGCCGGCGGTTTTTCTATCGATATTTCTCTCATCAATAAATAGCACTATGGATTAAAATACAAATAAATGTCACAAAACCGCAATAGCTTCATAGACTGGTACCATAAGAGGATTAATGCATGTCGTATTTTTCCTTTTATGTAGTACTTCGGTCGAATATCATGTCGTTACATTTTTAGGAAGGGTAAAAAGTAAAATGAGTGAAAACAATGTTAATCAAGTTGATACTTCTGCTATTTTGAGTTCTGATGTCGTAAGCGGCAACATTACCGGAATGTTGTACGGTTTAGGGAATAATAATATTCCTGTGACTATTTATTATCAAAAGGTTGGAAATATCAGTTATATTAGGTTTAGTGCACCTTTGAATGCTTATGAATATACACCAAACAATGAGGAACTAAGCATTCGTTGGACTCCAGGACCAGATACTTTATGGTTCGATAGGCAAGTGTATCCTATTGATGGGTCTTTTTTATGGCTGTCAGCTCAGGGCTTTAATAAAGGGTATACTCAATACTATCTTAAATTAGAGGCATACCAAATCACATTTTGCGGTGGGCAACACTTTACTGGGCCGTCAGGCGGCAGTTTTAAGGCTTATTCTGTTACCAGCCTTCGTGGAACGGATTTAGTAACTGGTGCATGGAGTAGTGCCGATCTTCGCTTGCCTTGTGTAATAGGGTATTAAATCTTGTAATGGTGAAATAGGCAAGGTGCCGGCTTAGGGTGCTTAATCCCAAGCCGGCACCTTTTTGCTTTTTAAAGTGACTACATCTATTTCTGCGTACCGGCTGCTGAACTAATCGCCACACCTTTAACAAGAAGGGAAGCTCTTCTCAAACTTAAATAGTAGTTCTGCTGAGCCTTTAACAAATCGTTCTTTGCCGTATCCAGCTCAAGCTCGGTACCTTGCAAGCCTAATTTGGGAGCTAAACCCAAGGAGGTTTGCAGCTTCATGGTTTCATAATCCGCCGTCTTCTCATCAATCTTCTTCTCCAACAAGGCCATTTCCTGGCGGCTTAGCGCTAAACCGGAGGCAGTGGATCGAGCTAAGAGCTTAATAGACTGTTCGGCATTTCTCCGGCCCAGAATCATGGCATCAATTTGGCTGCCCACCTGATTTCTTGCGGAAGGGGCCAAAATATTTTTCATGCTATCTTCCATTTTATCAATACTTCTCGTTGCTACGGCCAGATCTAAATTGTTCTTAATAGATAAATCTGCCAATTGATCGGGATCATAATCCTCTCTCATGCCGGCGATGCTATATTCACTGTCAAGGTGAAATTCCAGATCGGCCTCTTGCCCTATTTGACGCATCAAATTGCGGCCGGTAAGCTCAAGATTGTTCTTTAACCCCTCCAGTTTATCTTTCAGCTCTGAAAGGGCCAGTTCCTTCTTTTGCACCTCTGTAGCAGTGCTTAAACCGAGATTGGCCTTTAATTTCTCAATCTTTATCTGCTCCTGGCTTAAAGCTATACTTTTTTCCAGGAGGGCAATACCATCCTGCAACTGAAGGTAAGTAAAGTAAAACTCTTCGGCGGTATATACCGCTGCCTCCATCTGAGATTCCACCTTGGTTTTGGCATCGTCAAGAGCTATAATAGCCTGCTCCTGGTTGGCTACAGCTCCGGCTATAGCTGCTTCCACTACATTGGTAGGCCCCGGCTGACTCGCATCATACCGGGCATTGTAAAACGCCATATCCGCTGCTTCTTTAGCCGCCTCAGCAATGGCTAAATCCGATTTTGCATTTAAGGTTTCAATACCCCGGGAACGGGCCATATCCTGCACTTCTTTTAATGTAAATAGCCTCTTCTGCGCTTCTTCAGCTGCCTTCTGCTCTAGAGTATCCTTATAAGCATAGGTCTCTTCTGAAGCGGCCAGCAAACTGGCGGAGGAACTGAAAACCATAGCCACACATAATGCTATAGAGCCTATTTTTAAATATCTTTCTTTCTTTCGCTTTTGCATACTAATTTAAACCTGCCTCTACTTTAATTGCCGACCAGCCGGTCAGTTTTGTTTACAGTTTAAATGAATTCTTGTTTTATGTCAATGTACACAAGATAAATTTCATCTATTTTTAAGGCTGGTTTAACAGAAAATTAAGATGTATGAGTACATCAAAAAGGAGGAGCGATCGCTCCTCCTTTTTTTAGGTTTTAACTATGCAACTGTATCGCTGGGATTACAGAGTGCAAACGATGGAGTTGGTAGCCTGATCAAAGGTTACCGTGTAGTTGAAGGCTTCCATAACGGCCCGGAAGGGCAGGTATACGCGGCCATTCTTGTTCTGAGCAGGAGCATCTATCTCGATCTCAGAAGTTACGCCGCTCTTGGTCACAGCAATTTTGTTAGCGCCAACGGTAACTTTAATGGTTACACCGTCTTTGCTCAAGGTAGCAGTCTGAGAAGCCTGGTCCCACTCGATGGTAGCGCCGATGGAGGTACCCATGTCACGTACGCCCAGGAAGGTGCGGCCATTGTCGATGAAGGAAGGAGACTCGGCAGCAAATACCTTGTTGCCGGAAACATAGGAAGGAGCACCAACGATGAAGATTACTTGTCCGGCACCGGCAGAAGCTTTACCGAAGGAAACGGTGCAAGCACCGGTGAAGACTTTGCCGGCAACGCCAGCGCCAATATCTTCAGTGATAATTACCTGCAGGGTTACATCGCCTTCCACATTGGAAGAAACTTTAACGCTGGCTTTACCTTTTTTGAAATCGCTGACATTCACGGAATCAGCAGAAGCAACAGCGCCTTCGGGCTTGGCAATGATGCTGGCATTGGTCTGGCTGGCAAGAGCAGCATAGCCGCTGGCAGCCAGTTTGCCGTCTACGTCTACCAGTTCAATATTGACGGTAACTTCGCCGCCTACAGCGCCAACGCTCTGAGGAGTCAGTTTCAGGTAGGAAGCAGCCTTCTGGATGTTGAGAACCTTAGTGGCTACAAGGTTCTTAGTGGTATCGATTGCGGTCATAGTGATGACGCCAGCTTTGTCTTCCTTCAATCTGAAGGTACCGTCAGGCTGAATAGCGCCATTCATATAAGTGCCATCAATAAAGGAAGCATCGCTGATGCTCAGCTTAACATCGGGAGTATTGGTGGTGCTGTAAGCTTTGGTCACTTTATAGCCTTCAGCATCATAATACTTGATATCGGGCTGGGGCAGAATGCTATTGCCAGCATAGCTGTCAGAACCGTAGCTCAGTTCCATCTTTACGATGTCGCCTTGCTCTTTAGCATTGAATTTGTAAGAAACAGTGGAACCGTTGGTCAGATAAACCTTTACTTCATAATCGCCATCTTTTTTCAGATCATCGGTATCGATGACAATTTCAGCATCGCCGTCAGTTCTGGTCTTAAGATAGAAACTGGAAACGATGGTGTTGGTACCAGAATCAGAAATACCGGAGCCACTGGGCTTAGTAACGACGGTTCTGGTCATATCATTTAATTCAGTAGCGCTGATAGCAACCCGGTTACCGGAAGCATCGTAAGCGCTAAATTTCAGAGTGAAATCACCGGAGTCACGAGCAACCTTCTGGTTGTTGTCACTCTCAGCTTTGATAGATGTAATACCGGGGGTATTAAATACGACATATACTTTATGAGCAGGAATAGTGGTTATGCCGGAGGTCTTAGCCTGAATCTCATAAGGAGTAGTTCCACTAGCTTTAGTAGCATAAACCTTCACTTCAGCTTTACCGGTTACATCAGTAGTAGCTTTAGTGGCGGTCAAGGTTACGCCGCTGCCCTTGATGATAGAGAAAGTAACATCTTTGCCGGCAACGGGAATATTGTTGGCAGTTACAAAAGCCTGTACTTTGTAGGTATCTACGCCGTTAGCGGGTTTGTTAGGATTGCTCGTGACATTAGCAGGAGCATCAGTTCTATTACCGGCAGCGTCAAAAACAATGCCGCTACCTAACTGAATTGTCAAACCATCGGCCTTGGGATCAGTAAATTCTACGGGGTATCTTGTCTGACCAATGATATTAGAGAGAGCACCTCCACCAGTGGAGATGTCTTTGCCTTTAGCCATGTCCTCTACAGCGCCTGCATGATCACCGAAAACGATGTAGGAAGTACGGCCTACAGTAGAAACCACCTTAAAATCAAGAGTTTTACTATAAGCGCCAGCAGTGGCACTTACGGGAACAGCTGCAACACCAGTAGTAGCATTGAATGGAATATATTGCCAAACATCACTGCTGGTCTCAAGGCAGAGATAATCTACTGTGGGGCGGGAAGATGCAACATACAGAGTTTCTGTTCCATCCAAACCACCGGTAGCAGGTTGAGACAATACGACAGTAAATTCAGCACCATCGGCATCCTGAGCTTCAGTACCATTAGCGACACTTTCTGCTTCTACGGATTCCGTAGGAGCTTTCACAACAGAAGAATAGGGGTTGTAGACAGCAAAAGCTGCAAAAGGCACGATACTGATCAGAAAAGCAGCCAGTACAACTAAGGCTAAAACTTTCTTAGTTTTCAAGAAAAATCCCTCCTTAAATTTGGGGTGCGGGTCTATCCCGCGGGGATATCCATTTCATGGTGAAGGTCTGCCCTCACGCTAACCGGGAGGCTGCCGACTTCACAAGTTCCACAAGTTAAACTCGTTTAACTCGGAAGTATGGCTTTTGCCCGGGGTCAATGGTGAGGTAGAACCGTCCCAGTCTTTGGAATCCTATATTATTCTGACTGAGACCCTCAGCCGGGGGGTAGTTCCTGCCGGTAAGACAACCGGTCCGGCAAAACGGCCCGGAACCCAATTAGCCGCTTTGCTTTCTTACTAACGAGTGGCAATATCACTCCTTTCAGAAAGTATTCAATGTGTTTAAACTTAAAAAAGCTGAAAACATAGTTGGAAAAATCAGGGGCTTTTGGCCGACCTTATGGTTATTATAGCATAAGTTGATTTCTGGTCAATAAGGCCAGGCCCCGAAACGGTGAACAAAGTGTAAACCTTTTGTTGCTGGAAAACAAATTCTTTCAAATCCTTATTGAAGTTATAGAAAAACTCTATATTTTATAAGGGGTTTTAGCCACTTCTATTCTCATGAAACTGGCAATCACACGTCAGCTTCGCCATCCAAATAGGCTTTTACCGTGGAATAATAGATGCGCAGAAACTTGTTGGCAGAGGCCATCATATACACGCGATAGGGCTTGCCTTCGGAGCGTTTCCTGCTCATAAATTGGTAAACAGGCTCATCAAGAGGTGCTCTTTGCAGAAGAACACTCATCACTAAAAAGAGCGTCCGGCGCAGGGATGGAGAGCCTCGTTTTGTAATTCTACGGCTGTGGGCGTTTATGGTACCGGACTGATAAGGAGGCGCATCAATACCAGCAAAAGCCACCAGAGCTTTTTTGGAATGAAAACGCCGGACATCGCCAATTTCAGCCATAAGCTGGGGCCCCAAAGCCGGCCCCACGCCAAACATTTTCATTACGATATCGTATTCCGGCAAAGAAACCGCAAGGCTTTGCATCTCTTGCTGAAGAGTTGCCAGGGCAACAGAGCTTGTCCGCAATTGGGAAATGGCTTGTTGAACCAGAATATTTGCCGTTTCTCTTTGGGGCATCAGCCCAATATGGTTGCAGGCAGCAGTATAGATGTCCAGCGCTTTGTTTGCACTGAAGTTGTAGCCATTATCCTTGCACCATTGCCGGTAGCGTTCGGAAAAATCCTCTTGAGACAGGCCGCAAACGCATTCGCAATGCCAAAATTCGGCTGCAAAGTCAATCCATTTCTCACTGCCATCCGCCCGGCGAGAGCTGTGAAAGAGGCGATTCACCTCCGGAAAAGTCTGGTCAAGGAGAGAAATCAGGTTATTCTTCAGCATAGCCCACATCTTAGAATACTGCTCATACTGGCGGTAGCAACTTTTTAGCATCAGCCGGATATCTTCCTCCGGGATATATTTGGGCAGATTAGGCCAATAGTCAAGAGCATAATTTGCCAGCTTCAAAGCATCCTTTTTGTCTGTCTTGGCCCGGCGCAGGCTATTGTTGCCATAGTTATGCACTAATGTCGCATTAACCACAGAAATATAAATACCGGCATCATGAAGCACCCTGGCAATAACCGCATGATAGTTACCGGTGTATTCCATGACTGCCCGGGTCTCGCCGCCTAGCATCAGAAGCTTTTTGGTTAGTTCTTTTAGTTCGCTATCGTTGTGCTGCACCTCAAAAGGCGAAATGATTTCTCCCCGGAAAGGATCCATGACGGCTACCATGCTTTTCCCTTTAGAAACATCAATCCCCACTGCGTTCATTTTCATTCCCTCCATACCATTAAATCGCAACCGGGAATCACCTTTTCTCGTTAACGATTCAAAATATTGGGTGACCTGGGATTGATAATGACACCGGCGCATCCGCCCCCATAGTCAACCGTAATAAAGAGAGACTGACAACCTTTCAAACGGACATGGCAGCCCAAGGATTGATGCGTCAGCCTGTTACTCTCTTTATTGCAGCCTTGGCCCGAGACAAATAAGGCCAACTGGCTCTCGAGCCTTTGCACCAAATGTTGTTGAAAGTCTTTCAAGTCGGACATAGTAGCCCAAGGAGTGATACGTCAGCCAGTTGCCTCCCTTTATTGTAGCTTAGGCGCAAGATTAAAGAAAGCCGTTTGGCTACCATTTTGATAAAATGGCCGGGCTTAGCACACACCACCGCTTTTAACCTCATCGAATTCCGCCTGCAGTTCCTTTGACGGCGGCGCCGATGCAAAGGAAACGATCACGATCAATGCGCAGGAAAAGAGAAAGGCAGGAAGCAGCTCGTAAATGTTCCAGCCACCGCCCAGCGGGCGGATAACCAGCTTCCAGAAAAACACCATGCAACCGCCACCCAGCATGCCTGCCATCGCCCCGGCGCGGTTAATGCGTTTCCAAAACAGCGAAAACAACATCAGAGGGCCGAAGGTCGCACCAAAGCCAGCCCAGGCAAAGGACACGATTGTAAAAATAACACTCTTTTCATCCAGGGCAATCAAAATAGCGACAAGGGTAATCACCAGCAGCGTGATACGGGAAACCCGCATCACCTCTTTATCGTCGGCATCTTTTTTTAGTAAACCCTGATAGATGTTCTTGGCTAAAGAAGAGGCCGCAATCAACAAATAGGAATCGGAGGAGCTGATCGTCGCAGCCAGAATACCGGACATGATGAGGCCGGCCAGAAGGGGCGGCAAAAGACGGGTTGAAAGCAGTATAAACACATTTTCAGCCTCTGCCGCAGTGCTCAACGCCACAGGGTACAACGCCCTGCCGACGATTCCGATAAACACGGCCACACTCAAGGAGATAACAACCCAAACAATAGCAATACGCCTGGAACTTGTCAGCTCGCTTTCCTTACGGATGGCCATAAAGCGCAGCAACACCTGGGGCATACCGAAGTAACCCAAGCCCCAGGCCAGAGTGGAAATGATAGAAATAAGACCATAACTCCCGGCCCCGCCAAATACGGGAGCATCGTTTGCCACTAGCTGAACTCCGTCTGCATCCAGAGAGGGGCTTGCAATACCGAAGAACTCAAAGAAGCCGGGAATGCCTTTCGCATTCACCACCACAGCGCTCAAGCCGCCGGCAGCGGAAGTTCCGACCAAAACAACCGTCACCAGCGCTATTATCATAACGATGGACTGCATGAAATCCGAGGCACTTTCGGCCAAAAAACCGCCGATAATGGTGTATACCAGCACAAACACCGCACCGAGAATCATCATGATAACGTACGGAGCGCCAAATAGTGTGGAAAACAGCTTGCCGCAGGTCACGAGGCAACTGGAAGCATATACAGTGAAAAATATCAAGATAAAGACGGCTGAAATCGTCATCAGCACCTTTTTTTCTTCCCGGAATCGGTTGGAAAAAAACTCGGGAAGAGTGATTGCATTTCCGGCCTTCTCACTGTAGCGGCGGAGCCTTTTGGAAACAATCAACCAGTTGATGTACGTGCCCAAGGCCAATCCAATGGCCGTCCACGCCGCATCCGCCAGACCAAGCCAATAAGCTACGCCCGGCAACCCCATCAACAGCCAGCCTGACATATCCGAGGCCTCTGCACTCATCGCTGTCACCCAGGGCCCCAAACTGCGCCCCCCAAGAAAATAGTTTTCCGAACTTTGGTTTGCCCGTCTGGCGAAGAAAATACCAATCCCAACAACGATAGCCATGTATGCGGCCATTGCAAGCAAAACCTGAATTGAACCTGCGTCCATCAATACCCTCCTCATTTATGCTTTATTACGGCACATCTGCACTGCGCCGCATTTTATTATAGGTGATAGACGGAAAAAGCACAAATATAAGTTGAAATAGTTCTATTTTAGACACCCTTTGCCTCCCGCCATGAGAGGCTTTTTTATTTGCGCAGAGCAATTCACTTATTAAAAGGAGTGATATTGCCACTCGTTAGTAAGAAAGCAAAGCGGCTAATTGAGTTCCGGGCCGTTTTGCCGGACCGGTTATCTTGCCGGCAGGAACTACCCCCCGGCTGAGGGTCTCAGTCAGAATAATATGGGATTCCAAAGATTGCGACGGTTCTTCCTCACCATTGACCCCGGGCAGAAGTCATACTTCCAAGTTGAACTGGTTCAACTGGTGAAACTTGTGAAGCCGGCAGCCTCCCGGTTAGCGTGAAAGGCGGCCTTCGCCAAGAGATGGACATCCCCGCGGGATAGACCCGCACCCCAAATTTAAGGAGGGATTTTTCTTGAAAACTAAGAAAGTTTTAGCCTTAGTTGTACTGGCTGCTTTTCTGATCAGCATCGTGCCTTTTGCGGCTTTTGGTGAGGTTGGAGATGTTGATGTTTACAACTCTGCTGTTGAAGTAACAGAGGATGGCAACAGCGCTGTTTCCGGTACTATAGACGGAGATAGCGACGGTAATGAAATGGAAGTTACCTTAGTTAACGCTCAAGATAGCGGGATGATCTACGTTGCTGCCAGCCGCCCTGATGCCACAACCTTCTTCTATGAAAAAGGTGATAAGTGGATCAAAATCACTGATAAGGTAGCTAGTACTGATAGTTATCGCATTGATATTGACAAAATGGCTATCCCTGTTACTGCTGGCTCCACAACCAAAGTATTAAACTTAAAGGTTGTATCTACAGCCTCCGGTACTACCCAGATCGTTTTTGGCTTAACTGCTACAGCTGCTAATAGCCATGCTCTGAGCAAGGAGTGGGCATCTGGGTCTGGAGACAATCTTTCCAGAATCATTGACGGGAAACATCCTATCGAATTTGCTGCTGCAAAAGCAGGCGAAATCATCTTGTCTGTGAAGGATTTCAGCGCAGCTGATTTAGAGAATGTCACCAAACAGAAGCCTGCTAACAATGTGGACGCTTATACTGTGGTCGCTAATGTCACTACCGATGGCGGCGTTCCTGTAAGCGGTAAAGATGTAACCTTCTCCATCACCAGCGGTACTGGCGCTTCTCTGGCCGCTACCAGGGCTACTACCAATGCTTCTGGTAAAGCTGAGGTTAAGGTTTATTCCTCCAAAGCCGGCACCATTGAAGTACTTGCCAGAGTCAGCGGCCTTGCTGAGCAGAAGAGTACAGATGCAAATGGCGATCCCAGGACTAGAACTGACAAAATTAAGCTCACTTTTAGATCTACCGGTATCGTAAGTGTTAAGCCTGAAAGCGATGACAACCAAAAGGTTGCTCGCGAGAGTGATGGCTTTAAAGCTTTCCGTTTCAGCTCCTATGATGCTGCCGGTACAAGAATGGATTTCATTAAGCTTTTGAATCTTGACACAAGCGTAACTGGCTGGTCGGCTAATTCAAGAGAAGATGCTACTGACTACATGAAGGACGATGTTGACATGAAGGCTACCATTGTTACTAAGCCTTCCAGCTCCAACTTAAAAGATGGCGATATTGAATTCAGAGTCCATTCCTCCGGCAATATGGAGTTCTTGGTTCCTCATGACAAGTTAAATAGAGATGGCGACTATGAAGTAAGAGTCTATCTGGTTAATGGCGTTGGCGTATCCTACAAATTCAACGTAAAAGACCAGGGTGATATTACAAAAATGATTTTAAGCTATGGTTCTAAGAGCTACTCTGCTGGCACTGTTATGCCTCAGCCTGATGTAAAATACCAGGATGCCGAAGGTTATGAGACCAGCAAAGGTCTTGACATGACTAGCAACTCCAATCTCAAGCTTAGCATCAGCGATGCCTCTTTCATGGATGGCAAAATGGACGACAGGACTGGCCAGTTCAAACTGAAAGAGGATAAGAGTGGTGTCGTTAAGATGACCTTAGTTGACACTGAGAAAAATCTTGTGGCTACTCAGGATATCACTATTGAGAAGGCCGCTTCCTACTTGAAACTGACTCCTCAGAGTGTTGGTTCTGTAGGCGGCGAAGTTACTGTTAAGATTGAACTGGTAGACGTAGATGGCAAATTGGCTGCTTCTGGCGTAGACGCTGAGAGTGCAAATGCCTCTGTTATTGCTAAACCTGAGGGTGCTATTGCATCTGCTAGCTCTGTTGATACTGCTGACTTCAAAAAGGGTCTAGCCTCTGTTAAGGTAAGCAGTAATGTTGAAGGTGATGTAACTCTGCAGGTGATTATCGTTGAGAAAGAGGGCGCTGTTCCTAATTCTACTGATAAATTCGGCGGACGTACCTACACCGGTGCAGCTACTGTTTCCTTCGGTAAAGCTTCTGCTGGCGGCGGACAGCTGATCTTCATTATCGGCGCTCCCTCTTTCGTATCCGGCAACCAGGTTCATGCTGCTGAGTCTCCTTCCTTCATCGAAAATGGCCGCACCTTCCTGGGCGTACGCGATATGGGTACCTCCATCGGCGCTACCGTTGAATGGGATCAGGCTTCTCAGACTGCTTCCTTGAGCAAAGACGGTATCACTGTTAAAGTAACCGTTGGCGCTTCCAAAATTGCTGTGACCAAGAACGGCGTAACCTCTGAGATCGAGATCGATGCTCCCGCTCAGAACAAGAATGGCCGCGTATACCTGCCCTTCCGGGCCGTACTCGAAGCCTTCAACTACACCGTAACCTATGATCAGGCTACTAACTCCATCGTTTGTGCTCTGTAATCGTAGCAATACAGTTACATAGTTTGAACCCATTAAAAAGGAGGAGCAATCGCTCCTCCTTTTTGGTATTTATATTATTCCTTCTCCCGCCCCTTCTGCCTCCCCACCGCCATCATAAACCGGGGCAAAGCCCATATCCGCCCCAGCCGCTTCGGATTTTGAGCAAAGCGATAGGCCCATTCCAGATTCATCTTTTGTATCCAGCCAGGGGCTCGCTGCACCCGCCCACTGAGGGCGTCGAAGGCTCCTCCTACTCCCATCATAATCCCTACCGGCAGCCGCTCCCTATTCTCCACAAAAAACCGATCCTGAGCCGGAAATCCCATGGCGATAAACAAAAAGTCCGGCCGCTTTTCTTCAATTTCCTGAAGAATACGTTCCTTTTCAATGTCATCAAAATAACCGTCATGCCACCCGGTGATCTGTAACGCCGGGTATTTAACTTGCAAGGCCGCCGCCGCGCCCTCTACCGATTCCCGGGCTGCCCCCAGCAGATAGATGCTGCGGCCTTTATCTGCCGCCCAAGCAGCCAACTGCCAAAGCAAGTCCACGCCTGCTACCCGGCCCTTCACCGGCCGGCCTAAACGCTCCGCCGCCTTCACCACGCCGATACCGTCAGGCACAATCAGATCGGCGCTATGCAGCAGTTCTCCCAGCTTAGGGTCTGCATAGGCATGATATAGTATCTCCGCATTAGCCGTGACAATCCGCATACTGCGACGGCTCGATCCAGGCTCATCCCCAGACCTAGATTCAGACTCGGATTCCATCTCAAATTCCGGCCTAGCAACACCAGTTTCCCCTGGTCCTCTGCCCGCAATCACTGCTGCTACAGCAGCCACGCTCTCCTCCATATCCACATTAGCTACAGGAAAACCTAAAATATCCACTTTAGGAATAGCTCCTAGAATATCTGCCATATTCTTAGCATCTGCCTTTTCCGCCCCTCTAACAATCCATATAGTCTGCCCATTTGCTCCTGACAGCGCTTCCTGTATTGTTCCTGGTATCTCACAACCCTGCTTAGGCATAGCCTCCAACGCAAGGCTCTCGGCATCATCTGCCGCCACACTTTTGGCGGCTTTCTCTTCGTTAGTCTCTTTGCTGACAGCGTCCTTATCAAAAGCCTCTCTTTCGGCCCCCTCTTCACTAGCGGGCTCTCCAGCTATTTCCCTAGCCGCCACCTTATTAGTCCTCTCATCAGCCCCAGCGGCTTCCCCAGCGGCCTTCGCAACCTGCTCAGCAGCCTCTTCCAATGTTTCTTCCCCTATTATCCCCGTCTCCTCACAAGCTTGGGTTACTTCCTGCACTGTCTCTTTCTCTCCGAAACTCTGCTTCTCCGTTACCTTCGATTGCATTTTTACCAGCTCCTTGGTAAGATAATCTTATAGCCATCTATCAATCCAGGAAAGGATCGAAAGTTTATATGCTCAATTATGCTGCCCTTTCCCCTGCCCTGCAAGAGCGAATTAATGAGGACCGCCGCCGGGGCTGGGTTAACCCCTGGCGTTGCGACGACGCCTGGGCCCTCCGCCGCAATCCCCAGCGGGATGAGCCCACCCTTTGGCGCCCGGCTTTCGTCCGGGACGTGGAAAAGGTACTCCATTCTCCTTATTATAACCGATATACAGATAAAACTCAGGTTTTTTCTTTCTACCGCAATGACGATATTACCCGGCGGGCCCTCCATGTCCAATTGGTTTCCCGCATTGCCCGCAATGTAGGTAATGCCCTGGGGCTCAATCAGGACCTTATCGAAGCCATTGCTTTAGGCCACGACCTGGGCCATACTCCCTTTGGCCATGCCGGCGAGGACTTTTTAAGCCAATTGTTGTATCAGGAAACAGGCCGTTTCTTCAATCACAATGTTCACAGCGTCCGGGTGCTGGATAAGCTGTTTTGCCGCAACCTCTCCTTGCAGACCCTGGACGGTATCCTTTGCCACAACGGTGAATTCGTCCAGCAGGGCTATAAGCCTGACCGCCGCTCCCCCCTCTCCTTTACAGCCTTCGACTCCAAAATTGAGGAATGTGACCGCAATGAATCTATCATTCCCTCTCTCATTCCCAATACCTTGGAGGGCTGTGTTGTTCGCATCTGCGATATGGTAGCCTACCTGGGTAAGGACCGGCAGGACGCCCGCCGTGCCCGCCTGCTCCAGGGCGATGAGCCCTTCAGCGCCGAACACATTGGCTTGGAAAACGCCGAGATTATCAACAACGTCACCGTTAATCTCATCGAAAACAGCTATGGCAAAGACTATTTGGAGATGGACGAGGAAATGGCCAGGGAAATGAAAATCGCCAAGCAGGAAAACTATGACTTCATCTATAAAAATGAAAAGGTAGCGGCGGTTTATCAGGAGAATATCCAGCCTATGTTTCAGGCTATTTACTATCGGCTTCTCGATGATCTGATCAAGGACCGCCGGGATTCCTGGGTATTCCGTCATCATATTTATTTCGTCAACAACAACCGCCGTTACTATCTGGATACCAGCGATCCCGCCAACGACTATCTTAACGAAGAGCCCAACCAGATCATCGCCGATTATATTGCCAGCATGACCGACGATTATTTTGTGGATCTTTACCACGATCTCTTCCCTTTAGGCAAACACAACATCCGCTACGTCTCTTACTTTGACGATCCCAAATAATATCGCCGGCCATCTGCCAATCTTCCTATTATAAGAAGAGTTTTTTTACGCACTCCGTAAAAAGGCTCTTCTTTTTTGCCTGCCCGTTTTGTTTATTTGTTTTTACTGATTATTTGATTGCGTCTCAAAGCTCTGTCGCGCCTCACTCCCTAGCATACTAGCAACTATTTTCTTAATCTCTTTTCTCTTACTCTCTTTTCCCCTTTTCCCCTTTTCCTCTTTCGCTCTTCTCCTCTATTCTCATCCTCTTTCTCGCTTCCTCCTTTTACCTCTTTTCCCTCCCCTTTTTACCCCTTCCTCCTTTTCTTCATTTTCCCCCTTCCCTTTTCCGCCTTTTTTCGCATCTTCCCTTCCCCAACGACAGCAGCCAACCGGCCTCCTTTGCCCTCGACAGAAACTGCCATAAAAAACTGTCACCAATTACAAGCCCTAAAAATATCTTAACCTGTGTAAAGAAAATTGCAAAACCCTTCACCGGTGTATTGGCCAGCAAACCGAATCCTCCGCCGGACAGTACATTAATGGCTCTATTTGAAAGGGGCATAGTCATGATACAAAACCACCCTCCATTGTTCCAATGCATTGACGCCGGTACAGAAAACTGTCCCTGTTCTCTGGCCGTCAGCGGCAATTGCCTGACCTGCAGCCGGTTGGCCGGTAAAGACTGCGGGGATTGCGACTGGCCAGGCGTCTGCATTTATAACGAGTTCATGCAAAACGGCCAAAAAATAAAATCCTCCAGAGAGGAAATGTTGGTTCCCATTGTTGAGAAAAAATCTTATGGCGACGATACGATCCGCTTTATTCTCGATGTGGGCAAAGGCCTGGCCGCAAAGTGCTTTATGCCGGGAAGCTACCTGATGATCCGCAGCCGGGAGTTAAGCGAGTATTATAATGCCCCTATCTCCGTCATGTTTGCCGATCTGGAAAAAGGCCACGTCCATGTGCTTATCAAGGCCATCTCTTTTAAAACAAAGCAGTTAGCCGAGGAAACAGAGCATCTGTACATTAAGGGACCTTACAAAAACGGCTTATTAGGTCTGGCCTCCCTTAAAGCCCCCCAGAGCCAAAGCTTCCTGATCGTTGCCAAAGGCATCGGCCTGTCCCCCGCCATCAAAATGGCTCAGTATCTCAAGTCCAGGCGCCAAATCCGGCTCCTCGCCGACCCGGCCCAGGTAGACCGGCAGCTGCTGGCTGACTATTCCCTGGATCAAGAGGCGGAAACCACATTGGTTGACCTTATGGAAAGCCAAGACCTGGAGCTGCTGCGGCAGGAAATCTCCACAAGCCGCCACAGTGCCGTCTGCCTTTTCACCTCTGATTATTTCTTGTCGGCCATAGGGGAAATAGTCAAGGAGCTCTGTCCCGCAGCAGATATTGTAACGGCCAATAACTTCAATATTTGCTGCGGCGAAGGGGTCTGCGGAGCCTGCAGCGTGGCCGGCGAAAAGGGCGAAACCATTAAAATGTGCAAATGCCAGCTTGCCGGCAAGGACCTGCTGCGGCGCAAGGTGGTTTGGGAGTAAGATAAAGGAGGCAATTGATCATGTATAGATTGGTAATCATCGGAGGCGGCTGGGCGGGCTGTGCCGCCGCAGTTACGGCAAGGAAAGCAGGGGCTGAGGTTACACTTCTGGAAAGGACCGACATGCTGCTGGGTCTGGGTAATGTGGGCGGTATTATGCGCAATAACGGGCGGTTTACTGCCGCCGAAGAAAATATCGCTCTGGGGGCGTCGGAGCTTTTTGCTATTACCGACAAACTTTCCCGGCACGTCAATATCGATTTCCCCGGCCACAAACATGCCAGCCTCTACGATGTGACAAAAATCGAAGCCTATATCCGCCGTTTTCTGACGGAAATGGGGGTGGAGGTCAGGCTGCTCTCCCGGGCCGTTGACGTGACCATGGATGGCAAGGCTCTGCAAGCCGTGGTGCTGGCCGACGGCAGCGCTGTCGAAGGGGATATGTTTTTGGAGAGCACAGGCTCCAGCGGGCCTATGGGCAACTGCCTGGCTTATGGCAACGGCTGTTGTATGTGCATCCTGCGCTGTCCCGCCTTCGGTCCCCGGGTAAGCATTAGCCAAAAGGCCGGCAAAACCGATATTATGGGCAGAAGAAGGGATGGCAGCTTCGGCGCTTTCAGCGGCTCCTGCAAGCTGGAAAAGGGTTCTCTGTCCCAGGAAATCAGAGATTTGCTGGATGATCAAGGCGTAGCAGTTATTCCTGTGGGCCAAGAAAACGTCAATACATCTAAACTGGATATCAAGGTTTGCCAGCAGTATGCCTTAAACGAATACGCCGAAAATATTATTTTATTGGATACGGGCCATGCCAAGCTAATGACGCCCTTTTTCCCCTTGGATAAATTGCGGGCCATCAAAGGACTGGAAAACGCCAGATACGTGGATCCCTATGCCGGCAGCAAGGGCAATTCCATCCGCTACCTCTCCATTGCTCCCAGAGACAACGCCATGCAAGTGGAGGATATCGAAAACCTCTTCTGCGCCGGCGAAAAATCCGGCCTCTTTATCGGCCATACCGAGGCCATCACCACCGGTTCCCTGGCCGGCCACAATAGCTGCCGCCGTCTGAAAGGCCTGGAGCCCCTGGAATTGCCCACCAGCCTGGCCACCGGCGATCTGATTGCCTTCGCCAATGACTGCCTGTCCACGGAAGAGGGCATGATGACCCGCTATACCTTTGCGGGAGCCGACTATTTCCGGCGCATGCAAGACCGGGGCCTTTACAGCACAGATTGCCGGAAAATTAAAAACCGGGTCAAAAAAGCGGATTTAGACGGCCTCTACAGCCAAAAACTCATCTGACGCCCCTACCCCTGACTCCCCTGAATCCACTAACGCCACTAATGCTGCTAACGCTATTAATTCCATTAACGCTATTAATTCCATTAACGCCACCGGCTTTGGGAGTTTCTTCCCAAAGCCGGTTTTTTACGCAGCGATCATTTGCCCTTGACCGCAGCCGCTATTCATCTTTCATTTTTATCTTATGCCTGGCCGGCTGGACCTGACGCCCCGGCACCGTCCCTATTCCTGAACCGGAGTATCCCAGGAACCGTCACTTTCCTTCTGCTCCCGCAGAGTATCCTCATCCGGTTCCGAGGCACCCTCTGCTTCCTCAGTGCCGGCAGCCGGCGGATTGAAGATATTCATAATTAAAGCCTTAGCCGCTTCCTCGTCCATCACCCAGTATGAGCCGCCGCCGATATACTTCGGCTCTCCCGGCAGGGTTGTAGCCTCTATGCTCAAACTTTTGATGTCGATAAACTGAGTAGCCAACGATACCATTTGGGCTGTGGTCATATCCGTCTCCACGTTTTCCCGCAGAGCAGCCACCAGACTGGGCAGTTTCGGCACCGTGGCCACGTTCATGGACTGCTGCAGCACCGCTTGCAGGAATTTTTGCTGCCGGGCTACCCGGCCGATATCCGCCGTAGCGTCCCCTCTCCAGCGCACATACTGCAAAGCCTTGTCTCCCGTCAGCTTCTGCTGGCCGGCCTGGAGGTTAATGCCTTCATCCAGCAAAACCATCCGCCGTTCCACATTGTAATTGATGCCGCCTAAAATATCGATGCATTTGGCAAAGCCTTGAAAATTCGTTTCTACATAATAATGGACATTGATTCCCAACAGGTTCTCCACCGTCTTGACCATCCGCTCCGGTCCGCCGGTAGAGTGAGCATGATTGATTTTCGTAGTCTTCTGGGTGTCGGCAACCAAAGCCCTGGTATCCCGGGGAATGGAAATCATATTGATGGCCTTAGTGTCCAGATTCATGGTCACCAGAATAATCACGTCGGCCCGGGCCAGCTCGTTTTTCTCCCGCTGGTCCGTCCCCATCATCAGCATAGTCAGGATCCGGGGTCCTTGTGGTTCTGCCGGCAAAGCTGATTGATCATCATTTTCACCCGGATTGACAAAAACCGGTTCCTCAGGAATCAAGGTAGCGCCATAGACCTTGCCTACCATATAAGAACCCATAGCAAACAACATACAAATTAAGACGGCCAGCAGAATTTTCCATAATTCCGGCCCTTCATTAACTCTTTCTTTTTTGGTTTTTTTCTGCACTCTTTCCAAAGGGGGAAGCTCAAAAAAAGGATGCTGGGGCTTCTCCTCCTCCCTTGCCTCCTCTATATCTTGGGCATCTAACCAAGTATCTGCAGACTTAGCCGCCGCCTTGACTGCAGCTTTTCTTTCATTATATATTTCTTCTAACGCGTCTTGCCCTTGAATCTCTCGTTGTCCGTTCATCGGCAGCTCCTCCGTTTTATTGCATGCCATTATTTGCTTCCTGCCGCATTCTGTCACAAACTGTGCCAATTCCTATAATTATGTATCATAAAATTGCATCATATTTGTATAGTCGGACCGCTGAAATCAACCCAAAGCTTCGCCGGAGCCGCTGACGCCCGTACCGCCGGCATTGCCGCCTTTGACGTAGCCTATTTCCACCCGTTTCAGCCCTTCATCCCACTTCACAATAGCCCCCAGCCACTGGCCCACAAAGCGCACCGGCACCATAGTACGGCCATTAATAATCATAGGGGCTGCATCCATAGCCAGGTTCTGGCCCGCCACCTGCACATCTTTTTGTCCCACAGTCAATAAAATCTGGCGGCTGTCCGTCACATAAGTAACCTGCCGCGTATCGCCGTTCCAGATCACTTCCGCCCCCAGGACCTCACCTACAAAACGCAGAGGCACAAAAGTACGGCCATCATGGACCTGAGGCGGGGCATCAAGGCTGTCCTTGCTGCCGGGAACGCCGCCGGGATTGTAATACTCCACCTGGGTATTGCCCGGCCACAAATAAAGCTTGTACAAATTCTGACTCTCCCAGGTCTGCAAACCGCTCTCTACGGCTGCCAGCCGGCTCTCCAGCTTCGACAGCTTGTCCTCCCGGGCCAGGAACTTTTGCTGCAGCCAATTGGCTAAACCAGACTCCGACATTAGCACTTCCCCCGCCCAAAGAGGCGAAGAAAACGCCATAGCAGCGGCCAGAACCAATGAAGTCAGGATTATTTTTTTTCTTTTCTTAATCTTCACCTGATCTGTCTCCTTGAGGATTTGGCTAACTGGTCGTGTTTTTGTTCTTCCAGGCCGATTATATCACAATTTGCGGTAATTCCCAAAGGGAAGGGCAGGAAGTCCGCCTAAAAATAACGCCGAAAAAATTTAAATTTTTGTAAACAGCCGGTAAATTTGTTCCATGCAAAATAAAATCCGTTCATTCTCCATGTACAAATTTTGTACACCCGGCTGAGACTGAGGCGACTTTTTTCAGTGCCCCCCGGCCCGGCCATACTTCCATTGGCGCTACTCAAACTACGCACAAAAAAACCCCGGCAGCCGCTTCAATCCGGCAACCGGGGTCATGCAAACAAAGTTGGTGAAGCTCGCCGCTTCAGCATTGCCATTTCTAAATCTTTGGCGTCAAAGCTCAGATGAGTTTGCGATAGTCTAGCCTCAAAACCGCTCCAGCCTCAGCAGCTCAAACGCGCCGTAGCTCAGCTTTCCAGGCGCCAGGCGCCAACCCAGGGCGCCCATCCCAGTCCATGCGGCCCGGCCCCATGCCGTACTGCCGATTTAGCCCCGGCCCTGGGAACGCTTGAAGGACCGGGCCGATTCCAACAGGTCCAGATTGACCAAAGCCTTGGCGGTACCCATGGCCACGCATTGCACCGGGTTTTCCGCCACGTGCACCGGCAACTGGGTCTCGTTCATCAGCCGGATATCCAAGCCGTGCAGCAAAGCGCCGCCGCCGGTGAGCACGATGCCTTTGTCCATGATGTCTGCCGCCAGCTCAGGGGGAGTCCGCTCCAGCACTTCCTTGGAAGCGGCCACAATGGTATCGATCTGCTCCTTCATGGCCTCATGAGCCTCATCACAAGTGACAACAATGTTTTTCGGCAGGCCGCTGACCAGATCCCGGCCCCGGATTTCTACATCTTTATTTTCCCGCTCTTCCGGCCAGGCCGAGCCGATCTCCTGCTTCATTTCCTCTGCCGTCCGCTCACCGATCATCATATTGTGATAACGGCGCATATAGCGGACTAAAGACTCATCCAGCTTGTCGCCGCCTACCCGGACGGACTTGCTGATAACGATGCCGCCCAAAGACAGCACCGCAATATCCGTGGTGCCGCCGCCGATATCCACCACCATGGAGCCGGCAGGAGCCGCAATATCCAGACCGGCGCCTAAAGCGGCTGCCAAAGGCTCTTCGATAAGAAAGCACTGCTTGGCTCCGGCGGCAATAGCCGCCTGGCGTACCGCCCGCTCTTCAACGCTGGTAACACCGGAGGGAATGCCCACCATGACCCTGGGTTTGAAAAACTGACGGCTCATGGCTTTATTAATGAAGTAACGCAGCATCTTCTCCGTCACCTCATAATCGGCGATAACCCCTTCCTTCATGGGCCGGATAGCCCTAATATTGCCGGGGGTCCGGCCCAGCATAGCCCAAGCCTCGCTGCCTACGGAAATTACCCGACCGGTATTGGTGTCCAAAGCCACCACCGAAGGCTCGTTCAAAACGATGCCCTTATTTTTTACATAAACCAGAATGCTGGCTGTCCCCAGGTCAATACCAATATCTTCCCCAAAACTAAACACGCTAAATCCTCCCGATCTTCCTGTACTTCCCCATTATATGATCAATTGTACACTGTTTCAGCGGTATTTGCACTAGCTTTTTTTCTCTGGCCTTTGCCGCTTTTTTCCTTAATAAATCTCGTTTAACCAGTCAATCTTGATTAGCTTAATCAATCTCGATTAATTCGTAATCCATGGAACCCAGGCCAATTTTCTCGCCGTGCTCCAAGCCGCTCAACCAATCGGTATCAGGATGGCAGAACGTAAAGACGTCCTGATCGCCGATTCCCCTATGCCCTTTGCCGCCGGCCGCTTCTTCCTTAGCCAGCTTCCTGTCCAAGGCGCTGCCGGGAATGACCGGCTGCCCTTTAGCCTTGTCTACACAGGCTTTATCCAGAGCCACCGGATCAAAGGAAGCAAAAAAGCCTACGTCAGGAATAATCGGCATATCATTGTGGGACATGCAATCGCAGGCGGGAGAAATATCCACCATCAGGCTGATATGGAAGCAAGGCCGATCCTGGACCACCCCTTGAGCGTACTCGGCAATCTTCTTGCTTAACACACTGTTGCTCTCATCCCAGGGAACCTGTACCGCGCCGAAGGGACAGGCGCTGATGCAGCGGCCGCAGCCTACGCAGATATCCTGGTGGATGAAGGCCTTATTATCCTGATCCATGGTAATGGCATCCTGACCGCAGTCCATGATGCAAGCCCGGCAGCTCCGGCATTTTGCGGCCTTGATCTTAGGCTTGCCCTCGCAGTGCATGTCCATCTTGCCGGGAATAGAGCCGCCGCCCATACCCAAATTCTTTAGCGTGCCGCCAAAGCCTGTGCTTTCGTGGCCTTTAAAATGGGTAAGGGAGATAACGATATCGGCGTCCATCAGAGCCCGGCCGATTTTGGCTTTCTGTACCAGTTCGCCGTTTTTCACCGGTACTTCCACGTCGTCGTTGCCTTTTAAGCCGTCGCCGATAATGATGGGGCAGCCGGTAGAAAAGGGACTGAAGCCGTTTTCAAAGGCAGCCTCCAGATGATCTACGGCGTTTTTGCGGCGGCCGGTGTACAGGGTGTTGCAGTCCGTCAAAAAGACCCAGCCGCCCTGCTCCTTGATCATATCCACCAATACCTTGGCGTAATTAGGCCGCAGGTAGCCCAGGTTGCCCGGCTCGCCCAAATGCAGCTTAATCGCCGTATAGCGTCCGGCAAAATCTATATCCTTCATCCCCGCCGCAGTGGCCAAATTACGCAGCTTAACCAGCAGGTTATTGCCGAATTTTGTCCGCAGGTTTGTAAAATATACTTTGCTTTTTTCCATTTCTCTCTCCCCTTGCCTTACTTACCCTTACTTCCCTTAATTGTCTCGGTTGCCCTTGCTTGTCCTTATTTTCCTTACAGCGTGCCAAACAAGCGGTCGCCGGCGTCCCCTAAGCCGGGATTGATGTAGCCATTGCTGTTCAGCACTTCGTCTACGGTTCCGCAATAAATCGGGACATCGGGATGATCTTTAAGAATCCGCTCCACTCCCGTTTTAGCGCCGATAATATTCATCAGCTTGATATGCTTGGCCCCTTTTTCTTTCAGAAAACGGATGGCCGCAGAGGCGGAACCGCCGGTAGCCAGCATGGGGTCCAGAACAATGGTCAGGCCTTCCTTGACCTCCTCCGGCAGCTTGCAATAGTATTCCACCGGCTCCAGAGTCTCGTGATCCCTGTACAGGCCGATATGTCCGATGCGCACCGTGGGAATCAAGGATTCTATGCCATGGACCATGCCTAAGCCCGCCCGCAGCACCGGTACCAAAGTAATCTTGGGACCCGCCAACTGTCTGGCCATAGCCTTGGCAATGGGCGTCTCCACTTCCACCTCTTTTAACGGCAGATCCCGGGTGACTTCATAAGCCATCAGCATGGCAATCTCGTCCACCAGCTGCCGGAAATCCTTGCTGCCCGTATTTTTGTCCCGCAAAAATGATATTTTATGCTGGATCAGGGGATGGTCAAAAATCGTGACATTCTCAAATTTCATTATCGTTTCATCCCTTCATATGCAGAATCGAGAAAATTTCCCAGGAAATTCTCTATAAGAATTCATCTCTTAATTATAACGTATATCAGTTTAAAATGGTAGGGATTCTTTTTGACAATCGGCACAGAAAAAACTGCTGCGGCCCCCTACTTTGATTCGCCGGAGCTCACTGCCACAACGGCGGCAAGGCTCCCCTTCCCGCTGGTATACCTGCAAATATTTCTGGTTATTGCCCATCTGGTCTAAGGCGTCCACATAATCCCGGAAGCTGGTGCCCCGGTTGACGATACTCGCCAGCAAAACCTGGCGGCAGGCAGAGGCCAGCCCTTCCAGTTCCCCGGCGGTCAAGCTGCCGGCAGGCCTCAAAGGGTGGATGCCGGCGATAAACAAGGCTTCGTCCACGTAAATATTGCCCAAACCAGCCACCACCTGCTGATCCAGCAGGGCATTCTTAATTTTAGCCTTGGCGCGGCGGGCCAGACGCTGGGCCAACACCTGCGCGGAAAAATCTTCATCTATAGGCTCCGGTCCCAGGCTGGCCAACCCAGTTAAACCAGGTATGCCCTCAAGCTCCCGCCCTTCGGTGAGCCACCAACGGCCGAAGCGCCGCACATCCTGAAAATGAAGCTGTCCCCCGCTTTGAAAATTCAAGACCACGTGAGTATGCAGGACCGGCGGCGCTCCCTTGACATACCACAAAAGGCGGCCCGTCATCCGCAAGTGGATTATCAACTGCTGGCCGTGACTAAGCTCCAAAAGCAGGTATTTGCCCCGGCGGCCAAAGCTTACGATGGCCTGGCCCGGCAAAATCAGGGCATAATCCCGGGAATCCGGCAGCAGTACGCTGGGCTGTATGATTTGCAAGCCGTCTATCACTTGTCCCTCCAGACAGGTGGCCAAGCTGCGGCGCAATGTTTCGACTTCCGGCAATTCCGGCATTGATTTTTCCCTCCTAAATTACGAATGTTGTGCTCAATTATAACCTTCAGTTTATCCGCCGCCAATAAAGCTGTCAACGGAATAACCAAACATTGCCTATATTATTCCGCGTAGATAAGCATAATTGTATACATTCTAACTAGGAAAAAAGGGTCTTTATTTCCTAGTTATACCGTGGTATAATCGGTATAGGTGATGCAATATGAAAATATCCACAAAAGGTCGTTATGCCCTTCGCCTGATGCTGGATCTGGCAATGCAGCAAGAGGGCAGCTATACTTCATTAAAAGACGTTTCCAAACGTCAGTCCGTCTCCATGAAATATCTGGAGCAAATCGTGGCCCAGCTATGCCGGGCAGGCTACATTCGCAGCCTGCGGGGGCCTCAGGGAGGCTACCGTTTATCCCGGCAGCCGGAGGATTATTCCATCGGCGATATTCTGCGGGTGACGGAGGGCGATCTTTCTCCTACAGCCTGTCTGCAGGATCAGCCCAATACTTGTCCCGGCGCCGCTTTTTGCCCCACCTTGCCTTTCTGGCAGGGATTATCCGATGTGGTTAACAACTACGTCAATCAAGTTACTCTGGCGGATATTGCCGCCGGATATAGCCAACAATTAAAGGATGGCGAAGATATTTCTGCCGGGCAACACCCCTGCCAGTAAAAACCTTGCCGTTCACCATCCACAGAGTGGATAGAAAGAAGGTGTATATATTATGCGTCAAGTTTATGCGGACAACGCCGCTACCACTGCGGTAAGTTCTCATGCTTTGGAGGTTATGCTCCCTTATTTCAGCGAAACCTATGGCAATCCTTCCAGCCTCCACACTTTTGGCCAGGAAGCCGCCGCCGCTATGAATGAGGCCCGGCAAACCATGGCCCGCTATCTGGGCTGCGACGCCCGGGAGATTTATTTTACCTCCGGCGGTACGGAAGCCGACAACTGGGCTGTACACAATGCCGCCCGTTTAGGCGAGAAAAAGGGTAAAAAGCATTTAATTACCACTACCTTTGAACATCACGCCCTTCTGCACACCATGCAGCAAATGGAGAAGCAGGGCTTTGAAGTAACCTATTTGGATGTACACGACGACGGTCTGGTTCGCCTGGAGGAGCTGGCAGCCGCCATCCGTCCCGATACGGCTTTAGTTTCCATTATGTATGCTAATAATGAAATCGGCACCATTCAGCCTATTAAGGAAATCGGCCAGTTGTGTCGGGAAAAGGGCGTCCCCTTCCATACCGACGCCGTCCAGGCCGCCGGCCACCTGCATATCAATGTAGTGGAGCAGTCCATCGATATGCTTTCTTTATCCGCTCATAAATTCCACGGTCCCAAGGGCGTGGGCCTTCTCTATTGCCGCCGGACGATTCCTTTAGGCAATCTGATTCACGGCGGCGGCCAGGAGCGGGGCAAACGGCCCGGCACCGAAAACCTGGCAGCCATCATGGGCATGGCCGCGGCCTTCCAAGAAGCTTGCGATGCTATGGCAGAAGAAATGCCCAAAGTAGCGGCCTTACGGGACAAGCTGATTGCCGGCTTACAGCCAATTTCCCGCAGCCGTCTCAACGGCCATCCCGAAAAACGGCTGCCCAACAACGTCAGTTTTTGTTTTGAGGGCATTGAAGGCGAATCCCTTCTCTTATCTCTGGATATGAAGGGTATTGCCGGCTCTTCCGGCTCCGCCTGCACCTCAGGCAGCCTGGATCCCAGCCACGTGCTTTTAGCCATCGGCCTGCCCCACGAAATTGCTCACGGCTCCCTGCGCCTGTCCTTATCCCGTTACACCACGGAGGAAGACATCGATTATATTCTGAAAGAGCTGCCTCCAATCGTAGCTTATCTGCGGGATATTTCCCCGGTCTGGGAACGCTTGATGAATGAAGAAAAGGCCTGACCGAAGAAGGCTTTGAATAAAGAATGTTTGATAGAAGCGTTTGATAGAAGCTCTGGATAGAAGACCTTTGATAGAAGCGTTTGATAGAAGCTCTGGATAGAAGCCCCTTAATAAAAGGCTCTGGATAGAGAACGTTTGATAGAAAAAACCGCCTGATCAAAAAAGGAGTGAAATCTCATGTTATATAGTGAAAAAGTCATGGACCATTTCGCCAATCCCCGCAATTTAGGCAAGATGGACGATGCCGACGGCATCGGCGAGGTAGGCAACGCCAAATGCGGCGATATCATGAAAATGTACATTAAAGTCGAGGATGGTATCATCACCGATGTGACCTTTAATACCTTCGGCTGCGCCTCCGCTATCGCCACCAGCTCTATGGCCACGGAGCTGGTCAAAGGCAAGCCCATCGACCAAGCTTTGGAGCTGACCAATAAGGCAGTGGTAGAGGCTCTGGACGGCCTGCCGCCGGCAAAGATTCATTGTTCCGTTTTGGCCGAGCAGGCAATCAAGGCCGCCATCGCCGATTATTATGAGAAAAACGGCATCGATTATGACAAAGCCGCTTTTGCCTGCGAAGACTGCGACCATTGCCATTTACACGAAGTTTAATTTTGCAGCATAACCCTGCTGCTCCCTTTTCCCTTTATTCACCCCATTCCTTACACCCTTTATTCCTTACCCTGTCACTTGCATTTGTATTTGTACCCAAAACAAAAGACTGTCCGGTTCTCAGAGGCAATTGCCTCAGCAGCCGGGCAGTCTTTTATTTTATTTGCTTTATTAAGAAGACCCGGCGTCAATAGTATATGCCGGGCGCTGCCCCGGGCATTGACCCAGGCAGTAGCCCAGACAGTGGCTCAGGCAGTAGCCCAGGCAAACCGTGCAAAATTGCAGGTTTGTTGCGGTATGCACTGGCTAACTGAGCAAAATTGCAAGTTTGTATCCAGAATCGCGGCATTTTGAGCAAAATTGCAAGTTTGTAATAGATGATTTAGCCTGAAAATAGGGTTCTCAGGCTAAATTCAGCCCGTTTCAGGCTAAATAGGTTTCCTAAGCAGTGATTTAAAGATAACAAACCTGCAATTTTGCACAGTTAGCCTAGACAAACAACGACAAACTTGCAATTTTGCTCCTTTTTCAAAGCTTCAGCAAACAAACTTGCAATTTTGAGCATGGGTCCATTGTCCAGAGCATGAGCCTGGGCCATGGCGGCAATTCATCTGCTATTTTATTCTCTTCCGTATAATGCACTTGATAACAACAGCTACCAATAAAATAACGGCAGTAACCCCACCGTAAACCAAAATGCTGGAATACCAGGGCGCCGATTGCCAATCGTATAAACCGCGATGTGTTTTGTAATGCCAAAATCTATATAAGCTATGCCCGGTAAACACCCCCAAAAAGGAGCCAATTATCACATTCAATATATGATTCAGCCGTTTAAGGCTATTTCGTTTAAACATACTATTCCTCCGCCAGCAGACGCTGCCACAACCCTTCATTAACCACATCACGCAGAGCCACATCGGCAAAGCGTTCTTTGCCTGCAAAACCTTTGGATCGGTAGTCCTGCCAATCCTTGGCCACCTGCTCGCCAAGAACACGAATCAGCTCGTTTTCTCCTTCGTTGACGATCTGGCGGCGCAAAGCTTCGGCCCGGCGGCTGGAGGGCAGGCAAACGTAGCTTTGGCAAACCAAAGGCCTCAAAGCATGGGCCCGGCAACGCTGCTTGTCCAAATCCAGAAAAACACAATTTCCCGCCTCCAACCGCCGCAGATAAATGTCGATAAGACCGGGGCTCTCTGCCGCCGCTGAGGTATTTGCCGCTTCTGCCTTTGGTGCCACACTTGCAGCCTCTTCTGCTTTTGCCCCTTCTGCCTTTGGTGCCACACTTGCAGCCTCTTCTGCCTTCGCTCCCATGCCTGCAGCCTCTTCCGCTTTTGCCGCTTCTGCCTCTGGCACCGCCGCCCCGGCAACATCGCCGCCCCGAATCTCAGCATATTCCCTGATAAAACGCAGATTTTGCCTGGTATCCTTTTGCCGCAAGTTGCCAAAATATAAGGAGGGGCCGCCGGAGCCGCCATCTCCCGCATCAAAGAAATCATCAAATGCACTACTCGAATCGCTGGGTGCACCACTCGAACCGCTGGGTGCACCACTTGAATCGCCGGGTGCATCATTCAAATCATCATGTGCAGCGGCCGAATCGCCATATTCGTCAGCAAGATTGGCGGCACCACCAAATGCTTTATTTGAGGTTTCCCCTTGCGCCACTGTCACCCCGGCATCCGCCTTTGCCGCCTCCGGCTCATCCCCATAAAAAGCTGCGGCATACCGCAATACGTCCGGCGCCGTCAAAGGCACCCGCTCCCAGCAGCAATTGCTGCAGCCATCGCAGGGCGCCACCTTTTCTTCCTGAAAATCGTTGAGGGCATCCAGATAATCCTGGACGCTGGCCTCCCGATCCAGCACCTGAACGTCATAGTTCAACATGCCGTCGCTGCCCTTGACCAACTTGATTGCCAATTTATTCGTTGCTGTATTCTCCACTTTTCCCTTGCCCCCAGATAACTGCCGGCTTCGCCGCCGGTTCTCTTCATGCTTGCCTATTTACAAGTTAAACTCTTGCCTATTTCGATTAAGCTATTTTTCAACCTTGCTTCTGGCTTCCAAAATGTCTATAATATTAATATTAGCTAAAGCAGCATATAATTATCATAGCACACATAATACCGCAAAATATATTATAATTGGAGTGCCGCTTATGAACAATATCTTGCCCGGTTCTTTTTTTACCGTCGCCGAAGAAATTGCTAACGCCATTACCCACGGCATAGGCGCCGCTCTGGCCATTGCCGGCACGGTGGTAATGATCGTCACCGCAGCCATGACCGGAGACCCTTGGAAAATCGTCAGCGTTTCCATCTACGGCGCCACCTTGATCCTGCTGTTTTTGATGTCCACTCTTTACCATGCTCTGGTGCCGGAAAAGGCCAAACGGGTTTTCCGGGTTTTTGACCACTCCTCCATTTTCCTGCTTATTGCCGGCAGCTATATCCCTTATACTTTGGTGACGCTCCGGGGACCTTTGGGCTGGACTATTTTCGGCCTGGTCTGGGCCCTGGCCATCGTGGGCGTAGTCTTAAACTGCATCAGCATTGAGCGTTTTGAGAAATTCTCTCTGGCCGCTTATTTGGGCATGGGCTGGTGCATCGTCATTGCCATCGTTCCCCTGATCCGGCTGCTACCCGCCGGCGGCTTGGCCTTTTTAGTCACAGGAGGTTTGGCTTACACCTTTGGGGTCTATTTTTACCGCAAGGATACCGTCAAATACATGCATTCCGTATGGCATCTTTTTGTATTAGCCGGCGCCTTACTCCACTATTTTGCCGTCCAGTTTTACGTAATATAAGGCCGTATAAGGGAGGCGTACGCGATGAAAGATGAGAAATTTGTCCAACAAATATTAGATATTTTGCCCTCGCAGACCCTGGAATTAAAGCGCAAGAAATTTCACACCTTTAATTTCGGTCCTCAGCACAATGTCTGGATCGTTACCGACGGCTTGCTGATGTCGGTGCGCAGCGCCGAAGACGGCAGATTTAAAGGCACGGGGCTTTACGACAGCAATTCCATTCTGGGACTTGGCGGTTTTTACGGTCACGATAAAGAAGTGACCTGTTTTACTTTGAGCAAAACCACCCTGCGCTGCATCCCCACCCGCCTGTTTAATGATCTGCTCAAGGAAAATGTGGATCTTTGCTACAATATGATGCTTTACAGCAGCCGGATGTTTACCAGGGTTATGGACGAGCTGGAAACCTCCACTTTGCGGACTTTGGAAGAGCAGATTGCCTCTTTTGAGCACAATTTAATGCAAATGGACTTGCCCGATGATTTGTCGGTGACGGAAACTTGCATCGCTATGGCTATCGGCGCTCATCCCGTCAGCGTCAGCCGGGCCAGAAAGCGGCTGAAAGAGGGCCTCTAAGCCCTCTACCAAACCCTTACTGACTCTACTAAACTCTAGTAGATCGCTGTTAAACTCAACTAGCCGCCATCCTCAACCCCTAGACACGCCTAAATAATTGGCGCCCTATAGCTCTATATGCATGTAAAAACGGACTCCTTTGGAGCCCGTTTTTGTTATGTTGCCACGATTTATACAAATTTAAAATTCAAGAAAATCCTTATCTTTTTCCTGAGGAATAAATATCCGCTCCAACTCCTGATCACTCAATTCAGCAATCTTCGTTAACGATTGCTTCATATAAGTCCCGGAAGCCGTAACCGCCACCTGGCCGTCGGGCAGGATTAATTCGCCGCTGCTGCGAAAAAGCCGGCGGCTGTTTTCCGTCACCTGGGCCACTACCTTGAGGGGCACATCCAGGGGCACCGGCTTCTTGTAGCGAATGGTCAGCTCCGCCGTCACCGCCCAGCAGTCCGGCTCTAGAGGCAGGATGGCCCGGCCCAGCGCCTCATCAAGAATCGAAGCAGCCACGCCGCCGTGGAGCCTTTGGGGATAGCTTTGAAATGTTTCGCCGGGCTGGAAAACCGCTACGGTTTTGCCCTCGTCCAAATCATAAAACTGGGCCTTCAGCCCCCCCGGATTATCCTGACCGCAGCAAAAACACATCTCGCTGATATATTGTTTGCCGATTACTTTATGCTTCGTCATCCTGATTAAACTCCTCCGGATCAAAAGGAAATTCCTCTTCTGTAAAAGAGCTGTCCTGGGCCACTCCCGGCAAATGCACCCGCCGGTGCTGAAAAGGCAGCTCCCGCTTAAGACAATTGGGGCAAACCCCAAAAAATTCTAAATAATGGTGTTCGATTAAATAGCCGGTTTGCTGAGAAATCAGGTCCTCGCTGGCTTGTACCGGGCAATTTTCGATAGCCACCTGAGCATGGCAGATGCGGCAAGTTACCATGTGCTTATGATTAGCCCCCGCCGCCGAAAAGCGGGCGGTACCGTCAGGGTATACGGCTTTTGTCACATGGCCCAGGTCAATGAGCCGGTCCAGGTTGCGGTATACGGTGGTCAGCGCCATATTGGGGCACTCGTTTTGACACCGTTTTAATATCTGATCCGCCGTCAGCGGCTTGCTTACCGATGTAAAAATATCCAGCAGCTTTTTGCGCTGCTTTGTCTTTCTCAGATCCACTTCCTGATTCAACAGTAACCCTCCACTATTTACTACTCTTCTTTTAAAGAATACCATACTTTAAAGGCAAAAAGCAAATGCAAATTACCTGCAAATCGACAAAATATTAACTTGAGCTAATATTCTTAAGATGAAGCCAGGGGCAGGCTGCCCTATCAGGCCGATGAACAAACAACCCCATTACCGCTTACTCATACTCTTCTGTACCGGCCAACGCCTCCCGGCCCAGTTCCTCCCGGGCCAGCAAATCACAGGCCTCCCCCTCGGGCAAGGCTACCACATCCTGCAGCCGCCGGCGAATCTGGCGGGTTCTGACGCCAATTAGCTTGTCCAGTTCTTTATTAGCCTGATCCAACCGCTGTTGGGTAGATTCAAGGACTATTCCGAATTTATCAAATTCGGTTTTAACCGCCCCCAAAACTTGCCAGACTTCACCGGACCGTTTTTGAATAGCCAAGGTTTTAAAGCCCATTTGCAGGCTATTAAGCAAAGCCGCCAGTGTGGTGGGACCGGCAATATTAATCCGGTAATCCCGCTGCAGGCTTTCTACCATACCCCGGCGGACAACTTCTGCATAAAGGCCTTCAAAGGGCAGAAACAGGATAGCAAAATCCGTAGTACAGGGCGGCTCCACATATTTATCCCGAATATCCTTGGCAAAGCGGCGAATCCGCTGCTCCAGAGCCTGAGCCGCTGCCGCCACTTCCTGGGCGTCGCCTCTTTCATAAGCCTCCACCAATTGACTGTAACTATCGGCGGGAAATTTGGCGTCGATGGGCAGCCAAACCGTATCCTCACCGGCCCCCGGCAGGCGGACAGCGTATTCCACCACCTCCCGGCTGCCTTTTTTCGTGGCCACATTGGCGGCATATTGATCCGGTGACAAAATCTGCTCCAAAATGGCTCCCAATTGGTATTCACCCAACACACCCCGGGTTTTGACGTTGGAAAGAACTTTTTTCAGATCTCCCACGCCGGCGGCCAAGGTCTGCATCTCCCCCAAGCCTTTATAAACCTGCTCCAGCCGTTGGCTCACCAATTGAAAGGACTGGCCGATCCGCTCCTCTAAGGTTTTATGAAGCTTTTCATCCACCGTGGCCTGCATTGCAGTCAAACGGCCGTCCATAGCCTCGGTTACTTTCTCCAGGCGCTGGTCCACCCGCTGCCCCAGACGGTCCAGCCTGGCCTCCTGGCTCTCCTGAATCTGCTGCAGCCGCAGGGCCACTTGCTCGTTGCCTCTTTGCATAGATTGCCGGTAAATCTCTAATATTCTGGCAGTTTCGTTGCTTAACTGGGCTATAGCATTCTTTTGGCTTTCCTGGCTGCTCTGCAGCTGGGCCGTAACCGTTTCCAGAAATAGCCGCTGCTCTCCCCCTTGGCGGCCGGCCTCTTCCCGGGCCGCCGACCTCAACTGTTCCGACAGACTCCGGAAAGAAAACAGCACCAATACCAGCAGGACAATTACCGCTATTAATAAGATAATCAATACTGTCTCCAATTTGCTTCCTCCCCATAGGCCTTATTCTACGCCTAATTCTGACGCCGCATTATAACGCCTCATTATAACACATAGAAAGGGAAAAGAGGCAAGGAAAGCCTGCCGCCAGGGGGTCATTACCCCCATTCACTTGCCTCCCTTTCACCCTTTTTCCTTTCCGCTTTTAACTTTTAGCCGGCACACAGCATTAGCGGTCTTTCTTCTGCAAATGGCCTTTCAGATTGGCCACCGCTCCGGGGGCTAATCCCAGCTCGTCGGCAATTTCCATATCGCTTCTATGCTGGCCCATTAAATTGATCAAAGCGTCCATATCGGTGCCTGCCTCTTCGCATTTGCGGCGAAAGTCCGGCTCTTCTTTTCTGAAGCCGCTGCCCTTCTCGTCCAAATTCCTCGCCTCCTGCCTTTCTTTTACAAATTTATGACCTCTTTGTAAACCTTTCCGTCTGTTCCCAATTATTGTTTCCCGCTTTCGCTTAATTATGATATAATCGTTTTTAACTGAGGCTTCGACCCTGTGATTAAATGAAAGGATTTTTCAGCAGCTATGCCAAAACCAACAGCCTTAACCCGCTTTTGGCAATTGCGTCCGGTCTCCGGGCTGCTCATTGCTTTATTGATATGTCAAACCCTGCTGCTTTTTCCTGTCGGACAAGCCCAAGCCGCCATTATGGACGAGGTGCAATCTCAGGCCTTTGTTTTAATGGATGGCGATACCGGTCAGATCTTGTTGCAAAGAGATATGCACGGTATTCGCAAGCCTGCCAGCACTACCAAGATCATGACCACCTTATTGGCTTTAGAAAAAGGCGACACCGCCGACCCGGTGACCGTGTCCAACACCGCCGTATCCTCCGTACCCCGGGATGCTTCCAGCGTCGGTTTAATGCCGGGAGAAATTCTGCCTTTGGAGAAGCTTCTCTACGCCGTCATGCTGGAATCCGCCAATGAAGGAGCTAACGCTGTAGCGGAATACGTCAGCGGCTCCATAGAAGAATTTGCTGTTTTAATGAACCAAAGAGCTAAAGAACTGGGGGCCAAAAACACCCATTTCTCTAATGCCAACGGTTTAAACAGCGATGACCACTACACTACGGCCTACGATATGGCCCTAATTATGAAAAAAGCCATTGAAGACCCGCGTTTTGTAACCATTTGCTGCGCCTACCAGCACTTTTTGGAACCTACCAACCTGCAAAAGGAACGGCGTATTTTTAATAATAAAAACCGCCTGATTCCTCAAGGGGCCATGCCCTATGAAGGAATCTTAGGCGGTAAAACCGGTTATACCACTGCCTCCCAAAACACACTGGTAGAAGCTGCCTGCCGGGATGGCCGCACTTTGATCTGCGTAGTTTTTCAAGCCCCTAGTTCCCTGGCTTCCTTCCAGGATACTGTGGCGCTGCTAAATTACGGTTTTGATCATTTCCGGCCGGTAACCTATGAAGACAGTGAATATGAAGACTCTTATACTTATTTGTTGCACAATGATCTGAATCCGGAACAGGTTAACATCCTTTATGGCGAACCGGTAGAAAATGAGGATGGCAGCACCACTGTTGACGTCAGTTTCAATCTGCCTACGGCCAACGCTGATCTCATGTATCCGGAGATTGCCGATATTGCCCTGACCTCGCCGGTACCGCCGCCGCCTCCCGAGAAAGCCCCTCTGTTTTCTGCGGCAGGAGTCAGCAGCTTTTTTAGAGAAACGCCGCCCCTTTCCTGGATTGTCGGCCTCTTTTCTCTGCTGGCCCTCGTTTTCAGCAAGCTGCTGGGGCTTATTAACCTGCTGCCGTCAGGCCTGGCTTTGATCGTTAAGACTATTCTGGCTATCTTTATGGGTCTCTTTGTTTTGGCCTGCTTTTTCAGGACCCGGCGCTGGCTGCGCCGCCGCAAACGCCTGCTGCAAAAACAAAAAATGGAGGACAGGAGAAGGGCCTACCGGGAGCAACAGTCTTACTGGGGCTAGGGCTTAGCCCAGGCTAGGCTTGTCCCGCTGCAATAATGCCGAAGCACTGGGGCTGCAGTTTCTGCCGCCGTCTTACCTGGTGCCGGGGCCGCTCATAATCAGGCTCAAATCAACTAAATTCTCCCTTGCTTTTCTGACCTGAAGAAAGTATAATTATTTTATTCTGAATAGCGCTATGGCAAAGTGCGTAAAGCAGGCCGGCAGTCATGGATTGCCCGGCAGTAGCAAATGTAGACGGTTTTGCCATAGAGGTTGGCCCCAGCCGGGGCCCGGGCGGCAGCCCTGGAAGCAGATTTTGCTGTACGATGCACAAAGTAGAACGGAAGGATGGTCTATATGTCTATGTTTATGATCAATTACAGGCATATTTCTGCGCCTTGGCGATTTAGTGCCACTAGCGCAGGCGGCCTGATTTTTTATTGCCTTTTTTAACGAGAAAAAATAATAAGCACATGATTGGAGGCAATCTTAATGGCAGCAAAAATTTTTTTATTGATCCTTTTCTTTGTAGTCACTATCGCCATCGGCATCTACTGCCGCAAACATACCACCGACGTCAACAGCTTTATCCTGGGGGGCCGTTCTGTAGGTCCCTGGCTTACGGCTTTCGCTTACGGCACATCCTATTTTTCCGCCGTGGTCTTCGTGGGTTATGCCGGTCAATTCGGCTGGAAATACGGCTTGTCCGCCACCTGGATCGGCTTGGGCAACGCCTTTATCGGCAGCCTGCTGGCCTGGGTAGTCCTGGGCCGCCGCACCAGAATCATGTCCAACCATTTGGAAGCCGCCACTATGCCGGAGTTTTTCGGCAAACGCTACAACAGCCAGGCGCTTAAGATCGTCTCCTCCGCCATCATCTTCGTTTTTTTGGTGCCCTACACCGCTTCCATCTACAACGGCTTATCGAGGCTCTTTGCCTTGGCCTTTGATCTGCCTTATTGGGTTTGTGTTTTGGGCATGGCTGTATTGACGGGCCTGTATGTTATTCTGGGGGGCTACATGGCCACCGCCATCAATGACTTTTTCCAGGGCATTATCATGCTGGCGGGTATTGTGGCCGTCATTGCTTCCGTCCTTAACGGTCAGGGCGGTTTCTTTGCCGCCGTTAATTCCCTGGCCCAATTAAAAAGCGATATTCCCATAACCTTAGGCCAGTCCGGAGCCTTCACTTCCTTTTTCGGACCTGATCCGGTCAATCTTTTAGGCGTCATCATTCTTACCTCTCTGGGCACCTGGGGCCTGCCGCAGATGGTTCACAAATTTTATACCATTAAGAGTGAAAAATCCGTGGCTGCCGGTACGGTTATCTCCACTATTTTCGCCTTGGTGATCGCCGGCGGCTGCTACTTTCTGGGGGGCTTTGCCCGTTTATTCGACAATGCCGCCATTTACAACAGCCAAGGCAAGATAATGTACGACAGCATCATTCCTTACATGCTATCGGGTCTGCCGGATATCCTGATCGGCATCGTCATTATCCTGGTGCTTTCGGCTTCCATGTCCACTTTATCCGCCCTGGTGCTGACTTCCAGCTCCACCATGACCCTGGACTTTCTTAAAGGCCTCTTCCTGAAAAACATGACGGAAAAGAATCAGGTTTTGATCATGCGGCTCCTGATTGTTTTCTTCATTGCCTTGTCTGTGATTTTCGCCCTCAATCCGCCGGATTTCATCGCTCAGTTGATGGGAATTTCCTGGGGCGCCCTGGCCGGCTCCTTCCTGGCTCCCTTCCTTTACGGCCTTTACGGCAAATGGGTCACCCGCAAAGCAGTTTGGGCCAGCTTTATTACCGGCGTGGGCATTACACTGGCCAACCTCTTCTTCCCCTTTGTCGGCAGCCCCATCAATGCCGGCGCTCTGGCCATGGTGGCCGGCCTCATCGTCGTTCCCCTGGTCAGCCTCTTCACTCAGAATCCCTACTGCTCCACCATTGACGCCACTTTCTCCTGCTATGAAGAAGAAGTCGTGGTGCCCAAGCGGGTAGCCTTGTCCAACGGCGCTGCCGGAAAAAAGGAGACCTTCGAGGCCTGACCTGTCGGGCTCCTTTTTAGGGCTAACCAGCCGGCAGCAAATCAGCATTTGGCTTTGGCGTACTTTTTCTTCGTCGCCTCGCCGCCTCGCAAATGACGCTCTGCCTTGTTTTGCTCCAGCACGACTTTGGCTTTGGCCGCCAGATCCTTGTTGATGGACGGTAACCTTTCCGTAAGGTCTTTGTGGATCGTTGATTTTGATACACTGAAGATCTGCGCAGTCTGACGTACGGTGGCCTCTGTATCCAACATATAATTACAGACGTCCAATACCCGTTTCCTTATATAATCCTGCATTCTGTCATCCCCCCGACCCTGCCCAATTTTCCTTACATCTTATGTGGCCTTGCAGGTATGTAGAACCCAAAAGAGGGGATTTCTGGGAATGCTTTACAACCACGCCGCAGGGTTATAAAAAGGATAATACAAAAAACCGGTTTTTCTGTCTGTGGATAGCACGCCGCAAGGGTAGCATATCACAGCACAGCAAAGCCGGTTTCTCTATATATTGGTCAAAGAGCGGAAGCTCTCCTTATAAACAGCCCTCTTGTGAATGACTCCCTTAGGCCGTTATGGAAATGCCGCAATCTGCCGCCTTGTTTTTATGCGCAAACATGGCGGCCAAAGCCTGGCTGCCCGGCATACCCGTCCGGATACCGATAGCTTCAGCCTTTTTCGTAGCCTCTTTTACTTCCAGGCTCAACAAGTCTTCTAAAACCTTGACCCCCTCCATACGGGCGGCAACGATTTGCCGCTCGGGGTGCAGCCTGTCCAAGGCGTCAATATTCAGTACCCCGCACATCAGATAACCTACCGGGGGGATCACGATAGCCATCAGCTTAGTCTGAGGAAGCTGCACTTCCACACCCAGAGCCGTGCCTTCCGCAAATTTTAGAGGAATTATGCTAATCATAAGCTGGCACCTCCTTGCGATTCTTTGGAAGCTTTATATTGATTGCGCAAGGCAAAGAAAACAGAAGCGGCGGCAATGGCTAAAAAGACGACGCTGATAGCGCTGTGGAAAAAGATGCGCCAATCGCCGCCGGAGCGGATCAAAGCTGCTCGGAAGCTGTTTTCCGCCAAGCTGCCCAGTACGATGGATAAGGCAATCGGCGCCAAAGGAAAATCCATTTGTTCAAGGATATAGCCGGCAATTCCAAAAATCACCGCAATTTTCATATGGGCCAAAGAACTCTCGGCGGCATAGGCGCCGATCATAGAAAATATAGCGATAATCGGAATTAAGGTGGTTTTTTTCATGATGGCAATCTTGGCAATAGCCTTGGCCAAAAACAAACCGGTAAGAAGCATAACGATATTTCCCACTATGGTGCTGGCAAATATTGAGTTGATGATTCCCGGGTTGTTGCGAAAGAGCAATGGTCCTGGCTGCAAACCCTGAATGGTCAGAGCGCCCAGCAAAACGGCGGTAACGGCATCGCCGGGCACCCCCAGAGTCAGCATGGGGATGAGGGCGCCGCCGGTAACGGCATTATTGGCGGATTCGGAGGCTGCCACTCCCTCAATGATTCCTTTTCCGAAAAGCTCCGGAGTTTTGGAAGTGCGTTTACATTCGCTGTAAGCCACAAAAGAGGCAATATTTGCGCCGGCTCCGGGCAAAGCGCCGATAAAAGTACCGATCAGACTGGATTTAAGAAGCACCCATTTTAATTGGCGCAAATCAGGCCAGCGGGGCAATATTCGTCCTACATTATCATGGATGGCATCATCATCGTCAACACCTGCTTTAAATAAGCGCAGCAGTTCGGACAAGGCAAAAAGGCCAATAATAGCAGGCAGCAGGGGAAAGCCGATCATTAGGCTGCGGACGCCGAAGGTGAAGCGAGGATAAGCCACGATGACGTCGAAGCCTACCGTATTGATCACCAGACCGATTAACCCGGCGATGACTCCCTTCAATAAATATTTTCCGGAGACGGAAAAGATAATGGTCAATCCGAAGATTGCCAAAGCAAAATACTCGGCAGAGCTGAATTTGATCGCAAAATTTGAGATGAGTGGGGACAGGAAAATCAAGAAAATGCAACTGATCTGACCGCCGATAAAGGAGGCGCTGGTGGCGATGCCTAGGGCCCTGCCCCCTTGCCCTTTTTGCATAAGGGGGTAGCCATCCAGGGAAGTGGCCGCGGCAGCCGGAGTGCCCGGCGTCCTCAGCAGGATAGCGGTTATCGAGCCGCCGTATATGCCCCCTACATAAATACCGATGAGCATGATTAAAGCCGTGGAGGCTTCCAGGCTAAAAGTGAAGGGCAGCAGCAGAGAAATAGCCAGCGTAGCCGTTAAGCCGGGAATAGCGCCCACAATTATTCCCAAAACAACACCAAGGATCAGCAACACCAGATTGTGTATCTGAAAAACCGTCATTAAGCCATCAAGAAAACCCATATACAATCACCTCACAATAACCAGGTTGCAGGAATAATACCTGCCGGCAAGCGCACAGACAAGCCTTTACTGAAAACCATATAAATGAAGGCTGTTAAAGCCAGAGCCTGAACAATGCGGAACCCTATTTGTTTTGGATTTTTTGTGGGCTCCAGAATATAGGTAATGACAAGAAAGTAAGCAGTGATGCTGATAATAAACCCTAATGGCTGGAACAGAAAAAGAAAAGTCATGGTAACCAGCATAGCCGCCAGTACTCTTTTGTTGCCCGGGGTAAGGCTTGTCCATTTTTTTGTCAGGGAACCTTGATTCCCTGAAACCGCTTTCTGATTTTCTTTCTGCCCTTTAGGGATGTGTTTATAGCCAACGTACATTAAAACCAGAGAAAGAACCGCCAGCAGGCCTAAAACAATTCTGGGCCAAAGGGCAGGGCCGGCTACCGTACCGGGAGGCACATAAAAGTTCCGGCTTTCATTTAAGAGAAGGAAGCAAATCAAAAATAGGAAGCCGCCAAAAATCATATCTCGTTTACCCATTTTTATCATGTGAGACATCCCAAATCAGAGGAACTTGGGTTATCTATGCTCCTTTCTCTTAAATTAAGCCTAAATTGACCATTGTCTGCTTCACCACAGGGGCTAGATTTTCCAAGTATTTTACGGTTTCCTCTGCATCCATATAAACAGGGTCCGCCTTAGCATCGCCAGCCCATTTTTGGAACTCCGGATTGTCAAAGGCTTTTTTGCCGGCCTGGCGCAAAAAATCTACAATTTCCGGAGGTGTATCCTTATGCACGGCTAAAATACGGAACCCGGCAATAATTACATTGGGATAGCCCATTTCTTTAAATGTGGGGATATCGGGGAATTCCGGCATCCGTTCTTCTGCCATAGTGCCGAGAATTTTCATTGCGCCGCTTTCCAGGTGAGGCAAGGCCACGGTCAAGGAAGTGGTCACGGCGTCACAATGCTTGCCCAAGAGCTCCGTCATTAACTCCGAGCTGCCGTTGGAAGGCACGAAAACCACGCAATCTTTAATGCCGGCCGCATCGGCCATCATGCCGGCGGCATGAAGCCAAAAGCCGTTGACGCCGATTTGCAGCGTCTTGCCGGCGGCCTTGGCGGCCAGGGCTGCCTGGCGGAAATCCTCAAAGGTTTCCCAGCCGGAATCCGCATTGACCACCAGATTAACGCCTTGAAGGGTAAATAAATTAATGATGGCGAAGTCCTTGTAGGAATCTTCAGTAATACCTTTTATTTCGTTGGAAAGGATATCGTAATTCAGCATGGCCATGGTATAGCCGTCGGCAGGCATACCTAAAGCCTGATTGATGCCGATGGAACCGTCACCGCCGGTAACATTCAATACATTGATATCCGTGCCGATTTCTTTGGACAGATAGCTGAGATAGGAACGGAAAGTAATATCGGAGCTGCCTCCGGCAGTCCAGGGACAAATAGCCGTAATGGAACCTTTCGGATAGTCAAGAGAGGGAGCCGGAGCCGGTTCAGCGGCAGAACCGCCGGGATTGGCCGCTTCCGTTGCTCCCGAAGCAGCGCCTTGGCTCGATGCGGGACTTTGGCCGCAACCGGCCAGAGAAATACAAAGAAGCAGGATCATCGATGCAGTCAGAATTTTTATAAGTTCTTTCCTCATGTTTACCCTCCTCAATATTGTTGCGATTTTTCCGTTTCGTTTTCCCCGGGGTTGGCGGGCTTATTTTGGCCAGATTGCTCTTTTTGCTTCCTCACCATTGCCAGACCTACAGTCAATACGTAGTGGATGAGCTTAGTTTTGCTTTTTTGGGTGAATTTTTCTTTCTTGAGAATGTCCAACCCTTCTTCAATATCCGAGGTAACAAAAAGCGTAAATCTTGCCATAGCCGTTAGAAACCTCCTTTGCTTTTGAATTTAAGTGTCCTTAAGCTTAAAACTTGATCCGGCAACCTGGTGAATAGGTGAAGTGGTGAACCATAAGTTATTATATCGCATCACTGATGAACCGGTCAAGTAGATGCAGGGTTTTTCTTTACATCAGTTCATCACTGATGGTATAATTATTAACGAGGTGATAAATATGCCAACAGAAAAACCAAGGTATACCATCACCGTTAGTGATGGCCTGCTGAAGGAAATCGACGACTACAGGTACGAAAATCGTTTTCCCACCCGAACCCAGGCTACTCTTGAGCTGATTCGCATTGGCCTGGAAACATTGAAAAAGGAATCTGCCGGAGAAAACGCCGATGATTCATCTGCCCAATAGCTCAGCAGCAGAGTAAATGTATCTGACAAAAAAACAGACATCCGTTCATTGGCCTTCTTTAATGCCGCGGGATGTCTGTTTTTTTCTATTCTGCTTTATAATGAGACTCATAATAATTCTTGCATTTCCGTCATGTTTTCCCAGTAGCGTTTCGGCATATGGGTCATCCGGCACCTGGGGTTGCAACGGGCCTCAATGGCAACGGTATGATAAAACTTTTTCCATAAATCCCGATAGCGGTTCTCCGTCTCGTCGGCTTCGGGAAAGGGCAGCGCTTCCAAGGGAAGGATGCGGCGGCGGCCCTTTTGGCAGATCAGCGCCGCTTTATGGGTCTTGTCATATATCAGAAAATCCTCCTGGGAAAAGCGGGCGCAAAAGTGGCCGGCAATATAGGGCAAAACAAAGTTTTTCGGCGTAATGGAGGCAGCCAGCACCCCTTCATAATCAGAGAAACGTACAAAGCCTTTGAGCAAGTGAGCTTCTCCCATGAGATGCTTCTCCGCCTTTAAAAGGGGCGCTACGTCGGGATGGCCCAGCATCCGCAGGGCCTTGCCGCCCTCCCGGTAAGCCAGCAGCAGAAAGCGCAGAATCAGCAGCTCCTTTTGCTGCAAGCAGCTAAGAAATACGTTTTCCACCAAAGCCAAAGCATCCTTCGATATCTTAGCCGGTATGGAACTGCGAACCCGGGCTGCCTTGTCCTGGTCGGTGATGATAGACTTAACCTGAAATAAAGTAGGCTGAGCTTCTTTGGCCGGCAGGATGGCTGTGGGCAGCTCCCGGAAATAAACGCTTTCATAAACGCAACAGAAAAAACCGGCTAAGCCGCCATCATAATGATAAACAATGTCGCTGGGCAAGGCCAAAGGTTTAGGCTGGACTTGGGTCCTGCGGGAGGATTGGCAGCCCCGAAAGCTTTGGCTTTGAGCTCCAGGCCGCTCCGAAGCTCCAGTTTGATACGAAGAGCCGGTTTGATACGTAGCTCCAGCCTGATTAAAAGCTGCTCCCCGGCAAGACCGGCAATTGCGGCTGCCCGCACTCTTGGGGCAAATCCCCCCTGTATAGGGGCATCTCATAGGTTTTGAGCCAGACACAGCACCGCCTCCTCCACGCCTTCTTCTAAAGAGGATACATCGCCGGCCCCGGGCAGGCTATGAATCTGACTTTTCTTTGCCTTGGCCTTAGCCTTGGCGCCTATTGCCGCTCCGGTTATGCTACCTGCGCTGTCTGCACTGGCCCCATAGGGAGCAGCCGGCTCTGCCAGGCCCCGCTCCTCGCTTACCATCTGCCAGCTTGCCGATCCCGCACCTGCGCCTCCCAAACCGGGCTCCAGCAGGTCTTGTCCTGTAAGGGAGGGCGCTGCCGGCCCAAAGAGGCTGAGCTGCTCCCGGCCTACGGAATAAATCCCCGGATCAATTAAAGCTCTGACGGTAGTCTCTTTGCCAATGCGCAAGCCCAGGGGATAATCGGCAGTAACAATAAAGTATTGGGCCCGTTTCAGCACTACTCCAATCTTTTTTAGCTCCGCCATGCCCAACCGGCCGGTACGGCGGGCAATCACAATGCGGCGGGCGCTGGTGGGGCCGATACCCGGCACCCGCAAAAGCTCCCCTTGGGAGGCCTTATTGACATCCACGGGGAAAAACTCCATATGATGAATAGCCCAATTGCACTTGGGATCCAGATAAGGATTGAAATTCGGCGTCTCTTCGCTAAGAATCTCATCGGCGGCAAACTGGTACTGCCGCATAAGAAAATCTGCCTGGTAAAGCCGGTGCTCCCGCAAAAGAGGCGGCTTCGTATCCAAGGAGGGCAGCAGGGAGTTTTCCGCCACAGGTATATAAGCGGAGTAAAACACCCGCTTCAGCTCATACCTCTGATATAAGTTTGAGGCCAGGCTAAGAATGCGGTAATCCGTCTCCGGTGTAGCCCCGACGATCATCTGGGTAGCCTGTCCCGCAGAAGCAAAACGGGGGGTATTCTTATACACCACGATTTCCTGGCGGTTTTCCTGGAGGCCGTCCCGAATCTGGCCCATAGGAATCAATATGCCCTTCTTTGTCTTGTTGGGGGCCAGCTTCTGCAGGCTGGCTTCGCTGGGCAACTCAATATTTACGCTGAGGCGGTCTGCCAAAAGCCCCAGCCGGTGAATCAGCTCCCGGGAAGTGCCGGGAATAGTCTTGGCATGAATGTAGCCGTGAAAATGGTATTTATGGCGGAGTATCTCTAAGGCCCGGATCATCCGCTCCGTAGTATAGTCGGGGTCTTTTAATATGCCGCTGGATAAAAAAAGGCCTTCGATATAATTGCGGCGGTAAAACTGAACCGTCAGATCTGCAAGTTCCTCCGGGGTAAAGGTGGCCCGGGGCACGTCATTGCTGCTGCGATTAACGCAATACTGGCAATCGTAAATACAGCTATTGGTCATCAAGACCTTTAGCAAAGAAATACAACGGCCATCGGCAGAAAAAGAATGGCAGCAGCCGGCTGCCAGAGCGCTGCCCAGGCCCTTATTCCCCGGCCTCTCAGCGCCGGAAGAGGTGCAAGCCACATCATACTTGGCCCCTTCAGTCAATATCGTTAATTTCTCCATCACATCCAAGGAAACTCACCGACCCTTAATCTATGCCGCTTTTAAATTCAAATCATCGGCCGCCGCCTACCAGCGGGCCTTCGTCTCCACAACCTTGCCGATAACGTATAGCTTCTCCAAATCCGCTCCAGCCAAAATCAGAGTCTCATAGGCAGGATTGAAGGCCTGCAAAACAACGGCATCGCCTTTTCTATGGAAGCGCTTGATTGTACCATCGCCATCGCCGTAAACCACCACGCCCAAATCCCCATCCTCCAATGCCGGCTGCTTCCTGACCAGAGCCAAATCTCCTTCATGGATTCTGGGCTCCATGGAATCACCCTGTACCACTAAGTAGAAATACTGGGAAGGGTCTTTCACCGCCGCCGTCTCCCGGCCCCAATCCTCTTCTTGGGCCGGCAAACCGTAACCGGCCTTCACCGCTCCCAATATAGGGATCAGCTTCTGCTCCTCAGGATAAAAAGGCTGCGCACCAGCCAACCTACCCCAGCGGCGGCGGAAAATATCCCTATCCGGACGGTCCTTAGGCCCCGGTCCGGGCTTACGGCCCTCTTCATCCAGCAGGTGCTGAGGCGGGACGGCCAGTACCTGAGCCAGCCTCACCAGCATATCCGGGTCCGGCGAAGAATGGCCGGCTTCCCACTTGCCCACGGCCTGCTGGGACAGCCCTAGCCGGGCAGCCAAAGCTGCTTGAGTCAAGCCTCTTTCTTTCCGCAAAGCTTTTAACCTGCGGCTGAACATAACGGCACTCACCTCTCTTCATAACGCCTCGTTACAACCAATTTTACAACTAAAAGTTGTTTTTGTAAAGAGTATTCTCCACGGCATTTAATGAGGGCACTGAACAAGCCGGTGCAAACAACCCTAAAAACGAGGACGCTGAAAAAGTCGCCTTAGTCTTAGCCGGGTGTGCAAATTTTGAAGTATTGTGTGGTTCGCCTCGATAAAATAGGTGTTTCAATCTTCCTTAGACACTAAATGCAGGTGAAAGACGGTGCTCAATGGGGCAAAACTTGAAATTTAGAGCAGTTAGCCGAGGCCAATACACGTAAAACCTCATTTTTTGTACACATGGCTGGAAGAGAAGCAACTTTTTCAGTATCCCCTAAAAACGCAAATTTTGTACATTTTCAGCATCCCCAGTATTAATCACTGTCTGTTCTTCCGCAAGCAGGCGGCGGTTTGCTATCAAGATAACGCCGCCAACGATAAACAACAGCAGCAAGCTGATGATGCCGATAGACGAACGTCCGGTCAGGCTGGCGAAGAAGGCATACAGCCCCGGCCCCACTACAGCGGCAAATTTGCCGAAGATGTCGAAGAATCCAAAAAATTCGTTGGAGCGCTCCGGCGGGATAATCTTACCGAAATAAGAACGGGAAAGGGCCTGAATACCGCCCTGGGATGTGCCCACCAGAGCGGAAAGCAGCCAAAACAGCAGGGTAGAAAGTTGGAGGGCGCCGTCATAGCTTTGGGAAAGATAGCGGTCGGAGAGAAAATCTCCGGTATTTTGAATCAGGTTTTCAAAATCCTGATTTTTGCCTAGCTGATAATCCTCGCCAATCTCCCGGGCCAGGGCAAGGAACTTCTCCTCTCTGCTTGCGGCGGATAAAAGGGTTTTGCCTTCAAGGCTGAGCCGGAGAACGGCTGCGGCGGGAAGGGAGCCTTGATTTTCGCTTAAGACCTCCTCATAGCGTTGTTCATAGGCGGCCTGGTGAGGCTCCAGGTGAAAGCCCATAAAAAAGCCTACAAAACAAACGACGCTGTAAATTGCAATACCGGCGCATAGCATATTGACGGTACCGGTTTTTGACGAAAGCTTGCTGTAGCCAATGGAGCAGGGAAAGGCAATCAACTGGGTCACCAACAACGCAAGGATCATTTTGGTGCTGTCCAGTCCCAAGGTGCTGCCATAGGAGGTGGCCATATGAATGATGGTGCCCACGCCGTCGATGTAAAAAAAGTAAGCAAGAATAAATACCCGCATTTTTTTGGTGGAAATAATGTCACGGAAGGTTGCAAAGAGGCTTTTAAAAGCATGGCGGATCAAATTGGAGGGCGGGATTTCCACGTAATGAACCTGATTTACGTGTTTTAAAAAGGGGATCGAAAAGGCCAGCCACCAAAGGGTGGTAAGCACAACCGAAATTTTTACCGCCAAGACGCCGTCAATACCAAAGCTGCCGCCGAAGGTAATCAGCCCAATGGAAATAAGGAAGGGTATTGTGCTGCCTCCGATGTAACCAAAGCCATAGCCATAAGCGGAAACTCTGTCCATGCGCTCCGGGGTGGTGACGTCGGTCAGAAAGCTGTCGTAAAAGAGATTGCTGCCGGCAAAGCCGATATAGGACAACATATAGCCCAAAAGCATTAAGCCCATATTGCCGGTAAAGGCCAGAAGCAGGGTAGCTAAGGCGCCCGTAAACAAAAACGCGGTGAAAAGCCGTTTCTTCATGCCCCGGAAATCCCCGATGGCCCCCAAGAGCGGCGCCGAAACCGCAACCAAAAAGGTAGCGGCCGATGTGGCATAGCCCCACCAGACATCGCCGGCGGCCCCGGCGCTTTTGGCTACATTGGAAAAGTAGATGGGAAAAACTGCAGCCATGATGATGGTGGCATAAACCGAATTTGCCCAGTCATAAAGAATCCAGCTTTTTTCTGTTTTGCTGAACTTATTTTTCATGCTTTTCTCCTTGTCCGCCCTTAATCAGCCCACCCAAAAACAGCATATTCAGCTCCCGGGCTAATTGGGGATTGCCCTCAAGCCTGTCCCGCATTTCTTTGTTATGATGCATTAAATAGGTTTGGATCATATCAATATAGATTTCAATGGCTGTGTTGGAGGCCTCCGGGGAAAAAACGCCTAAGCTTTTGCCTTTCTCAATAAAGGTTATTAAAAGCTGCTTGCTGGCAGCATTAAAAGCATTAAAGTATTGCCGGAGCTCCTGGTCACTCTCCACCGCCTCAAAAAAGAAGCGCAGGCTGTATTTGCCATAATACCAGGTGCGGATTTGAATATATTCTTCAATTTTATTAATGAAGTCCCCTTCTTTTTCAATCAACGCTTTAATGTTTTTCGTGCTTTCATCCAGCATGTTTTTGATGATGCTGCGCCGCAGATTATCCTTGCTTTCAAAGAAGTTATAAATGGACACTTTGGAGACATGAGCTTTACCGGCAATCTCCGCTACGGTTACCTTATCAAAGCCATATTGATCGAAGAGACCCAAAGCCGTCTGCATGATGGCTTTTTTCTTCTCTTCCCTTCGTTTTGCAAATCCGTCCATTAAAATCACCTCAAAATATGAACCATATAAACAATTATAGTAAATAATATATCTCTTGTACATTGACAGGTCAAGACAAGCAATGATAATATATGAACTATATTAGTAAATAAAGTTCATATATTGGAGAGATGCGCTATGGCCGATATTATTTTTGATCAGGTAAATAAGGACTACCGTATGGGAGAAGTTATCATCCAGGCAGCAAAGCAGGTTTCTTTTCAGGTAAAGCAGGGAGAGCTCTGTATTATCCTGGGCCCCTCCGGCGCCGGCAAGACCACGGTCCTCAATCTTTTGGGCGGCATGGAAACAGTCACCTGCGGGAAAATTCTTTTCAACGGCCAGGATATTACCGCCATGAACGATCTGGAATTAACGGACTACCGCCGCTACAAAATCGGCTTTGTCTTTCAGTTTTATAATCTGATTCCCAACCTGACGGCACTGGAAAATGTGGAGCTGGCCAAGCAGGTATGCAAATCCCCTTTGGATCCGGCAGAAGCCCTGGCCATCGTAGGCCTGAAGGACAGGATACACAATTTCCCGGCCCAGCTTTCCGGCGGCGAGCAGCAGCGGGTGGCCATTGCCAGAGCCATCTGCAAAAATCCCGAGCTTTTGCTTTGTGACGAGCCTACCGGAGCCCTGGACACCGAAACAGGCAAAACCATCCTTAAAGTATTATCGGACATCAGCCGCAAAATGGGCAAAACGGTAATCATTATTACCCATAATTCCCTTTTGGCCCCCATTGCCCACCGGCTGATCAAAATGAAAAACGGCAGGGTAGTCGAAGAAATTGTCCAGGATGCACCGGCAGATTTGGAGGGAATCAAATGGTGACCATGCTGCAGAAAAAGGTGTTCCGGGATATCGGAGAGAACCGCTGGGCTTTTTTAGCCATTGTCTGCATCTGTTCCCTGGGCATTGCCCTGTTCAGCGGCATCAATCTCTATGTGGATACTGTTGAAAGCCAGGTAGCCGATTATTACGAAGAGGCAAATCTGGCGGATTACTGGATTTACAAAGGGGAGATTTCCGGCACCGACTTGGATAATATCCGGTCTTTGGCGGATATCCGGGAGGCCCAGCGCCGGAAAGCGGCGGATATTTCACTGTCAGGCCCAGCCGGCGCGGTGCTGCATATCCACGGTATTGATGAAAGGCCTGCAATCAATGTGCCGGAGCTTTTGGCCGGCAGCCAACTGGAGGACAATGAGACAAACGCTCTTTTGCTTGACAGCCGCTTTGCCGAAGCCCACGGCCTGTCCGTAGGCGATAGAATCATGGCGGGAACAGGCGAAATCCGGAGGCAATGGCTGATCAAAGGGATTGTCCGCAATGCGGAATACGTTTATTATGCGCCGGCAGGCTTGACGGTTCCCGATTATCATAAATACGGCTTTGCCTATACAAACGCCGCCGCTTTGCCGGAAATCCCTTTCAACGAAATTATCGTGACCCTTCATGAAGGATCAAAGCTTTCCCAAGAGGAAGTGTCGAACAATATCCGGCAGACCCTTGAAGGCGCCAATATTCTTAGCCGCCGGCATCAGACAAGCTACCGCAAGGTAGCCGACGCCATGACCGGGATAAAGCAAATCGGCCTGATGTTCTCCGCAGCTTTTTTCCTGACGGCAGCCTTGGTCACCTGGATTGCCGTATCCCGTATGCTGGAGAATCAACGCCAGCATTTGGGAACCCTGCGCTCTTTAGGCTATTCCAAGAAAGAAATTACCGGCCGCTACACACTTCTCGGGGTTTGCATCACTGTTTTAAGCATGATTGCCGGCTGGGTTATTGCCAGATATCTGATTGCCCGGTTTCTTTACCGCATTGGCATCACCTATTACACCATAGAACCTGCCGGCGTGGCCCTCTTTACGCCCCACTTTTTCCTGTCGGCCCTCAGCGTGGCGGCGGTTACCTGCGGCGGTGTAATCCTCTCCTGCCGCCGGTCGCTGAAGCTGACGGCAGCGGCGCTGATGCGGCCAAAGCCCCCGGCTCATGGCCACCGCATTTTGTTGGAAAGAATCAAACCATTTTGGTCCAGGCTCAGCTTCAGCGGTAAAATCGTCACCAGAAACCTGTTCCGCAGCAAAATACGGTTGCTGATGGGGCTTGTAGGCATTATCGGCTCCGCCTCTTTGATTCTCTGCGGTTTCGGGCTGACCAATTCCATTAACGCCATGCTGGACAAGGCTTTTGAGGAAACGGTGCAATACAACGTGGAGATCAAGCTCCGTACCCCTTTGCCCAGGGAACAGCTTGACGATATTTTTGCCGGGCTGAGCGGCGCCCAAAATATTGATGCAACAATGGCCTTCAGCGTTTATCTTTATAGCGAAGAGGGCAATGTGCAAAGCCCTTATCTTGTGGTGATGGACGACAGGCAAAAAAGTCTTGCCTTCAAGGATACAGAGGGCAATCAGATAGATATGCCGGCAGAGGGAGCGCTGATTACTCCAAGGATGGCCGCCGCTCTTGAGGTCAAGGTGGGGGACAGGATTAGGGCCGAAGGGCTGGAGGGCACAGTTATTCCTCTCAAAGTCGCCAATATTGTGGATTTTCCTGTGGGCAACGAAATTTATATAGGAAAAACTGCTTTTGGCCAGGCGGCAAGCCGGCCTTTCCTTGTAAGGACCCTGCTGGTCAATGGCCGGGGATTTGACCTGAACAAGCTGAAAAACGATCCGAGAATTTCCTTGGTTGAGACAAAGGAAGAAATGCGCAATAATATGCTGATCGTGTTGGAGGCTTTGCAAAGCTTTCAACTGATCTTGATTTTATTCTCCGGCCTTCTGGCCTTTGCCGTTATGATGGTGCTGGGCCACATGAACTACTACGAGCGGATCCGGGAACTGGCCACCCTGAAGGTGCTGGGCTTTCATCAAAAGGAGATGAAAAGGCTGGTGCTGCGGGAAAACCTCTGGATTACCCTATTGGGCCTGCCCTTTGGTTACGTCATTGGTTCCCGGCTGCTTTGGGCCATACTTGAGCAAGCCACAACGCCGGATTTGGAAATCCTGCCGCTGATTACCGCTTTTAGCATTATTACGGGTTTCGCTTTCATGCTGGGGTTTACCCTGCTGGTTAATTATTTCATGGGCAGGAAATTCAAAGGCATTAACATGGCGGCGTCGCTGAAAAGCGTTGAGTAGGAAGCGTCAAAGGATAATTTTCTTAGAAATATTGCATATAAAAACGGCACAGTCACTTTTGGCTGCGCCGTTTTCTGTATTTCCCGGGAAACTCTCACTAAATCATCTCTTGCATATACTTATCGACGAGAGCAAGGTCGTTGCGCCGCATCGCCAAAACCTGCCCATTTTTCAACGAACGGTGCTTTTCATGATAGGTAGGCTGCTCCTTTTCATACAATACGCCAATGGGGATGCGCTCACCGAATTCCATGGCTCTCTCCATGGCTGTCAGGCGGTTGCCCGCATCATGGGCGTCATCCAATTCATAAACCCGTTTATTATACCAGGAGAAGGTGTTGACCTTGTTGAAGCTGACGCAGGGCTGCAGAATATCCACCATAGCATAGCCTTTAAACAAAATAGCCCGCTTCATCATCTCTTCCAAATGCTGAGGCCTGCCGCTGAAGCTGCGGGCCACAAAGCCCGCTCCGCCGGCAATGGCCATCAGAACCGGGTTGAAAGGAATATTGATGCTGCCGTCTACCTGTACGCCGGTTACGGCGCCTTCGTCGGCAGTGGGGGATGCCTGCCCCTTTGTCAAACCATAGACCTGATTATTGTGGATGAAATGGGCAATATCCACATTGCGGCGCAGATTGTGGATAAAATGATTGCCGCCCTCGCCGTAGCCGTCACCGTCTCCGGTATGGAGAATGACCGTCAGCTTTGGATTTGCAATTTTTGCCGCCACAGCCGCCGGCTCCCCCCGCCCGTGCAGGCCGCAGAAGCTGTTGGCGCTGATATATTGAGGGGTTTTGGCGGCTTGGCCGATGCCGCCTACCACCAGCACCTCCTGGGGGTTTTTATCCAATGCCTCCAGTGTTTTTTTGAGAGAACTCAATATGCTGAGGTTGCCACAGCCCGGGCACCAGGCTGTTTCATAGGTGTTAAATACATGCTGGCCCATCAAAATCCCTCCTTTGCAATCCGAGCCGCAATCTCCTGGCCGCTGAGCTGCCTGCCATCATATTTCAATATTCCGGCATCGGTTTTAATCCCGGTAACTTCGGCAATCAGCGCTGCAAGCTGGCCGGTATAATTCTGTTCAACATGAATGAGATGCTTGGCTGATGCAGCCATTTCCTTAAATAATTTTTGGGGAAGGGGCCAAATGTCGCCAAAGACCAAAGCGCCGTAACGTTTGCCGCCTTCTTGGTTGAGCAGCCCTACGGCTTCCTCCAGGGGGCCATACATGGAACCCCAGCCCAGAAGCAATACATCGGGGGCCGGGTCGCCCAGCAATTCGGGTTCCTGCAGCTCCTCTTCTATCAGCGCCAGCTTGCCCATACGCTTGTTCATCATCCGGATACGCATCCCGCTGTCCTCGGCGATATGCCCATATTCGTCATGCTCGTCGCTGTCGGCGGCCACCAGGTCTTTGCTCATTCCCGGGATTTTGCGGGGAGAAATGCCGTTTTCGGTGAAACGATAGCGGGCGTAATCTCCTTCGGTTGGGCCCTCTTCCCCTTCGTATAGCGCAATCTTGCGGGGATCCAGGGCCGGAATGGTGGCCGTGGAATCGGCCAGATACTGGTCGCTGAGCAGAATCACCGGGATTTGATATTTTTCCGCCATATTGAAGGCGCGAATGGTTTGGTAAAAGGCATCCTCATGGTGGCGAAGAGCAATCACCATACGGGGTATCTCCCCCTGGGAAGCGGAAATGACAAATTTCAAATCGCTTTGTTCGGTACGGGTAGGCAGACCGGTAGAGGGACCGGGGCGCTGCACATTCACCGCCACAAGGGGAATTTCCGCCATGCCGGCAAAACCAAGAGCCTCTACTTTCAGGCTGAAGCCGCCTCCGGAGGTCCCCGTCATTGCCCGGGCCCCGGCATAGGAGGCGCCGAGAGCCATGTTGATTCCCGCAATTTCATCCTCGGCCTGCTCCACAACAATTCCTGTTTCACCGGATTTTGACGCCAGATACTCCATAATGGCAGTGGAGGGAGACATGGGGTATGCCGAATAAAACTGCACCCCTGCTGTCAGGGCCCCCATTGCCAGGGTTTGGTTGCCGGAAACCAGCATGTAATTGGATGCTTCTCCGGCCGCATGCTCAAATTTCTGGGGCACCGCGTTATACCCGGCCTGGGCCGCTTTGACATTGATATCAACGTGTTCCTCTTTCACCGATTTGCGGAAAATACTGTAGGCCTCCTCGGTGCTCATGGGGATGCCGAACAGCTTTAAGGCTGCGCCGACAGCCACACTGCCGGCAACCCGCGGGTTGCCCAGCTCCTGGGCTATAGCCGCCATATCCAATTTGATAGCAAATTCATCATCTGTCTTGATGGCGCTGTCGCAGAGGATAAATCCGCCGGGACGCAAATGCTTCCGGTGGATGGCTATGGTTTCTTCATTGAGGGCGATGATGCCATCCAGACTTTCGCTGTGGCAGCGGGGGGCCCTGGCGCCAAAACGAATACGGGAAAAGTTATGTCCGCCTCGAATACGGGACATCAGATCGCGCATGGTAAACACGCCGCAACCCGATTGTTTGATCAAACGTTCCAATATTGCCGCAGTAGTATCCACGCCCTGGCCTGCGGCGCCGCCAATCAATAGATTGTACATATGCCCTCCTTATCCTTCAGTCATAGAAGCTGAAATGCTTTTAAGAATTATATCAGAAATACCATTATTTATAAAGTGTTTAAAGATTATTCTGAAAAAATGTTGTTGCAAGTAAAAAGGGCAATGAAAACCTCAAATGTTCTCATCGCCCAGAAAAAGAGAATAAGTAAACAACCTGTAAGTTAATGAAGGGAGGCAATTTGAAGAAAAGACCATGGCAGCTATAGCGAAATAAAGCCTACTGCAAATATTCCATGGGGTTCATCCGCTCCCCTTGATACCACAGTTCCCAATGCAAATGGGGAGCTGAAGGTTCCGTTGAGCCCGGATCAGCAATTTTGCCAAGGGGCTGGTTCTGTTCCAGGCTTTGGCCCGACTCCACGTATATCTGGTCCAATTGGCTGTATACCGTAGTCCAGCCGCCGGCGTGTTCCACCACAATGCGGTATTTTTCATCCTCAGTGTAGGTAATTTCCGTAACCCGGCCGGCAGCGGTAAGGTAAACCTCTTCACCTTCCTCCGCCGACAGATCCACGCCGCCATGAAAGCGGTAGTCCTGATGGAAAGGGGAATAGCTGAGGCCGTACTTGCGCTGGGTCTGGGGCTCCGCCAAGGGTGGGCTTAACTGCAGCTCTCTGTCCGGTCCGGCCTTGTCCCCAGGGGTATTTTCCCCCGCAGGGTCTGTGGCTTCCCGGGGGTCTTCTCGGGGGTCTTCCCGCAGTTGAGTCTGACTGTCTACTTCCCGGTCTGCCGCTTCCCACCGCCCACCGTACATGGCATCGTAATCTACAGGAGGAAGCTCAGCGTCCTGAGTATTGGTTGCATCCGTTGACAGGCTTTGCTCTGTTGACGTAGTCGTTGTTGGCGGCGCCAGGACAGGGGCTGATTGGCCGCTGTTTTTGGGTTTGGGGGCAATGGTGGTGCCATTGCTTGACCGGTTGCCTGCACCTGCTTCGGCGCTGCCGGCTTTATCTGTGGCGTCAGGGCTGTCGCCCGATCGCCCGGCTTCTTCGCTCTCTGCATTTTGAGGCTGTTGGCCGGCTTGGTCCTGGCTTTGTTCCTGCCCTTGGGCTCCACCCTGAGGCTCAACCATAGCACTGGCGGGGGCCGGCTCTTCCGGTACCGTGACCTTCAGCGGATCTTTCAAGCTCGGCTGCAGCCAGCTATGCATCATAAATCCCCATACCATGGCGCCGACAAAGAGCACCGGGGCTGAATAGCCTAATATTCTGTTGATTTTTTCCTCACTGGGCTTACGCATTTGAATCACCTCGCCATAAGGTTACCCAAATGAGGCGAGGATTAAACTTGGGTGGGGAAGAGGATTTTGTATGTATGCGCAATTTAATATGGAATAATATCGAAGTAATCATAACGAGCCGCACTTGAAATGCAGTTGTCCGCAAGGGCACATGGGTTCGAATCCCACCTATTCGGCCAAAATGCCTTGAAATAAGCCCTTTTCAGGGCTTTTTTCTTTCCCTTCTTTAAGGTGGAACATCATCCCCGATACACGGGGGAAGTCTGCCCGTTTGCGGGAGCGCGACAGGCTTTTCTTTCCCCCTAAAACCCCCTTCTATCTGCTGGTAAGGCATTTACCCGCTGGGAAATGATATACTAATATCGATAACCAAGTCCCCTCACATGAACCAACTATTATGTGAGGGAACTTTTTTTTGTGTCTGTCTACACATTGTTTTTGATATAAATTGACAAAACAATCCTTTCTGTGCATAATGATATCAACAATGTTGTCTTCAACAAGAACAATAAGGAGGGATTTCAAATTTGTCCGATGTAAACGAATTCCTTGAAATAGCGATAAAAGAAACAGAGAATGTGGAAAATGGAGAAATATTCTTGGTAAAAGATCTTTTTAAGGGCTATGAATGGAATCGGATACCAAGAAATGATCGATTACTCCTTGGAACTTTATTTTTAAATCATATAAATAAAAGCAAACGTACTATACAACCAATTGAAAAAACGACATCAGGTCAGCAAAAGTATAAGAAAATATGATTTAAAAATAATACAGCGCATGCTGATAAAATCAAAGGACGGTTTGATATGATAGATATTATTTCTCTGGATAAATTACAAATAGATGAATTAAATGCTCATGAGTATAAATTATTGCTTGGTGATGTTGAGAGATTTTTGGATATGTTACCTGCTGAGCCGATCTTTGATCTTGTTGTAACATCACCTCCATACAACCTTGGGAAAGAATACGAAAAGAAGATGCCATTAGATGAATATGTTAACTGGCAAAAGAGAATTATTTCAAAAATACACTTGCGACTTAAGGAGACTGGAAGTATATGTTGGCAAGTTGGAAATTATGTAGATAATGGCAAGGTAGTACCTCTAGATATTGAGATTGCTCCAATTTTTAGAGATCTTTCGATGAGTATGAGAAACCGAATTATCTGGCATTTTGGTCATGGATTACATAGCAAACGGAGATTTAGTGGTCGTTATGAAGTGGTATTATGGTACACTAGATCTGACGATTATATTTTTAACTTAGATCCGGTTAGAATTCCAGCAAAATACCCCAGTAAAAAGAGTTTTAAGGGACCTAATAAAGGGCAACTTTCTGGGAATCCATCAGGAAAAAATCCTGAAGATGTTTGGGACATCCCTAATGTTAAGGGGAATCATATTGAAAAAACTGTGCATCCGTGCCAATTCCCGGTTGGACTAATTGAAAGATTGATTTTGTCGCTTACTAACGAAAATCAATTGGTATTTGACCCTTTTTGTGGCGTTGCGTCTTCGGGAGTAGCCTCCATATTGCATAACAGAGCTTATTGGGGATGTGACACCTGCAAAGAGTACCTAGATATTGGGAAAATCCGATTAGATGAAACGGTTGAAGGAAAAGTGCGGTATCGGCCTTACGATAAACCTTTATATGATCCAAGTCAAAGTGCGTTATCCAAAATGCCAGAGGAATGGAAGTAGAAAATTTTAATAGGAGGATTACATATGGATATAACGATTCATAGTCATCGGAGCGGTAAAAGCGTGGTGCCTAAAGATGTTATGACCCAAATCGAGAACATTCTTACAGGTCTTGATAGCAAAATGTCACATTATGGAGCTCCCGAAATTAAAAAGGCTATTTCAAAAGAGCTTAAACATAACGGTTGGCCAAAAGATATATTATTGGACAATCAATCTAAAATTACCATTACTTCAAAAATGAATGAAGTTGGACTGTGCGTTCAGTTAGGTAATGTCAGTCGGGTATATTATGATCTTTTAAAGTTACAAGCATTATTTACCAAGGGTTTTATCTCCTCTGGAATTATAGTTGTTCCTATTTCTGAAGCTGCAAAAATACTTGGTTCTAACTTGGCGAGTTATGAGCGTTTGGTTAAAGAATTAAGTATTTTTAACCAAGTTATCACTATGCCACTTGTTATAGTTGGTTTGAGTGAAAAACAGTAAAGTGATTTGGGAGGAAATAAACCATGGATAGTAACTATGATATTTTCAAGCAATTCGGATTTTCGGTTTATGAAAGAATAAAGGAAATCACTAAAAAGTGCGAAAATCATATTGGTATTCAGCCACTTGAATTTATGGGTAAACGAAGAGATTTGCCTGTTATTGAAGTACGTATAGAAATGCCGATATATAGATTGTCAAATGGAAGAACCTTAACGATGCAGGAACAATATCTTGCTAATCATTCAGAATATCCGGACAATTTTTTTAAGCGTGATATAGAGTCCACAGAAGCACAAATAGCGCAACATGCAATATTGCTGGAGATGGTTGAAGACCAAGGACTACTCAAAGCTTTTAAAGATGGCGAGCAGCAAACAGATCCACTTATTTGTACAAACACAGGAATTGTGGTAAATGGAAATCGCAGATTATGTGCATGGCGTGAACTATATTATAAAAACAAAACTACATATAAACATTTTGAAACTATAAGGATAGCTTTACTTCCAGAATGCGATGAAAAAGCAATATTGGAGCTTGAAGAACGCTTACAAGTTCATTCTGAGAAAAAAGCGCAATACAAATGGCATACTATAGCAAGTATGATAGAAAGAGATATCCAGTCCGGAAAAGAAGAGACCGATATTGTAACTGCATTATCGTTAGGAAATAAAACACGTCTTCATGAATTGTTAGATATGAAGATGTACGCCCAAACATATTTGGAGAAAAGAGGAGTCTCCAAACAATGGAGTTTAGTTGATGATAAAGAATCAGCTTTTTCGCAAATGGTAAAGAGTAGAAAAAAGATAGAATCTACTGCTCAAAAAGAATTCTTTGAAAGTGTATCATTTGCATTAACGGATGACTCACAAAGTGCAGGTGGACGTTTGTATGGGTTAATTCCAGAGGTAAAAGATAACTTAGACGAGATATGTGCCTCTCTCGAACAAAAGCTAGTCGGTGAAGAATATCTCACTCCCGAGTTGAATGATCTCGAACTTCTTGCACCGGAAATTGACAATAATGATATCAAAATGGCTAGGATTGCTGTAATGGCAGGGCTTCCAGAGAATTACAAGGTAGTAAGGACTGTTGCAAGAAGTGTTATTGAAACTCAAAAAGCACTTAAGGCAGAGCAAAAATCAGAAGATTATTTATTAGATCAAATTACAAAAGCAGCTACCATACTTTGTAATGCAGCAAATGTTGGCCTTATTAGAGAAAATACCAATACTCGTGGTATTGCGGAACAATTAGCTAGCTTGCAAGATAGCGTTGCAAAAATAACTGATTGGTTGGATCAAAAATGAACATTCAACTTGATTATAACGAAAAAACCAATGAGGTCATACTGATTAGCGATAATCCAGATGATAATTATTGGAAACTTTTAATAAGAGTTGTTGGAGATAATGTTGAAGAGTTTTCAACCCAATCTAACCGTGTAGTATTTGCATGGAGATATTTTCTCGCCTTCAAGAGAGAACTAGCTGTCTTTGCTAAAGCACATCACATTGGAATACAATATACCTCCAGGGTGAGGAGCTTGTTAGAGTCTGCCAATAATTCTTCTTATAAATATGCTTTAAACTGTAAACCTTTACAAGAGGAGAGGGTAATAGCTAAGCTACAAGAAGTAGGATTTAAAAGGCAATTAACCCAGAATCAATTAAAAAATATATGTAAACTCGCCACTTTACCTTCTGGAGCTACTTTTTCTGTACCAGGAGCAGGAAAAACGACAGAAGCTTTGGCTTTCTATTTTATGAATAAATCTGATGATGATAGATTACTAGTTATTGCTCCAAAAAATGCTTTTGGTGCTTGGGACGAGCAATTAGGAATATGTAATCCTTCTGAAAACGAGATATTTGTTCGCCTACGCGGTGGAGAGAATAATATAAAGCAGCTGCTAAAAAACGATCCTCAATTTATGATAATAACTTATCAGCAATTCCCTCGAGTAAAATCAATAATTTCAGAACTCTTATCTCGAAATTCTGTATTTGTATTTTTGGATGAGAGTCATCGTATTAAGGGCGGGAAGCAGGGGGTATCTGCGGAAGCTATACTTAATATATCTTATTTGCCAGTCCGAAAATTGATAATGAGCGGTACCCCTATGCCGCAAAGTGTAAATGACTTAATTCCACAGTTTAATTTTCTATACCCGGACATTCGAGTCAGTGAAGATGATATAATATCGATTGCCCAACCTTTATTTGCGAGAACAACCAAGGCACAATTAGGATTGCCTGATATTGAGCATAGATTGATTTCTGTGCCAATGGATACATTGCAATATAATCTTTATACACTGCTTAAATCAGAGTTTAAAAGACAGATAAATCCATATCTAAATGAAGATACAAAAGTAGCTTTGCGAAAAATTGGTAAATGCACAATGAAACTTATGCAATTTGTATCCAATCCTGCTCTTTTGTCATCAGATATGGATTATGTGTTTAATCAAAAGCTCGGAAAGCTCTTACTTACAAATAACGGTCCCAAGATCGAATATACATGTAACAGAGCCCGACAACTAGCCAAAGAAGGGAAAAAAGTAATCATCTGGACATCTTTTGTAGATAATGTTGAGTTAGTGGCTGAAAGGTTGCGTGATCTGGGTGCAGATTTCATTCACGGTGGTGTAGATGCAGGTGATGAAGATGATAATGACTCGCGAGAGGGAAAGATTAAGAAATTCCACGATGATCCTAGCTGTATGGTTTTAGTCGCTAATCCAGCAGCTGCATCCGAAGGAATAAGTCTACATAAAGTTTGCCAATATGCCATCTATATTGATAGATCATTTAATGCTGCTCATTATCTACAATCAGAGGATAGAATTCATAGGTTAGGATTAACTCTTGACTTAAAGCCAACTGTTGAAATAGTTGAATGTAAAAATAGCATAGATGAAGTCATTCGGATTAGATTGTCTGATAAAGTACAACGCATGGCTCGTGCGTTAAATGATCCGTCATTAAATATCGATCCTATTCCATATGACTATGAAATGTTTGATGAACAAGTTGGCGGTATGCAAATAGATGATTTAGATGCTGTAATAAATCATTTTTGGGGTGGTATTCAAAATGATTAGACTTTCTTCCGGCATTTTAAATTATGCTATATCTCTGATGAGTTTGGCACATAAATTTTTAGAGATTAATTTAATTCAAGTTAAATCTCATAGCTTATTTAATGGGATAAATGTAAATGACGTAATTGAAACATCAATGAAGTGTCAGTGGCTTATTTATAAGGAAGATCACCTGTTCTGTACGGAAGCAGGGAAAAGAATTTTAGAAATTCATTCGACTCACGGATTTACAGATAATCTGTTAAGAATAATGATTCGAGATTACATATTTAATTGTTTTCCTATATGGGCTAATAGGATACCCAGAGGAAGAAAAGAAGCATTTTTTGTCATGTCAGTAGATGAACAAAAATGCTTCATTGACGCCAATTTGATGCATGAACCGCCAGACAAAAATGTGATTAATTGGTGGGATGAGATTTCCGAATCCCTTAGATTTACCTCCGAATCAAATTTACTGGCAATAGGCCGTTGCGGTGAACTTCTTAGCTTCAAATACGAATGGCAAAGAACTGAGGTTACTCCCATCCTTCAATCTTTAAATACAAATCTGGTTGGATATGATATAATATCCCAACTAAGCAAATCGGATGCACATAGATTACTGATTGAGGTCAAGACTTCTGGTAAAGGTACAGGATATGAAAGTTTTTTGCTTACTAGAAATGAATGGGAAACTGCATATCAAGCGGAAAATTATTTAATACATTTATGGAAACTGAGCCCAACCCCACAATTGGCAGTCATTACTCCATCAGATATTTCCTCACATATTCCTATAAACCAAGGGGCGGGAAAGTGGGTTAAAGCAGATATCTCCTTTACGGTTTTTAAAGATAGATTTTTTGAAGTGCCGACAATAGGTTATAACGATATAAGTGTTTTCACATAAAAAGTTCTTTGTGGGCACATCTGAACCATGTACCGATACCTATCGTGAAAACATGCCTTGAGACAAGCCTGTCTAGGGATTTTTTCTTTCTCTTTTGCAAGTTGAAACATCGTTCTTTACCAAAAAAGGATAACCTGTAACCGGATATAAGACAACATAACAAGCTGCGGGCGTTCAGAAATGGACGCCCTTTCTTTATGCCCAAAAGGAGAGTGATACCATGCCGGGCGTAAGCAAGGAACAAATCGAGCGGGTAAAGGAAATCGACCTGCTTTCCGTAAGCGCCAAATCCCCTCCGTGTAGTCACAGGAGAGCAAAGAAGAGAAGGTTGAAAACTCTCGTGTAGTTTTTCAACCTTCTCTCACCCCTTTATTGGTACTATCCGCTGAATCGTCTCCAGACTGAATATGCCGGCTGCTGAGAGCAGCCAGACCGCGGAGCGTGGTGCAGGGTCGCCGGGGAAAAGGTGCATGGCGGCCGCAGCCGTGGTGCATCCGACCGCCATGAAAGTTGATTACTCCG
>JBCFAO010000005.1:0-107933 GCA_038562165.1 Clostridiales bacterium | reverse complement strand
TGTACAATGGTTCTCACAAGGGGCAGCCTCCTTTGGTGTTTTAATGGTTTAGCGACTTTATTAAACCACATTTTGCTGCCTCTTGTTTATTTTTTTATCCTACATCTATTTTACACCGAGGCTAATTCAGCCGCTGCCCGGAATAGAACGAGCTCCGGCAAATAACCGGTTTGATCGCGTTTTTTCCGAAAATGGGGGATTTGCTAAGCAATAGTGCTTATTAATTGGCTGAAACAACTTTAATAATTGCAAAACAATCCGGCACATGGTACAATTTCTTCTGGGAATGAGGTTCTCCCCCGGCTTTGCCGAAACCGCTTTTTAAGCTGATGACTTCTGCCAATGGCAGCGGCATCGGCTTTTTTAATGAGAAGAAAACCGAATGAAAAATCTGAACATGGCAGGTGTATAAATTTAATGTTTCCCAATTCATTATTTCAAAGGATATTTTTGTCGTACAGAAATGTTATTCTATTTGCGTTAATCGCAATACCAATCGGCATTGCTGTTGGAGTGCTTGATACCATATTCGGCAAAGTCCTGCTTCTATTCACCGAAACAAGAATGGCCTATGCCTATTGGCTGCTTCCCTTTCTTGGCCTAATCGGCGCAATGCTTGTTTGGGTTAATCAAAAGATCGGCGGCTCAAGCCGCAAAGGCATGGCTTTGATCTTTGAAGCCGGTCATGGAAAAGCTAAAGATATTCCCCTGCGTTTGATTCCGCTGACGATTATGGGCACTTGGCTTACCCACCTTTTCGGGGGCAGCGCCGGACGGGAGGGGGTGGCTATACAAATTGGCGGCACCTTGGCTCACGGTATAAGCAAACGTCTGCCTATTGCCAATAGCTCCAAAATACTGCTGATTACCGGCATGGCCGCCGGGTTTGCCGGCTTGTTCGGTACCCCTATCGGCGCGACCTTTTTTGCTATAGAGGTGCTCACGGTAGGCAGCATAGAGCACCAGGCTGTGCTGCCCGCTTTGGTTGCCGCTTTTGCGGCAAGCTTTACCTCGTCATACCTTGGCCTTGAAAGGTTTTCCTTTATGCTGACCGACCAACTGTCTTTGTCAGGACCCCTTGCGATAAAGTTGCTGACTATAGGCGTTATATTCGGCGTCAGCGGCGGCCTGTTTTCCGCCTCACTGCACAAAATGAAAGAATTATTAGCCAGATATTGGACGAACCCCATTCTGCGCATTTTTATTATCGGTATTGTTATAAGTGTTTTCTCCCTGTTGTGCTGGGGCGGCAGGTACTCCGGCCTCGGCACAAACCTGATCGGAGCCAGTTTTGGAGGGGGAGAAGTATTTGCCTGGGATTTTGCTATGAAATTTATTTTCACCGTGGTAACCCTGGCCGCCGGTTTTCAAGGCGGGGAAGTTACGCCGTTGTTTGCCATCGGCAGTACCCTGGGCGTGGCCTTGGCCGGCCTTTTGGGGCTGCCTCCGGCTTTTGCCGGGGCGCTGGGCTATACGGCTCTATTCGGCAGCGCAACAAACACCTTGATCGCTCCCATACTGCTGGGGGCGGAGGTGTTTGGTTACGCTTATACGCCCTACTTTGTCGTCGTTTGTGCCTTAGCCTATGTATGCAATGGCAATATTTCTATTTATCCTTTGCAGAAGGGGGCCTGGGCTTGGCGAAAGGAGCTATAGGCGAGAGGCTGTAGGGAGGCCGCCGGGCTGGACGGCAGAGCAGGCAGTCAACAGGTTTCGTCCGCAGGCTGGTTCGGCTCTGGCCCTGCGGCGGCGGAAAAATGTGCAGAAATTGCGGCTGTAGGTAGGTTAGCAGCTTCGCTTGAGCAAAAATTGCGTTTGTAGGTAAAATGCAAGGCCAATAACTACATACAATCGAAAAATTTGCACCGATTTGGCCTGAAATCGGCTTAGCTGTTGCTGCAATTCACCCAAGCGCAAAAACTGCACAGGCGGCGGTAAGAATCTGCATACAAACGAAAAAATGGAACAGAATCGCTAAGGTTCATTGGACTGATTAAAAGAGAAATCCCGAAGGCTGCATAAATGCAGGATCTCCGGGATTTGCTGTTTTTACTTTTAATTATATCGCCTTTTTACAGCCTGAGCTTTATTTCTTTTGAAACCTTTTTTATTTGCTTAATAAATGCATCCTCCGGTCGTTTTCGTAAAACTTCCTCATCACTTGTTGCTGCCCAACGATATATATGCTCTGCCATAACCGCGTTTAAATAAAACTGCATTAATATTACTCCTCTATTCCCACTCAATGGTTGCCGGCGGCTTCGGCGAAATGTCGTAGAGCACCCGGTTGACCCCGGGCACCTCCGCCAAAATCCGGTTGGTGATCTTTTGCAGCAGGGCCCAGTCGATTTGGGGCACCTCCGCCGTCATAGCGTCTACCGTATTGACCGCTCTCAAAATAACGGGATATTCAAAGGTGCGGCAACCGTCTTTCATGCCTACGGATTTGAAATCGGGCACCACCGTAAAGTATTGCCAGATCTGGCGGTCCAGGCCGGCGGCGGCAAATTCTTCCCGCAAAATGGCGTCGGCCTCCCGCAGGGAATGGAGCCGATGGGCGGTGACAGCCCCCAGGCAGCGCACGCCTAAGCCGGGACCGGGGAAGGGCTGGCGGAAAACCATGGTTTCCGGCAAGCCGAGTTCCAGACCGCAGGCCCGGACTTCGTCTTTAAATAAGAATTTAATGGGCTCCACCAATTGGAATTTCATATCTTCCGGCAGGCCGCCCACATTATGATGGCTTTTGACGACTTTCGCGGTCTTGGTGCCGCTTTCGGCAATGTCGGGGTAAATGGTACCCTGAGCCAGAAAGTCCATCTTGCCCAGTTTGACGGCTTCTTCTTCAAAAAGCCGGATGAATTCGCTGCCGATGATTTTGCGCTTTTCTTCGGGATCGGCCACGCCGGCCAGCTTGCCCAGGAAGCGCTCAGAAGCATCCACATAAACGAGATTGGCCCCCAATTGCTGGCGGAAAACCTCTACCACTTGCTCGCTTTCGCCTTTGCGCATCAGGCCGTGGTTGACATGGACGCAATGAAGCTGTTTGCCGATGGCTTTAATCAGCAAAGCGGCCACCACCGAAGAGTCCACGCCGCCGGAAAGAGCCAGCAGAACCTGCTTGTCCCCTACTTGCTGACGAATCAGGGCAACCTGGTCGGCAATGAAGTTGGACATGTTCCAATTGGCCTCGGCTTTGCAATCCTCAAAGATGAAAGGAGAGAGCAGAGCGGCCAGATCCTTGTCGTCAGCCGGCAGGGAATCGGCCTGGCGGCAGAGGGGAGAAGGGGCAGCGGAGTCGGAAATGGAGCCGGTACAGGGATAGTCCACCAGGAAAAGGGGAATGCCCAAGGTGAACAGCCAAGGCTCCACGGCGATGGGCTGGCCGTCCACTACGTTGTTTTTGCCGCCGTTGATAATAATACCCCGGAGGTTTGTCATGGCTTCTATTGACCGGCGGGAAATATCATGGGGATAAATTTCACTGTATACGCCCAAGGTACGGATAGAGCGGGCAAGACGGACATTTTCTTCGCTGCCTAAGTCCAGGATCAGGATCAAGTCTTGTTTCATCATCAGGAAAGCTCCTTTTCGTCAGGTTATGCTTTATTATACATGGCTCGGCGTTTTTTTTCAATTCCGGGCTCCTGGTCATTTACGGCTGCATCCACCATGCCATGCTGTCTCACATATTCAAGAAATTGATGGTTAACCAGGGAGCGGCTGAAATGGAAGCCTTGGAAATACCGGCAACCAAGGCCATTCAGCACTTGAAGCTGTTCTTTCGTCTCTACGCCTTCGGCCACGGCCTTGATCTTCAACTGGTCACAGAGGGACAGGATGGAGCTTACGATCTGCCGGCTCTGCCGGTCATCGACAACCCCGCAAACAAGGGAGGCGTCGATCTTTACAACATTGACGTAATAATCGCGAATATAAAGCAGGGAACTGTGGCCCATACCAAAATCATCGATGGAGATATTTACGCCCAAGTCCTTGATTTCCTCTAATCTGCTGCGGGAGGAGCCGCCGGAATCAATGGTTGTATTTTCGGTAAGCTCCAACTCCATATATCTAGGCTCAATGCCTGTCTGGTCAATGTAGGAATAGATCGCCTGTACAAGGGAAGCATCTTTTTTTAGCTGCCGGGGACTAAGATTCACTGAAAGCGATAGGTTGCTTAAGCCCTGTTCATGCCAGTATTTTAAAGCGTTGAATGCTTGAGCCATAATCCAGCGTCCAAGATCATTGGTCAGATCGGCCTCGTCACATATACCCAAAATGATCAAAGGCGACACATCCCCATAAACAGGGTGGGTCCATCGCAGCAACGCTTCGGCCCCCATGACCCGGCCGCAGCTATCCACTTTAGGCTGATATTCCAAGTGAAGGGGGACACAATTCTTGGCCAATCCCTCTTTGATCTCAGCCATCAAAGCCCGGGCAAGAAAACCGGTATCATCCTGACGGCTCAGAATACTCTTTTCCTGTTGCTCCTCTACGTACTTAATCTGTTTTCCTAAGCTTTTGAACACAGAAATACGGATGTTTTGCTGGTGGCTTTGCTGTAAACGAATGAAAGGAATATAGATCAACATGGCCAATGCCAGATTAACAGCCTGCAAAATAATGCCGGCAACGGAACCGGTACTGAGGTAAGCCGACATAAAAATAGGAGTTGTCCATTGAACTGCCTGCATCGGCGCCGGTACCCAACCTAAGCTCAGGGATACCCAAGAGGTGAAGCTCAGGACGACAGGCGAAAGTACAAAGGGGATAAATAAATAGGGATTGAATATGATGGGCAGTCCGAAAACCAGGATTTCATTTATGTTAAATATGCAGGGCAGGATTGAGGCTTTTGCCAGCCTGCTTTCGTTGTTGTTTCTTCCGACTAATAATAATGCGATCAACAGTCCCAAGGTGGCGCCGCAGCCTCCAAGATAAACATAGGTGTCAAAGAATTCTTTGGTGAAGATGCTTGCATTTGCAGATGAGGCTGCAACCGGCGTTGCGCCGGACATTGCATCCATAACCACATTGCCGCCGTGGATGCCTAAAAACCATAGGATGTGGGTGATAAGGATAATACTCAGTGCAGAAAAATAGTTCTGCCCGGTCCAGGATTTACTGAGTACTTTCAAAAATATGGATTCGCCGCCGGCTAATCCCAGGGTTTTCATCAGCTCCCCCCCTGCGGCGAAAATTGTCACGGTAAGCAGGGCCGGTACAACAGCGCGGAAGGAAGCCAGGGTCAGCAGGCTTCCATTATAGTTATGCAGGTCTGTATGCCAAAAGCAGTCCCGCCATTTGTAGAAAAAGCAAAAAAGATTGCAGGCCAATACTGAAATGATTAAGGCTCCAAACATGCCGGTAGAAGCGGCCTCCGACGTACCGATAATCCTATCCGGATTATTGGTGAAAGCGATATAAGAAGCAAATGCCGTGATAATGATAATAACGGGATTGATCTCACCGGATTTGACAAGCGGTTTTTCCTGTGAAAAAGCATAGCAGACGGTGATCAGCGTCGTAAGGGACATGATCTGAAGGGTGCCTTTATGGATTGCCAGGTTGATATCCCGCCACCTTTCACCAAAGATGCCCTGTATAATATTCTGATAAGCCGGGACAGGCAGATTGAGCAGTGCCAGGATTATCGAGCCGATCAGGATTAGAGGCGTCAAGTACAGCAGGCCTCTGCGCAGGGCGCCCACCAATTGCCGGTTTGCCAGTTTCAATACAAAGGCTTCAAAATTGTCCATCATTTTTTCATATTCTCCCTTTCAAGCAAGCGTAAGGAAGCGTCAGAATCCGGTTTGCTTATGAGGCTTTTGCTGCTTCTTCATGTCGGGGGGGTTATAAATATAGAGTATCTTCTGGAGTTGCTGCCAGTCTTTGTTTTTTTTTAGCTTGCACTGGTACATCTTTTTATCTGCCAATTTCAGCAGGCCGGGAACCGTATAGACAGTACCGGAACAATTTGAGAATGATGCAATGCCGCAGCTGAAGGAGAGTGTGTAAGGCTTGGGATTTTTTTCGTTTAATTCTTTTAATTTTTCGTACATTCTCAGAATAATTTTTTTAGCTTCCTCTTCTTCACATTTCTCGAAAATAACTAAAAATTCATCGCCGCCATACCGGCAAACCATATCTGAGCTGCGTACACAGGAGAGAAGTATTTTCGCGATACTTTGTATTGCATAATCGCCTTCGCTGTGACCATAGGCGTCATTAATGGTTTTTAGGTAATCAATATCGATAAAAGATATGCAGTGGGGGCAGGCGGGGGCAGGCTGCAAAAGAATCGATTCCAGCCGGGCCAAGCCTTTCTTTTGGTTGTAGGTTTCTGTCATTGCATCCATTGTTGCCGAGAGTTTTAGCTGAAATTCCCTTAGCTTCCATTCGGTTATGTCTTCAATAGTGTTAAAGAAAAATGCTTGTCCGTTAGGAAGCTTAAATCTGTCGGAAGTAATTCGGTACCATAATTTGCTTTTGTCCTCATAAATCTCCCGGCAAGCGGGAAAGATTGTCTCTTCCCGGTTTAATTTTGCGATGAGCTTCAATGCATTATTTTGCGTATGCTCCAGATCAAAATTTTCCAGCTGCCCCAATTTTTCCTTTGCAGAGCGGTTAGCATATACCAGGCATCCGGCGTCGTCCACCTCCAACACCATTATGTGCAGAAGATTGAGGGCCTGAAGAATCTGATGATGGCGCCAACTGTTTACTGATGCCGTAGTCTCCGCCGCTGCCTGGGTGGAGGCTGCCGCTACCTGATCTACAATTCCGTTAAATGCATCAAAAATCTCTCCGGTGTTTTCCAATTTATTGACGATAAATCCCGAGTGAAGCTGCCGCAAACTCCAGGCCAGATACCTCAACTGGGAATGGAGTTCTTTCAAGGGGCCGGCCAAATAGTTGTGGCGGCAGGGCAGCGGACCATCCAGTTTGCCTTCGGCAAGGTCCGCTGCCAGACGGCTCATAGCGTTGAAGTTGTGCGCCAACTGATTTATTTGTCCGGCCAACTTCTGCAATTGGGGCACAGAGGTTTGCAGCTTGAATCCTTCACATTGCTTGCCGGATAACAGTATTGCCAAGGCTTCTTCCATAGCGGTAATTGTTTTTTGGCTTTCATCATCCACTTTTCATCACCCCCCTTTCATAGATATCTGGATGGCCCATGCTATTTTAAAACGGCGGTGAACCGGCAGGTCCTGTCGCCGGTTGCCCAGCAGTCGATCTCCCGGACCGTAAATGAGCGTCCGCTATATGCTTCCAGAATGCCGGCGATAAACCCCTCGTCATAGTCACACACGGTTTCATTGGTGATGGGCAGGCCCGAGCAATCCAAATCCTCCGAAACCGTCAAGGTAAAAGAAAGGGAATTTAAATCGGCATTTTCAATCCGTAGAATGCCGATTTTGAGCTCCCGAAGCTTATTGGTCAAATTGGCAATGAAAAAATCAAAGTTGCCGGAGAGGTCCAATAGGTTTTTGGCAAGCTGTGTGCCTGCCAGATATCCGGCGGCTCGATACAGGTTGCTGGCTGTTTCGGCATCGTATTCCCGGGAAAGGATATCCTTGAGGGTGTATTGGAACAAACGGTAAACTAATACCGGCATATCCGGCCCAAGGCTTTTTCTGCCCTCACCGATATCCCCAAGGCCTGACCATGTAAACTTGGATGGGCTGTTTTCGTACTGCATGCAGATTTCCTCCTTGTCATATAAAAATTATATGAACTATTGCTCATATAATAATGAACATAACTTAAGCATAAAGCAGCTATTGAACACTTTGGTTTTTCATGTGCTTAATTCGCCTTTTTTTGCGCCCAATAAGCTATAACCCGGTTGCTGTCCGGACAATTTGGCGCAGAAAACCCCGGGAATCTTGATCGTTGGTGCATGCCAGCTTTCAAGGCCCCGGGGTTTGTTGTTTAAGTGCTCTCGTTTTTATTTGCTTTGATGAAGGCTTAAGAAAAGGGATCAGATGCCCAGCATTACCAAGATGGCCAACAAGGCCATTTGGGATACATATAAAATACCGAACAAGGGAATGAAGAATTTCAGCCATTTATCATAGGGAATGCCCGACAAGCCGCAAACGACGGTAATGCCGCAGGTAGGCCACAGCAGGTCGGCCATGGTGGCGCCGTATTGGAAGGCCATAACTACAGCTTCTCTGGTCAGGCCCAGAATGTCGCCCATGGGAGCCAGAATCGGGATGGTGGTGGCTGCCTGGCCGGAGCCGGAGGGGATGATGAAATTGAAGAGAGTTTGAATCACCAGCATGCCCTGGACTGCCAGGATGGGAGGCAGGCCTTCCAGATTGGAAACCAGGCCGTTGATGATGGTGTCCACGATCATGCCTTCCTGGAGCAGGACCAGGGTAGCCCGGGCAATACCGGTAACCAAGGCGCCGAAGGCTACGGATTTGGCGCCGTCAATGAATTCCTTGGCGATGTTGTCCGGGGACCAGCCGTCAATGACGGCGGCGGCGATGCCCATGAGCAGGAAGACGCCGGTGAGCTGAATCATGCCCCAGCCTTGTTTGACGGAGCCGTAGATGATCCAGGCCATGGCCAAAAGAACTACGGTTAAAATGATCTTATGTTTGCCGGTCATTTTAATATTGACCAGTTCGTCTCTGTCGGTGCCGCCTTCCAGGTCAATGGTCAGATCTTCCCGGGTAACAAAGCTGTAGAGGGGATTCTTTTTGACCTTGGAGCCGTAGCGCAGCAGCCAGATGATGGAAATGGCGCAGAAAACGACGAAGCTCAAAACCCGGAACCAGGTGTTGCTGTAGATCGGTACGCCGGCAATGCCTTGGGCCACCACCACCGTATAGGGGTTCATGATGGAGCCGGCAAAACCGATGTAAGCGCCCAGGCCCACGATAGCCATACCGAAGAGGGCGTCGTAGCCTAAAGCGATACCTATGCCTACAAATATAGGATAAAAACCGTTAAATTCGTTGAGCATACCGAACATGGATCCGCAAAAGGCGAATACCAGGAACATGAGGGGGACAAGTATTTTGTCTTTGCCCTCAAATCTTCGCAATAGTGTAGCCAACAGCGCGTTGAAAGCACCGGTCTTGATGATCATGCTGAAAGCGCCGTTGACCAAAAAGATCAACATAACTACATCGGCGGCGGCAATCAAGCCTTTATGGAAGGAGCCGAAAAAGTCTACGACGCCGGCTTTTTTGCCTTCCTCGACTATTTCATAGGTGCCGGGAACTACCAGATTTCTCATGGTGCCGTTGACGTCCACCTTCTCATATTGATATTGGCCGTGGGGTAAAACCCAGGTTAATATGGCTGCGAGCATAGCCAGGAAAAATAAAAAGACGAAAGTATGAGGTATACGGATTCTCTTTTTTTCTTTTTTCTCAACGCTCATGATTTTGCTCCTCTCAAATAATCATAGGCTACTTTAGCGTGGACTGCGCTCATAACGGGAAGGGCGTCTTCGTCGATGTTAAATTGGCCGTTGTGCAGGGAAACGGTGGGAGTTTTGGCGGGATTGGCTACTCCCGCCTGATAGAAGCAGCCGGGGACCTGTTCCAGAAAAATACCGAAGTCTTCTGTGCCCATGGTGGCATGGTCCAAAGAAAAGAGCTTATCCTCACCCAGTAGTTCGGCAATAGAGTGGCGGGCCAATTGGGTCATAGCCTCGTCGTTGACTACGCCGGGATAGCTGGTGAGAATTTGAATGTCCGCAGTGGCGCCATGAGCTTGAACGGTGCTTTCCACGATGCGGCGGAAGGCTGTTACGGTTTTTTGGCGCATTTCCGGGCCCAGGGTACGAATGATGCCGCTGATTTTTACTTCTTCTGCAATAGCGTTGCGCTGGGTGCCGCCGTGAAAGGTGCCCACGGTAATGACGGCGGAGTCCAGAGGATCGGTTTCCCGGCTGACGTAAAGCTGCAAGGCGCCTACTACCTGGGCGGCAACGGCGATGGCGTCAATGCCCAGGTGAGGGCTGGCGCCGTGGCTGCCGAAACCTTTAATAGTGACGTCAAAAGGGTTGGAGGCAGCGTAGATTTTGCCGGGTCGTGCCCCAATGCGTCCCGCAGGTATTTCGGGATTCACGTGGGCGCCAAACATGGCGGTGACTTTGGGATTTTCCAGAGCTCCTTCGGCAATCATCCTCTCGGCGCCGCCGTCGCCCTCCTCGTCAGGCTGGAAGAAGAATTTTACGTTGCCGGGGAGTTCTTCCCGATGGGCGGCCAGGATCTTGGCCGTTCCCAAGAGGGCGGCGGTATGGGCATCGTGGCCGCAGGCATGCATCAGGCCAGGCCGCCGGGAAGCATACTCTGCTCCCGTTTGCTCTTCGATTTTCAGAGCGTCCATGTCGGCCCGCAGGCCTACGGTGGCAACGGAGACCGGGCCGGAAACGGCCTCAGAATTGGCTCCGCCTCCCTCGAGGAGACCCAAAACACCGGTATCAGCTATTCTTTGGGTTTTGATGCCAAGGTTTTGTAGATACTCCTCCACCAGCTTCTGGGTTTCTACCTCGGTTCCTCCTATTTCCGGGTACTGGTGAATCCGCCTGCGTAAATCAACAATCTCTTCTTTGATACTCAAGGCTTCTTTCATAAAATCAAGGTGGTGCATGATAATCGCCTCCCTTCTTGTTGTGATGATTAAATAAACTGCAAGTTTTATGCCGCGGCTTGCAAAAAGATCAAAGGGCAGCTTGTACGTCTGATAAATCTGATGAGATATGAAAAAAACATCACTGGCTTGCAAATAAATAAAATTTTCTATACAATAAAAAGGGGGCCTAGGTGAAACCTAGGTTGATGAAAGAGGGATGGTATGACGAAGTTGCCGGTTTTAGCCGTATTGGCCATCAAAGAAGACCTTATCGAATGGAACTGCGCCCAATTGCAGGAGCTCATTGGAGATTCCATAGATATCCGGGGCTATTCCATGCACGATCCCAGCTTACGGATGTTTGATCCGAAAGCAGACCTTTGCCTTGTGGTAGGGCCCAAAGATTTGGCCGCACACATTATTGCCATGCTCCATCCTGATGTGAAGTATATTGTCAAAGAACGCTCCCTGGACCTGGTGAAGCTTCACTTGCTCCAGCAGATACCGGAAGGCTCCGACGTCTTGATGGTCAACGACGTATACCTCAATTCTCTCGAAGTTATCGATGAGCTGAATAAAATGGGCTTTCACTCCATGAAGATGTATCCTTATGCCCCCGATGCTCCTCTGACTTTGCAGGGCGATGCCGGCGCCTACCGCCGGCCTGACGGCGGCCCTTTTCAGTATGCCGTTACAGCCGGAGAACTCCATTTGGTGCCGCCGGAAATTCCCGTTGTGGTGGATATCGGTTACCGGCAGATCAATATTATGACGGTGGCCGACATTTTGCGCTGCCTGAAGAAAGATCAGAGCATGGATTCGATGGTTGGTATACGTTATATGCGGCCTTTTGCCAATCTTAGTATGATGATGGCCAAAAAGAATCAGGAGGTGTCCCTACTCCAGGCTCAGCTGGCCTCGGTTATTGCCAATATAGAAAACGGCATACTTTTGATCAATGAAAGCCAGGAAATTTTGATTTTCAATGAAAGCGCCCAAAAGATTTTAGGGGAGGAAGATTTGTTTGGCCGGCAGGTAGGTGAGTTTCTCGGCAAGGAGTTTTTGTTGGAGAATGCGGAGAAGCAGTTTGTGCACATTCAGGGGATTTTGGTGTATATTCTGGTTACGGAAATTGTGGCGTCCTTTCAAGTGGGCAAATGCTATTTAATCAGTATGGAAAGCATGGAGCAGCTGCAAAATATCGGCTGGGATTATCAGAAGCAGGTAGGCCAAATCAACAAAGCCCGTTACCGGTTTCAGGATATTATTTATCGCAGCAAAGCTATGGGCAGGGTGGTGGAGAAAGCCTGGAGCTTTGCTAAAAGTAATGCCAATATTTTAATTACCGGCGAAAGCGGCACCGGCAAGGAGCTCCTGGCCCAGGCTATTCATAATGCCTCCAGCCGCAAGGCGGCGCCTTTTTTGGCTATTAATTGCGGCGCTTTGACGGAGACCTTGCTGGAAAGCGAATTGTTCGGCTATGAGGAGGGGGCTTTCACCGGAGCCAAGAAAGGCGGCAAAAAGGGGCTTTTTGAGCTGACTCACGGCGGCACATTGTTTTTGGACGAGATCGGCGACACGCCCCGCAGCATTCAGGTTAAGCTTCTCAGAGCCTTACAGGAAAAAGAAATCCTGCGGGTGGGGGGCAACAGGACGATTCCGGTAGATGTGCGGATTATTGCCGCCACCAATCAGGACTTGATTGAGCTGCAGCGCCAGGGCCTTTTCCGGCAGGATTTATACTACCGGCTCAATACCCTGCCCTTGACTATACCGCCTTTACGGCAGCGGAAAGAGGATATAGTGCCTCTCTTTATATATCTGATGAATAAAGCCATAAGCCGCCAAAACCGCCGGACCCGCCAGGGCCGGCAAAGCCGCCAGGATGGCCAGGACCAACAGGCCGGTCAGAACCGGCAGGCCGGGAACGATCAGGAGAAAGCGGTTCAGCGAATGCAACTGATGCCGGAAGCCATTGCCCTGCTGGAACGGCATTCCTGGCCCGGTAATGTGCGGGAACTGGAGAATATGCTGGATTATCTGCTGAGCATTGACGCTTTGGGCAAAAACCAGGCTGCGGCTATTGGAGAGCTCTTAGGGATGGAGATGATAGAGGAGGCGGCGACAGGCGAAAACCAGCCGGCCCAAAACAAGTCGGCACAAAACAAAAACCTTCATCCTGAGGCGGTCCGGTTTTCCAGCCGTCAGATGAAGGAAGAGTGTGAAGCGATTATGCGGGTTTTGCTTAAAGCTAAAAATAGCGGGATAGGCTTGATCGGCCGGGGAGATTTGCAGCGCAGCCTGCGTCTGGAAGAAGGCTTGATTTTATCCCTGGATCAAATTAAGCTGCGTCTGAATGCCCTGCGCAGCTTTGGCTATGTGGAAGCAAAGATGGGCAAAGGCCATTATTTATTGCCGGCAGGAGAGGCGTATATTGCAGGGTGACGAAGCTTGAGACTAGGCAACGCTTTCTTTATTCCAGATCCATCTGTGAAAGCTGTTTTATTTGGCGGCGTCTGCCAAAGACAATGGCTGTGACTTGAACATTTTATGTATGCCTATGCTTCGCCAGGGCTCTTCTTTTATTAATTCAACCCGTTGAGGGAACTGAGAAAGTGACGGAATGAGGCGCAAAGGGGCAGAACTCAAATAAATTGACAAACCTCAATCGAAGATAGCGTTGGAAAAAAGCGGCGGCTTTGCCGTCAGCGCTTCTCCCGGCGATGTCCTGCCGGACGTGTACGCAATGGCATCTCACGGCCTCTATTTGGAGACTTCCTCCGCCGTGGTTCATAGCTGCATCAAGAAGGCCCTGGCCGCCGGGGACATTCCCAAGGGGGCCAAGGTACTGTTTATCGCCACCTCCCACGGCTATAAAAATAAGCCCCAGCTTTTTATGCAGGGTGAGATTTAAGACAAGATCTAAGGTAAGATTTAAGACATGATATGAGGCAAAAGTTGTGAGTAAACAAAAACCCGTCAAGTCTGCGCTTAATGCGTTTTGACCTGGGCGGGTTTTGTATTGTGGAAATTTGGCGCTGTACAAAAATTGAACTATTGTGGGATTTTTTTGTCCACAACTTCGATTTTTGCACAAAATTGGCCTGAAAACACCCTTTTGAGCGAGAGGGATTACTAATAAGAACATAATACTTTAATTTTTGTACAGTTGGAGGTGCGGACCGGTCGTGAATCTGCCTGGTTGAGGCTCTCCCCGATTTGCCGCTGGACCCGGCCTCACCCCAACAGCCGCTTGACCATTTCCTGATAAGCTTCCTCCACGTCGCCCAAGTCTTGGCGGAAGCGGTCCTTGTCAAGCTTCTTGCCGGTTTTCACATCCCAAAGCCGGCAAGTATCCGGGGAAATTTCGTCGGCCAGCACAATTTCGCCTTGAAAACGGCCGAATTCCAGCTTGAAATCGATGAGCTCCACCCCAAGGCTTAAAAGGTAAGCTGACAGGATTTCATTGATCCGGAAAGCGTATTTCTTTACTTTTTCCATTTCCTGATCGCTGGCCAGTTGGAGAGCCCGAATATAATAGGAATTGATCAAGGGGTCCCCAAGCTCGTCGTTTTTATAGCTATATTCCAAGATAACGCAATGCAAAGGCGTACCTTCCGCCACACCCATGCGTTTGGAAAAGCTGCCGGCAGCCCGGTTGCGGATAATCACTTCAAGAGGCAGAATTTCCACCCGCTTTACGGCAGTTTCCCTGTCCGAAAGCTGCTCAATATAATGGGTGGGAATACCCTGTCCTTCCAAAAGCTTAAAAAGGTGATTGGACATTTTATTGTTCACCACGCCTTTGCCGCTGATTGTGCCCTTTTTCAAACCGTTGAAGGCCGTGGCGTCGTCCTTATACTCAACAATAACTGTGTTGGCGTCGTCGGTGGCAAAAACCTTTTTGGCCTTGCCCTCGTAAAGCTGTTCCAGCTTTTTCATTGTTTTTTCTCTCCTTTATGGCAAATTATCGATTTTCTCACTATAAACCTCCGTTACCACATTGCGCCGCAGCAAACCATCTATGCTTTCACGGTCAAAAATCTCGTTCATTTCTGCGATGTGGGCGGCATAAGCGGCATCGGCAGGCAAGGGATCATGGGAATGGGAGGTCATATAAGCAAGCCAGTTTTCCCGGGTGTAAAACTGGGGATTGGCAAACTCTTGCAAAGCGGGGCTGTCAAAAAACCGATGAGCTGACGTCTTGCTGTGGCTGGGCGACTTGCTGTGGAAGGAGCTGTTGTTCTCCTCGGTGACGTTGTATACGGCAATGACGATACCGCCGGGCTTACAAATGCGGCGGCATTCTGCCCGAAAGCCCTCCGGATTAAACCAGTGCAAAGCCTGGGCGCAGAGAACCACATCCACACTGTGGTCCGGCAGGGTAGTCGCTTCCGCAGAGCCGCCAATGATTTTCACATGGAGATAAGGGGATAGCGCAGAGGTAAGCTGCTTGCGCATATCGGCGTTAGGCTCCACCGCAAATCCCGGATACCGCCGCTGGCCAAGAAGCAGCGTTAATTTGCCCGTGCCGGCGCCTATGTCCGCGAACACCGCATCGGGCGGTATAAGGCTGCCGATGTAATCCAAAGCTGCCTCCGGATAGCTTAGTCTGGCTTTAGCATAAGCCTCGGCCCTGCCGGTAAAGATTTCTGTGCTCATGGCCAACCCTCCAATACCTTAAAATCAATCTTGCACCCCCTAATGTGCAAGAATTACGGTTGTGGTCAAACCCCTTCTTCCGGGTGAGCTGCAGCTTCATAATATCAGAAAAGCACCTCAAAATAAAACCCCCGAAGGCTTTACTTGGCAGCATATTGCATCAAGCAGCCCGGGGTTTTTGTTTTTACTCCCACTCAATGGTGCCCGGCGGTTTGCTGGTGATATCGTAGACCACCCGGTTGCAGCCGGCTACTTCGTTGATGATGCGCTGGGATACTTTGCGCAGCAGGCCATAAGGCAATTCCGCAAACTCCACGGTCATGGCGTCGCTGCTGGTGACGGCCCGCAGGGCTACCACATAATCGTAAGTGCGGCCGTCGCCCATGACCCCTACGGTCTGCACACCGGTGAATACGGTAAAATACTGCCAGACGGCTTCGGCAAGGCCGGCTTTGGCCACTTCCTCCCGGAAGATCCAATCGCTTTCCCGGACGATACGCAGCCGGTCGGCAGTGATTTCCCCCATGATACGGATGGCCAGGCCGGGGCCGGGAAAGGGCTGCCGCCAGACCAGGGCCTTGGGTATGCCTAAAGCCTCGCCCAGGCGGCGGACTTCATCTTTAAATAAGGAACGCAGGGGCTCGATCAAGCCTTTGAAGGAAATATCCAGCGGCAGGCCGCCCACATTGTGGTGGCTTTTGATGACGGCGGATTTGCCGTGGCCGCTTTCGATGACGTCGGGATAAATGGTGCCTTGCACCAGATAGTCGGCGCCTCCCAGCTTGCGGGCTTCTTCTTCAAAAACCCGGATAAACTCTTCGCCGATGATCTTGCGTTTTGCTTCCGGCTCCGTTATACCCCAGAGCTTGCCGAGAAAACGCTCCGATGCATCCACCTTGATGATGTTCATGCCCAAGGTGTCTTTGTAGAAAGCCATAACCTCGGCGGCTTCGTTTTTCCGCAATAAGCCGTGGTCCACAAAGACGCAGGTCAGCTGGTCGCCGATGGCCTTGTGGACAAGGACAGCAGCCACCGAGGAGTCCACACCGCCGGAAAGGCCGCAGAGAACGGCGCTGTCGCCGGCTTGGCGGCGGATATCCTCCACTAAGGTTTGGGACAGGTCTGCCATCTGCCAATCTCCCTGACAGCCGCAGATCTCATAGCAGAAATTTTGCAGGATGCGGCGGCCGCCGGGGCTGTGGCGTACTTCAGGATGAAATTGCAGGCCGTAAAGCTTGCGGTTTTCGTCAGCAAAAGCGGCGTTAGGGCAGTTGTCTGTTTTGGCGATGGCGGTAAATCCAGGGGGCAGTTGCAAGACTGCATCCCGGTGATTCATCCAGACATGGCGGCCGGCCCCTTGCTCCCCGGTTTCTTCTTCGGACAAGCCGGCAAAAAGCCGGTGCCGGGCAAAAGCGATATCGGTATGGCCGAACTCGCTGACCGACCCGGGACCTACCTTGCCCCCCAAGAGCTGGGCCATCAGCTGCATGCCGTAACAGATGCCTAAAACCGGCACTCCGGCATTGAAAATTTCCGGATCACAGTTGAGAGCGTCTTCCACATAAACGCTATCAGGGCCGCCGGTAAGAATAATGCCCTTCAGCCGGTGGGGGCCGGCCTGAATCGCCGCCAGGGGAGCGTCGTAAGGCAGGATCTCCGCCAAAACTCCGGTCTCCCTGACGCAACGGGCAATCAGTTGATTATATTGCCCGCCGAAATCCAAAACGACGATCCTTTCATATATTTTAGAAGTAAGGGAAGAAGCTGGTTGCATTCAAATTGCTCCGATCTAACATTTATTTCCAGGGAAATGAGCCGGGAAATCAAGGGAATTTAAAATAGCTTAGCCGGTGCTCTGCAACCCCTAAAAGCTTACACCTGCTTGCCTATTTTCCCAATTGCTGCGTTGTCGTCCCTCACCATAGCTACCGGCTATGCCTCGGTCCTCCGCCTTGCACTTGGAAAAATATTCGGCGCAGCTGTGAGAGCTTTTAGGGGTTACAAAGCACTTAGTGTTATTATACACTTAGCTAAACAAAAAAATCAAACGCTGAACAAAAGTTCGCCATAAGTGGGGAAGGGCCAGTACTCTTCGCCAACCAAGGTTTCCAGGCAATCGGCGGTAGCCCGCAGCTCCTGCATAGCCGGCAATACCTGGGCATGGAAGGCTTTGGCCTGCTCTAAGGCGTCGGCAATACCCTTGGCCTGAATCAGCAGCGATTCAAGACTTTCTGTTTTGCGGTAGAGATCGGCTGCTGCTCCATCGATTTTTTGCAGCAGTTGCTGCTCCATTTCGGAGGGGAGGCCTGCCAGTTTTGCTTTACTCAAAGCCGAGCGGCTCAGCATTTCCTGATAGGAGGCCAAAGCCGGCATGATTTGGCGGCGGCTCATCTCCAGCATGGTTTGAGCCTCGATAGCTACGGTCTTATGGTAAATTTCCAAAGTGATTTCGTAGCGGGAATGAATCTCGGTTGCCGTAAAGACGCCATGGCGGACAAAAAGATCAATGCTCTCTTTGCTGACAAAGGCAGGAAGAGCCTCTACGGTGGAGGTTAAATTGGAGAGGCCCCGTTTTGCCGCCTCTTTGACCCATTCCTCGGAGTAGTTATTGCCATTGAAGATGATCCGCTGATGCCGGCTGATGGTATCCTTCAGCAAAGCGGTGAGGGCTTCCGAGAGCTCCCGGCCCGCCGCTTGGTCTTTTTCCAGCCTGTCGGCGAAAATCCGCATAGACTCCGCCACAATGGTATTGATCACAAAGTTGGGGCCGGAGAGGGAGAAGGAGGAACCGGGCATGCGGAATTCAAATTTATTGCCGGTAAAGGCAAAGGGAGAGGTGCGGTTCCTGTCGGTGGTATCCTTGGGAATGGGAGGCAGGGCCTTAACGCCGATGGTCATATCGGTGTGGTCGGCTTTATAGATTTTATCATCGGCAATAGCCTGCAAAATAGAGCTGAGCTCATCGCCCAGAAACATGGAGACGATGGCCGGCGGCGCTTCATTGGCGCCCAGCCGGTGGTCGTTGCCGGCGCTGGCCACGGAGCAGCGCAGCAGGTCCTGGTAGGTGTCTACGGCTTTAATGATAGCGGCCAATACCACCAGAAATTGAGCGTTGTCCTGGGGATTGTCTCCCGGCTCCAACAGGTTGACGCCGGTATTGGTGGATAAAGACCAGTTGTTGTGTTTGCCGGAGCCGTTGACGCCGGCAAAGGGCTTTTCATGGAGCAGACAAAACAGGCCGTGCTGACAGGCGATTTTTTTCATCATTTCCATGGTTAGCTGGTTGTAATCCGTAGCGATGTTGGTGGTGGAATAGATAATAGCCAGCTCATGCTGACTGGGAGCTACCTCATTATGCCTGGTTTTGGCGGGAATGCCCAGCCGCCACAGGGTTTCATCCAATTCCTTCATGAAGGCGGAGACTTTCGGCCGGATAGCGCCGAAATAGTGGTCGTCCTTTTCCTGGCCTTTGGCAGGTTTGGCGCCAAATAAGGTACGGCCCGTAAAGAATAAGTCTTTTCTCTGGCGATAGAGTTCCCGGTCGATGAGAAAATATTCCTGCTCCGGTCCCACGGTGGTGGTTACCCTGGTAATCTCCGTCTTGCCTAAAGCGTGGAGGAGCCTTACGGCCTGGTTATTGATAGCTTCCATGGAGCGCAGAAGAGGCGTTTTTTTGTCTAAAGCTTCGCCGCTATAAGAGCAGAAGGCTGTGGGAATACATAAGGTATTGTCCTTAATAAAGGCATAAGAGGTAGGATCCCAAGCCGTATAGCCCCGGGCTTCAAAGGTATTGCGCAGGCCGCCGGAGGGGAAGCTGGAAGCGTCAGGCTCGCCTTTGATCAGCTCCTTGCCGGAAAAAGTCATCATCAATTGGCCTTCGGAGGTCAGGGAGATAAAGCTGTCATGCTTTTCCGCCGTAATGCCGGTCATGGGCTGGAACCAATGGGTAAAATGAGTGGCTCCTTTTTCCAGGGCCCAATCCTTCATGGCGCTGGCGATGATGTCTGCCGCCGCCGGGTCCAGGGGACTGCCTGTGGCCATGGTATGGGCCAGGGAGCGGTAGGTTTTGGCGGGAAGCCGCCGCTGCATTACGCTGTCATTGAAAACGTCGCTGCCGAAAAAATCCGATATACTGCTCATGAAGATTCCTCCTAATTAAAATGCTTTACGCCAGAGTACGACTGTTGATTTTAGCAATAAAAAAAGGGCTGAGAAGCCTCACAAGCTTCCCAGCGCCTTTGCTGATTGATAGAATGATTATAAACGCCAACACCTTGGACTGTCAACAGAAAATTCTATGTATACAAACCTTTGCGAACTCATGTTCTTCTCTTGTATGTATACACCATACATCGGCTGCGCCACGTTGACAAGGGCCGGCAGACCAAGTATTCTAATAGGAGATAGTCGCATAAAAACCTCAGACAAAGGCGTCTGTAAAGGGGCAGAAAAGCTGCCTCTCTACAGACGCCTTTGTTTTTGGCAAGGAGGGTAGGGGTTAGTGAGACAGAAAGAAGGACAGATCCGCATTCCGTCGGGCTGTGCTATAGCCGGCGTATTTTCCAGAAGCGGCGAAAGAATGGACGGCACTGCTATTATGGAGGCCATGACCGTAATGCATGACCGCTCCAATGGTTTAGGGGGCGGCTTTGCCGCTTACGGCATTTATCCCGAATACCGGGATCTCTATGCTTTTCATGCTTTTTATGAAGATGGGGCGGCTAAGGCGCATTGCGAGGAGTTTCTGGACCGCCATTTCGATATTGTTAACCTGTCAAAAATACCTGTGCGGAAGATGAAGGCTATCACCGGGGAGCCTTTGATCTGGCGGTATTTTATGATGCCCCATCCCGTGCGGCTGGCCGATAGCCAGTTGGAAGAAAAGGAATACACCGCCCGCTGCGTAATCCGGATCAACCGGGAGTTTGCCGGCGCCTATGTGTTTTCCAGCGGCAAAAATATGGGCGTATTCAAAGCCGTGGGTTTTCCCGAGGACGTGGGCCGGTTTTACCGCCTGGAAGAATACGCCGGCCATTGCTGGACGGCTCATGGCCGCTATCCCACCAATACTCCGGGCTGGTGGGGCGGCGCTCATCCCTTTGGGCTCCTGGATTACACCGTAGTTCACAACGGTGAAATTTCTTCTTATGACGCCAACCGCCGCTGGATCGAAATGTTCGGCTACCACTGCTCATTGCTGACGGATACGGAAGTGATTACCTATATTATTGACTATCTCCACCGGCGTCTGGGCTTGACCCTGGAAGAGGCCGCGGCGGTTATTGCCGCTCCTTTTTGGCAGGAGATTGAGGCGATGCCGGAAGAAAAGAAACGACAGCTCACTTATTTGCGCAGCAATTTTTCCAGCCTTCTGATCACCGGCCCTTTTTCTATCTTGTTGGGCTGTGAAGCGGGGATGATGGCCTTAAATGACCGGCTGAAGCTGCGGTCTATGGTGGCGGCGGAAAAGGGCAGCCGCCTCTATGTGGCCAGCGAGGAAAGCGCCATCCGGAAAATGGAGCCCCGGCCGGAACGGATCTGGGCTCCTGCCGGCGGAGAGCCGGTAATTGCCACCTTGGGAGGTGCATATTGATGGCCCGGGAATTTCTTTATCCCGAATATGAAGTGCTCAGAAATGAAAGACGCTGCAATAATTGCCGGCGCTGTGTGGCGGAATGTGCCAATCAGGTTCATTATTATGATGAAAAAGCCGGGGTTATGGCCGAAAGGAATGAGGCTTGCGTCAATTGCCACCGTTGTGTGGTTTATTGTCCTCAAAAAACCCTGAAGATAGTTAAAAGTGACCATTGTTTTAAGGAAAATGCCAACTGGAGCCGCCAGACCATTGAGCAGGTATACCGGCAAGCCGCCAGCGGCGGCGTTTTGCTCTCCTCCATGGGCACCCCCCTGGAGTTCCCTAATTATTGGGACCGGCTGCTTTTGAATGCTTCCCAGGTGACGAACCCTTCCATCGATCCCTTGCGGGAACCAATGGAAACCCGAATGTACCTGGGGCCTAAGGGCCAAGAGATCCGGCGGGATAGCCGGGGCCGTCTGGTGGATCAGCGGCCAAAAAGCCTGGAACTGACCAGCCCTATCCTGTTTGCCGCCATGTCCTTCGGTTCCTTGAGTCTCAATGCCCACACGGCTTTGGCAAAGGCGGCCCAGGCTTTAGGCATCTTCTACAATACAGGTGAAGGCGGTTTGCACCGCACCCTTTATCCTTACGGGGCCAATACCATTGTCCAGGTGGCTTCCGGCCGATTCGGCGTCCATAAAGAGTATTTGTCTGCCGGAGCGGCCATTGAAATCAAAATGGGCCAGGGGGCTAAACCGGGAATCGGCGGCCATTTGCCGGGTTATAAAAATGTGGGAGAAGTAGCCCGTACCAGAATGACCCCCGACGGCTCCGACGCCATTTCCCCGGCTCCCCATCATGATATATATTCTATTGAAGACTTGCGCCAATTGGTATATTCTTTAAAAGAAGCCACGGATTATCAAAAGCCGGTAATCGTCAAAATTGCCGCCGTCCATAATGTAGGCGCCATCGCCAGCGGTATTGCCCGCAGCGGAGCCGATATCATTGCCCTCGACGGTTTTCGGGGCGGTACCGGCGCTGCTCCCACCAGGATACGGGATAATGTAGGTATTCCTATTGAACTGGCCCTGGCAGCGGTGGATCAGCGGCTGCGGCAGGAGGGAATTCGGGACAATGTTTCCCTCATCGCCGGCGGCAGCATCCACAGCAGCGCCGATGCAGCTAAAGCCATCGCCCTGGGAGCCGATGCCGTTTATATCGGAACCGCCGCCCTTTTGGCTATGGGCTGCCATCTCTGCCGCAGCTGTCAGCTAGGCAGGTGCAACTGGGGTATTGCCACCCAGGTGGAGGAGCTTTCCCGGCGTCTTGACCCGGAGGAGGCGGCCCGGCGCCTGGTGAACCTGGTTGCCGCCTGGACCCATGAGATTCAGGAGTTTATGGGCGGTATGGGCATCAATTCCATCGAGGCCCTGCGGGGCAACCGCCTGATGCTTAGGGGAGTAGGCTTAAACGAGAAGGAATTGGAGATTTTGGGCGTCAAACATGCCGGAGAGTAGAGCCGCCAAAAAAAGGCAAACCTATTAGGATCAAAGACTGTTGCGATGAAATCATTACTGCGATTAAAAACCTATTGCCATCAGATTGTTATGGTAAAACTATGCGGAAGCGGAGAAGGGCAGGAGGAATAGATATGGATAAAAAAACGGCAGAACCCAGGCAAGGCCAATTAACAGCTATAGTGGGAATCAACTGGGGCGACGAAGGCAAAGGCCGCATGGTGGACCTTTTGTCTCAGGAATATGACATAGTGGTGCGGTATCAGGGGGGGAACAACGCCGGCCATACCGTAGTCAACGAAAAGGGCAAATTTATTCTCAACCTGCTGCCTTCCGGCATTTTGCGCCAGGAAGTGGTCAATGTCATGGGCGGCGGCATGGTCATCGATTTGGAGCACCTTTGCCATGAGCTGGCAAGCTTAAAGGAAAAAGGGGTGGAAATCAGCCCGGATAATTTGAAGATCAGCCATCAGGCGACGATTTGCCTGCCTTACCATAAGCTCCAGGATATATACGAAGAAGACCGGCTGGGGGGCAAATACGGCTCCACCCGCCGGGGTATCGGCCCCGTGTACAGTGATAAATATCTCCGCAAAGGCATCCGTATGGGTGAACTTTTGTATCCGGAAGCTTTGGAAAAGACGGTAAAGGAATTTCTGGAATGGAAAAACCTGATGATTACCGGCGTTTATCAGAAGCCGGCCATGACCGTGGAAGAGCTCATGGGCTGGCTGAACCGGTTTGGCGAAGAGCTGAAGCCGTTTATTTGCGACACCGGCGCTTTCTTGGATAAGGCGGCGGCAGAAGGCAAAAAAATTATGTTTGAGGCCCAATTGGGGGCCTTGCGGGATATCGACTTTGGCATCTATCCCTACACTTCGTCTTCCTCGACTATCGCCGCTTACGCTCCCATCGGCGCCGGCATTCCCGGCCGGCGGCTGGACCAGGTGGTGGGTATCATGAAAGCTTATTCCAGCGCCGTAGGTGGCGGACCCTTTACTTGCGAGCTTTTTGGCCCTGAGGGCGAGGCTCTGCGGGAAGCCGGCGGCGAATACGGCGCCGCCACAGGCCGGCCCCGGCGGGTAGGGCCCTTCGATTGCGTAGCCTCCCGCTACGGCGTCAGGTTCCAGGGGGCGGACCAACTTGCCTTGACCAAGCTGGACGTTTTGTCTTATATGGAGAAGATCCCTGTCTGCGTAGCCTATTCCACAAAAGCAGGCAAGACAGAAGAGTTCCCCTGGGGTCCGGCCCTGGAAGAAGCGGAACCGGTGCTGGTTTATCTACCGGGCTGGCAAAAGGACATCGGCGCCTGCCGCAATTTTGCAGACCTGCCGGCAGAGGCCAGGGATTATGTAGAGTACTTGGAAAAGGCGGTAGGCTGCCCGATTACTTACATTTCCGTGGGGCCCAGCCGGGAGCAGTACCTGCTCAAAGAGCAGGTCAGGGAATAGGAATAGAAATAAGGATAGAAATAGGGATAGGAGAGAGCTGTGAGAATAGATGCTGCGGAATTGGATTTCAAAGAGCTGAACCGGATGATTAAATCAGCGTCGGACCAGGAGGTGCTGATTGAAAACTGCCTGGGCCAGCGCTATATTGCCGGCGGCTTGGCCGGTAAAACCATCAGGATTTTCGGCACCCCCGGCAATGCTTTGGGAGCCTATCTGGACGGCGCCAAAATCGTCGTCCATGGCAATGCCCAGGATGCTGCCGGCGATACCATGAATGACGGGGAAATCTGCGTTTACGGCTCCGCCGGCGACGCCGCCGGCTACAGTATGCGGGGAGGCCGCATCTTTGTCCGGGAAAGTATCGGCTACCGGGCCGGCATTCATATGAAGGAATCCCGGGATAAGGAACCGGTATTAGTGGTGGGCGAAACCACCGGCCATTTTTTAGGGGAATACCAGGCGGGAGGCAAAATTATTGTTCTGGGCCTCAATTGCCCGGCAGACCAGTCGCCGGTAGGCCCTTTTTGCGCCACCGGCATGCATGGCGGCAGGATCTATATCCGCAGCGCCGCCTTGCCCCGCCATCTGCCCGGGCAGGTTATCGCCGCCGAAGCAGGGGCGGAAGATATGACTGAAATCAGAGGAGAACTGGAGGAGTTTTGCCGTCTCTTTAACGTCAAGATGGAAAAAATTCTGGACAGACCTTTCTATGTGCTAAAGCCGGATTCCAAAAACCCGTATAAGCAGCTTTACGTTTTACATTAACGATTATTCAGAATGTACATTAGGGATTTCAGAATGTACATTAGCGATTTTTAGAATGTGCATTAATAATTTTCAGGAGGTGACTGATTGTGAAGTATACGGAGGCGGAAGTAATCCAGTTCGTCCGGGAAAACAATGTCAAGTTTATCCGTCTGATGTTCTGCGATATCTTTGGCCGTATCAAAAACTTGTCCATTATGCCGGAGGAATTAGAGCGGGCCTTCAGTGAGGGTATATCCTTTGACGGCTCTGCCCTGCAAGGCTTTCAAGGCTCGGAGGCTTCCGACTTGTTCCTTTACCCCGATCCTTCGACTTTGGCGGTGCTGCCCTGGCGGCCCTCCCGGGGACGGGTGGTCCGCCTGCATTGCCGGATTTGTTATCCCGACGGCAGGCCCTATGAAAACGATAGCCGCAGCATCCTGTACCAGACAGCCAAAAGGCTGGAGGAAGCAGGTTTTCGCTGCCAGATCGGGCCGGAATGCGAGTTTTATTTATTCAACCTGGATGACAAAGGGGAGCCTACGAAGGTGCCCCAGGACCGGGGCGGCTATTGTGATATAGAGCCCCTCGACCGGGGCGAAAACCTGCGGCGGGAGATTTGCCTGACTCTGGAAGATATGGGGCTGCAGCCGGAAAGCTCCCATCATGAGCAGGGGCCGGGGCAAAACGAGATTGGCTTCAAATATCAGGAATGCTGTCAGGCTGCCGACGATTTGATGACCTTCCGCTCCCTGGTGAAAGCCCTGGCAGCCCAAAGCGGCCTCCATGCCTGTTTTATGCCGAAGCCTCTGCCCGGCTATAGCGGCAGTGGTCTTCATATTAACTTGTCTTTGCTGCGCCAGGGCAAAAATCTCTTTGCCTCCGCCGACCCGGCAGACCGGCAAATTGTCGAGAGCTTTTTGGCCGGCATACTGGAGCGGATCAGAGAGATTACCGTCTTTCTCAATCCTCTGACTAATTCCTACCGCCGGTTCGGAGCCTTTGAGGCGCCGGGCTATGTCTCTTGGGGCCAAAAAAACCGCTCACAGCTTATTCGTATCCCGGCGGCGGCAGGGGAGTTGAGCCGGATGGAGCTGCGGTCCCCGGACCCTGCGGCCAATCCTTATCTGGCTTTCGCTTTAGTGGCGGAAGCCGGCCTGGAAGGCATACAGCGGCAGCTTCCTTTAGCCGCTCCCAGGGGAGATAATCTCTATCTGTTAAATGACAGCCAGTCCGCCGGTTTGTTGAAGCTGCCGGCAACCCTGGGCGAGGCCTTGGCCTTGGCTGCAGAAAGCAGCTTTATCCGGCAGGTCTTGCCGGAGACATTGGTGCGCCCTTACCTTAAAGCCAAAGATGAGGAGTGGCAGGCCTGCCGCCAGGCGCCGGACCAGTTGCTCTGGGAAGAGATGCAGTATTTTTCGTATATTTGATTAGCCGCATGGCAGACTGGGACTGAAGGGATGGCGGCAGCGGGCGCAGATGTCCTGCGGATTTAATCCTGCGGATACAATCCTGCGGATACAATCCTGCGGATACAATCCTGCGGATACAATCCTGCGGATTTAATCTGCTATCCGTAGAAGCTTAGGGCGCAGATGTATCTGCTATCCTTAGATATTGGGGCGCAGATGTATCTGCTATCCGTAGATATTGGGGCGCAGATGTATCTGCTATCCTTAGATATTGGGGCGCGGATGTATCTGCTATCCTTAGATATTGGGGCGCGGATGTATCCGCTATCCGAAGATACTAAGGGCGCAGATGTCCTACGGACTCAATCCGCTATCCGAAGATACTAAGGGCGCAGATGTCCTACGGACTCAATCTGCTATCCGTAGATACTAAGGGCGCAGATGTCCTACGGACTCAATCCGCTATCCTTTGATATTGGGGCGCGGATGTTCAGCCAAAAAGGAGGTGAGAGTTGTGGAGCAAGTACTGATTGTATCCGGTGCCCCCAAAGAAGGACAAGAGGCGGCCCGTTTGCTGCAAGGGCAGGGTTATGAGCGGCTGCTTTTGATTAGCGGCGGCAACCAGGCCCGCCGCAAGCTGGCGGAGGCTGATTTTGACCTGGTGCTTGTCTGTCCGCCTCTTGCCGATGAAAATCCTTTTACCTTTGCGGCCTCAGTGGCTGAGACCTATGACGCCGGCGTGCTTTTGCTGACAGAATGGGAAACGGAAGAAAACCTTGCCGCCGATATGGCCGACAGCGGCGTTTTCGTGGTGCCGAAAGCCTACGGCGATCAATTCTTCCTCCAAGCTCTGAGGCTGGCCCAGGCCTACGGGCGCCGCTGGCACAACTTGAAGCAGGAAAACCGCCTGCTGCAGCAAAAAATTCAAGATATCCGTCTGATCAACCGGGCTAAGCTGGTGCTGATCCAATACCTGGGCATGACGGAGACCCAGGCCCACCGCTACATTGAAAAGCAGGCCATGGACTTGCGGCAGCCCCGGCAAAAGGTGGCTAAGGATATATTGCGGACCTATGAAAAGGAGTGATCGGCCTTAGGTGTGAGGTGTCGGTGCTTGGCAGTGGTAGGCGTTGCGATGTTGCGGCGTTGCCGGCACTGATTGTGCAAAATTGCAGGTTTGTAGCGATCAAAGGGCGTTTTTGTGCAAAATTGCAGGTTTGTAGCGATCAAAGGGCGTTTTTGTGCAAAATTGCAGGTTTGTAGTCAAGTTTAAAGTGTGCTGACTCTCTAGAATAGGGTTTTGATTCTGCTTGCTACACTAAATACGGCTAAAAAACGCTAATCAGCCTCATAAAAGCATGTTTCAAACATTTTAAACCGATGATAAACCTGCAATTTTGCTCATTTTCCGAGAGACGGTGCGACAAACCTGCAAAATTGAACAGTTAGCCTATGCCAACGGTAACAAAGCTGCAATTTTGCACAGGAATGCCGTCGCAGACGGCCGTGCCAGGGGCTCAACCCAGCGAAGCGCCAACCCAGCGGAGGCAAATCAGCAGGATAGCAAATCAGCAAAATGCCAAGTGGCGGAGTTCCAACCCGGCAGAATATTAACCCAAGATATCTTAGTATGTATACCTACATAAATTTGCAAATTCCCATTCGTCTTGCGAAAAACCTGTGATATAATATTTCAGATAGAAACCTGATAGAAAAAACCACGGGCTTGGGGAGGCGCAGCATGGATAAAAAAAGCAGAAAACTAGGAGAAGAATGCGGTGTTTTTGGCGTCAGTCTCACGGAACCCGAGGGGGCTGGCCTTACATACAATGCCCTTCTGGCTCTGCAGCACCGGGGCCAGGAAAGCGCCGGCATTGCCGTTTTGGTGGACAGGTCCATCCGCTGCTATAAGGACCAGGGTTTGGCCAGTGAGATATTTAATGATGAAGCATTGAAAAAACTGCCTGACGCCGCCATGGCCATCGGTCATGTGAGATACTCCACTACCGGCGCCAGTTGCAGCGAAAATGCCCAGCCCATCGTTATCGAATACCTGCGGGGCCGTCTGGCCGTAGCCCACAACGGCAATATTGTTAACGGCATGGAAATCAAGGCGGAACTGGAAAAAGGAGGCTGCGATTTTACCGCAACCACAGATAGTGAAGTCATTGCCACCTTGATCGCTTATGAGGCCTTGTCCTGTACCGATATAGAGGAGGCGGTGGCTAAGGCCGCGGCCCGTCTGCGGGGAGCTTTCTCCCTGGTGGTGCTTTCCAGCCAGGGCAAGATCATCGCTCTCAGAGATGGCTGGGGTTTTCGTCCCTTGTGCATAGGAGAGGGCAGCCTTGGCCTGGCCGTATCTTCAGAAAGCTGCGCCCTGGAAAGCGCCGGTTTTGAGTTTTTACGGGATGTTCAGCCCGGCGAAATGCTGGTTATTGACCGGGAGCAGCAGATGATCAGCAGTCAGGTGCTGAAAAAGGAACGCCAAGGCCTTTGTATTTTTGAATATGTCTATTTTGCCCGGCCCGACTCCGTTATCGACGGGCTTAGCGTATATAAAGCCCGTTTCCGGGCGGGACAAGTTCTGGCCCGGGAATATCCTGTGGAGGCCGACGTGGTTTGCGGCGTACCGGACAGCGGGCTGGAGGCAGCCCAAGGCTACAGCGCCGCCAGCGGTATTCCTTTTGTCAGCGGTTTTTTGAAAAACCGCTATATCGGCAGGAGTTTCATTTTTCCCTCCCAAAAGCAAAGGGAAGCGGCGGTGCGTTTGAAACTAAACCCGTTAAAGACAAATATCAGCGGCAAAAAAATCGTGCTGGTAGACGATTCCATCGTTCGGGGCACCACCAGCGCTAAAATCATCAGAAGCTTAAAAGAAGCGGGAGCGGCAGAAGTCCATCTGCGGATATCCTCACCGCCTTTTAAATACACCTGCCATTTCGGCACGGATATCGGCGACGAAAAAAATCTTATCGCCAACCAAATCAGCCAAGAGGAGCTGAGACAGCGTATTGGAGCCGACAGCTTAGGCTACATCAGCCTGGAAGGGCTGCAGGAAGCCTGCGGCGATTGTGCTTTGCCTTTTTGCGTAGGCTGTTTTAACGGCGATTATCCCGTAGCATTGGAGGAGGACGCTGAGCAAAAGGGTAAGCCAAAGTGTTGAGAAGGAGCAATTTCATTTTTAGGGAGGAAAGCAGATGACTAAACGGATATATTTGACTTTGGCCGACGGCCAGGTGTTTCAAGGCCGGCCCTTCGGAGCTGCCGGGGAGGTTAGGGGAGAAGTCGTATTTACAACGGGCATGACCGGCTATCTGGAGACGATAACCGACCCCAGCTATTTCGGCCAGATCGTCGTACAGACCTTTCCTCTCATTGGCAACTACGGAGTAATACCGGAGGATTTTGAAAGCAATTACCCCAGGCTTAAAGCCTATATCGTCAAAGAATGGTGCCAGGAGCCCTCTAATTTCAGAAGCCAGGGGGATCTTGACACCTTTTTAAAAGATAAGGGTATTGTGGGCTTGTGGGATATCGATACCCGGGCTTTGACCAGAATCATCCGGGAAAAAGGGGTTATCAACGGTTACATTGGCAGCCGGCCTTTGACTCAAGGCGATCCGGAGTTTGCCGCTTTGCAGTCCTACCGGGTTAAGGATGCAGTAGCCTCGGTGGCGGTGGTTACAGAGCCTGAAACCGATGAGGCCCGGGCCGGAGAAAAGCCGGAAAAGTTGGAAAAACTCGAAAAACCGGAAAAGGTGGAAGAACCAGAAGAACTAAAGAAACCGGAAGAGCTGGGTAAACACGGGAAGCCGCTGACCGTAGTCCTCTGGGACTTCGGCGCCAAAGGCAATATCAAGCGGCAGCTTTTGGCCCGGGGCCTGCGGGTGGTGACGGTGCCTTATTCTTATAGCGCCGCAGAGATTTTGGCTCTTAAGCCCGACGGCGTCATGCTGTCCAACGGCCCCGGGGACCCGGCGGAGAATACGGCCATCATCAGGGAGTTAAAGATACTGACGGAGCAGAACCTGCCTGTTTTCGGTATTTGCTTAGGGCACCAGCTTTTGGCTCTGGCCATGGGCGGCAAGACGGAAAAAATGAAATACGGCCACCGGGGGGCCAACCAGCCGGTGCGGGATATCAAAAAAGGCCATGTGCTGATCAGCAGCCAAAATCATGGCTATACGGTGAGTCTGGACCAGTTGCCTGACGGAGCGGAACTAAGCTTCGTCAACGCCAACGACGGTACCTGTGAAGGCTTGCAGTACATAGGCAAGTCGGTATTTTCCGTTCAGTTTCACCCGGAGGCTTGTTCGGGACCTCTGGATACCCGCTATCTCTTCGACGATTTCGTGGCATTGATGAAAGGAGAAAACTAAGATGGCATTGGATCCACGTATTAAAAAGGTTTTAGTTATCGGGTCCGGTCCCATCGTTATCGGCCAGGCCGCCGAATTTGATTACGCCGGTACCCAGGCCTGCCGGGCCCTGAAAGAAGAAGGGCTGAAAGTAGTGCTGGTCAATTCCAATCCTGCCACTATTATGACCGATGCGGCCATGGCCGATGCTATTTATATCGAACCTCTAACCATTGAGACAGTGGAGCGGATCATCCTCAAAGAAAAACCGGACAGCCTTCTGGCCAACCTGGGAGGGCAGACCGGCCTTAATTTGGCTATGAAGCTGGCGAAAAAGGGCTTTTTAGATAAGCATGGCGTCAGGCTTTTAGGTGTGGATCCGTTAGCCATCGACAAGGCGGAAGACCGTCAGCTATTCAAGGATACCATGGAATCCATCGGCCAGCCGGTGATTCCCTCCAAGGTAGTGGAAACCGTAGCCGATGCTTTGGCCTTTGCCGAGGAGATTTCTTATCCCGTCATCGTCCGGCCCGCTTTCACCATGGGCGGCAGCGGCGGCGGCATTGCCGGCGACCGGGAGGCGCTGGTCAGGATTGCCGAGGGAGGCTTGCGCCAGTCGCCGATTACTCAGATTTTGGTGGAAAAGTGCATTTCCGGTTGGAAGGAAATTGAGTTTGAGGTTATGCGGGACGGCGCCGGCAATGTGATTACCATTTGTTCCATGGAAAACCTGGATCCCGTAGGCGTGCATACCGGCGACAGCATTGTAGCGGCGCCGGCTCTGACCCTGTCCGATAAAGAATTCCAGATGCTGCGCAAGGCGGCTATGGAAATCATCACGGCCTTAAATATCAAGGGCGGCTGCAATTGCCAGTTCGCTCTCCATCCCACCAGCTTCGAATATGCGGTCATCGAGGTAAATCCCCGGGTATCCCGGTCTTCCGCCTTGGCTTCCAAGGCCACCGGCTACCCCATTGCCAAGGTGACGGCGAAGATTGCCATGGGCTATACCCTGGATGAGATCACCAATGCGGTGACAGGCAAAACCTGCGCCTGCTTTGAACCGGCCATTGACTATGTGGTGCTGAAATTCCCCAAATGGCCCTTCGACAAATTCGTATATGCCAAGCGGCAGTTGGGTACCCAAATGAAGGCCACCGGCGAAGTCATGGCCATCGGCAGCAATTTTGAGCAGGCTATCATGAAGGCGGTGCGGGGAGCGGAGCTTTCCCTGGATACGCTGCGGCTGCCCAAGCTGGCTTCCGAAATGACGGCAGACATCAGGGCCATGCTCCATCAATGTGACGACCAGCGGCTTTTCGTGGTTTTTGAAGCCCTGCTGCGGGGTGTGGATCCCAAGGAAATACACGCTATTACCATGATCGACCCCTGGTTCATCAGCAAGCTGGGCAATCTGGCCAAAATGGAGCAGCACCTCATGGATCTCAAGGAGGCGGCGAAGGCCCGCATCAGCCTAGAGGCCGGTGCAGAAGCCGGGGCAGGCAACGGCACAGAGGCCGGTGCAGAAGCCGGCATAGGTGTTGGCGCAGAGGCCGGAGCAGGCAACGGCACAGAGGCAGCGACCTCCGGCGGCGATATAATTCTGGAAGACGGCGTGGCTTATCTGGAGGATGAGCTTTATCTGACCGCCAAGAAAATGGGCTACACCGACGGCGCAATTAAAAGGCTGACGGGCTTGGCCATTCGCCGGCCCATCCATGCCGCTTTCAAAATGGTGGACACCTGCGCCGGAGAATTTGCGGCGGAGACGCCCTATTTCTACAGCGATTACAACCGCCCCGGACCGGACAGCGATATGGCCGGCGAAAACGAAGCTTTGGCTTTTACCCGGCTCCGGACGGCGGGTGGGACTCAAGGCCAGTGCCAGGACGGGGACGAAAGAAAAAAACGGGTCATCGTCTTCGGCTCCGGCCCTATCCGCATCGGCCAGGGCATCGAGTTCGACTACGCTTCGGTGCATTGCGCCTGGATTTTGCAGAAGCTGGGCTTCGAGGTCATCATTATCAACAACAACCCGGAAACGGTGTCCACGGATTTTGATACGGCGGACCGGCTGTATTTTGAGCCTCTGACGCCGGAGGATGTTATGCAGGTCATCCATACGGAGCAGCCTTACGGCGTAGTGGTGGCCTTTGGCGGCCAGACTGCCATTAAGCTGACTAAGCATATGGAAAAGGCGGGAGTTCGCATCCTGGGCACCTCCGGCGACAGCATCGACGCCGCCGAGGATAGAGAGCGCTTCGACGCTTTGCTGGAGGAATTAGGCATGGAGCGGCCTAAGGGGGCCAGCGTCACCAGTACGGCGGAAGCGTTGAACGTAGCCGAGGAATTGGGCTATCCCGTGCTTTTGCGGCCCTCCTACGTCTTAGGCGGCCAAAATATGATCATCGCTTTCTGCCGGGAAGACGTGGAAGAGTATATGGCCATCATTTTGGCGCAAAATATTGAGAATCCGGTGCTTATTGACAAATATATGATGGGTACGGAAATTGAAGTTGACGCCATCTGTGACGGCGAAGATATTTTGATCCCCGGCATCATGGAGCATATTGAGCGGGCCGGCGTCCACAGCGGCGATTCCATTGCCGTCTATCCCGCCTGGAATTTAAGCGGCCAGGTGACGGAGCGGATTCTGGAGTGTACGCGAAAGCTGGCCATAGCCTTAAACACTAAGGGCTTGGTCAATATTCAGTATGTGGTTTGCGCCAATAAGGTCTATGTCATTGAAGTCAATCCCCGGTCTTCCCGGACCATTCCTTACATTACAAAGGTGACGGGAGTGCCCATGGTGGATTTGGCCACCAGAGCTATGCTGGGAGAAAAGCTTGCCGGTATGGGCTTCGGCACCGGCTTGTACAAAACCATGCCTTACGTAGCGGTGAAGGTGCCGGTGTTCTCCTTTGAGAAGCTGTCCGATGTGGATACCCAGTTGGGGCCGGAGATGAAGTCCACCGGCGAAGTGCTGGGAATTGGCAAGACCATTGAAGAAGCTTTGTATAAAGGGCTGGTGGCTGCCGGCTACAGCATGAAAAAGCAAGGGGGCGTGCTGATGTCCGTCCGGGAGACGGATCACGGCGAGATTGCGGAGGTGGCCCGGAAATTTTATGAAATGGGCTTTAAGCTTTATGCCACCAGAGGTACGGCGGCGGCTATTGCCAAAGCCGGCATGGCGGTGGAGACGGTCCACAAGATTTATGAATCCGGGGATAATGTGGCCACCCTCATCGACAGCGGCAAGGTGGATTACGTCATCTCCACTTCCACCAAAGGCCGTATCCCCACCCGGGACAGCGTCAAGATCCGCCGCCGGACGGTGGAGCGGTCCATTCCCTGTCTGACCTCTATTGATACGGCCAATGCCCTGGCCGACAGCCTGATGAGCCGCTATAGCCAAAGCTCTACGGAACTGGTGGACATCAATGTCATGCGGCGGGAGCCGGTGCCTTTAAACTTTGTAAAAATGCAGGGCTGCGGCAACGATAATATTTTCTTCGACTGCCTGACGGAAGATCTGGTATTAAACCCCGAGTCCCTGAGCCTTTGGATATCCAACCGCCGTTATGGCGTGGGCGGCGACGGCGTGGTGCTGATTCTGCCTTCGGATAAGGCTGACGCCAGAATGCGCATGTTCAATACCGACGGCAGTGAAGGGATCAGCGCCGGCAACGCTATTCGCAGCGTGGCTAAATACCTTTACGACAACGGTATTGTCAATAAGCTGAGTATGACCATTGAGACTTTGGGGGGTGTCCGTGAGCTGCGGGTCTTTTTGACCAACGGCAAGGTCAGCACCGCCCAGGTGAATATGGGCACCGCTATTTTGACGCCGGCCCTGGTGCCCCTGGCGGCTCCCCTGGCTTTGGAGCAGGAGCCTGTCGTCGGCAGGGAAGTTAAAATTCAGGGTCTGGCTGAGCCTGTCAAGGTGACCTGCCTGTCCCTGGGCAATCCCCATTGCGTAGTCTTCCGGGATAGCCTGGAGGATCTGGATATCGGCAAAATCGGGCCTTTGTTTGAGGAGAGCTCCTTATTTCCGGAAAGGGTCAATACGGAGTTTGTCTCCGTCAAAGACCGCCACAACCTGCGGATGCGGGTCTGGGAACGGGGCAGCGGTGAAACCTGGGCCTGCGGCACCGGCGCCTGTGCCGCGGCAGTGGCTGCCGTCCTCAACGGTTATTGCGATTACGATGAAGATATTACTGTCAAATTAAAAGGCGGTGACCTGGTGGTTCGTTACGCCTCCGACGGCACTGTATATATGACGGGAGAAACAAAGAAACTTTTTGAAGGGGTCGTGGAAATATGACCAAATATGTCTTTGTCACCGGCGGTGTGGTTTCCGGCTTGGGTAAGGGCATTACCGCCGCCTCCCTGGGCCGCCTCCTGAAAGCCAGGGGCCTGAAGATCACTGCCCAAAAGCTGGACCCATACATCAATGTGGACCCGGGAACCATGAGCCCTTATCAGCATGGAGAGGTTTTCGTTACGGAAGACGGAGCGGAAACGGATCTGGATCTGGGCCATTACGAGCGGTTCATCGATGAAGACTTGAACCGCTATTCCAACCTGACCACCGGCCGCGTTTATAGCAATGTGCTGGACAAAGAGCGGCGGGGCCTTTTGGGAGGGACCACCATCCAGGTAATCCCCCATATTACCGACGAGATCAAGAACTTCGTTTACCGGGTGGGGGAAAAAACAGGGGCCGATGCGGTGATTACGGAAATCGGCGGCACTGTGGGGGATATCGAAAGTCAGCCTTTTTTGGAGGCTATTCGTCAAATTTCCCAGGAGATAGGCAAGGAAAACTGTCTTTTTATCCATGTGACCCTGGTGCCTTATTTGAAAAGCGCCAAGGAGCATAAATCCAAGCCCACCCAGCATTCAGTGAAGGAGCTGCAAAAGCTGGGCATCATGCCGGATATTTTGGTCTGCCGCTCCGACCAGCCCGTAAGCCAGCCGGTGCTGGATAAAATCGCTTCCTTCTGCAATGTGCCGAAGGAGTGCGTCATTGAAAACCTGACCCTGCCTATTTTGTATCAGGTGCCTATGATGTTTGAGGAAAAGGGCCTGGCGGACATCGTCTGCCGGCGGTTGGGCCTGGCGGATAGTCCTGCGGATTTGAACGAATGGCAGGCTATGCTGGCCCGGCTGGCGGTGCCGCAAACCACGGTAACCATAGGCCTGGTGGGCAAATACATCCAGCTTCACGATGCTTATCTGTCGGTGGTGGAGGCTCTGGCCCATGCCGGCGGCGAAAATCAGGTAAAGGTAGAGATCCGCTGGATTGACGCCGAAAAACTGGCGGATGTTGCCGGTCCGGAAGCGGGAGGCCAACAGGGCTACCGCCTGTCCCGGGAGGGAGAGGAGCTTTTGGCGGGACTCCACGGTATTTTAGTTCCCGGCGGTTTTGGGGAACGGGGTATCGAAGGCATGGTCCTGGCGGCTCAATATGCCAGAGAAAAGAAAATCCCTTATTTCGGTATCTGCCTGGGCATGCAGATTGCGGTGATTGAGTTTGCCCGCCACGTTTTAGGCTTTGAGGAAGCCCATTCCTCAGAGTTTAAACAAGACACTCCTCATCCTGTTATCGATCTGATGCCGGATCAGCAGGGTGTCATGGAAATTGGCGGCACCCTGCGTCTGGGAGCCTATCCCTGTCAGATCATGGCCGGCTCCCGTATGGAAGAAATCTATGGCTGCCGGGAGATCAGCGAGCGCCATCGCCACCGCTATGAATTCAGCAGCACTCTCCGCTCTCAATATGAAGCGGCGGGAATGATGATTACCGGCTTGTCCCCCGACGGGCGGCTGGTGGAAGCGGTAGAGCTGCCTGGAGCAGCCAGTCCCTTCTTTGTAGGCGTCCAGTACCATCCCGAATTCAAAAGCCGGCCCAACCGGGCCCACCCCATATTTCGGGAGTTTGTGGCGGCGGCCAAGGCCATGCTTTCGCTCCAAAACCAGACTTAGGATTGGGGAGCAAAGCCGGTTGGCTGTGGTTTTTCCCCATCGTCCGCAGCGGCCGGTCCGGCCTCTTGTTTTGGAGGCCTTGCCGGATGGATGTGTTTTTTGCCCCGCTTTTTGATCAAGCCTTCCACGGCTTGCCGGAATTTGGCCTCTTCAGACCGCTGGCAGAGCAGTTGCCAGCTTTCCCAGCCCATGACGCCGTCAACTTTAAGGTTTTCGGCTTTTTGGAAGCGGTGAAGGGCCGTCAAGGTACCCCGGCCAAAACGACCGTCGGCTCCTCCATTGTAATAACCCAGGATTTTCAGCATTTCCTGGAGCTGCATCACATCGCTGCCGATACGGCCGTCCTTTAGAATGCGGAAGGGGGCGTTGTCTTGCTTAATAAAAACAGGAGTTCCTACGGTTACATATTTTTTTAATTGGGCCACATCGCCGTTTTTCATGCGGATGCAGCCGTGGGATACATTCTTTTTGCCCAAAAACCAAGGTTCCACGGTACCATGAATACCATATTTACCCCAGGGCACATTAAGAGCAAGCCAGCTTCCGCCGAAGCCTTCGCCCCAGCGGGAAATGCCTGCCACTTGCCATTGCCCGGTGGGGGAGGGCGTCTCTTTTTTGCCGCCGGAAACCGGCCAGGACTCAAATTTCTCACCGTCTTTGTACAAGGTAAGAACCAGTTGGTCTAAATCAATAAGGATGGAATAACCTTGGCCCGCCGGCAGAAATTCGCCGCCGCCGGAAAGCTCCCCGCTCTTCCAGGTATGGCTGGCGGTAGAAGGGTAGAAGGGATGAAAACGCCAAAAGTCCGGCAGGGCAAAGAACCCGGCTGTTATCGCTAAAATAAGGAAGAAGAAAAATAACAGGGGTGTTTTGCTTTTTTTCCGGCAAAAGGGCTTAAACATAAAAAAGGCCATAAATCGCATAGCATTCATCCTGACTATATTAAACCTCTGAAGTCAATATATGCGGTTTTTGCTGCGATAAGACTTTTGAGTCTGATTGAAAAATGGTATAATATCCGAAAAAATTACTATGCCTGTCAACACAGGCTAAGGAGAAGAGTAAGATGAGGAATTACGAACAGGAGAAGCAGGAACGTATAGCCTTTATCCAGCAGGTTCTGGCTGACGCCGGCGCTGAAGGCATTGTTTTCGGCAGCAGCGGCGGCAAGGATAGCGTTCTCGTAAGCATACTCTGCCGTTTGGCTTGCAGCAATGTCCTGGGGGTGATGATGCCTTGCGGCAGCACCCGCAATTACGGCAGCGACATGGAGGATGCCTTGACGGTAGCCAAGCAATATGATATTCCTATGGTAACGGTGGATTTGACGGCAGCCAGAGATTCGCTGCTGGCCGCTGTGGAAAAGGCCGGAGAGCTGACGGCGGCGGCGGTGGCCAATATGGCGCCCCGGCTGCGGATGAATGCCTTGTATGCCTTGGCCCATAGCCGCAAAAGCCTGGTGGCCGGCACCGGCAACCGCAGTGAGCTTTATATGGGCTATTTTACAAAATGGGGCGACGGTGCTTATGATTTTAACCCCATCGGCGACCTGACGGTGACGGAGATTTATGAGTTTTTACGTTACCTGGAGGTTCCTGCCTCCATTATCGAAAAGGAGCCCTCCGCCGGCCTTTATGAAGGCCAGACCGACGAAAAGGAAATGGGGATTACTTATGAGGCTATTGACCGTTACCTGCTGGAAGGCAAAGCCGATCCGGCAGATCTGGCGGTGATGGAACGTTATCATCAGCAAAGCCATCATAAAAGAGAAAAGGCCCGGATCTACGGGCAGCTAAGCTTGAATGTATTTTACAAATAGACATATATTAGTGGAAAATGCCAAGACGAAGGTTGGGATATTATGTGCGGGATTGTAGGTTACACCGGTCAAAAAGATTGTGTGGAGTTCATTTTAAAGGGGTTGACCCGGCTGGAATACCGCGGCTATGATTCTGCGGGTATTGCAGTTATGGAAAAAGGCAGGATCGGCGTCCGCAAAGCCAAAGGACGCTTAAAAAACTTAAAAAATTTAGTGGAGGACAACCCGTTAAAAGGCCGTACCGGTATCGGCCATACACGATGGGCCACCCACGGGGAGCCTTCGGATATCAATGCCCATCCTCATGTGGATGTTAATCACCAGATCGCTATTGTTCATAACGGCATTATTGAAAATAGCTATGTGCTGCGCCGGGGCCTGGAGCAAAAGGGCATCCGCTTTATTTCCGAGACGGATACGGAAGTGGTGGTTCAGCTTTTTGCCTACTATTATAAAGATGATATGTTGAATACCCTCTACCGGGTGCTGCCTATGCTGGAAGGCTCTTTTGCCTTGGGCGTTATCGACCAGCACCGGCCGGATACCATCTACTGCACCCGCAAGGGTAGCCCCCTCATCGTGGGGGAAAGCAAAGAAGGAAATTTGATCGCCAGCGATATTCCCGCTATTCTGGAGTACAGCCGGGATATCTATTTCCTGGAGGAAATGGAAATCGCCGTAGTGGAGCCGGCCGCCATCCGGTTCTATGATGAGATGGGCAATTTTATCAAGAAGGAAAGCAGCCACATCGATTGGGATATGGAAGCCGCCGAAAAAGACGGCTACGCCCATTTCATGCTGAAAGAAATTTATCAGCAGCCAAAAGTGCTGGCCGATACGCTGAACCATTATGTGGACCTGGAGCAAATGGCCATCCGCCGGGAGATGATGCCCTTTAGCCCGTCAGAGGCCCAGGCTTTGGATAAGCTGACGCTGATCGGCTGCGGTACGGCTTACCATGCGGGACTTATGGGGCAGAGCCTGGTCAGCCGCCTGGCCCGGCTGCAGTCGGAATGCGATATGGCCAGTGAATTCCGGTACAAAGATCCTATTATCGAAGAAAATGAAGCCTTCGTCGTCATCAGCCAATCGGGAGAGACGGCGGATACCATAGCGGCTCTGCGGCTGGCAAAGGCCAGCGGCAGCAAAGTAGCGGCTTTGTGCAACGTTATCGGCAGCACCATTGCCAGGGAGGCCCACCAGCTATTGTATACGGTGGCAGGACCGGAGATAGCCGTAGCCTCCACCAAGGCTTATTCCGCCCAGGTGCTGGTGCTGATGATCCTGGCTCTGGATCTGGCTCATTTGCGGGGCCGGCTGTCCGATGAGGAATTAAAGGAGAGCTTGGCGGAGTTGGCGGCTTTGCCTCAAAAGGCCGAGGCCCTTCTGGAGCAAAAAGAACACATTCAGTATTTTGCCAGCCGGCAGTTTAATTGCAAAAAAATCTTTTTCATCGGCCGTCTGCTGGATTTCTATCTGGCCATGGAAGCAGCACTGAAACAAAAAGAAATTTCCTATATACATTCCGAGGCTTATAGCGCCGGGGAACTGAAACATGGCCCCCTGGCCCTCATCGAAGAGGGTACTTTGGTGATGGCTATGACCACCCAGCATCACGTTATGGACAAAATGGCCAGCAATATCCAGGAAGCCAGGGTCCGGGGGGGCACTGTGGTGGCTGTGGGTTCAAATCCCACACCGGAACTCCGGGCTGTGGCCGAGGTTTGGGAGCTGCCGCCGGTGGACGACCGCTTTGCGACGCTTCTGGCCATTATCCCCATGCAATTGTTTGCTTACTACATGGCCTTGCAGCGGGGCTGCGACATCGATAAGCCCAGAAATCTTGCAAAAAGCGTTACGGTAGAATAGACGGGGAATGAGGCGGAGCTGCGGGGGCATAAACTGCGAAGGATGTGGCGCGGCAGTGCTCCCGGTGTGCAAAAAACGAAGTTGTGCATGGATTTTGCAGTGCGGCGCTCAAAAAACGAAGTTGTGCATGGATTTTGTCAGGATATATGCAGTTTTTTGATTGGGTATGCAGATATATAGAATCACTATACCGAGTTATGCATATTTCCACTTAAATTTAATGCACAACCTCGATTTTTGAGCAGTCAGCCTCTGCAAAACAGGTTCGAAATCCTCAAAATCATCGCACAACCTCGTTTTTTGAGCAGTCAGCCCCGGTTTTTGTGCACCGGGCCCTGTTCTGCCAAATGCGGTGCCGGGATTCCTGCCGGATTTTTCATGAACAGGCCCTGACTCTCTTAGCCGCAATTATTGACAAGCTTCTGGCAAAAAGATAAAATGAAAACCTGGTAGTATTATTTAAAATGATTAATAGGGGGAAACGGGTAATGAACATGCGTAAAGTGTTAGCCGCATTGTTAGTGATGACTTTCGTATTTGGTCTTCTGGCAGGCTGCGGCAATTCCAGCGGGGCTGGCGGTAATGCCGGCGGAACGGCCGGCGGCGGGGAAGGCGACACCATTTTGCTGGGTGTCAATTTCGAGCTTTCCGGTGGTTTGGCCGCCTATGGCCAGAGTAAGATCAACGGCCTCAAGATTGCTTTAGATGAGATCAATGCTGCCGGCGGTGTTTTGGGCAAGCAGATCGTGCTGAAAGAGTATGACAACAAGGGCGACAATGCCGAAGCTGTCAACATCAGCACCCGTCTCATGGGCGAGGATAAGGTTGTTGCGATGATGGGTCCTGTTACCAGCGGCCGGGTTATGGCTTCCGTTGACGTGGCCAAGCAGTTCCAGGTGCCTATGGTTACCGGTACCGGTACTTCCGCCGGCATCACGGTCAATGAAGACGGTTCCGTCAATGACTTCGTTTACCGCATCTGCTTCATCGATCCTTATCAGGGCACTTTGGCTGCCAACTATGCTGCCGATACCTTGGGCGTGAAAACTGCGGCTATGCTGGTGAACCAGTCCGACGATTACAGCATTTATATGGCAGAAGCCTTTAAGAAAACCTTCGAGGAAAAAGGCGGCCAAATCGTGGAAAGCAGCACCTTCATGGAAGGCGACCTGGACTTCAAGGCTGCTTTGACCAAGATCAAATCTTCCGGCGCCGAGATGATCTTCTGCCCCAACTACTATGAGCCCGATGCCCTGATTGCCAAACAGGCCCAAGAGCTTGGTTATGACGGCTATCTGCTGGGCGGCGACGGCTGGGACAACCTGGATCATCTGATTAAGACTGCCGGAGCCGATGCTCTGCAAAAAGCATTCTTTATCAACCACTATTTCCCCGGCGACGCCACGGAGAAGAATCAGAACTTTGTAAAGAAATATACAGAGTTGCACACGGATACGCCTCCTTCCTTTGCCGCTTTGGGCTATGACTTGATGTATTTTGTGGCTGACGCCATCGAAAGAGCCGGCACCACTGATCCCGTAGAGATCAACAAGGCTATGGCGGCCACTACCAATTTTGAAGGCGTTACCGGCAGTTTTGCCATGGGTGAAAACCACGATCCCATTAAGAGCGCCATGGTAATCGGTTATACCGCCGACGGCCAGTACAAATTAGTAGACAAGGTTCAGTAAGCCGAATAGAAAAACAGGGCGGGTTCTGCCCGCCCTTTTCTGGTTGTGTTATGACGGTAAACAGGAATTTCCTGCGGGAAATTCCTGTTTGTATAAGGTAATGAGGCAGGAAAATTATGTATAGTGTTCAGTTGCACAAATCCTATGGCTTATTTCATCAATTTATGCAACCAGACACTAGAAAGGATCACGGAAAGCATGGAGCAGTTTTACGTATTCCTTCAGCAACTGATTAACGGTGTATCCCTGGGCAGTATTTATGCCTTGATTGCCTTGGGCTATACCATGGTTTACGGTATCATAAAATTGATTAATTTCGCTCACGGCGACATTTATATGATGGGAGCCTTTATTGCTTATTTTTCCGTCTCCTATTTTCATTTAGGCTTTCTGAGCGCTCTGTTGATTTCTATGGCAGCCTGTACCGTCTTGGGTGTTCTGATCGAAAGGATCGCCTACAAGCCCCTGCGGGGTGCCACAAGAATTGCAGCATTGATTACGGCCATCGGCATGTCCTTCTTTTTGGAATATGTCATGGTATTTTTTGTGGGCGCCCAATCCCGGGCTTTCCCCAATGTTTTGCCGGCCCTGCGTATTGAGTTTTTTGGCGGCAAAGTATTTATTACCGGTAAGGAATTATTGATTTACGGCGTTACCCTGTTTTTGGTGGTGCTGCTGCAATTCATCGTCAGAAAGACGAAGACGGGCAAAGCCATGCGGGCGGTGGCCTTTGACCGGGAAGCCGCCATGCTGATGGGTATCAATATCGATTACACCATTTCCGCCACCTTCGCTTTGGGCTCGGCTCTGGCCGGGGCGGCGGGGGTACTGGTGGGCATTTATTACAGCGCCGTCAATCCTTTAATGGGCATGACCCCCGGTCTTAAAGCTTTCGTGGCGGCGGTGCTGGGCGGCATCGGCATTATTCCCGGCGCGGCTTTAGGCGGCATGCTGATGGGACTCATTGAGACTTTCGTCATTGCTTATGGTCAATCCACTTACCGGGATGCGGTGGCCTTCGCCATTTTGATCCTTATTCTTTTAGTCAAACCCTCGGGCATTTTAGGTACAAATGTCCGGGAGAAGGTTTAGGAGGGGCCGATGAAACAATTACTATCCAAAAAAAATCTGGCCATCCTGCTGGGCGTCCTCCTTTTGTACGGGGTGATTCAGGCCTTGATCAGCCTTGGCGTTTTACGGACCTTTCACCAGGTTAATCTCATCACTATCTGCATTAGCGTGATCATGGCCGTCAGCTTAAACTTGATCACCGGCTTCACCGGCCAGTTAACTTTGGGCCATGCGGGTTTTATGGCCGTAGGCGCTTATTTTTCCGCTGTGATGACCGTAAAATGGGGGATTTATTTTCCTGTTTCTATATTCTGCGGGGCGGTTTTGGCGGCAGTTTCCGGCGCCCTTATCGGCCTGCCTACGCTGCGCCTCAAGGGAGATTATCTGGCCATTGCCACTTTAGGCTTTGGTGAGGTGATCCGGGTGGTATTGCTCAATACCAAGTACGTAGGCGGCGCTGCCGGCTTGTTTGGCATACCCCGTCTTATGAATTGGACCTGGGTATTTTTTGCCGCAGTTATCACCGTAGTGGTGATCCGCAACCTGCTGTGGTCCTCTTATGGCCGGGCCTGCATATCGGTGCGGGAAGATGAGGTTGCCGCCGAACTGATGGGCATCGACATTACTCATTACAAAGTCCTGGCTTTTAGCGTCGGGGCCTTTTTCGCCGGCTTGGGCGGCGGTATTTACGCCCATTACTTTTATGGCCTGCAGCCGGGGACCTTTGGTTTCATGAAATCCATCGACTATCTGGTGATGGTGGTGCTGGGAGGCTTGGGCAGCGTTACCGGTTCTATTTTGGCCGCCGTGGTGCTTACCTTAATCAACGTGGTGCTGCAGCAGTTCAGCGCTATCCGCATGATTTTATACGCCTTACTTCTTATTCTGATCATGATATTCCGGCCCCAGGGCTTGATGGGCAGCAAAGAAGCCAGCCTGGAGCTTTTCCGGAAGCTGGGAAGGAGGTCCGGTCATGGCTCTCTTGGAAGTAAATAATGTTTCCAAGGTTTTTGGCGGTTTGTCCGCCGTAACCAACGTCAAGATGAAAATTGAAAAAGGGGAGCTGGTGGGCCTCATCGGTCCTAACGGCGCCGGCAAAACCACCATCTTCAATTTGTTGACGGGAGTATATCCCACCACGGAAGGGGCAATCCTTTTTGACGGTGAAAACTTAGCCGGCCGCAAGCCCTCAGCCATCAACCGGCTGGGTCTGGCCAGAACCTTTCAGAATATCCGGCTTTTTGGCAATCTGACGGTGCTGGATAATGTGAGAATTGCTTACCACAGCCACGTTAAGTACGGTTTGGCTTCAGCCATTCTCAGAGCGGGAGGCTTTTATCAGGAAGAAAGCAGCATGGCCCAAAAAGCCGAAGACCTGCTGAAGATTTTCAATCTGGATCACAAAAAGCAGGAAATTGCCAAAAGCCTGCCTTACGGTGAGCAGCGCCGCCTGGAGATCGTCCGGGCCCTGGCCTCAAAGCCTAAGTTTTTGCTGCTGGATGAGCCGGCGGCAGGCATGAATCCCCAGGAAACGGCGGAGCTGATGGAGCTGATTCAGGAGATTCGGGACAAATTCGATTTGACCATACTGTTGATTGAACATGACATGTCTTTGGTTATGGGCTGCTGCCAGCGGATTTATGTGCTGGAATACGGCAGGATCATCGCCCAGGGCGTTCCTGAAGAAATCAAGAGCAATCCCAAGGTCATTGAAGCTTATCTGGGCGAGGAGGTATCCTATGCTTGAGATTAAAGATCTTCATGTTTATTACGGGGCTATCCATGCCATCAAAGGCATATCATTAAAAGTAGATCAGGGATCCATTGTGACATTAATCGGCGCCAACGGCGCCGGCAAAAGTACAATTCTCAAGACAATCTCCGGCATATTGCGGTCCGGAGAAGGGGAAATTTCCTATGGCGGCCGGTCCATCAAGGAGGCCAGTTGCCGGCAGATTGTGGAGCAGGGGCTGATCCATGTGCCGGAGGGCCGGCGGGTTTTTGCAGATATGAGCGTCAAAGAAAATCTGGAAATGGGCGGATTTTTGCAAAAGGATAAAGCTTGGCTTAAAGAAACGGAAGCAAGGGTCTTTGAAAAGTTCCCCCGGCTGGAAGAACGGGTGAGCCAGTTGGCCGGCACCTTAAGCGGCGGCGAGCAGCAGATGCTGGCCATCGGCAGGGGCATGATGTCCAACCCGAAAATGCTGCTTTTGGATGAGCCCTCCATGGGTCTGGCCCCTCTATTGGTACGGGAGATTTTTGCCATCATCAAAGAACTGAACCAGGCCGGTATCACCGTCTTATTGGTGGAGCAAAATGCCAATATGGCCTTGTCCATTGCCGATTACGCCTATGTGCTGGAAACAGGCAAAATCACTTTGGAAGGCCCGGCGGCAGAGCTGGCCGCCAGTGCGGAAGTTAAGAAAGCCTATTTAGGCGGTTGATGCCAGTACTTTGGGACCACTTTGACTGGTTACAGAGTACTAGTTTAGCCGGATATTAATCCGGTATCATTATTTAGGAGGTATGGTCTATGCGGGTAAGCGAAAGAATGACGCCTCATCCGGTGACGGCTACCCTGGATATGCCGGTGACTGAGGCCATCCAGCTATTGGAGGACAACCGCTTCCGGCGCCTGCCGGTGCTGGATAAAGAAGGCAAATTAGTGGGCATCATCACCGATAAAGAGCTGCAGAAGGCCATGCCCTCCCAGGCCACCAGCTTAAGCGCCCACGAACTAAATTATATCCTGATGAAAACCAAAGTAGGAGATATCCTGCCCAAGCGCAAGCTGGTTACCATCGACGCCGAGGAACTGCTGGAGGAAGCGGCGGTGCTGATGCGCAACCATAAAATCGGCGCCATTCCCGTATTGAAAAACGGCAAGCTGGCGGGCATCATTACGGAGACCACAATCTTTGACGCTTTTATCGATATCATGGGCCTGAGAGTGCCGGGCTACCGCCTGCAGGCTTATATACAAGGCAATCCCCCCGGCATATTGGGACGGGTGGCCACTATTATCGGCAATAACGGCGGCAATATTTCTCACGTTACCGCCGACGTCAACGATAAGGATCTGGCCAAGCTGGTATTGCGCTTTAGCCGGGAAGCGGATATCGACAACATCATCAAAGAGCTGGAGGCCATGGCCATCCGGGTAAGCTACGAAACGGTCTGAACAAAATCAGGGTCAGGAAAAAGCTGCGATTTCATACAATAGCGGTTGGGTGTCCGTAACGGACACCCAGCTTTTCATTTTTTCCAGATTTCATTTACCATTAAAATGAATACGTATCTTTTTTATTTTTTTAGCAGGATTTTTTGGGACAACAGCTAATTACATTAAGAGAATTCAAAAAGGGGAGAGATGGTCATGCTAATTTTGGGAATTTCCGGTAGTCCGAATAATAAGGGTAATACAGCTTATATGTTGAATCTGGGCCTGGCGGAAGCGGCGCGTCTGGGTGCGGAGACAAAATTTATTAATGTCAGCGAAGCATTAGATACTTGCGATACCCCTTTTTGTACTAGCTGCAGCAAGCCTTGTGCCGGTATCTGCCTTGAGGGCACGGCGATGGCAGACGTTTCGGAGCTGGTGCAAAAGGCGGACGGCATTATTTTTGGCACTCCCGTTTATTTCGGCACCATGAGCGCTCAGCTCAAGGCCTTTTTTGATAAATTAAGACATTTGCGGGCCCAATTCGCCCTGTGCAATATCGTGGGCGGCGCCATGGCTGTAGGTCACAGTGAGTACGGCGGCGAAGAGCAGGCCATGTCGGCCGTCCGGGACGCTATGCTGGTCTATGGCATGACTATTGTGGGCAATACCCATCCGGAAGTCGGTACCGGCCACGGCGGTGTGGGCTTGACCGATCCCGCTGAAGGCAATAAGGGCGCAGAAAAAAGCATGATTGCCATGGCCCGCAGGATCTATGAAGTGGCTAAAGCCACCCAGGAATTGCGCCAGCGTTAATCAGAAATTATGCAAACCCTCAAGAATTAAATAAACGTTTGCAGGGATTTTACGGGTTTTTTCGCCTTAGTCAGACGAGCGTGATTGTTAAATCTTTGTGAAATAGCAGGAAAAACCCATATTGATATCGAAATGTAGAAATCGACTGAGGCGGTGAAGGTAGTGAACGGGCGCATTCCCGAGGATATAATAGAAAGCTTGCGGCAGCAGGCGGATATTGTGGAAATCGTGGCCGGCTACGTCACCCTGAAGAAACAGGGCCAGAATTATACGGGGCTTTGTCCCTTCCACCAAGAAAAGACGCCCTCCTTTGTAGTATCGCCGGCAAAGCAGATTTTTCACTGTTTCGGCTGCGGCAAGGGAGGCAATGTTTTTACTTTCCTGATGGAGCAGGAAGGCCTGGCCTTTCAGGAAGCGGCGGAGAAGCTGGCCCTCCGCTATGGTATTGCTTTGCCGGAGAAAGAAAGCACACCGGCTCAGAAGGAGCAGGAGTCCAGGATCAAGCGGCTCCGCCAGATCAACCAATGGGCCATGGAGCTTTACGAGCAAGCATTAAAGTCTAAGATCGGTACCCCCGGCCGGGAATACTTTTCCCGGCGGGGACTTAGTTCAGAAACTATCGATCAGTTTCATTTAGGCTACTCCCCCGACCAATGGGATTTTTTGACGAAAGAGCTTGGGGCCAAAGGCGTAAGCGAGCAAGAACTGCTTTTGTTAGGACTTTCCGTTAAGTCCAGCCGGGGTACCTTGGTGGACAAGTTCAGGGGACGGGTGATGTTTCCCATTCTGGATGAGCGGGATCAGGTTATCGGTTTTGGAGGCCGGATCATCGGTGAAGGCCAGCCCAAATACTTAAATTCCCAGGAGACCCCCCTGTTTCATAAAGGCAAAGGGCTCTATGGGCTTTCCCTGGCGAAGAACGCCATCCGGCAGCAAGACCAGGTGATTATCATGGAAGGCTATATGGATGTCATTGCTGCCCACCAGCAAGGTGTAGCCAATGCAGTGGCTTCCCTGGGAACTTCCCTTACGGTGGAGCAAGCCAAGCTGTTGACCCGGTACACCTACCGCACGCTGATTTGTTATGATGGCGATAGTGCGGGGGAGGCAGCCACCCTGAGGGGACTGGATATTCTTGATCAACAGGGCTGCCGGGTAGGGGTTATGCGGATTCCCGAAGGCAAAGATCCCGATGATTTTTTGAAGATTAAAGGAAAAGAAGCCTTTATTCAACTGGCAGAAAAAGCTTTTTCCTTATTCGAGTATAAATTTCAGCTAAATATGGAAAAATTTGATAAAGAAGAGATGGCCGGTAAAGTAGCGATTATCCAAGCTTCTTTGCCGGAGTTGGCCAAGATCAAGAGTCCTGTGGCCCGTCAAGGTTATATTACGATGATGGCCGATACCTTGCATTTTCCGGAACCGGCCATTAAAGACGAAGTACGGCGATATTTTACCGGCGACCAAAAGAAAGACAAGACGGCGCCGGCCCGGTCACCGGAGCTAAAGAGCCAAAGCTCGGAGGAGCTGGCCCAGGGTATCATTATCCGCTGTTTTTTGCGGGACGTTGGAAGGCAAGAGGCCATTGAAGAAGCAGGGGGAGCATCTCTCTTTGGCAACCCCCAGGCAAGGAGCCTTTACCAGACCCTGTCGGCTTTGGTTATGGCCGGATACGTTACGTTGAAGGAGGAAGACTTAGTAGCCCTCATTGACCGTCAAGAGGAACGCCAGTGGCTGACGGGGATATTGCTTCAAGAAAGCCCCCCCGGCGATGAGGAAAGGGTATTTCAAGACAGCCTGCTGACGTTAAGGCGCCAAAAAGTAGAACGTCAAATCAAAGATAAAATGGCAAAACTAGCGGCAGCAGAGAGGTCCGGAGATAACAGCGCCGCCAAAGAAATCATGATAGCCTTGTCCGGACTGAACATAGAGAAGCAGAAATTAAAACCCTGAGAGGGGGGAATACCCACTTGAAAAATGAGAAAGATCCTGAGCAGAATCGCATAGATAGGGTCAAGGAGCTGATTCAAAAAGGCAAAAAGCGCGGCATTCTGACCTATGCAGAGATCATGGACGCTCTGCAGAATATTGAGATGACGCCCGAGCAAATAGATGAAGTGTATGAGATGCTCGCCAATTTGAACATCGAAATCCAGGCCGATGAGGTTGTGGATGTGGTGCCCCTTGACGATCCGGATAATCAGGCGGATATAGATGAGGCTGTAGCAGCAGAGGCGGAAGTGGACATCGACCTGAGCGTACCCGAGGGTATCGGTATTGACGACCCTGTCAGAATGTACCTGAAAGAAATTGGCCGGGTACCTTTGCTGTCGGCAGAAGAAGAAGTAGTTCTTGCTATGCGGATGGAGGAAGGGGACGAAATCGCCAAAAAAAGGCTGGTGGAGGCCAACCTGCGCCTGGTAGTCAGTATAGCCAAGCGTTATGTGGGCAGAGGTATGCTTTTCCTGGATTTGATTCAGGAAGGCAATTTGGGCCTTATTAAAGCCGTTGAGAAATTTGATTTTCGCAAGGGTTTTAAATTCAGCACCTATGCTACTTGGTGGATTCGCCAGGCCATTACCAGAGCCATTGCCGATCAGGCCAGGACTATCCGCATCCCTGTTCATATGGTAGAAACCATCAACAAATTAATCCGGGTCAACCGCCAGCTTTTGCAGGAGCTGGGCCGGGACCCCAGCCCCGAGGAAATTGCCGCGGAAATGGACATTCCCGTGGAAAGAGTCAGAGAGATCCAGAAAATTGCCCAAGAGCCCGTTTCTTTGGAGACGCCTATCGGTGAAGAAGAGGACAGCCATTTAGGAGATTTCATTGAAGACGACGACGCCCCGGCGCCGGCGGAGGCTGCTTCCTTCCTGCTTTTGAAAGAGCAATTGGAGGAAGTGCTCAAGACCTTAGCTCCCAGAGAAGAAAAAGTATTGCGGCTCCGTTTTGGCTTAGACGACGGCAGGGCCAGGACTTTAGAAGAAGTAGGCCAAGAGTTTGGCGTCACCAGAGAGAGAATCCGGCAGATTGAAGCCAAGGCTTTGAGAAAGCTGAAACATCCCAGCCGCAGCCGAAAATTAAAGGATTATTTGGATTGAAATCCTGCTCTGCCTATGTTATACTAGACGGGTTGATGGGGGGGCAAATATTTTGCCTTCCCGAAAAATTCGGGCCTATAGCTCAGCGGTAGAGCAGCCGGCTCATAACCGGTCGGTCCCTGGTTCGATCCCAGGTGGGCCCACCATGACCTTCTCCCTGCTCCTGTGAGCAGGTTTTTTTTAGGGGAAGCTGCCCCTTGATCAATATGAGACTAGAGACGGGACGGGCAGTATGATCTTTTTTCGTTTATTGTTTATATTGTCTGCTGTAACGATGACGGTTTTAGCCACATTGAGAGGCCCTGTTATTGCCGGGGTTCTCGGTGTGGCCTTGTCTTTTTTGCTTTTTGTTTGGCTTGCCTTCCGCCGGGGGCTGGCAGAAAACCTGTTTAAGCCCTTTTCCTGGCTGACAGGGGCTATTGCCTTACCTTTTGCCTATAGCGGGGGTAAAATCTTTATGTCCTATTTTTATTTCCGCTTCGAAAAGCTGTCCCGGCTTTTACTGGATACCCTATCCCGTTACCGCAGTATTGACGAGGCCTTATGGCAGGGATTGCTGCCGATGGCTAAGCTTTTGCTTACGGCCTTGGCGGCGGCAGCTCTATGGGTGGTTTTTTACTGGCTGGTCAAGATCTTTAGGCATTACGGCCTTCCGTTTATCCGGCGGATGACTGGGCTGGAAAAGGGCTTCTGGCTTTTGGCGGCGGCGTTGTCCGTATTACTGATTTTTTCGGCTTACAGCCGGACAAATTTGTTTTATCAGCCGGCGGCGGCAGGCCAGGCCAATAAATACGATACCGTCTTTACCAGCGATACGGGTATTCATTTGCAGACGAATGCCTATATCAATATCAACGGTCCGGAAAATGATTTACGGCAGCCCCTTTTTGGCCTCTTCGCCCTGCCCTTTGGCATCCTGGCCACTTGGGTTGCCGCTTGCTTTGGCGGCGCTTTGCCGGTTTATGCCCTGGCTATAGCCTCCTTGCAGGCCATAGTGCTGGCCTTTTCCCTGATCCTGGTTTCCCGGCTGCTGAAGCTCAGGGGTTTGGATCAACTGATTTTTCTAGGTTTATACTTTACCAGTTATCCGGTGCTCTTGTTTGTCCTGAACCTGGAACAATACGTCTTTGCTCTATTTTGGCTTTTACTCTTCATTTATTCCCTCTGCCGGGAGGAGCTCTCCGGCAAGGCGGGGACGGGGGAGCCCTGGCTCTGGCAGCCCTTTTGTTTTAGCGGCGCTGCCGGCAGCATGCTTACCAGCGGTTTCTTTCTGTTTTTTATTCTAAAAGGCGGGAATTTCCGGCGCAGCTTTGCAGTTATGTTCCGGACAGGATTGATCTTTCTGGCTTTCCTGACAGTTTTCGGCCAGATGCCTTTGCTCTGGGAGGCGGGGACCTCTTTGCCCCGGCTTTTGCGTTTTGCCGGCAGCAGTTTACCTTTACAGGAAAAACTCCGGCAGTATTGGGGCTTTCTCGCCAACTGCCTGGCGGCGCCGGAGACTTACGTTACCCGGAATGTCTTTGATCAGATTTCCTGGCAGTTGGCCCCTGATCAAGGGCTGACCTGGCTGGGCCCTGTTTTGTTTGTTTTGGCGGCGGCAGCCTTTCTATTGTATAGAAAAGAGCTGTATTTCCGGATTTGCCTGGCCTGGTTGCTTTTTTCCTTCTGCCTCCTGGTGGGTGTGGGCTGGGGCGCCAAAGAAAACGGGATGATACTTTATACCTTGTATTTTTCCTGGGCTCTTCTTTCCTTGCTTTACGGGGGATGGATGAAGCTGCTGGCTAAAAAGCCGCGGCTGAGGCGGATCCTAGGCGCGGTTCTGATGGTGGCGCTGGCCTGGGTGAACCTGGCCGGCATCCGGCAATTGATCCAATTCGGCGTGATTTATTATCCACGCTAAATCCGGGTTAGTCTTGCTCACTCTCGCCGAATAAATTTTTAGGATAGGACGTTTTTTATGTTTGCACAAGTGAAGCCCTATATCAAATTGATGAGGCCCCACCACTATTCAAAAAATTTCTTTATTTTTCTGCCCCTGTTTTTTAGCGGCAGCTTATTGCAATGGCCTTTGGTAGGGCAGACCTTTACCGGCTTTTTGGCTTATTGCTTAATCAGTTCGGTGGTTTATATCTATAACGATATTCAGGATGCGGAAAAAGACCGCCAGCATAGCGAAAAATGCCGCCGGCCCATTGCTTCCGGAGCCGTGCCGGTGAACAAGGCTGTCATATTGGCAGCGGTGCTGCTGCTGTTTGGTTTAGTCTGCCAGGCCCTGGCCGGTCCGGCTAATTTCTTTTCCTGGCTGTTTTTGCTGTCTTATTTGCTGATGAATCTGGCTTATAGCTGGCGGCTGAAGCATGTGGCCTTGTTGGACATCTCCATATTGGCGGCGGGCTTTTTGCTGCGGCTGGTTTATGGGGCAGCTCTCACCGGAATTGCCGTTTCCGGCTGGCTATATCTCACGGTGCTGACCATGTCTTTTTATATGGGTCTGGGCAAGCGCCGGGGGGAATTGATACGGCAGAAAGAAACCCGGCAGGTATTGAAAAAGTACAGCCAGGGCTTTTTGGAAAAAAGCATGAACATGTGCCTTACTCTGACGGTGGCTTTTTATTCCCTGTGGGCCGGCGGCGGCCATAGCCTGGCTTGGGGAGAAGGGGAAAGAGGCGGAGGAATGCTTTGGACGGTGCCTCTGGCTATCCTGATTTGCCTGAAGTACAGCTTGAATATCGAAACGGATTCCGACGGCGATCCGGTGGAGGTAGTGCTGCGGGACAAGGTTCTTTGCGGCTTGCTGCTGCTTTTTGCCCTCCTGGTATTTGTGTTGCTATATTTTGTATAAAGACTTGGAAGAGGGCAGAGCGTTGAACGTTTATGATTTTGACTATACCATCTACGATGGGGACAGTACGAAGGATTTTTACTGGTACTGTCTGCAAAACCGCTGGTCTTTGGCCAGGTATTGGCCCCGGCAGGCCTGGGCTTTGCTGCTTTATGCCCTGGGCCGCATCGACAAAACCCAATGCAAAGAGCGGTTTTACGTGTTTTTTCAGGGACTGCCGGATATGGAAAATTTCGTCTATGATTTCTGGCGCCGCAATATTAAGAAGATCAAACATTTCTATAAAGTCTGGCAGCGGCCCGACGATTTGATTATTTCGGCCTCACCGGCTTTTCTGCTGGAAGAGGCCTGCCGCCGGCTGGGGGTGGTAAACCTTATCGCCTCGCCGGTGGAGCCCCGCACCGGCCGCTATCAGGGTAAGAATTGCTATGGCGAAGAAAAAGTCCGCCGGTTTAAGGCGGACTATCCTCACAGGGAAATTGAAGGCTTTTATTCAGACTCTTTGTCGGATAGTCCCATGGCGGCTATGGCGAAAAAGAGCTATCTGGTGGCGGGAGAGAAACTGCTGCCCTGGGGCAGCCCGCTGCCAGCCGCTAAACCAGGCTGGCTGCAGTATTTCTTAAGCCGCCAGTTTCTTATTTTCTTTATCATCGGTCTGGTCAACGCTGTAAACGGCATTGTGTTTTCGCTGCTTTATTCCCTGGTTTTGCCGGTAAGCCCCGCCTTCGTCCTGGGCTATCTCAGCAGCCTGACGGTTTCCTATTTGCTCAATAGCCGGTTTACGTTTAAGGCAAACCTTTCCCTCAAAAGATACGGCAGCTTCTGCTTGTCTTATTTGCCCAATTTTGCCATGCAAAACATTATCGTGTTTGTGGTCTATTATTGGGCCGGCCTCAGCAAGCTTCTGGCCTTTTTCCTGGCGGCGGCCATCGGTATGCCCGTCACCTTTTTGATGCTGAAGCTCATTACCTTTCGCAGGAGATGAACGAAGCAGAAGTGTTTGGGATCAGCCTAAAAGGGGGCCGACCACAGCGATCAGGATGCTGAAAAGGATTAGCGCCACAGGGCCGAAAACCTTGTTGAGATTAAGCAGGCTCCAGGAAGGCCGGCCGCAGCAGCCGCTGAGAATGAGAGAGGTGGAAGTCAGCGGGGAGAGGAAGGTGGCTAAAAGCCAGCCGGTGAGGATGGTCAGGGTAAAGGACATCAGATCCAGGCCCAAAGCGGCGGGGGTCACGGCGCTGAGAAGAGCCGTGCCGGTAGCCACGGGATGGATGCCTACCATAGCCGGCAGGATCAGCAGCAGCATGATGGCTCCAATCATCAATACCGGATAAGAGGTAAGCCAGTCCGGCAGAAAACGGGGCAGCACAGCACCTATTCCTGCGGCATCCAGGGCTTTGCCGAGAAAGCCGGCGGCAGTAAAAAGGGCGCATTGGCTTTGTACTTTAATGAGGGATTTGCCATAGAAATTGGCCATCCCTTTTTTGTATGCCGGCATGTGCTTTTGCAGCAGGCCGGTGGCCAGAGGGAAGATGATGGCGACGATGGAAATAATAATCAGCAGATCCCAGGGGGTTACGATGTTGCCCAAGATAATGGAGCCAATGAGAGCAAAGGCCAGCAGCAGCATGGTGTATATCTTGCGCCAATTGACCACAGCCCCTTCTTCTGCCTGGAGCCGGGGATATCTTTCCGGATTGCGCTTGATTTTCACGGCGATAAAACCTAAATCCAAGCCCATAAAAATAGCGGAAAAGGCCAGGCCGATGGGAATCAGAGAAAGCCAGGAAACTTGCAGTTGGGAATTGATCAGCACCATAGAGGCCCAGGCCGGGGACCAAAAGCCGGAGGAGGAATAGCTTCTCATAATGGTGGCCAGAAAAGTATCTTCGGATTTGTAAAGCTTGGCATGGGGGCTTAGCAGCTCATAGATGATGGCGATGGCCCCGACGCTGATCAGTACTCCCAGCAAATGAGTGCACAGTGAGGTCAACAGACAAAAGCCCAGCATGGATTGCATTTTTGTCTGCGCCACCACTTTAAGCTCGCTTTGATAATCTTCATAAAAAAAAGGCAGAGACATCAGTGGTACGCAAATCAGCATAGTGGCCACGTTGGCGTTTTTTAAGAAAGCCACAGTCCACAGCCGGAGATTGGCGCCGCTGGTCAAAAGCAGGATGGCGCCAAATAAAAAGAGACCCGATACCACCCAACGGCTGCTTTTATCCAGCTTAGGCATGGCTTGGACGATAATAAACAGCAAGACTCCGGCGCTGAGATATTCCAGTAAGGAATTATTAATGAAGTAATTTGACAGGCGCAAGCCGGCAAACAAGATTACGGCGATAGGCTGAATTTGTCTCAGAGCAACAGGCATTTTGATCTTTCCCTTCTGGGTTGTATTCCTGATGGCCAAGCATCAGCATGAGGCTATGGTAACATAATTCATTTTTTATGACAATGCGGGCCCGGGGCGGTAAAAAGCGTTAAATAGGGCTTTTTATAACTTAGGTTAGAAAATAAAAAAATTTTTATGTTTCCTGGCATAAGCTAATCAGGAAGGAGTCGGCTTTTGTGCATAGAATTATATATGCCTGTACATAACATTGACGAAAGAAACCAGGATGTTAACGAAAATAAAAGAAAATCCCGGAAGAGGAGGAGACTATGGATAAAAAAGAATTATGCAGCCGGCTGCTGGAAGAACTGCCTTTTCATACAATGGAAATCAAGAAGAAGAACTTTTGCACCTTGTCTTTTGGCCGGGGAGGCTATATTTGGGTTGTGCGCAAAGGCCTGATGATGAGCGTACGCAATACGGAGGACGGCCGCTATAAAGCTTTGGGCATTTTCGACGCCGGCTCCCTCATCGGCGTGGCCGGCCTCACCGATGAAACCCGGCACATTACGGCTTATACGCTGAGCAAGACAGTGCTTAGCTTTGTGCCGGTTAAAGAGGCTTTGGCTCTGCTGCAAAGAGATAACCAGCTTTGCTATTATTTCATGCTTTATTTGAGCAGAAATCTTCTGGATACTTTTAACGACCTGGAGATCAATACTTTAGGTACTTTAGAGGACAGGATCCGGGCTTTTGAAGGTCAAATCGCCCAAAAAAATCTGCCCAAGGACGCTTCTTTTTCCGAAGTGGTTATGGCTATGGCCGTAGGAGCTCATCCCGGCAGCATCAGCCGCATCAGAAAGCAACTGAAAAAAAATGAGGAGTCGGAAAAGGCAAAGGCTAATTCTCTTCAGATAGAGTTGCAGGAAAAAGCGGCCCAATTGGACGAAACAGCCGAGGCGGCGGAAGCGGCGGCGGCCTTTGAGGAAACCGGACAGACCGGCAAGAACCGGGAAGATAATCAGGCTTAGGCAGGACCAGGACAAGAAAAACATCATCCAAGTTTAAATTTTAGGTATATTCCCTCCACCTGTCCCATATAGTTTATAGCAAATCAGTGCCGCTTGGCGAAGTGAGCCCGTTAACACATTCCGAAATAGGCGGATGGCAACATTGAGGCTTTGTGTCGGCAGGCTCCAGCTGCAATAAGACATAGGAGGGATTGGCGTGGAGAATGTTTTTCAGGATATTGCGCAGAGAACTGGCGGCGATATCTACTTAGGGGTCGTGGGCCCGGTAAGGGCAGGAAAATCCACTTTCATAAAAAAGGTCATGGATTTATTGGTGATTCCCAATATTACCGACGAATATGACCGCCAGCGCACCATCGATGAGTTGCCCCAGAGTGCTGCCGGCCGGGCCATCATGACCACCGAACCGAAGTTTATTCCCAATGAAGCGGTGGAGGTGGAGATCAAAGAAGGCCTGACGGTGAGAATGCGGGTGGTGGATTGCGTAGGCTACAGCGTGGAAGGGGCTAAAGGCTACGAGGATGAAAGCGGCCCCAGAATGGTGCATACGCCTTGGTCCGATGATCCTATGCCTTTCCAGGAAGCAGCGGAGATAGGTACCAGAAAAGTAATTGCCGATCACTCCACCATCGGTGTGGTGGTGACCACCGACGGTTCCATTACGGATATTCCCAGGGAGAACTATGAAGAGCCGGAAGCCCGGGTTATTGAAGAGCTGAAACAGCTTTCCCGTCCTTTCGTAGTGGTTCTCAACACTTCCAAGCCGGAAGAACTGGAGACTTTGGAGCTGGCTCAAAGCATGGAGCTGCGCTACGAAGTGCCGGTGATGGCCATGGATATTTCCGGCCTGGACACGGAAGGCATTACGAAAATTCTAGAGGAAGCCCTTTTTGAATTCCCCGTGACGGAAGTCAATGTCAATCTGCCCAAGTGGGTAGAGGTGCTGCCGGAGGATTACTGGCTGCGGGTGCAGATGGAAACCTCCGTCACCGATGCTATTGAGCCGGTAAGCCGCTTGCGGGATATTGACAAAGCCATCGAAATGCTCAGCGAAAATACGGTGGTGGAAGAAGTGGTGCTGGAGGATATGGATCTGGGCACCGGTATGGCTTCCATCAGCGTGACGGTGCAGGACGGCCTGTGGTATCAGGTTCTGAAGGAAGTCACCGGCTTTGCCGTAGACGGCAATCAGGATGTATTGCAGCTCTTGATGTCTTATGCCACCATCAAGAAGGACTACGATAAAGTAAAAGACGCTTTGGCTATTGTCCGGGATTCCGGTTATGCCGTAGTCAATCCTTTAATGGATGAGATGACTCTGGAAGAGCCGGAGCTGATCAAGCAGGGAGGACTGTTCGGCGTTAAGCTGAAAGCCAGCGCCCCGGCCATTCATATGATTCGTACCGACATCAATACGGAAATCACACCGTTGATGGGTACGGAGAGGCAGTGCGCCGATTTGGCCCGCTACATCACCGATAAATTCCAGGAAAACCCCTCCCAGATTTGGAGTTACGATATTTTCGGCAAGTCCCTTCATGATCTGGTAGGCGAAGGGATCAGCAGCAAGCTGACCGGCATGCCTGAAAGCATCCAGCATAAGCTGAGAGAAGCCATGAAACGCATTGTCAACGAGGGCAGCGGCGGCATCATCTTCATTATTATCTGAGAATCCGTACTTCTAGTACTAGAAAGAATCCGGAAGACAAAGGGGCCTGCTCAAAAGCGAATCAAAAGGCTGCATAGCCTGGTTTCATAAGCCAGCCGCTATAGACAGTGTTTGGGGCTTGATTTGAGCCGGCCTCTTTGTCATGTTGCAAAACAAAAGGGGTGCCTCACCGGAACCTTTTCAGGCCCATCTGAGACACCCGAGACACCCAAGCAGAAATATATAAATGTATGATTTTCCTGGCAAGATAGTGAGTATAGGCTGATCCGGCTTTCTTCTTACTTTGCTTTGGCGATATAGGCAATGCCTTGGGCATTGGGCCCGGTATGGGTGCCGACGACAGCGCCGAGGGAGAGGGTCAGGGTTTTGTCTGGGGACAACAGGTATTTAAACTCTTCCTGCAAAGCAGCGGCCAGGGCCGGAGCGTCACTGTGCAGGAAGGCGGCGCTGTATTGGGGATCGGGAATATCCGTCAGCAGCTTCTCCCGCAGCCATTGGTGGAAAACATTTTGCCGCTTGCGAATCTTGGCTATCGGTACCAGCTTGCCGTTTACGAGGGAGCAGACCGGCGAAATATTGAGCAGACCGCCGGCAGCGGCGGCGGCGGCGGACAAGCGTCCGCCCATTTTGAGATATTTCAGGGTATCGAATAAGGCGTAAAGTCTGGTCCGGGGCACCAGTTCATTGATGCTGTCGGCAATTTCTTTGGCGCCGGCCCCCTGATCCCGCATTTTGCAGGCCTGGTGAACCAAAATGCCCAGGCTGCCGGTAGCCTGCTGGCTGTCTATCAGATAGATCCTGCTTTGCTCTTCATTAATAAAGCTGCTTCTGGCGATCATGGCGGACTGATAAGTACCGCTGAGGCCGGCGGAAATAAAGATGCCTACGATGTCTTTGCCCTCGTCCAGGCGGCGGCGGAAAACCTCCTGGAATGCCGCCGGCGTAGGCTGAGAAGTGGTGGGCAGTATTTCGGCTTTGGCTAGCCGCAGGTAAAACTCGCTGTTGGTCAGGTCGATGCCGTCCCGGTAGGCTTTTTCGCCAAAGGTCACCATCAAAGGCACGATATCGATTTGATAAGCGGCTTCGGCACTGGCGGATAAATCGCAGGTGCTGTCTGTTATAATGGCAATGTTCATGATACGCTCCTATTCGTTTTCTGTTTTTGTTGTCATTTTGTTCATAAAAAAACGGCTCAGATGCTTGAGGGATAAAATCAGCATATCCAGTTGGGGGCCCTCCAGATCGGAGACCACCTCCTCAATCATTTCTTCATGAAACTTGTGGTGCAGCTCATTGGCTGCCAGGCCCTTGTCCGTCAGAAAAATATTGATGATCCGCCTGTCCTCCTGGCTTTGCTGCCGGCTGACGTAGCCTTTTCTGACCAGTACGTTGATGGCGGTAGTCAAAGCTCCCACACTGATGGATAAAGCCCTGGCCACGTTGGTCATGGTGTTTTTGCTTTTTGCCTGCAAACGGTCAATGGCTTCCAGCACATGAAACTCTTTCACGCTGAGGCCCGGCGCCCCGCAAGAAGCTAAGGTCTGCTCCTCCCATATCAGGATATTGTTGAAAACCGTAACGAAAAAATGATTTAGTTCAGCCTTGTGCTGCGTATTCATCGCCAAACCTTTCTGGACACCCAATTACTTTTAACTATAAAATATTTTAATATCAAACTATTATTCTGTCAACGAATAAAAAAGGCGAAAAAGGCTGAGAACACAAAAAGGCCGTCTCCCTTCAGGTTTGTAAGCCTGGGGGACGGCCGAATTGTTGTCATGTCGCTACACCACCGCTCAGTGATAGGTAAGGGCAATACCTTTGCCTTTACTCGATCACTTCACCTTGCACTTCGTCGTAGTCCCACTGGTTCCAATCCTGCGGGGAACTTTCGCCGTAGGCTGCCATGGGAGCGGGCAAAGGCCGGTACACCACGGTGCGGCGGGGAGTGCAGGCAGGCAGGCACAGGGGCTGACAGGGCAGGGAGCAAGAGGGGGAGCAGAAAGGCTGACAGCAGGAATGGCGCCAATCGCAGGAGGAGCAAGGATTGCAGCAACCTGCGGAAAAAGAGGAATAGCCTACGGTACGGCAACCTCTATGGTTGCAGTAAATTTGGGTGACGCCATCAAAGCAGGGGCCACAGGTCGGCAGTGGCCGGGGGCAGCAGGACGTGCCGCAGGAGGTGCCACAGGACGTGCCGCAAAGGGGGAAAGACCTGCAAGAGCAGTGGGAGGAGCCGCAACCCCGGCATGACCGGCAGGAGCGGCGGCAGCGGCCGCAGCCGCTGCACGAAGACCTGCCGCAGCCGTAGGAGCCGCAGCCGCCGCCACAATTACTGGGGAAATTGGTGAAGTTGGAGTGACCGTAAACACGGTTACCCTCACCACAGGTGGAGACCCCTAAGACGGGCCTGGGAAGGTTGCAGGGAGCTGGCCTGCAGGTTCTTACGGGGGTGCAGTCGATGGGGTATTTCCCGGGGCGTCCGGGACGGCCGTTGGCAAATATGGTCCCGAAGGTTTCCACATATGCGTTCAAGGCTTTCATTTAGACATGCGTCCTTTCTTTTTTTGTTTATCCGGGATAGAGGTACCATCCATGCCGGTATCCTATCTTATTCTTTACAGGGGGAAAGTGCTACGCTAAAATAGCAAGTGAAGAAGAAAAGGACGAGGGGTATTGAAAAATGAAACCTGCCGCTTATTATATAAAGGAAAGGCCCCGCCGCAAGCGAAAAATCCGGCCAGGCTTGATCCTCATTGTACTGCTTGGTATGGTGGTGTTGGCCACCCTGGTCTATAGCGGCCAGGTAAAGGTACTCCTGTTCGGCAGCCTGGAGCAGGCAAAAGGGCAAACGGAGGAAGGCCTTGATGCAAATTCTGATGAGGATCAGAAAATGGCAGAGCAGGAAAATGCAGAGGATCAAGAAGAGCAAGGTGCAAAAGAAGATGTTCCGCCGGAGCCTCCCCTGCTCTATGCCTTTCCCCAGCCTGTTGCCTTTATTGAGGGCGGCAAGACCTATCAGGATGAATTGGTGGATGTGCGGCTGGTGATTCCGGGTATTCAGGTAAACATGCTCTATGCCACCGAAGATAATTTTACAGGGCAGGTTCTCTATCCCCTGGATTTATGTCTCCTGCAGAAGGGTACGGCGGAGAAATTAAAAAAAGCCCAGGCAATTTTGGCCGCCGGCGGCTATCAGCTATTGATTACCGATGCTTACCGGCCTTTTTCCGTGCAGTTGAAAATGTTTGAACTGATAGGCAATAGCGCCTATTTAGCTAATCCCCACCGCAGCCCTTCCAATCACAACCGGGGAGCGGCAGTGGATGTGACGTTGCTGGATAGTGAGGGAAATCCTCTGGAAATGCCTTCGGCCATCGATACGTTTGACGCCACTGCTCACCGGGCCTACAATCCCGGCCCCGGCCAGCCGCCCCGCAGCCAGGCCGCCAAAGATAATATGGATTATTTAACGAAAGTCATGGTTGAATGCGGTTTCACTACCATAAAGAGTGAGTGGTGGCATTACGACGACAAGGACGCTAAATCTTATCCCGCTACGGACAGGGACTTCTTGACTATACCCCTGAAAACCCTTGATGCAGAATAAGTTCTTTCCTGATTTCCGGCAAAGTCCGGGCTAACTGCACAAAAAACGAAGTTGTGCACTGATTTATCAGGCTTTCGAGCTAAGTGACCGTGCACAACCTGAATTTTTGCACACTTCGCCCCTGCCTTGGGGGTACTACCGTCACTACCGTTTGGGGTGCGGACGAAAAGAAAACGAAGGTGCTGCCGCACAGTTGCGAAAAAAGCGCTCAGTAACCCTTATAAAATTAAGGTTTTGAGCGCTTTTGTATTTTTAAAAGTCAGCGGCGGCAGTGAAACTTTTTTATTCGAATCGCCTATTAATCCTATCGCAAATGTATATTTCACTTATGGATTTTCCCATGTTATTGTTATTACAAACAAAGTAAAAGTAAAGTGCGGCTATTTTTTTTAATCGAATTAGTTACAAAATTCACAATTAATAACGAAGCAAGATTAAATCTTGGCCGTTATGAAAAAATAAGGAGGTGAGTTGAAGGTAGCGTTCCATTTTGCCTTATTCCGTCGGATAAAAAAACTTGGAGGAAAAGCCTATGAATTTAAAAGCTGAATCTAAAGAGAAATCGATGATGTCCCCGGTATTGAAAAAAGGTATTTGGTTGATAGCTACGTTTCTTATCTATTTTGCCATAACCGCATTGCCTACGCCTGAAGGGCTGACTCCCATCGGCCAGAAGTCCATTGCCCTTATGGTGGTGGCTGTTATTGCCTGGGTAGTCGAGATTTTACCCATTGCGGTTTCATCCCTTGTGCTATTGTTTTTACAGCATATCATCGGTACGGAGAAAATGGGGCCGGCGGTTCAGAACTTTGCTACTCCCACGGTTCTCTTTGTTTTATCCTCCTTTTTCCTGGCTGCCGCTTTATCGGCCAGCGGTTTGAGTAAGCGGATATCGATGAAAATAACCATGATGTCGGAAGGTAATCCTAAAAAAGCGGCCTTTTATCTTATGGCGGCAACGGCAGTGCTATCCACTTGTATTTCCGATGTGCCGGCGGCAGCGGCCTTCGCTCCCATCGGCCTAGCTCTTCTGGACAAAAATAATTGCAAGCTGGGCTCCAGCAATTTTGCGAAAACGCTGATGATCGGCATTCCCTTCGCCTCGTTAATCGGCGGCGTAGCCACGCCGGCAGGCTCTTCATTAAATGTATTGACTTTATCTCTGCTCAAATCCACCTCCGAGATCGATATAGGCTTTGTCCAATGGTCTTCTGTAGGCATTCCCGTGGTTATTCTGACAACGCCCCTGGCCTGGAAGCTCATCACCATGGTGTTCCCTCCCGAGATGGATAAACTGGTGGGCATGGAGGATGTGCATAAGGAATACAAGGAATTGGGGCCCGTATCAAAAAATGAAATAAAATTTATGGCTATTATGGTTCTTATGCTGATCACCTGGTTTACCGAAACCATCCATAAAATTCCCCTGCCTATATCCGCCACCCTTGGGGCAGCCCTTTTCTTTGTCCCCGGCATCAATCTGCTGACCTGGGATACTGCCAAAAACAGGGTTGGCTGGGATACCATACTGCTGATCGGCGCTTCCAGCTCTTTAGGCACCACCCTGTGGAACTCTGGAGCCGCCACTTGGGTAGCCACAACGGCTTTAAGCGGCATTCAAGGAGCCTCTTCCCTAACCGTAATACTTTTTGTCGTAATATTCACTATATTGATCCATTTGCTGGTGCCTGTTAATCCGGCTATCGTATCGGTTATGGTGCCCACCCTGGCGGCCTTCGCCACCAGTTTGGGAATGAATCCGGCTTTTCTGGTTATTCCCATGGGCTTCACCGTATCGGCGGCCTTCTTGCTGCCCCTTGATCCCGTTCCCCTGATTACCTATTCGTCAGGCCATTATAAAATGGGGGACTATTTCAAAGCCGGTGTGCCTGTCTGTGTGTTGTGGACCGTTGTCATGACCTTGGCCATGATGGTGCTGGCCCGTCCCTTAGGATTGTTTTAATCCACCAAACTATTGGTGAAAAAACCTGTGAGGCGTAAAAATGAGGATGCCCAAGATTAAAGAAACAACGAATATCCATTGCAAATATTGGTCTGTGGCGGAGTTGATGCCCAGGGAAGAGCTGCAAAAGCTGCAATTCGGCAGGCTAGTGGAGCAGGTAGGCTACCTATGGGAGAAAAGCGGGTTTTACCGCCAAAAATGGCAAAAAGCCGGCTTCTTGCCGAAACGGTTAAAAACCATGGAGGACATCAGACACATCCCTATTTTAAAAAAGGAAGAGATCCGTATAAGTCAGGAAAAAGAGCCGCCCTATGGCATGATGCAGGTTCCCGGCAGCGGATCGATTTCCAGAATTGCCATGACCTCGGGGACCACCGGTGAGCCGGTGCTGATCCCCTTTACGAAGGAGGACTACTTTGGCGTTTTCTGTGAAGGCGGGGTCCGGGGCCTGTGGGCGGCGGGGGTCCGGAAAGAAGATGTGGTTCATGCGGCCTTTGGCTTTTTACCCTTCGTGGGCCTGCATGGGGTTTATGACGCCTGCGAACATTTTATCGGCTCTTTAGTGGTTCCCGGCGGGGCCTGGGACAGCATGCTGCGCTTGCGCATGATCAAGAAGTTCAAGGTAACGGTGTTAATGGGAACGCCCACCTATCTTCTGCACTTGGCGGCTGTGGCTGCAGAAAACGGTATTGATCCCGGCAGTCTGGGGATCAGGCTGGTGCTGACTACCGGCGAATGCGGTTCGGCTTCGGTGAGCAATACAGGAGTACGGCTGGAGAAGGCCTGGGGCTGCAAAGTATTTGATTTTTCCGGCACTCAGGAGACCAACTACATTTCCTGGACCTGTGAAGAAGGCACGGCCCATTTAAACGAAGATTTGTTGTATTTTGAAGTCCTTGACCCGGAGACGGAGGAAGCTGTTCCCCCCGGGGAACCGGGGAAATTGGTGGTCACCGATTTGATGCAGAAAACCCATCCCGTGATCAGATTTGAAACCGGCGATATTGTTGCCGGTATCGACTCGGAAAGCAAATGTGCCTGCGGCAGAACCTTGAGCCGGCTAAAAGGTTATACGGGACGGGTAGGCGATATTATCAAAGTAAAAGGGGTATGTGTTTCCGTAACGGGAATTGAAAACGTGCTGCGGGGACTGGACTGCTGTTCCGATAATTATGAGTATATGGCTTTGCGGGATGGAGAAAAGGATAAAATCGTAGTGCGGCTGGAGCCCGATAAAGATGTGGATCCCGGCTGCTGGGACAGTATCCGCAGGCAAGTGGCGGAGGAACTGCGGGGCGCTTTTATGATCAATATGGATGTGGAGATAGTGGCGCCGGGCACTCTGCCGGTATTTGACCTGAAAGCCAAGCGCTTTCGTGACCTTAGGAAAAGCTAAGTCTATCAAAGCAGGTTGAGGCATTGAATAAGAGTTGAGGGGAGAGAGGATATGTCAAAGGTTATTTCGGCAAAACAGTCGGCTGAGCTGATCAAGGACGGCTCTACAATAGCGTGGACTACCGCCGGCTTATGCGGATTCCCTGAAGAGGTGGCGGCAGCTATTGAGGCCAGGTTTTTGGAAAGCGGATTGCCCAAAAGTCTGACCATGACCCATAGCTGCGGCTGCGGCGACCACAAAACCAGAGGTATGAATCATTTTGGTTATGAAGGGCTCGTCAAAAAGGTAATAGCAGGCCATATCGGCGAGGCCCCCAAATTAGGACAATTGGTTGCCGACAATAAAGTAGAATGCCACTTGCTGCCCCAGGGGGTGTTGACTCATCTATGGCGGCAGATGGCCGGTAAAAAAATAGGCGTAATTACAAAGGTTGGATTGGGCACTTTTGTTGATCCCAGGTTGCAGGGGGGCAAGGTTTCCGAGATAACAAAGGATGAAAAGGTAAAATTAATCGAGTTTGAAGGCGAAGAATACCTGTATTACAAGCCCTTTCCTATTGATGTGGCGGTAATCCGGGGCTCCACTGCCGACGAAAGAGGCAATATGACCATGGACAGGGAAGCCTTGTTTCTGGAGGCCCTTTCTTTGGCAACGGCGGCAAAAAATAATGGCGGCATAGTGATTGCCCAGGTGGAATACCTGGCTAAGCCCTTTACCCTCCATCCCAAGCGGGTAAAAGTACCCGGCGTCCTAGTGGATTACGTTGTGGTGGCCCAGCCGGAAAACCATATGCAGACCAAGAAGACCTTTTATAATCCCGCCCTTTGCGGCGACAGCAAGGTACCCATAGACAATGTGGCGCCTCTGCCCCTTGATGAGCGGAAGATTATCGCCAGAAGAGCAGCTATGGAGCTGAAGGCCAACTCCACTCTGAATTTGGGCATCGGCATGCCCGACGGTGTGGCCAGCGTGGCGGCGGAAGAGGGCGTCATGGAAATGCTGACCATGAGTACGGAGTTAGGCAACTTCGGAGGCATGCCTGCCGGCGGTTTGGATTTCCCGGCAACCTATAATTCCGAAGCCACAATAGACCACCCCTATATGTTTGACTTCTATGACGGTGGCGGCCTGGACGCCTGTGTTCTGGGCCTGGCTCAAACAGATAAAGAGGGCAACCTCAATGTCAGCAAGTTTGGACCAAAGGTGGTGGGCCCCGGCGGTTTTATCAATATCTCCAGCAGCGCCAAAAAGGTGGTTTTCGTGGGCACCATGACCGTTGGCGCCGAGTATGAAGTGAAAGAGGGCAGGCTCCATATCGTTAAAGAAGGCAATATCAAAAAATTTGTGAATCAAGTGGACCATGTTACCTTCAGCGGGCCTTATGCCTATAAAGCAGGCAGGCAAGTGGTTTATGTTACCGAGCGGGCTGTCTTTACTTTGGACGACGGTGAAATGACCCTGGTTGAAATTGCACCGGGTATCGACTTGGAAAAGGATATTTTGGCCGCCATGGAATTCAGGCCGAAGATTGCCGAAGATCTCAAAGAAATGCCGCAAGAAATCTTCCAGCCTGCCTGGGGCAAGCTCAAAGAGATTATGCAGGCCAAGTAAAAATACAATTAAAGGGGGATGAACCATGTATCTACCGGATTTTGATTATTATGCACCTGCCAGCGTAGCGGAAGCCTGTCAGCTATTGGCGGCAAATATTGACTGCGCCAAGGCGATCAGCGGCGGCACCGACCTGCTGCCTAAGATGAAGCATGGGCTGCTATCACCGCAAATCCTGGTGTCCATCAAGAAAATTCCCGGACTGAGAAAGATTGAATATGTGCAGGGCAAGGGCGTTGTCATCGGCGCGGCCTCCACCATCAACGACATAGTATTTTCCGAAGTTTTACAGCAGAAATATCTCTCTGTATCCAATGCGGCTCACACAATGGCGGCCAACCAGATACGCCACAGCGGCACCGTAGGCGGCAACCTGGCCAGTGCCGTTCCCTCTGCCGATATGCCGCCTATTCTGATGGCTCTTAATGCCACTGCAACTATCGAAGGTCCCAATGGCCAGCGCCAGCTGCCTGTAGAAGATGTGTTCTGCGGACCCAGCAAGTGCTTGCTTGAGAAAAGCGAGATTATTACGGAAATCATCATTCCCGATCAGGCCATGACCGGCAGCACCTATTTCAAATTTGCTCTGCGCAGAGCGGGAGCTTTAGCGGTGGTAGGCGTTGCGGCAGCGGTTCAGGTTGAGAACGAAACAGTTAAGGACGCTCGCATAGCCTTGGGAGCAGTGGCTCCTGTGCCTATGCGGGCGAAGAAAACCGAAGAGTTTCTCATTGGCAAAAAGATCAGCGATGAGCTGCTGGAGGAAGCGGGCAAAATCGCCGCCGCAGAGTGTAAGCCGATTACGGACTTCCGGGCCTCCGAAGAATACCGCCGGGATCTGGTGCGGGTTTATACCAAGCGGGCATTGCGCAAAGCTATTGATCAGGGCCACGTCTGAGAAAGGAGTGAGAATATGTCGAATTTCATCGTTGATAATAATGGCATTAAGCGTTATCTCGTAACAATTAATGTTAACGGCATTGAGTATACCAAGGTAGTCAAGGCCAATACTTTGCTGGTCAACTTCCTGCGGGAAGAGCTTGACCTGACGGGAACTAAAAAAGGCTGTGAGCTGGGTGACTGCGGTTCCTGTACGGTACTTTTGGAGGGCAAGCCCGTTAATTCCTGCCTGATTCTGGCCATTGAAGCCGACGGCATGAAGGTTACCACTATTGAGGGCGTAGCCTCCACCGCTAATTTAGACAATATCCAGGAAAAGTTTTTGGAATACGGCGCCATTCAATGCGGCTATTGCTCGGCGGGCATGATTTTGTCGGCAAAAGCCCTGCTGACAGAAAACCCTAAGCCTACGGAAGAAGAAGTCCGGGCAGGCATTTCCGGCAACCTCTGCCGCTGCACCGGTTATATCAACATTATTAAAGCCATTATGGCCGCATCGGCACAAGAGGTAATGAATTAAAGGAGGTAGTATAAATGGAAGGTATTCGCTATCCTAAAGAAAATACTCTATATAAGAAAAAAGAGTATACGCAAATCGGCCAGAGTAAGCCCAGGATTGACGGCGTTTCCAAGGCTACCGGCGCCGGAAAATACTGCGGCGATTTGAAATTTCCCAATATGCTTTACGGCAAAATGCTGACCAGCCCCCATGCCCATGCCAAGATCCTGAGCATCGACACCTCGGCGGCGGAAAAAATACCGGGTGTGATCAAGGTGATTACCCATAAGGACGTGCCCAGCCTGAAATACGGCATTAGCCCGGCCCGCTGGGATGAGAATGTTCTGTGCATAGATAAGGTGCGTTTTGTGGGCGACAAAGTAGCAGCCGTTGCTTGTGTGGACGAAGAAACCTGCTACAAGGCCCTGAAGGCCATAAAAGTGGAATATGAAGTGCTGCCGGCGGTACTGGATTACCGCACAGCCATGAACGAAGATATGCCTCAGATTCATGATGAATATCCCCGAAACATCAATACGGAAATCCATCAGCTATTTGGCGATGTGGAGCAGGCCCTTGAGGAGGCCTACCACGTAAGAACCGACGTTTTTGAAGGCCAAAGAACCTACCAATGCCCCATTGAGCCTCATTCAGCCATTTCCATCTGGAAGGATAATAAGCTTACGGTATACTCCAGTACCCAGTCGGTCCATTACTTCCAATACTACATCGCCCGGGAATTCGGATTAAAAATGGGCGACGTCAGGGTAATCCGGCCCCTGGTAGGCGGCGGCTTCGGCGGCAAGCTTGAGCCCACCGGACTGGAATTCAATGGAGCCGTATTGTCAAAGCTTACGGGCCGGCCGGTAAAGATGTTCTATGACCGGGCGGAAATGTTTGCCCACAACCGGGGCCGTCACCAGGGCCATTATGAAATCACCACCGGCGTAACCAAAGAGGGCAAGATTCTGGCGGCCAAGGCCAACTTTGTTCTGGACGGCGGCGCTTATACCAGCCTGGGCATAGCCACCGCTTATTACGCCGGAGGCCTGCTGCCTTTGACTTATGATTTTGAGAACTACCAGTTTGACCTGATGCGAATGTACACCAACTTGCCTGCCTGCGGCGCTCAAAGAGGTCACGGCGCTCCTCAGCCCAAATACGCTTTTGAGAGCCATCTGGATAATGTGGCCAGGGATTTAGGCATTGACCCCATCGAAATCCGCAAAAGAAATGCCCGGCAGCCAAACACCAATACCTGCAACGGCATGGGTATACAATCCTGCCACCTGACGGAGGCCCTGGAGAAAATCGAGACAATAACCGATTGGAAAGCCAAGAAGGAGAAGGGCCTGCCTAAAGGAAGAGGCATTGGCATGGCCACAGGTTCTTTCGTTACCGGGGCCGGCTATCCCATATATAGAAACGATTATCCTTCCTCCTCCTGTATGGTTCGGGTAAATGAAGACGGTACTTCCGCTACCCTCTATGCCAATGCCATCGATATTGGCCAGGGTTCCGATACGGTTTTGTGTCAGATGACGGCTGAGGCTATGGGTTATCGCTATGAGAATATGAAAATCGTCACCGGCGATACGGAAACGGCGCCCCTGGATTTCGGCGCTTACTCCAGCCGTCAGACAGCCTATTGCGGCTGGGCCTGCAAGCGGGCAGGGGAAGAAATCAAAGCTAAAATCCTCGAAACCGCAGGCTTTATGATGCATCTGCCGCCGGAGGATCTGGAATGCGAAGAGGGGATTATTTTCTCCAAATCCCGTCCCAAGGTTGAGCCTATAACTTTTGAAGAAGCAGCCAAGAAATACTTTATCATCAAAGGACCCTTGGTAGGCACAGGAGTTTACACCGTACCCAGGTTAGGGGGATACCATAAGGGCGCTCCCGTGGCCACGTCGCCTTCCTACAGCTTCTGCACCCAGGCTGCCGAGGTGCAGGTTGATGAGGAAACCGGTGAGGTTGACGTTATACATGCTTGGGATGTTCACGACGCCGGCCAGATCATCAACCCGGCCTTGATGAAAGGCCAGGTCCATGGCGCCTTTGGCATGGGCATCAGCGAAACCATCATGGAAGAGGTTGTGTTTAACAAGGATGGCAAAATCATTAATCCTGACGTAGGCGGCTACCGGATCATTACGGCTTTAGATATGCCTGACTTCACCAATGACCTGATTCCCAGCAATGACGAACCGGCCACCCCCTGGGGTCTGAAAGAAATCGGGGAAGGCTCCAATAACCCCACCATGGGGGCGGTGAGAAACGCCATTTACGACGCTACGGGAGTAAACGTTGCTTCCTTGCCTTTGTCTTATGAAAAGGTATGGCGGGCTCTCAAGGAGAAGAAGGAAAAGGAACAGGCGGCTAAGTAAGAGGCAGCAGCTAAGTAAAAGACCGGGCAACTGGTACAGGGGGTGTCCCAAAATGAGTTTCATGAAGGGGCACCCCCATCTGAAAGGCCCGGGCCTTACTGGTTGCATAAACTGCCGTAAGGAGGTATAGAGTTAAAGGGTAAGGAGGGCATTATGTACGTTGGTGTTGACATCAAAGAAACAGAGGTAGCCATAGGCTTGGTCAGCGAGGGGGGCAAGGTTGCCTTCCACAGCTTTTTGCCTGTAGCTCCTGAAAAAGATCCGGATACCATAGTTATGGAAATTATATTTATCATCAAAAGCTTGGCGGAGACTGTGCCTTTGGAATTATTTAATGACCGGATTCAGGGCATAGGCATAGCAATTGCCGATGACATAGACAAAAGCAGCGGCAGTATTATTGGGCAGGTCCGCCTCCGATTGCCAAACGATTCCCACCGGGAAAAGCTGGAGCGGCATTTCAACCTTCCTGTTTATATAGATAACCGGGGGGCGGCAGCAGCTCTGGCCGGCAATGAAATAAAGGATTTTCAGGGAATTTTTTCGGGAATAATTGCGGCTGCCTTACTTTGTAAATTTTTTCACAGCCCTAAAGAGGAATTTGCCCTATAGCCAGCGAAAAGGCAATAGGTGTTATTCACTTGAGCTGGAGTTGTATTTCTATTCGTGGAGATAGGGGGATATTATGCAGTTACATCAGTTGGAATACGTTCTGGCTGTCGCAAGGCATCATAGTTTTACCCGCGCCGCTGAAGAGATTAATGTAGCCCAATCCTCTCTTTCTCAACAGATAAGCAATCTGGAGAAGGAACTGGGGGTGCATTTATTTATAAGAACCACCCGGTCCGTTTATCTTTCTGCTGCCGGGAAGGAGTTTGTGGAGCACGCTATGCGCATCATGAAAGAAGTGAGCATAGCCCAGCAGTGCATCCAAGAGTATGTATCCATTGATAAGGGGTATCTTGCCGTGGGCATTATCCCTGTTGTTGCCCATTATTCCATACCTAAGCTGCTGGCGGATTTCAATAAGGAGTTTCCTGGCGTCAAACTGAGTCTCATCGAGAGCCAGGATGAAGAACTTCTTGATATGATCAGTTCTTCTAAGCTGGATGTAGCTATTCTCCAGCATGAGGATAACGATTTGGCTTTTCAATATTTTCCTTTATACGTTGACAATATGGTGTTGCTGACCAGCAAGCACCATCCTTTGGCTTTCCGGAAATCCGTAGACCTGACGGAATTGAGAAACGAAAACTTTATTATTACGCCGCCTAACTCAGGCCATCATCACGATTTTGAGAAGGCCTGCCATATGGCGGGTTTTAAGCCTAATGTGCTGATGACTTGTTCTTCCGTAAAAATGATCATGGATTTGACTGTGGAAGATATCGGGATTTCTGTGCTTTCCTCCAAGGTTGCTTTAACCATGGGCTATGACAGCAACCAGATTTCCATCTTGAACCTGACGCCTACAATCAAAAGACGAATTCATCTGGCCATACCGAAAAATGTCAATATGTCTCCGGCCCTTAAAGTCTTCGTCAAATATGCCGCCCAGTGGATAAATACAAGCGGCAAAGGGGGCCAGCTTTACGAGGCTCCCAAAACAACGATGCTGGCTTAAGTTTTCAAAGTGAGCGAGTTTTGTGCAAAATTTCAACTTTGTACCCGGTCTCGGCCCCTTTGTGCAAAATTGCAGGTTTGTAGGAGGGCACTGAAAAAGTCATAGAATTCATGGTATAATTTTGGTAATCAATCAGAAGGAAAGAAAGTGGAATCGATGCTAAGGAATGGAACCCAGCTTCAGCTATCCGAATATGCGGGAATTTATGATCTGGTTATCCCCCCGGATCATTTTCTAAGAAAGATAAAAGAAAACGTAGATTTCAGCTTTGTCAATCCTATGCTGAAAGAGCAATACTGCGAGCATTTTGGCCGGCCAGCCAAAGAGCCGGAAATGATGTTCAAAATCCTTTTCTTGAAGCGACTCTACGATCTTTCCGATGAAGTACTGGTTAGAGACCTTAGGTATAACATGGCCTACAAATATTTTGTGGGACTGCAGCCGGAAGAAGGAACGATTGACCCGAGTTTGCTGACGAAATTCAGAAAGACACGGATCAATGAAGATATCCTGGAAGAAATGCTGGGGGAAACCATTCATCAGGCGATCGAGAAGAACTTGATCAAGTCCCAGTCCGTCATCGTGGATTCCACCCACTCCCACAGCAAGGGAAACCGGGAGACCCCAACCCAGGTATTGAGGAGATTAGCGAAGTCTTTGCGGAAGGAAATCTACAAAACGCAACCGGAGCTTGCTCAATCTTTTCCGGAGAAGCCCGCGGAGACCGCAGAACTTGAGGAAGAAATCCGTTATACCAAAGTGTTGGTGGAAGGCCTTGCCCATTGCCTGGAAAGCAAAACGGCCCAGAAACTGAGGGATAGGATAGAGGAAATGCTGGAGGATGACAAAATCAAAACCATCCAATCCAGCTACGATGGCGAGGCAAAGACAGGCCATAAAAGTAAAGACAGCAGTTTCTTCGGTTACAAAAACCATCTTGCCATGACCGATGAACGGCTGATCACCGCCATTGAGGTTACACCTGGCCAGGAACCGGATACCCCTAGGCTGCAAAGCTTGATTGAAAAAACCGTAAAAAAGGGAGTGAAGGTTGAGGAAGTCATCGGAGACAAAGCCTATTCCAGCAAAGCCAATATTGAGTATTGTGAAGGTCGCGACATCAAACTAATCTCTCGCTTAAGTGCCGCAGTAACCAACGGCCACCCCAGAGACGAGGGATTCCTCTACAATAAAGATGCGGGGATGATGCAATGCCCTGAAGGTCATTTGGCCATGAGCTACCAAATCAGGAAACATAAAAACGGCAGTCAATATTACGTTTATTGGTTCAGTGTGAAAACCTGCAAAACATGTCCGCGTTATGGAAGCTGCTGCAAAAGCGGGGCCAAAAGAAAATCCTATTGTCTTAAGCTTTCCGGAGAAACCCACCAAAAGCAATATGCCTTTGAGCAAACGGAGTATTTTAACAAGCGAATAAAGGAACGCTATAAAATCGAGGCGAAAAACGCCGAGTTGAAACAAGTTCATGGACTTGACCGATGCAAGTATGTGGGCTTATTCGGTATGCGAATTCAGATGTATTTCACGGCATTTGTGGCCAATGTAAAGAGGATGATCCGGTTAAAGGAGCTGGCAGCAGCGCAATGAGCGCTTTTTCTTCTTCAACTTTCACCAAATGGATCTTCCTCTTTCGGCGAATTGAGGAGAAGTAAACCTTTTGTCTCATAAAAGGGGTGCTTTTTCAGTGCCCTCGGTTTGTAGTCCTCATTTATACGCTTTTTTGTTTGAAATTCCAGCTTTATGGTATAAACAAACTTTTGGGGTTATAATTTCAAAGTCGAGGCCTATTTTTGTGTTGACAAACCTGCAATTTTGCACAGTTAGCCTTGTTGAACAGCGGCAAACCTGCAATTTTGCACACTTCTACCTTAAGGTGCTATCTTGTGCCGCGATAATTCGCTAATTCCCGGCTCGGTCATTGACAAAGGGTAGGCCTGCTGATATAATGACTTTTGGTATTTTATCAAAAAGCTTTTAAGGCAGGGTACGCAATGAAAATAGAAATCGGCCGGCTAAGACAAGAGCCGGGGGCTGTGGAAGCCTTTGATTTCCTTCTTTCCCCGGAAGGGGGAGAAGAGGATTACGTTTTGCTGACACCCATCCATGTTAGGGGCACGCTGACCAACGGCGGCAATGACTTTCGTCTTGCAGGCCGTTTGGAAGCCAAGGTTCGGTTGGCTTGCAGCCGTTGCTTGTCTCCTGTGGAGCAGGACCTTGCGGTAGACGTTGAAGAAGATTACGGCTACGAGGAGTTTGCGGAAGTGGATCCCGTTATTGATTTAGGGGATATTGCCGGTCAGATATGGCTCACTTCTATTCCTATGCAGGTGCTTTGCCGGGAGAATTGCAAGGGTTTATGCCCGCAGTGCGGCAAGGACTTAAACGAAGGCGATTGCCCCTGCCCCAAGGAAGAAATCGATCCCCGGTTAGCAGCATTAAAAGATTTATTCCATAAATAAGACGGTTTCATTAAAGGAGGTGTGGATCATGGGTGTACAACAGCATCGTCATTCCAAAGCCAGGGTACGGAGAAGCCGCGCCGAGGCAATGAAAATGGAAGCTCCCAATTATGTGGAGTGTCCCAAATGCCATGAGTTCAAAATGCCTCATCGGATTTGTCCTTCATGCGGCTATTACAACGAAAATATCACCATTGCACCGGCTAAGAAAGAGGACTAAGCTTTTAGTCTTCCCGGCAGTATGGGATGTTATGGCAACGACAATCAATAATGTTTTAACGGATGGACTCTCCTTGTATCCTCAGGGCTTTCGGCAGACGGCTTTGCGGAAGGATTCTTTTGAGGCTTGCCTTACCCGGCATTGGCTCAATGAACCGGGAGGGTTTTTTCTTATAACCAAGTGCTTTTTGGAGTTGCAGAGTATTAGATAGGGGTAATGAGAATGAGAATAGCGTTGGACGTCATGGGAGGAGATCACGGGCCGGCTGAGATTTTGGCAGGGGCCCGGCAGGCTTTGTCTGCTTCGCCAAAGCTGGAGCTGCTTTTAGCGGGGGACAGGGAAGCTGTTTTGCAGCACTGGCCCCAGGCGGAGTCGGAGTCAAGAGTGGAAATTGTCCATTGCAGCCAGGTCATCGAAATGGATGAGCATCCGGCTATGGCTTACCGCAAAAAGAAGGATGCTTCCATCACCGTAGCTACCAAGCTGGTCAAGGCAGGCCGGGCTGAAGCCGTAGTATCGGCGGGCAGCACCGGCGCTCAAATGGTAGCCGCCTTGTTTGGCCTGGGCCGTTTGCCGGGAGTGGACCGGCCGGCTATCTGCGGCTGCATACCTACCCTGGCAGGGCCCCGGGTGGTGCTGGATATCGGCGCCAACCTGGATTCTACGCCGGAGAACCTGCTGCAATTTGCCTGGATGGGCAAGATTTATGCGGAGATTGCTTTAGGAACCAAAAATCCCCGGGTGTTTCTGCTGAGCAACGGCGAAGAAGCGGAGAAGGGCGACGAGCGCACCCAAAAGGCCCACCAGCTTTTAGCGGTAGAAGAAGGCCTGGGCTTTTGCGGCAATATTGAAAGCCGGGATATTTTCAGCGGCAAGGCTGACGTGGTGGTTACCGACGGCTTTGCCGGCAATGTGGCCTTAAAGACCATGGAAGGCACCGCTGACGCTTTATTCACCATGATGAAGGAAGCCTTTTACGCCGACAGCCGCAGCAAGCTGGGAGCGCTGCTCTTGAAGCCGGCCTTAAAAGAAGTAAAGAAAAAGCTGGATTACGAGGAGATTGGCGGCGCGCCCCTTTTAGGCATCAATGGCCTCAGTATCGTCTGTCACGGCAGCTCCAAGGCCAAGGCTATCCGGGCGGCAATTTTAAGAACCGAGGAGTGGATCGAATCGGGATTGATGGTTAAGCTGGCGGAGCATAAATTCTAAGGGATTCTGCCCATTAAACCGCTGCGATTCAGCGGCTGGTATTAAAGAAGGAAAAAGAAGAAAAAGATATTGAAAAAAATCTTCAGGAAAAGTCTTGACCGATGGAAAGCAACTTGATATCCTTAATAAAGTCAAGTTTGGCATCATGAAGCGGAAGGGGGTGACCCTGTGAACCTGTCCGATAAGATTAAAGGTATTTTGTCTGCCCAATTGAGTGTGGAGCCGGCAGATTTGACGGATAGCACAAGTTTTGACGATTTAAATGCGGATTCCTTGGATGTTGTTGAACTGATTATGGCATTGGAAGAGGAATTTGATATTGAGATCCCTGACGAGGATGCCGAGAAAATTCGCACAGTTGGCGATATCACGGAGTATATTAAAGATCGCATCAACTAATGGGCCTTAAAGCTTCTATATGCCTTCGGACACCGTATACCAGTGCCGGAGGCGTTTTTCATAATGGCGAAAACAATCGTTTTTAATCGTTTTTTGCGGGCGTAAGCCGGGAAGGAAACGTAATGGAAACCCATGATATAGTTGCAGGTCTTGGGCTGGACCGGCTGGCAGGTATTCGTATACAAGATGCGCTTATTGACCAGGCCTTCCGCCATCCTTCATATTGTATGGAAAATCCCGTTGCCTCAGACGGTGACCCTTATTTAGACAGCAACCAAAGGCTGGAGTTTTTGGGCGACGCCGTCCTGGGTTTTTTGACGGCCCAGAAATTATATTTAGATAATGTCCAAGCCCAGGAGGGAGAATTGACGAAGCTGCGGGCTTCTTTAGTTTGTGAAAAATCCCTGGCCGCCGCCGCTTCCGTTATGGGCCTGGGGCAGCACCTGAAGCTGGGCAAGGGTATTGCCGCCGCCGGCGGCGCCGGCCAGCCTTCTGTTTTGGCCGATGCTTTTGAAGCCCTTTTAGGGGCTCTGTATTTGTGCGGCGCTACTTTGCCGGCTCTGGAGGATTTCGTTTTCCGATCCCTGGAGGCCAGCCGCCATTTGATTACCGATGATGTGGATGAGGATTATAAAGGACAGCTGCAAGCCTGGGTTCAGAAGACCAATGACAGAAAGCTGTCCTATGAGATATTGGAAGAAAAAGGGCCGGACCACCGGAAGCTGTTTTTAGCAGCGGCTTATCTGGATGGGAAGGAAATCGGCCGGGGCTGGGGCAATACAAAGCAGGAGGCCCAGAAGCAGGCGGCCAAGCTGTCTTTGCGGCGGCTGACCAAGACAGAGTCTAAGACTCTGTCTCAGACTCCGTCTAGGACGAAAGAGGCCAAGCAGCCGCAGCAGCCGCAGTAGCCGCCGGCAGCCCCAATAACGATAAAAACGGGAAAGAGGAATTTATTCTATGTTCCTAAAAAGGCTGGAGCTATATGGCTTCAAATCTTTTGCCGATAAAACCGCCCTGGAGTTTCAGCCCGGGGTTACTCTTGTGGTAGGACCCAACGGCAGCGGCAAGTCCAATGTGGCCGACGCTATCCGCTGGGTGCTGGGGGAGCAAAGCGCCAAATCCTTGCGGGGCGGCAAGATGGAGGACGTGATCTTTGCCGGCAGCGAAAAGCGGAAATCTCTGGGCATGGCGGAGGTTTCGCTGACCATCGACAACAGCGATCACGCTTTCCCCCTGGATTTTCAAGAGGTCACCGTAACCCGCCGGCTTTACCGCTCGGGAGAGAGCGAATATTTGATCAATAAGGTTCCCTGCCGGCTGCGGGATATCCATGAGCTGTTTATGGATACGGGTATTGGCCGGGAGGGCTTTTCCATGATTGGCCAGGGCCGGGTGGAGGAGATACTGCTTTCCCGTCCGGAAGAAAAACGGATGATTCTGGAGGATGCCGCCGGCATCATCAAATACCGCTACCGCAAAAAAGAAGCGGTGAGAAAGCTGGAGGAGACGGGCCAGCATCTTTTGCGCATTGAGGACCTGCTGTTGGAGCTGCGGGCCCAGGAGGCCCCTTTGGCCAGGCAGGCCGAAGAAGCCAAAGAATACAAGCTATTGAAGGAAGAATTAGACGGCCTGGAAATGGGGATGATGGTAGGAGAAATCCGCCAGGCTAAGGATAAGCTGCAAAGCCTGCAGCAAGAGCTGGAGCAGCTTTCCGAAGCTATTTTAAGCCAGCGCACCGGCTTTTTGACGGCTCAGGGTCAGGAGGAAAGTATCCGCCTGGCTTTGGATCAGTTAAACGAGCAGATCAATAAGCTGCAGGAAGAGATTTACCGCCAGAGCTTGGAGCGGGAACGGCTGGAAAACGAATGCCGCACGGAGCTTCAGCGCAGTGAAGATCTGGAGAAACAGGCCAAAGAGCTGGAAAGCGAAGGGGCAAAGCTTCAGGAGGAGTGGCAGGGCTTGTCGGCGGAATGGCAGTCCCGCAAGGATCAGGAGGCCGTCTTAGCAGAGCAGGTCAGCCGGGCCAGAGCTTTGGTAGCGGAAGAAGAAGCCCAGCAAAAAGAGGCTGAGGCTGAGGGGGAGGCCAAAGGCCAGGCCCTGGAAAAAGGTGAAGAGGACCACTTTGAGCTGCTGCGCAAAGACAGCAGCCTGCAAAACCAGGAGGTTGGCTATAAAGAGCAGTTGACTTCCGCCGAAAAGCAGAAGGAGCGGCTGGCGGAAACCAGGCGGCGGCTGGCTCAGGAGAACCAAAGAATTGAAGAGCAGATTGCTTCTTTGGAAGCCCGGCGCAATTCCCACATGGCGGAAAAAATCCAGCGGGAAAAGAACATCCATGAGGCCCAGGCCAAAGTGGAGGAGATTGCCGATCAGTTGCGGGCCAAGCAGCAGGCCAACCGGGCTTTGGCAGCAGAGCGGGGCCAGGCTCACTCCAAATATAAGCTGCTGGATGAGATGGAAAAAGAAGGCCAGGGCTATGCTCAAGGCGTGCGGGAGATTTTGCAGCGCCGCAGCAAGGAAAGGCTGCCGGGGATTCTGGGCACTGTGGCCCAAAGCCTCCGGGTAGATAAGGAATATGAGCTGGCGGTGGAGATTGCTTTGGGCGGACAAGCCCAAAACGTGATTACCGAAACGGAGCGCAGCGCCCAGGACGCCATTCGCTGGCTGAAGAATTTTGATAAAGGCCGGGTAACTTTTTTGCCGCTGGATACGGTAAAAAACCGTTCTCTGGATAGTGGCGCTTTTCCTAAAGGTAAGGGTATTATCGGCCGGATGGTGGACTTGGTGGATTTTGAAGACCGCTTTCTGCCGGCTATGGAATTTCTGCTGGGCCGCATCTGGCTGGTGGATGAATTGTCCAATGCGGTGGCCAGAGCCCGGGAAAACGGCTTCCGCTACCGGATGGTGACTCTGGACGGCCAGGTGGTCAATGCCGGCGGTTCCCTGACCGGCGGCAGCGTCCGCCTCAGCGGCGGCGGCTTTATCAGCCGGCGGCGGCAGTTGGAGGAGCTGGACCGGGATATCCGTCAGCTGTCCAAGGATCTGGTGGAAGGGGAAAGAGAAGAAGAAGAATTGCGCCGTCTTTGGACCGCCGCCAAAGAGCAGCTGGAGGCATTAAAGGAGCAGCAGCAGCAAAGAGGCGTGGAACTGGCTGCCATAGAAAACAGCCTTAGCCATAGCCGGCAGGAAGAAAAACGGCTGGCTGAGGAATTGGAGATGCTGGGCCGCCAGCATGAAGAGGGGGAGCAGGAACAGGCCAGAATCCTGGCCTTGCTGGAAGGATTGGTTTTGGAGCGTCAGTATCTGGCCGAAGATATCGCCGCCAACCGTCAGAGAATGGAGATATTGAAGCAGGATATCCAGCTTCTGCAAAGCCAGCGGGCCAACCGCCAAAGGCGGCTGACGGAGCTGCGGATCGGCTTGGCCGGTGATGAAGAAAAGCTCAACTCTTTTGATAAAGAAGGCCGTTTCATCCGCAACCGGATGGAGCAGGTCCAAAGCATGATTACGGCCCAGAAAGATAATGCCGGTCTTTGCCTGAGCCGCAGCCGCCAGTATCGCCAAGGGGCGGAGCAGCATCGCAAAAGCATTCTGGCCCTGGATGAAAAATTGTCTGTTTTGGAAATAGATAAAAAGCAGCTTCAGGAAAATCGGCAGAAGCTGCAAGCGGAAGCCGCCAGCCTGGATGAAAGCCAGAAGGCCATCAGCCAGGAGCTGGAGACGAAGCAGGAGCGGCGGCAGCAGTTGCAGGTCCAGGAGGGACGGCTTTCCGCCAATTTGGAGGAATGGACCGGCCGTCTGGCCCAGCAATTTGCTTTGGATTGGGAAGTGGCTTTAGAAACCATCGAGCCGATTCAAGAAAAACGCAAAGGCCAGCAGCGGGTAAAAGAGATCCGGGAACAGATTGAAGCCATGCCGGAGGTTAATCTGGCTGCGGTGACCGAATATGAAAAGCTGCTGGAAAGACTGGCCTTTTTGACGGAGCAGACCGAGGACCTGCTGCGGGGCAAAGCCGATTTGGAGACGGTGATCCAGGAAATGGACGCCTTGGTGGCCAATAAATTCAAAGAAACCTTTGATGAGGTCAACGAACAGTTCAATGCCGTGTTTCAGCGGCTCTTTGCCGGCGGCCGGGCCAGCTTAGTGCTGACGCAACCCGGCAATCTGCTGGAAACCGGCGTGGATATCATTGCCCAGCCTCCCGGCAAGAAACTGCAGCATTTATCCCTGCTCTCCGGCGGCGAAAAGGCTCTGTCGGCTATTTCCCTTTTGATGGCTATGCTGCGGGTGAGACCCAGCCCTTTCAGCATATTGGATGAAATTGAATCCAATCTGGACGAGGCCAATGTGGACCGGTTTGCCGCTTTAATCAAAGAGTACAGTGGAAGCGGCGGCCAATTTATTATTATTACCCACCGCCGGGGCACCATGGCTATCGGCGATGTGATTTACGGTATTTCCGCCCAGGAGTTTTCCGGGGTATCCAAAGTATTAAGCGTGCGAATGGAGGACGAGTAAGTGGGCTTGTTTGGCAATCTATTTAAAAAAATCGGCCAGGCCATGGGCTTGACGAAGATTGATGAAAGCTTTTTTGAGGAACTGGAGGAACAATTGATCCTGGCGGATGTAGGCGCTGTAACGGCCATGGATTTGGTGGAGAATCTGCGCCGGGAGGCCAAGAAACAGGGCCTTGACTCCGTGGAGGCCTGCGCCGATTGCTTTCGGCAGCAGATCACCGAGCTTTTGGAGGCGGGGGATCACCAGTTGCAGCTAGAGCCTCAAGGCTTGACGGTAGTTTTATTTCTGGGGGTCAACGGCGTAGGCAAAACCACCACCATCGGCAAGCTGGCCAACCAATTAAAGAGCCAGGGCAAAAAAGTGCTGGTGGCGGCGGCGGATACTTTCCGGGCAGCGGCCATTGACCAGCTGGAGGTTTGGTGCGGCAGGGCGGGTGTGGAGCTGATCCGCCACCATGAGGGCGCCGATCCCGGTTCCGTAGTCTATGATGCCATGGCTGCCGCCCATTCCCGCAAAGTGGACGTACTTTTGGTGGACACTGCCGGCCGCCTGCAAAACAAGAGTAATCTCATGGAAGAACTGAAGAAGCTGCGGCGGATTATTGAGCGGGAGCATCCCGGCCAGCCCGGGGAAGTGCTGCTGGTGCTGGATGCCACTACGGGGCAGAATGCCCTTTCCCAAGCCAAGCTGTTTAAGGAGGCTGCAGGCGTTACCGGTGTGGTGTTGACGAAGCTGGACGGTACCGCCAAGGGCGGCGTGGTGCTGGGCATTCAACATGAATACGGTTTGCCGGTGAAGTTTACCGGCTGGGGCGAGGGGATTGGCGATCTGCAGCCTTTCGATGCCCAGGGCTTCAGCCGCCGGCTGTTTGAAATCGGGGAAGGGGAGGAATAGAACTATGGCTTGGCTGATTAAAGGAGCCCTGATCGTGCCTGTGACTCCCTTGGCTCCCTTGACGGGAGATCTGGGGGATAAGGAGGATAAGCCCGGTTTTTCGAAGCCCTGGTTTACCGGGGATATTGCGGTGGCGGCGGATAGGATTGTGGCCATCGGTGAGGATTTATCGGCAGAGCTGCCGGCTTTGACGGCGAAATACGGTGAGTTGACGCCAATCCCAGCTCAGAGCTTCATTGCTATGCCGGGTCTGGTTAATGCCCACAGCCATAGCGTGATGAACCTTTTCCGGGGAGCCGGCGACGATATGACTCTGGAAGACTGGCTTTTCAAGCGGATATTTCCTTTGGAGGACAAGCTGGACGGCCGCGCTGCTGCCATCGGGGCTGCCAGCGCCGTTCTGGAGATGATCGGCTCCGGCACTACTTGCTGCTGCGATTCCTATTTCTTTATGGATGAAGTAGCCCAGGTTATGCTGGACAGTGGCATCCGAGCTAATCTGGGCCGGGGGCTTACCGATGCTGCCGGCCCCGGCAGCGGCGCCGGCCGGCTGGCGGAGGCTGAGGCGCTTTTTAAGAAATGGCAGAATGCCGGGGAAGGCCGGATTAAGTTTTGGTTGGCTCCCCATGCTCCTTATACCTGCTCCGATGAGTATCTGCAGGAAATTCTGGCTAAGGCTGCGGAACTGCAGGTGGGCTTGAATATACATGTGGCGGAAACCAGGACGGAGTTTAACGAAAGCCTGGCCAAATACGGTATGACTCCGGTGGAACGGCTGAATTCCCTGGGACTGTTCGATCAGGTCCCCCGGGTGCCGGTTTTGGCCGTTCACTGCGTCTGGCTGACGGAGGACGACCGCCGGATTATGAAAGATAAAAAAGTCAGCGTGGTCCACAATCCCCAGAGCAATTTAAAGCTGGGCAGCGGCATCGGGCAAATACCGGCGCTGATGGCTGCCGGCGTGCCGGTGGCTCTGGGTACCGACGGCGCCGCCAGCAACAACAATCTGGATTTGTGGGAAGAAATCCGGGGGGCGGCTTTGATCCACAAAGGAGAGCGCCACAATCCAACCCTGATGCCGGCAGCCCAAGTGCTGCAGATGGCCTGCCCCATAGGCGCTAAAGCCATCGGTTTTCCGGAATGCGGCACTTTAGCTGTGGGCCAAAAGGCCGATATTATCTTAATCGACCTGGATCAGCCCAATATGCGGCCTCTCATCGATCCGATCTCGCAGCTAGTCTATAGCGCCGGTCCTGCCAATGTGGATACGGTGATGATCGATGGCCGGCTGGTGCTGCGCAAAAAAGAATTTTTAACCTTGGATAAGGAGAAGATTCTTTTTGAGGTGCAGCAAAAGGCGGAGGAGCTTTTGTCCGGAATGTGACGGAGGCGTTTGTTGAATCTTCTGCGCCGTGATAAGACAGGGCGATATGTGTCGGCAGACAGCGAGGGGTTCGCTGCCTGCCGATTTTTTGTTGTGCGCCTATTTTATGGGAGGGCGGGGAATTAGCCGGGGAATTAGCCGGGGAATTAGCCGGGGAATTAGCCGGGGAATTAGCCGGGGAGTTAGCGAGGTCTTAACAGGGGCTGGCTGTGCAATTTTGCAGGTTGGGGTTTGATGGAGCTAACTGCTCAATTTTGCAAGTTTGTCATCTATCGATTCTATTTTTAGCAGGCTCCTGGTCTGTATTTAGGGGAGGAGATGAAGCGGGACACTATTTAAGGAACGAATCTCATTATAAAGTATGCCTTTTTGGGTAAATAGCCGTTAGCAGGGGTTACAAAGCTGCAATTTTGCACAGTTAGCCTCAGCGAATCGTTACAAACCTGCAATTTTGTGCAAAACAGGTCGTCGCAGTGATTGGAATGAATGGAACAGGCTGAGAACACCAAAAAAGTCCGTTACCAACCCCAAATTTGCTTTTGCGCATCATCCCCGGATATGCTGCCGTTGCCACGGTGCCGCGGCCGTTGCTGCTGCTGCCGGAGAAAACCCTGGCTGTCCAGTAAAAATACTTGATGCCAAGGGAAAACCCTTGACAAAGTCTGCGGGCTCATGTAAAATGACTTTTGTCGATGTGTTAAGCGGCATATTGATTGCCGCCGGAATGGGCGGATTAACACAGGAGGCATTATGAAAGACGTGGCCCGGCGGGCTTTTTTACTGGACTTTTACGGTCCCCTATTGACGGAGAAGCAAAGGGATATTTATGAGTGGTATTATCAGCAGGATCTTTCCCTGGGAGAAATCAGCCAGTTTGCTCAGGTATCCCGTAATGCAGTATATGATTTAGTCAGCCGTACCGACGAGAAGCTGGAGCGCTATGAGAAGGCCCTGGGCCTGATTGCTGCCAATGAGAGGCAGGAGGCGGCCAGGGAAGAGCTGGCCGGTGGTTTTGAAAGCTGGCTGGCAGCAAACGGCAAAGGCTTGAAGGCAGAGGCCAGGGAGGCATTGGCAGCCCTGATCAGCCGGTTGCGGGAAGATACGTAGCACGCAGATGGGCCTTCGGCCTCAATCCTTCGGATGCAATCTGCTATCCTTAGATATTGGGGCGCAGATGTTCAGCCAAGAGGAGATTTTATGGCATTTGAAAGTTTAGCAGACAGACTGCAAAATGTATTTAAAAAACTGCGGGGCAAGGGCAAGCTTTCTCCCCAGGATGTAGACGAGGCCATGCGGGAAGTACGGATGGCCCTTTTGGAGGCCGACGTCAACTTTAAAGTGGTCAAAAGCTTTGTGGCCACGGTGAAGGAGCGTTCCGTGGGCGCTGAGGTTATGGAGAGCCTCACTCCCGGCCAGCAGGTTATTAAGATCGTCAATGAGGAATTGACGGCGCTGATGGGCAATAACCCCTCCCAGATTACCAATGCAGGCCGGGGGCCTACGGTGATCCTGATGGTGGGTTTGCAGGGTTCCGGCAAAACCACTTCCAGCGCCAAGCTGGCCCGTTACTTTAAGAAGCAAGGACGGCGGCCCATGCTGGCAGCCTGTGATATCTATAGGCCGGCAGCCATCAAGCAGCTGCAGGTTTTAGGAGAGCAACTGGAGGTACCGGTGTTTTCCCTGGGTGATCAGACCAGCCCCGTGGATATTGCTAAGGGTGCTTACGCCGAGGCGGAGCGCCAGGCCATGGACATGCTGATCATCGATACCGCCGGCCGGCTCCATATTGACGATCAATTGATGGAAGAGCTGGAGGCCATTTGTGCCGCGGTAAAAACTCAGGAGATTTTGCTGGTGGTGGACGCCATGACCGGTCAGGATGCGGTGAAGGTCACTGAGACCTTCAATGAGCGGCTGGAGCTTACCGGCGTGATTCTGACCAAGCTGGACGGCGATACCCGGGGTGGCGCCGCCTTATCCGTCAAAGCCGTTACCGGCAAGCCCATCAAATTCGTGGGCATGGGCGAAAAGACCGACGCTTTGGAGCCTTTTTATCCCGACCGGATGGCTTCCCGGATATTGGGCATGGGGGATATTCTGACCCTGATCGATAAAGCCCAGGCCAATGTGGACCTGAAAAAAGCGCAGGAAATGGAACAGCGGATGCGCAAAGCGGAGATGACGCTGGATGACTTCCTGGAGCAGATGCAACAGATGAAAAACATGGGACCCTTGGATCAGATTTTAGGAATGCTGCCGGGAGCCGGCAAGATCAAAGGGCTGAAGGATATGCAGGTGGACGAGAAGGATATGGCTCATACGGAAGCCATCATCCGCTCCATGACCCCGGAAGAACGCCGCCGGCCCCAGATCATCAACGGCAGCCGCCGCAAGCGCATCGCCGCCGGCAGCGGCACCAGCATAGCCGACGTTAACCGGCTGATCAAGCAGTTTGAGCAGAGCCAGAAGTTGATCAAGCAGTTTGGCCAGATGGGCAAGGGTAAAAAAGGTTTTAAACTGCCTTTTTGATTAAAGTATAAATATTGATAAATGAAACTAAAATAAGGAGGTGAAGCAAATGGCAACAAGAATTCGCTTAAGAAGGATGGGTGCAAAAAAAGCCCCTTTTTACCGGGTGGTAGTGGCTGATTCCCGCTATCCCAGAGACGGCCGTTTTATTGAGGAGATCGGTTACTACGATCCCACGAAAAACCCTGTTGTGATCAATATCAATGAGGAACGGGCCAAATATTGGGTAGGTACCGGCGCTCAGCCCTCCGATACGGTTAAGGCTCTGCTGGTGAAAGCCGGTGTAATCACCAAATCCGTCTAATCCCCCCGGCAAAAGATGCAGCTAACGCGTATCTGAAGGATAAGGAGGATAAAATGAAGGATCTGGTGGAATACCTGGCCAAGGCACTGGTTGAACATCCCGATCAGGTGCTGGTGACCCAGCGGGAAGACGAAGAGGCCATTGTCATTGAGCTGAAAGTCTTGTCGGAAGATATGGGAAAAGTGATCGGCAAACAGGGCCGGATCGCCAAATCCATTCGCACCCTGGTAAAAGCTGCGGCAGGCCAGGAAGAAAAGAAAAAAATTGCGGTGGATATTATCCCCCGGGATGAAGATTGATCAACGAAACAGCCGGGAAAGGTGACTGCCTTCCCGGTTGTAAATTTTTTTAAGGATATGGTGAGGCCATGTATATATCAATCGGCAAAATCGTCAATACCCACGGCATAAAAGGCGAGGTTAAGGTAAAAGTTTTCAGCGACAGCCTGGAAAGATTTGAAGGGCTGGAACAGGTCTACGCCAGTCCTGACGAGGCGGGAGAGAAGGGGCAGCTTTTGACCATCACCGGTCTTCGCTACCATAAGGATATGGCTATGCTGACATTTGAGGAAGCGGCTGATCTCACCCAGGCGGAGAAGCTGAAGAATTACTACTTGCAGGTGCCGGAAAAGGATTTGCCGCCGCTGCCCGAAGGCAGGTATTACATTTATCAGCTGGAGGGCCTGTCCGTGTGGGAAAAGGATGTTTGCTACGGCACTCTCACCGAAGTGCTGCAGCCCGGCAGCAATGACATCTACGTAGTCAAGGAAGGCAAACGGGAGATCTTGGTCCCGGCCTTGAAAACGGTAATTAAATCCGTGGATCTGGACCAGGGCCGTATGGAAGTGGAATTGCCGGCGGGCTTGCTGGAGCTGTACCAATGAAAATAGCGATATTGACTATATTCCCGGAAATGTTTGAGGGGCCTTTGAGCGCCAGCATTCTTAAACGGGCCAGGGAGCAGGGCCTTCTGACCTTTGAGACGGTGAACTTCCGGGATTACGCTTTATCCAAACATAAAAATGTGGATGACATACCCTTTGGCGGCGGCGCCGGCATGCTGCTTAAACCGGAGCCTATCTTTGCGGCTTTGGAGGCGGTGCGGGGGCCTAAGGAGGCTTACGGGGGCAAGGTAATCCTCATGAGTCCTCAGGGAGCGCCCTTTACCCAGCAGACGGCGGCCAGGCTGGCCCGGGAGCAGGAGTTGATCTTTATCTGCGGCCATTATGAGGGCTTTGATGAGCGGATCAGGACTTTAGCCGATGAAGAGATTTCCATCGGCGACTATGTGCTGACCGGGGGAGAGCTGCCGGCTATGGTGGTTATCGACAGCCTCTGCCGGCTGATTCCCGGCGTCTTGGGTGAGGCGGCTTCCCATGAGGCCGATTCTTTTTCCGACGGGCTGCTGGAGCATCCCCATTATACCCGGCCCCGGGAGTTTCGGGGCATGGAGGTGCCGGAGGTGTTGCTTTCCGGCAATCACGAAGAAATCCGCCGCTGGCGGCGTAAAGAAGCCTTGCGGCGAACCTGGCTGCGGCGGCGGGAGCTGCTGGAAGCTGCTGATTTAAGCCGGGAGGATCAAAAATTTCTGGAGGAAATCTGCCGGGAAGAAGGCATATAAAAAGGTATATAAGAGGGCGTATGACAAAAGAAAATCGAATTTTTTTAGGTCTGGTTCATTATCCTATTTATAATAAAAACAGCGAGATGGTAGCCACTTCGGTGACCAATCTGGATATCCACGATATTTCCCGGGCGGCAGCTACTTATGATTTAAATAAATATTTCATCATTCATCCTCACCCCAGCCAAAGACAGCTGGTAACCGAGCTGCTGGCCTATTGGCAGGAGGGCTATGGGGCAGAGTACAACCCCGACCGCAAAGAGGCTTTGGCCCGGCTGGCCCTGGTGGATTCCCTGAAAGCGGCAGTGGAGGAGATTAAGGCTCAATACGGCGGTCCCGTTTACACTATCGTCACTGACGCCCGTACATTTCCCCGCAGTATTTCTTATAGGGGGCTGCGGCAAAAGCTGTGGGAAAATAGCGACTGTAATTATTTGCTGCTTTTTGGTACAGGCTATGGCTTGGCGGCGGAAATCATGGAAGAAGCGGATTATGTGCTGGCTCCCGTTTTGGGCAGAGGGCCATATAACCACCTTTCGGTGCGCAGTGCCGCCGCCATCATTATAGACCGGCTTTTGGGGCCGGCCTGGTGGAATGAGGAGGAATAGCCATGGTAAGGCTTTCGACGGAGCGGCTTTTGCTGCGGCCTTTTGAGCAGTGGGATCTTGAAGATTTATTTGAATATGCCCGGCAGCCGGAGGTGGGACCGGCAGCAGGCTGGCGGCCCCATGAGGATATTGAAGAAACCCGGGAAGTACTGCAAAATTTTCTGGGCAATTCCGGGGAGCTGGCCATTGTGGACAGGGCTGAGGATAAGGTTATCGGCTCTATCGGATTAACGAAGGACGAGCGGCGGGACAATAACCGGGCTAAGGCCATGGGCTATGCCCTGAACCGCCATTATTGGGGCCGGGGCTACATGGCCGAGGCTGTGGGAGCCGTGCTGAACTACGGCTTTAATACCCTGCTGCTTAATCTGGTGAGCATCTATCATTTTCCCTTTAATGAACAGTCCCGGCGGGTTATTGAAAAATGCGGCTTTGTTTATGAAGGAACTCTGCGGCAAGCCAAAGGGATTTACGATGGCCGGGTTCATGACGTGGTTTGCTATTCCATGACCAGAGAAGAATATAGAAATTATTGTAAGTAAATCAATTATGCTGCTTTCTTTTCAGGAAAAAAATGGTATAATGTAGCTATAGGAACTGTTGCTTGGCGGTTTTCCCTCCTATTATCGAATAATAGGAGGGGGGTGATATGGTATGGCAGTAACATGGCTGGAGTTGTTTAACTTCTGCCTGATTCTCCTAACATTAGCCTCGTTGTTGTTAAAAAACAACAAGAAAAAATAGCCGCCTGCAAGCAAGCGGCCGATCTCAATAACTGAGGGACTACCGCCGGACAAAAGCAGCAGTTCCTATTTGTATTTATATCCTATCATAGTTTGCTTTATTCTTCAATGGAGAATTTATTCAACGGGCTGCACTTTGGCCAGTGTGGCCAGGCGCCCCAAAAGGTGGATTAATAGTATAATGCTTACTATAGCGAGGTGATGTTAAAAATGCCATATCTAGTTAGGGCGATACAGTATAGTGACTGGGACAGTATAAGCAAAATATATTTGCAAGGAATAAATACAAACCTGGCAACATTTCAAACAGAATGTCCCCAGTATAGCGATTGGGAAGCAGCTCATCATAAACACAGCAGATTAGTGATCGTGATGGATGATAATATAATTGGCTGGGCAGCTCTGGCGCCGGTTTCGGGGCGGTGCGTATACTCAGGAGTAGCTGAGGTTAGTATTTATGTTGATGAAGCTCAAAGGGGCAAGGGTATTGCCACAATACTAATGAAAGCTCTCATAGACAGCGCTGAAAAAAACGGTATTTGGACACTACAGTCAGCAATTATGCAGGATAATGAAGCCAGTATCCGATTGCATGAAAAATGCGGATTTCGCATGGTAGGATATCGGGAAAAGATAGGACTGGACCGTTATGGCAACTGGCGAAATATTGTATTAATGGAATATAGAAGTAAGACAGTCCCGGCGGGTTATTGAAAAATGCGGCTTTGTTTATGAAGGAACTCTGCGGCAAGCCAAAGGGATTTACGATGGCCGGGTCCATGATGTGGTTTGCTATTCCATGACCAGAGAAGAATATAGAAATTATTGTAAGTAAATCAATTATGCTGCTTTCTTTTCAGGAAAAAAATGGCATGGCAGTAACATGGCTGGAGTTGTTTAACTTCTGTCTGATTCTCTAACATTAGCCTCGTTGTTGTTGAAAAACAACAAGAAAAAATAGCCGCCTGCTAGCAGGCGGCCAACCCCAGTAATTGAGGAACTGACCGCCACACCAAAAGCGGCAGTTCCTATTTGTATTTATATCCTATCACAGTTTGCTTTATTCTTCAATGGAGAATTTATTCAACCGGCTGAACTCTGGCCACACCGCTTTTAATAGCGGCCCGGGCCACGGCGCCGGCCACCGCATCCTTGACCCGGGGATCAAAGGCGGCAGGCATGATGTAATCGGCGCTGAGCTCTGCGTCGGATACCAGGCCGGCTATCGCCTCAGCGGCGGCGATTTTCATCTCGTCATTGATATCGCTGGCCCGTACGTCCAAGGCGCCCCGGAAGATGCCGGGAAAGGCCAATACGTTGTTGATCTGATTGGGAAAATCGCTGCGGCCGGTGCCCACTACAGCAGCGCCGGCTTCCTTGGCTTCCTCGGGGAAAATCTCCGGAGTCGGATTAGCCATAGGAAAGAGAATGGCGTCTTTGGCCATGGTTTTAACCATATCCTTAGTGATGGTGCCGGGACCGGAAACACCGATAAATACGTCGGCTCCTGCCAGCACTTCGGCGATGCTGCCTTTTTTTATCAACTTATTGGAGATGGCGGCCATTTCCTGCTTCTCCGCATTCAGCCCTTCCCGGCCGGCATAGATAGCCCCGGCCCGGTCGCACATCACTACGTCTTTCAGGCCTACAGCCATCAGCAGCTTAATGATGGCTACACCGGCGGCCCCTGCGCCGCTGGTGACTACGCTGATATCCCGGATATCTTTGCCTACCACCTTCAGGGCATTGATCAGGGCAGCCAGGGTTACTACGGCGGTGCCGTGCTGATCGTCGTGGAAGATGGGAATATCGCAGCGCTCTTTAAGCTTGCGCTCGATTTCAAAGCAGCGGGGAGCGGAGATATCCTCCAAATTAATGCCGCCGAAGCTGCCGGCCAAAAGAGCTACCGTATTGACAATGTCGTCCACATCCTTGGAGCGGATGCAGAGGGGAATGGCGTTGACGCCCCCAAACTCCTTAAAGAGGACGCATTTGCCTTCCATCACCGGCATGCCGGCTTCGGGGCCGATATCCCCCAGGCCCAGGACGGCAGTGCCGTCGGTGACTACGGCTACCATATTTCCCCGGCCGGTCAGCTCGTAGCTTAAGTCTACATTTTTTTGAATCTCCAGGCAAGGCTGGGCTACTCCCGGGGTATAGGCGATGCTGAGCTGCTCTTTATTTGTTACTTTAGCCTTGGACACAATCTCCAGCTTGCCTTTCCATTGGGCATGCATTTTCAGGGCTTCCGCCGCGTAATCCATGATCGATACCTCCTATAAATCTATTGCTTCCATCATAATTCTGAAAATCTGATCTGTAAAATACATATTTTTTCTAATATAATAGATTTTATCTATGATGGAAGGAGAAACAGATGAAAATATCGCAAATCCGGCATTTTCAGGCGGTATGCCGGTATAAAAACGTAACCCGGGCTGCCGAGAGCCTCCATATTACCCAGCCCTCCGTATCCAGTTCAATCAAGGAGCTGGAGGAGGAGTTTGGCGTCAATCTCTTTCACCGGATCAATAAACGGCTGGTGCTTACCCGGGAAGGAGAATTCTTTTTGGAGCGGTCCAATCTTCTTTTGGAGCAGGTGGATACTTTGGAAGCCCAGATGAAGGACCTGGGCAGCGGCAAAAATTTGATCCGCATTGGCGTACCCCCCATGATCGGAACCTTTCTTTTTCCCGCCATGTTCGACGCTTTCCACGAGAAATATCCGGAAATCAAGTTGGAAATGGTGGAGCAGGGCTCCCGGATCACCAATAAATTGGTGAAAAGCGAGGAGCTGGACTTAGCTATTGCCATTGTGGATGAGGCCGTAGATCATGAGCTGCACAAGCTGGATATTTTCAGCACCTGTTTGGTGTTTTGCGTCAGGTCCGGCCATCCCTTGGCTTGCCGGGACAGTGTGGGCCTCCAGGACTTGCGGCAAGAGCCTATTATTCTATTTAAGAGCGATTCCTCCCAAAATGCTATTTTGCTGAGCCGTTTTAAAAGCCTGGATATTGAGCCCAATGTATTGCTTTCCTCCAGTCAGCTTTATACGATCAAACATTTTGTGGCGGCAGGACGGGCGGGAGCTTTCTTGTTTCAGGAGATTGCCGATATGGAGCCGGATATCGCAGGGGTGCCTTTAGAGGAACCTATTCCGATGGATATCTGCCTGATTTGGAAAAAGAACCGCCACATTTATAGTGATGCCGCTAAGTTTATTGAGTTTACGAAGTCATATAACGAAGGGGCTAAATGAAAACAAGGCCCCCCGGCCTATGCCGGAGAGCCTTGGAAGAGGCGTGTTTGCCTGGTTATTGGGCAGGTATTTCCTGATACTGGTCCAAATCATCAGGCAATTGGACGGTTACCTGCTTGCCGGGCTGGTTATAGATTATATCCAGCTTCATATCCATATCTGCGCTTTCACCTTCAACGGTAACGTTCATGGCAATGTTCATTTCCTGGCGGTCGATGTAACCCTCTTTGTTAACATAAAAAACACCGGAAACCTCTTTAATGGCAATGCTTTGGGAATCGCTCATGTTGACGAAATCCTTCATCTGGCCCATATAGCTCATGATATATTCGGTCATTATTTCGCCGTTGCCGGTGAAACTAAGGATTTGATAGTCGCCGGATTGTTCGAGCTTAATATCCTTTAGAATCTCCTCCGGTAAAGGCTCCATTCCTGTCATGTTTTCAGCCTGAGCATTAATGGTTTCCAGATCCATGGCCTGTTTGACCTTCATACCCATCATATTCATGTAGTAAAAACCGTCGCTATAATAAGTCTGCATGGTTATTTGCTCGGGAGTTGCCGCCCCATCGGCAATGCCGCTGAGGCTCATATCCATTTTCATGTCCATTTTTAAATTTGAACCGGCGGGGTTTTCCATTTTAATGGCTGAATCGGAAGCGATGGTTACTTTCTCCTCGCCTATCACCATGTCCATATCCAGCTTCATGTTAAGGTCTAAAGAGGTCAACTCCTCATTTTTCGCCAAAGCGCTATTGTAAACTTCCAAAGCGCTGGCTGCTTCACTGCTGCAAGCGCTTATAGAAAAAATAAAGAGCACAACCAACAAAGCAACAATACTTTTTTGCTTCATTTCCTTCTCCTTTCACTTTGCTTATTGGTATGCCGCTAAGACACAAATACTATTGTAACGTAATTTCCCTATCTTCACAAGCTTCATTGGATACGGAAAATGGGGTTTTGAGGAATAGGCAATAGTATTCCTATTCAGTAAAATTTCATTTTTGCACCATTGACCAATAGTCATTTTTCTTTTACAATGAAAATGACTATTGGTCATTTCGCGGAAGGGAAGGCGCAGCCTTGGAAAGCAAATCCTTTGTTACCATAGAGAATTTAACGAAGATTTACCGTATAGGCGAAGTTGAGGTAACGGCAGCGGCGGGAATTAATCTGACTATTGAGGAAGGTGAGTTTGCCGCCGTAGTGGGTCCCTCCGGCGCCGGTAAATCTACGGTCCTCAATATATTGGGGGGCATGGATACCCCCACTGCCGGCCAGGTCATTGTAGACGGGCAGGTTATCAGCGGTTATGGCCAGAAAGAGCTTACAACTTACCGCCGCAATGATATCGGTTTTGTCTTTCAATTTTATAATTTAGTGCCCAATTTAACAGCTTTAGAAAATGTGGAGTTAGCTTTGCAAATCTGCCGACAGCCCCTGGACCCGGTGGAGACTTTACAGGCAGTGGGGCTGGCTGACCGCATGGATAATTTTCCCGCCCAGCTTTCCGGCGGTGAGCAGCAAAGGGTATCCATTGCCCGGGCCATTGCCAAAAACCCCAAGCTTCTGCTTTGCGACGAGCCTACCGGCGCCTTGGATTTTGCCACGGGCCGCAAGGTGCTCTCCCTTTTGCAGGATACCTGCCGGCGTTTGAAAAAAACCGTGGTTATCATCACCCACAACCTGGCTATCGCCCCGGCGGCCGACAGGGTAATCCACATTCGGGGCGGTCTGGTTTCGAAGGTGGAGTTGAATCCTGCGCCGGTACCGGTAGAGGAAATCGAGTGGTGATTCTGCTGCCAAGGCGAAGGCACAGTCATCAAATTGTGAATTAGCAGCCTTCGTCCAATGGGGTTTAATTGCCCGCACTGATTCGACCTCCTGTCTCAACAGTGCTTTCCACGCCATCCCTGGCGTTCCAGCCATTAAAACCCCATTTCCTCAGGGCTAATTCTACAATTTGCCTCCAAGTGCCTTCGCCTTTGGCAGCAGAATCAGTAATAAAATTAGTAAATTAGCGTCCTTCGTCCAATGGGGATTAATGGCCCGCACTGATTCGCCCTCCAAGTGCCTTCGCCTCTGGCAGTAGAATCGGGTAGTATATTTCAATATTAATATAGGAGTTTAGCAGTGGAAGCAATAGCGGCAGCAAACAGAAAAAAAGCATATTGGAAAAATTGCTGGCGGGCTATTTGGGGCAACAAACGGCGTTCCCTGATGCTGCTGCTGATCACGGCCTTGGGTTCCGCTTTCTTTGTGGGGCTGCGCTCCACCTCCCCGGATATGAACTTGACTTTTGACCGTTATTTTGACAGCCAGGCTATGTACGATATTCAAGTAATCAGTAATTTAGGGCTGACTAAAGATAATGTGGAGGCTTTTCGAGGGGTGGCGGGGGTGGAACGGGTAGAGCCGGCTTATTCTGCCGACCTTTTTGCCCAGATCGGGGATGCCAGCTATCTTTTCCGTTTTCACTCCCTGCCGGAAAATGCTGAGCATATGCTAGCTGCTCCCAGCCTGCAGAAAGGCCGTTTGACTTTAATGCCCGGGGAATGTCTGGTGGATTACCGCTTTGCTTTAATGGCTCAATGCGGCGTCGGCGATGAGCTGGCGATTTTTACCGGCGATGACGGGCCTATTACCGATTTTTTAACCCGAAAGACCTATACCATTGCGGGCCTGGTGGATTCGCCTCTTTATCTCTTGCCCAATTTAGGCTCTTCCAGTAAGGGCAGCGGCACCTTAGACGCCTTTGCTTATTTGCCGGCAGAGGATTTTACTTCCGACGTCTATACGGAAGCCCAGATTACTTTAACTAACCCCCGCCGCTACTCCCGCTTTGATCAGAAGTTCAAGGATATGTCCGGGGCGGTGGAAGACCGGCTTCAGGAGCTGGGAGACGAAATGGTCCAAAAGCGGCGCCGGGTCTTAGTGGCCCAGGGGGCTAAGGAAATCGAAGAAAGCCGCCGGGCTGTCCGGGCTTCCCGGGAAGAACTGCGGCAGCAGGAGAAGGCGCTTGCTCAAGGAGAAAGGGACTGGCAAGAGCAGGCGGCGGAACTGAGCCGGCAAAAGTATCAATTGAAGCAAGGTTTAGACCAAGGCCGGCAGATGCTCCAGGAGGGACGCCGGGAATTGGCGGAGGCCCGCCGCAGCCTGGAGGCAGGCTTAGCCGCTTTAAGGCAAAGAGAAAAAAACCTTGCCTTAGCCATAGCTGCAACGGCGGCGGCAGCGGAAGACGCTGCCGGGGCTTCCAATCAGGCTTTCCTTGCTGCTTTAGAAGAACAGAAAAAGTCTCTCTTGGCTGCTCGGCGTCAGCTAGAGGAACAAGAACTACTGCTTTTGCAAGAGGAACTGAATATTCAGACTGAAAGCTATAGCCGGCAGGCAGGCCTTGGGGCCGCCGAAGGGGAATTGGAGTTGGCGGCTGATGCTTTAGCCGACAGCCGCAGTGCCTTGGAAGCAGGCAAAAGAGCCGCAGAAACCTCTCTGGCTTTGGCGGAAAGGGCTATGCTCCAAGGCCAAAAAGCTTTGGCTGACTTCCCCGAAGCCAAGTGCTATGTCCTGGGCCTGGAGAAAACCATGGGCTTTGGCAGCTTTGAACAAGACAGCGGGCGGATCAACTCTTTAAGCTATACCTTTCCCTTGGTTTTCTTTCTGGTGGCGGCTCTGGTGGCCTTTACCAGCATGGTGCGGATTATTGAGGATGACCGGGCTACTGCCGCCGCCATGGTTTCCCTGGGTTACGATACCAAAACCGTTATGAGAAAGTATTTGATCTATGCTTTGGCCGTGGCTGTTCCCGGCACTATTTTAGGTATTGCCATAGGCTACCGCCTGCTGCCCGTTATTGTTTTTAATTTCGGCTACCGGATCATGTATCTTTTGCCGCCGATTCAGGTTCGCCTTTATGGGGGCCTTTGCGCCCAGGCCTTTCTGATCTGCATTGCCAGTGTGGTGTTGCCGGCTTTCTTCGTTTCTTTTTCCTTATACAGACAGAGCCCTGCTCAATTAATGCGGCCGAAAGCGCCGCAGAGAGGCAAGCGGGTCTTTTTGGAAAACATCAAAACCATATGGCGCGCGCTCAGCTTTTCCGCCAAAGTCACCGCCCGGAATATTCTCCGTTACAAAAAGCGTTTTGCTATGACGGTGGTGGGTATTATCGGCTGTACCGCCATCATTCTTACGGGCTTCGGCCTGCGGGACTCCATTAGGTCCATTACCGTCAACCAATTTGAACGGATCTATCATTTCAGCCTGCGTATCACCATTGCCGATGAGGCTAAAGGCTCTGAGCGTTCGGCCCTGGAGCGTTTTTTAACGGCAGAAAAAGAAATAGAAGCCTGGCAATACCAGCGCCGGGAAAATATTGAAGTGAGCTTTCGCCAGAAGGAGGACTCTCATGAAACCACCCTGGTGGTGCCCCAGGACCCGGAAAATTTAGGCCAATTTATCCGTTTAGCGGAACCGGGCAGCGAAAAAACCGTCAACCCAACGGATAAAGGCGTGGTGATTACAGAAAAGCTGGCTTCTCTGCTGGGGGTCAAAGCCGGCGATACCATTACTTTGGAAGATGAGGATGATAAAATCTATCAGGTTCCCGTGGCGGCTGTTGCAGAGAACTATGTGGAGCATTTTCTTTACATGACGCCGGAGCAGTACGGCTATGTTTTTGATCGAAAAATTCATTATAATACCCTGCTTTGCCGCACCCCGGCTCTCAGCCAAAGCCGCCAGGATGAGCTGGGGCTGGATATTCTGGATTTTGGCGGCGTCACCGCATTAGCCTATAATGACCGGGTCAAAGATTTTTATCAGGATATGATCGGTTCCCTTAACGTGGTGGTTCTCGTTTTGATTATTTCCGGCGCTTTGCTTTCCTTTGTGGTTCTCTTTTGCCTTACGGGCATCAATATTGATGAACGCAAGCGGGAATTGGCCACTTTGCGGGTTCTGGGCTTTTATGAAGAGGAAGCCGCCGCCTATATTTTTCGAGAAAACGTTGTTAATACCATTATCGGCGTAGCTTTAGGATTAGGCGCCGGAGTTTTACTTCATCAATACATCATCCGGACGGCGGAAATTGACCGGGTGATGTTTGGTAAAAGTATCGCTTTACCCAGTTACCTTTTTGCGGCTGCCCTGACCTTTTTGTTTACCCTTTTTGTTAATACCGTAATGACAAAGGATATTCGCAATATCGACATGGTGGAGTCCCTGAAAAGCGTAGAATAAAAACAGGAGGCATGCAGGTGAACATTCAGGAGCTAATGGCAAAATGGCGGAGGGCAAAGGCCGGCCTTTCCCCCAAAACTATACGCAGAGCGGCGGTAATCACTATAGGGGCGGCAATGCTCATCTTATTCAGCGTTCTTTTCAATGCTTACCGTTCCCTTCCCCCTGCCGCCTACACTCTGCAACAGATTAACCTGCGGCAGTCGGTGCAGGCTGAAGGTATGGTGGAAGCCGGAGAAAAGAGGGAGATCTATGCCCCTTCCAGCTTGAAGGTGCGAGAGCTGTTGGTGGAGGAAGGCCGGCAGGTGGCTGCCGGAGACTTGCTGGCAGTGCTGGATACGGAAACCCTGGAATTGGAGATCCGCCGGGGGGAGTTGACCATTCAAAATGCGGAGGCTAATCTCAGCAGTGAACAGCGTACTTTAGCTAATGGGGTAACCAATGCCCGCAACACCCAGGCCAGCGCCGCCTTATCCTTGCAAACCGCCCAGCGGGAGCTTAACGCCCTGCTGGTCCAGCAGGGCAATGAAGCGGCGGTGGTGGCGGCCAGGGCTAATCTGGATTATGCCCGGCGTACCTGGGAAAATTACCAGGCTTTAGCTGAGGCGGAGGCTGTTTCCCGGGAAGCTTTAGCTCAGGCGGAGGAAGCTTATCATAAAACGGAGGCGGCTTATGCCGATGCGTTACAGGCGGCCAAGGATAATCTGGCCCAGGCCAGGGAGAATCTGGAGTCTGCTAAGATACGCCAGGAAAATGCGGCGGCTACCTTACAAGACGCCACAGCCCGCAACACGGATCCGGCGGCCATCGCTTTGGAATTGCAGCGGGTGGCTTTAGAGGAGAAGAAGCTGCGGCTGCGGGACGCCCGCATTGTGGCGCCGGTTGCCGGGCGCATTACCTATATGGCTGCTAAAGTGGGGGTTCCTGCCTCTGGCCTCTTGTTTGTTGTTGAAGATGATCAAAACTTGCTGGTGCGGGCCAGGGTAGAAGAATCGGATATGGCAGGTTTAACGCCGGGCCTTCCCTGCTTGATTCGGATTGCCGGTTCAGGCCGGGAATATGCCGGCCAGGTGCTTTGGGTGGCTTCTGCCGCTGAACGGGATGGAGCCGGAGAGTTTTCGGCGGTTACCGGCGATGAGGTGTTTTTTCCGGTGAAGGTTGGCTTCGAGAAAGTTGATGAGGGGCTGCTGATCGGCATGAATGCGGAAGTGGAATTTATCCTGGCCCAGAAAGAGAATTGTTTCGGGGTACCCAGGGATTTGGTAGAAGAAATTCAAGGTGAGGCCTGCGTTTTTACCAGGAGAGGTTTTTTCTTAAAACCTATCCCTGTGGAAACTGGTTTACAAACAGGAAAAATGACGGAAATCAGCGGCGGCGCTTTGCGGGAGGGTTTGCCTCTATATAAAAAGCAAGGCTGAAAGATTCGGGATGAGATGATTCGGGAGGATTTGAGGAGGCAGCATGGATAAGATCAAAGAAAAAAAGGCCCATACGGAGGGGCAGCTTTTGGAAGCCGCCTTTGCCTTGTTTGTGGAAAAAGGCACGGAGCAAACCACCATCGACCAAATAGTAAAAAGGGCCGGCCTGGCTAAGGGGACCTTCTATTTATACTTTCAGGATAAGCAGCATCTGCTCCAGCGGTTGGTTCAGGTTTATGCCGACGCTTTACTGGAAGAGGCCTGGGCGGAATGCTTTCCCTCGTCGGGGGATTGGGATATCCTTTCTCTGCTGACCCGCTTTGCGGATTGGCTGATTGATGCCTTTGCCCGGGACAGCCGTCTCATCCGCTTTATTCACCGGGATTTGTCCTTTCAGCTTTTTTCCAGCATTACCACAAAACCGATGAAGGAGATACCCCCTCATCTATTAGCGAATATCTCCGCCCCTATTTCTCAAGCCATTTCCGAGGATATCCCCGCCAAAGCCCTGGACAAAATTATTTTCCTCCTGGAGAAAAGCGGTATTGTCATGAAAAACCCCAAAATTGCCCTTTTCATGATCATCGAATTAATTGTAGGCACTTGCTATCAGGCAATTATTTATGGCGAGCCCTTGGATATCCAGGAATTAAAGCCTCATCTTTTTGGGGCCATCGACGGATTAGTGCGTTGCTTATAACGCCTCAGTAGAAAATTTTTCGACTGTAGAAAAGGTTGAGGAAGAGAAAGGGCGGGAAGAGTTTGGGTTTGCAGCAGAATATTAAAGAGAATTTCAGGGATGATTTTGAGGAAGAGCCCGGGGAGTCTTTGGCCGGGCAGCAAAAAGAGGCCTTTGACCTGGCCCGGGATAAAATCCTCCATCAATACCGGGAAAGAAAAGGCATAGGCACCTTGGGAGAAAAAAACCTGCACGCCATTTTGAAGCATTACATTGAGCCAAAAGAAGAATACCACGAGCAGCGCCTGGACTCTTTTGTGGCCGATATCTTTAAAGAGGGAGAGGTTTGGGAAATTCAGACCCGCAGCTTTGACAAGCTGAGAAAAAAACTGGCCAGTTTCTTAGACCGCCATCGGGTGACTATCGTCTATCCCCTGCCCCGGGTGAAATGGCTGATCTGGCTGGATCAGGAAACGGGTGAGGCCACGAAAAAGCGGAAATCGCCTAAGTTGGGCAGTGCTTACGACTGTTTTCATGAGCTTTACAAGATTAAATCTATGCTTTCCCATCCCAATTTGAATCTGCGCATAGTCCTGTTAGATGTGGAAGAATACCGCTATTTGAACGGTTGGGATCAGGCAAAAAAACGGGGTTCCAGCCGCTGCGACCGCATACCGCTGGCGATTGGCGAGGAAGTGCATATCGCCGGCGTCGGGGATTACCAAAAGCTGATTCCTCCTGCCTTAATCCGGGGCTTTACCACTAAGGATTTCAGTAAAGCAGCAAAAATCAGCCCGGCCAAAGCCGGCCTGGCGTTAAATGTGCTGCGGCATTTGGGGGCTGTGGAAGCTGTGGGGAAATCGGGGAATGCTATTTTGTACAGCCGGGTTGAGGATTGAGAAGAACCCGATAGAGTTTTTTGAGTCGATTTTTTAATAATATAGGCATAAACTTAGCTTTTATCAATTTTTTTAATACAAAACTATGTTTTTCTTTATTTTATGGAAATAAATGGTATGCTATAAAAGTAGGAGCTGTTTGCTTGGCGGTTTTGATCCCCTTTTAGAAAGGGGGGATGCTCTATGGTGAGCTATATGGAGTTGTTTACATTCTGTATGGTGATCATAGGTATCGTTGCTCTGTTGCTTAACAGAACAAAATAAAACCGCTTACCCATTTAGATAAGCGGTTACCCAAATATTTAGGATCTGACCGCCCGACAAAAAGCAGCAGTTCCTATTTCTATTTATATCCTACCATAGGTTATTTTATTCTTCAAGTGTCAATAGATACGATCAGGACCGGGAAAAAGAGATGATCAGTCCGAGAAAAAGGCTTGTGCTGTTCAGCTTTCTATGATAAAATACATCAGTATTCGCCTGTTGGCAAGAACGGATGGTCCGCTGTCTTGATTTGATAGGCAAGGCATGAACATCTATGCAGGGAGGAGGATAGATAGTTATGGATTTATTGAGAAGTATTGAAGTTGGCCAGCTGCGCAATGACGTACCGGAATTCCGGCCTGGCGATACCGTCAAGGTACACGTTAAGGTTGTTGAAGGCGCTAAAGAAAGAGTACAGGCTTTTGAAGGCGTTGTGATCAAGCGCCGGGGCAGCGGCATTAATGAGACTTTCACCGTTCGTCGGGTTTCCTATGGTGTGGGCGTGGAGCGTTGCTTCCCCGTGCATATGCCCAGGATTCAGAAGATCGAGGTGCTGCGTAAAGGTAAAGTACGCCGGGCAAAGCTCTTTTATTTGCGGAACCTTTCCGGCAAAGCAGCCAGGATCAAGGAAAGATCCTAGTAGGGATATTGGGAAGCTGTCTTTCGAGACAGCTTTTTTCTTTTTTTACATGCTAACTGCTAATTTTGTAGGGTGTCGGGGTAAATCCTGACTTCCCGCAAACTTAAACCATAAAAGGATTAGGACTGCAATCATCGGCAAGGTGGTTGGGTTATTCCCGAACTGCTCAAAAATCGAAGTTATGCGGTGGAATATAGGTCAAGTATTGGTGATTTAAGGGAAATATAGGTGCACAACTTCGATTTTTGAACAGTTGGCCCTGCAAAACAGGCTTGAAGGGGTCAAAGTCACTACACAACTTCGATTTTTGTGCAGTTAGCCTAAGCGAACGAGGCGGATTGATGATTGCCGGTTTTTCTTGCAAAATAGCACAGGTATGATATAATATGGTATATAATGGAAATGAAAGGGCGAAACATGACGATTCAATGGTTTCCCGGCCATATGGCCAAAACCCGGCGGCTCATGACAGACAATTTAAAATTGGTGGATGTGGTGGTGGAGATACTGGACGCCCGTTTGCCCCAAAGCAGCCGCAATCCCTTGATTAATGAGATCATTGGGGAAAAGCCCCGGGTATTGGTGCTGGCCAAGGCCGACTTGGCGGAGGAGGAGCTTAGCAAGGCCTGGCTGAGCCATTTCCGGCGGCAAGGCTTGGCGGCTGTAGCCTGTGATTTCAAGGGTTCTAATCCCAAGGGTGAGATCAAAGCGGTCACGGAGGCCATGAGGAGCCAGGCCAAAGAGATTCTGGCCAGGCGTCAGAGCCGGGGCATCAGCAATCGGGTGATCCGGGCTATGATCACCGGTATTCCCAACGTAGGCAAATCCACGATGATCAATTTATTTGCCGGTAAGGCCCGGGCAGAAACCGGCGACCGGCCGGGAGTGACCAAGGGTAAGCAGTGGATTCGTCTGGAGCAAGATTTAGAGCTGTTGGATATGCCGGGTATTTTATGGCCCAATCTGACGGATAAGGAAGGCGCCAGAAAGCTGGCAGTCACCGGCGCTATCGGCGATAATGCCTACTCCCAGCAGGAATTGGCTTTATGGCTCATCGCCTGGTTGCGCACCCAGCGGCCGGGCCGGCTGAAACAGCGCTATGGCGTGGAGGAATCGGGGCTGGAAGCCGATGTGGCGGAGCTCTTGGAGAGCTGGCAGGAGGAGCAGTCTATGCTGGCTCTGGACCGGTTGCCGGCTGATGATGAAGAAGCGGGGCGGCAGCAGCCTGATCTGCTGTCTTTAGCGATACTGGAGGCTATCGGCAGGCGCCGGGGGCTTTTGCGTAAAGGCGGCATTGTCGAAAGGGACAAGACGGCTGTCATCCTGCTGGATGAGCTGCGGGGCGGGAAATTGGGCCGGATTACTTGGGAAGAGCCGGAGGAGCATTGCGGCGCTGCAGCGGCTGCCGGAGACGAAGAAAAGAGCAACGGCAGCGGCAGCAAAGAGACTGATAGCGGCAAGTAGCCCGGGATAGCTATGGCAGCTGGCCGGCCATTGCTGATTGACCCCAGGTAACCAGTAGCCGGATATTGCTGATTAACCGCGATAGCGATTAACCGGCCGGTATTATGATAGGGATGGAAAGAATGGCAAAGGACAAGAAAGCGACAGCGAAGCAGGAAGCAAAACTTAAGCAGGAAAAAGCTCTCAAGCGTCAGCTGGAAAAGAAGCAGTTGGAAAAAGAGCGCCTGGAAAGACAGCGTTTGGCCGGGCTGGCCGAAAGAGAAGAGGCTTTACGGGCCGGGGGCTTTCAGGCTATTGCCGGTCTGGATGAGGCCGGGCGGGGACCTTTAGCCGGACCGGTGGTGGCCGCGGCAGTGATCCTGGAGCCGGACTGGTTTTTTCCCGGGCTTAATGATTCCAAGCAGGTCAGTTTGGCTAACCGCTTGCGGCTGGAGCAAGAGATTAAGGCCAAAGCCGCAGCCTGGGCTATCGGCGAAGCCAGTCCCGAAGAGATAGACAAGCATAATATTCTTGGAGCCACGAAGCTGGCGATGATCAGAGCCATAGCAGCCCTGCCGGTACCCCCCGACTATCTGCTGCTGGATGCCTTGCGCCTGCCTCTGGATCTGCCCCAAGAGGCCGTCATTAAAGGCGATGCTAAGATAGCTTGCATCAGTGCCGCCTCTATTTTGGCGAAGACCCACCGGGACCGGTTGATGGAGGAGTGGCACCGGCAGTATCCGGCCTATGGTTTCTGCCAAAACAAAGGCTACCCTACAGAGGCTCACCGCAAAATCGTCATCGAAAAAGGCTTTTGCCCTATTCACCGCCAGTCCTTTTTAAGCTTTTTTAGGAAAGCAAAGGAAGAAGAGCAGATACAGCTCTTTGGCTGAGGCAAAAGGGTGCCGCTGATTTCTGTGATTTGCCGTTTAGGAGGCGGATTGCCTATGGAGAAGCAGGGGAAGTACTCGAAGGCAAAAGCGGACCAACGGCTGCTGTTGGGCAAAAAAGCCGAAGCAATGGCGGTGGCTTGGCTTGAGGCCAGAGGTATGCGCATCCTGGAAAGGAATTTTCGCTGTCCTTTAGGTGAAATTGATATCATTGGTGAGATGGGCGGGGTTTTAGTCATTGTGGAAGTGCGCAGCCGCAGCAGTGCAGCCTGGGGCACACCGGCTGAGTCGGTAGGCCGCTATAAGCGGCAAAAACTGAAGCGGCTGGCAGCTTATTACCGCCAGTGCAGAGGCAAAGAAAACAGCCCCTGCCGCTTCGATGTCCTGGGCCTTTTAGTCAATGAGGAAGGTTTAGGACTCAGCCAAATCCAATGGATAGCCGATGCTTTTTAGCTGTTTTATAGACGCCATAGACGCCTTTTGCCAAGGCGTTTTTTTATTTGCAGTTTTATAAATAAAAGCAGTTTTGTAAATAAAAAAAGCTGAATTGTAAACAATAAAGGAACTTTTCTTTAGCCGATGGAATCTAAGAAATAAAAGAGTATAATAGTATGTAGAGTTTTTCAGGGGAGAATTGCGGAGATGAGACATGCAGCACCAAAAAGGACAAAAAAGCGCAATATGCTCACTGCTTTCATCGGTGGCGGCCTATTGCTTTTTCTTTTATTTACCGGCGGTGGGGATAGAAGGGCTCTTGAAGGGGGAGCTGAGGCAGCAGCCGATGACACGGCCTTAGCCGCCAAAGTGCAGGGAGATACGGTTATTGTTCATTCTTCAGAACCGGTGACGGCCCCTGATTTGTTGGAACCCTCTTCCCAAGAGGCGGCAGAGACCATACGCCCCGGCGCAGAGCCGGGAGAACTGCGTCAGTCGGCTTCCTATCACGTGCCGGCCACGGACCGGGTGGGGGAGAGATATTTTCGGGATGCCTTATTTATCGGCGATTCCAGGGTCATGGGCTTAATGCTGTATTCCGGCTTGACTGAAGCCACGTTTTATACGGAAAAGGGCATCAATGTCAAAACGCTGCTGACTAAGCCCATTGTGCCCCAAACCGGCGGCGGCAAGCTTACTGTGCTCCAGGCCTTGGAGCAGCAGCAGTTTGGCAAAATCTATATTAAAATCGGTTTAAACGAGCTGGGCTGGGCTTATCCCTCGTCTTTTATCGAGGCCTATGCCGAAGCTATTGATCAGATCCGGGCTTTACAGCCGGAAGCGGTGTTTTATGTGCAGTCCATATTGCCCGTATCCGCAGAAAAGGACGCCGGGGATAACGTATTTACAAACCAGCGTATTGCCGAGTTCAACAATCTGATCCAAGAAATGGCCTGGGAAAAAGGCCTTCAATATCTGGACGCCACGGAATGGTTTACAGACGACCAGGGTTGTTTGCCGGAGGAGGCAGGCCATGACGGTATTCATTTGAATAAAGAATATTGTAAGGTTTGGCTGGATTTTTTAAAGCGTCATACGCTGCGGGACTATGCAAAAGTCAGGTTATAATGAGGCGTTTTGCAGAAATATCCGATGCTGTATGATTTAAGCAGCAATGGCAGAATAGGGAGGCAGATCATGAGAATGAAGACAGCAGTATTGAAGAAAAAAGGCCGGGGCTTATTTGCCGCCTTAGCACTATTGACGACATTTATGGTTTTTTTGGCGGCTTGCGGCTCTTCTGCCCCTGCCGGCAGCGGCGGTCCGGCCGGCAGCAATCCTCCTGCTCAGCCATTTACTTTGGATGTGGCAGCTTTAGGGGAGCGGCTTCATACGGAACTGGAATACAGGGATCAATTAGAAGAGCTTGAGCCTGAGATAGTCTACACCATGCTGGGTATCGATGCTGCCGATGTGGCCTCTCAAAAAAACTATATCAGCAGCGGCGCCACCGCCGAGGAGATCATCATCTTTCAGGCTGTTGACAGAGAGGCTGCTGTGCGCCTGAAAGAGGCTTTAGCAGCCCGCTGCCAGGACCAGCAGGATGTGTATGCTTCTTATGCTCCTGAGGAAGTCGGCTATTTGCAGCAAGCTGTGTTGATGGACAAGGAGACTTACGTGGTATTTTGCGTACCTGTGGATGGCCAGGCGGCGGAAAAACTTATCAAAGAGGCCCTGGAGCTTAAATAACAAATCGTTATGACAAGCTGGCTATAGAATGAACGGGCAAACCCAAATTATGGTGTAAACAGACAGGTAAAAGAATGGAGGCGAAGTAATTGCAGGGAACAAGAATAAAAAAGAAGATTACAGCGGGGCTTTTAGCCCTTTTCCTAGGGCTTGGCCCTATATTGACCGCAGCGCCCAAGGAGGCGGCGGCAGCTAACGATATACAACCGGTACCTTTATTGATTAACGGGCAAAAGCTGCAAACCGATGACCAGGCTCTCCTTACTCAAGGCAGGACTTTGGTGCCCATCCGGGTGTTGATGGAGTCTCTGGGAGCTCAGGTGGTGTGGGAGCCGGAGCAGCGGACCGTGACGGTCACAAAGAATACGGGAGCTTCCGTCAAGCTGTGGATCGACAATCGTTTGGTGGCCTATGATGGCGGCGCCAGCTATGACGTATGCGACGTGGCTCCCCGGATCATCAGCGACCGCACCTATGTGCCCTTAAGACTGGTAGGCAATGCCCTGGGCATTCAGGTGGCTTGGGATAACGATAACCGGCAGGTGCTGGTAGATACAGCCGCCACTGCGGAGAAAAGCCGCTTTTTTGATATTACCATCAACGGCGTCACCGCCGGCGGCGCCGTCAGCGACAGTGTACCCTTATCCCTTAATTATGGCAGCGGTGTTCCCCAGGGTGCTGCCCAAGTCAGATATCTGTTTCTCGATCCCTTGACCGCTGAGGGCAAAATCACCGCCAGGTCTGCCGACGCCAGCGGCAGTGCCCTATGGGTGCCGGATTTAGAAGAGCGGGGCCCGGGTATTCTGGCAGCGGCAGTAGTAGACAATGCCGGCAATTTTTTAGCGGGGGCAGCAGTAAATGTCAATCTGGCTGTGGAGCCGAGAGTGGTTTTGCAGGGCTTAACTCAAGGCCAGATCATGAGCGGCGCCGTCACCATGAATACCAGCGTCAATTTTAAGGCCACGGCAGTGGAATATGAGTTCGGCGTATTGAGCGACGGCACAAGCAGCCGTTCAATGAAACAGGATCCGGTACTCAGCTATACTCATAATCCACCGGCAGGCCAAACGGGCACCATTACGGTAAAGGCTATTGCCCTGGATGCCGCCGGCAACGAATATGCCAGCGCTCCTGTGGAGATCCAGGCCAATGTGCCGCCCGCAGATACAACGCCTAAAGTGACCTTGAAAAGCTTCAAAGCCGAAAATGTAGGCAAAATTCCTGTCGCCTTATCCATCAGCCGCAATTTTGACGTCACCAATACCCAGTATTGGGCCAGAAATACAGCCAGCGGTGCAACCGTACTATTGGCGGAAAAGCCCTATGGCGATCATAGCTGGTTCCCCGGTCCCGATATGGCCGGTACCTGGGATGTGTATGTGGTGGTCACCGCTACCAACGGGCAAACCTATACCAGCAACAGCCAGACCGTTACCGTGCCTGCCCAGCCAGGTATTATTCTGAAGGGTGTAGGCCCGGGTCAGGTAATCACCGGCGAAGTCAAGCTTTCCTCTATGGCCAATGTACCCTTACAGGAAGTATCCTATATTGTCAGCAATCCCTTTAACGGCTCCCAAAAAACCCTGGGCACGGCAGCCACCGCCGCCGAAGAGGTTGCCTGGACGCCGGAATCTGTCAATGAAGGGGAAAGAAATCTGCAGGCTATAGGCAAATTGGCCGACGGCTCCACCGTAGTCTCGGAAATGATCACCGTAAAAATCTATTTAGGGCAGATCTACGGGGCTCAGCCGGTGGTGGCCAAAGATCAGTTCATTAACACCGTTACACCCATGGCCTTGGCTACTCAGAAGCAAAACGGCATGTCGGCCGCTTTACAGGTGGCCCAAGCCATTCTGGAGACCGGCTGGGGCCAAAGCGTGCCGGTAGACAAATACACCGGCCTCTTCTCCAACAACCTCTTTGGCATCAAGGGCAGCAGTACTGCCGGCAGCGTGGTGTCAAACACCTGGGAGGAGTATTACGGCACCACTTACCGGATCGACGCCAATTTCCGGGCCTACCATAATATTCAGGAAAGCTGGGATGACCACAACGACCTGCTCTTAAGGATGGAGCGGTACCAGCCTTACCGGGATGTGATGCATCACAGCGCCAGCGGCGCCTATGCCCTCAAGCGCTGCGGCTATGCCACGGACAGCGGCTATCCCGAGAAGCTGGTCAACATCATCAAGCAATACGGCTTGGATAAGCTGGATGAGCAAAAGCTGTAAAATAAAGTTTGAAGGGACTTGTTCGCTGGCGGCGAATAAGTCCCTGTTTTTGTGCGCCCGGCATGGGTGTGTAACTCGGCGGTGAAAGTCCGCTACAGACTTGGCAGTAGGAACTGTTAGCCAAAGATAAGGGTGTCCGCCGTGAGGCGGAATCTGAAGGAAATCGGCGGC
>JBCFAO010000075.1:0-7758 GCA_038562165.1 Clostridiales bacterium | reverse complement strand
CAAAATTTGTAAGGTCAGGCCAATCACCCTCTTATTGTAACCTAGGCCGCAAGTAATTGGGAGGCACGGTGATCAGCCGTGCCTCTCGACCTGTCTATATAGTAGCAAAATTTGTACACCCGGCTGAGACTAAGGCGACTTTTTCAGTGCCCTCAGTTTTGCAACGCTGGATGGGCCATTTGGTCAAACTACTCAAAAAACGAGGTTGTGTGGCCTTAATAATAATTGTTACGGATACTAAGGCCGCTTTTTGAGTAATCATGCGCATAGTTTGGCGCGATCTGCATATATACACTCGCTTTTGCATAAGGCTGTCACACAACCTCGTTTTTTGAGCAACTGGGCTTTTGCGCATCTGAGCAACTAGCCTTCCGTGCAACTGAGTGCCTTGACCTTCTTGTGCAGTTAGCTTCATCTACCATCTGAATTCCGGCAAGAAATCGCTGTCCGCCGCCTTTTTCATAAACAGGCCCCGGCTAATAACGGCTAACAATATTTTTGCACTCGAAATTTTTCTACTTATGCGTTATAATTAAGAAATCTTGCAAAGGAGGAATGTCCATTGAGCCAACGCTACGAAAGCCCATTATGCGCCCGCTATGCCAGTAAAGAGATGCAGGGGATTTTCTCGCCCCAAAAGAAATTCAGTACCTGGCGGCGGCTTTGGATCGCTTTAGCGGAAGCCCAGCAAGAGCTGGGGCTGCCGATTACTGATGAGCAAATTACAGAAATGCGGCGGCATCAGGAGGACATCGACTTTGCCAGGGCCGACTGGTGGGAAAGCCAGGTACAGCACGATGTGATGGCCCATATCCATACCTATGGCGAACAATGCCCCAAAGCTCAAGGTATCATCCATTTGGGTGCTACTTCCGCTTATGTTGGGGATAATACGGATATTATCGTTATGACGGAAGCCATGGAATTAATCAGGCATAAGCTAAAGCTGGTAATGAGAGCCTTAGCGGATTTTGCCCGCCGGTATAAAGACCTGCCTACTTTAGGCTATACACATTTTCAGTCGGCCCAGCCTACCACCGTGGGCAAAAGGGCTTCCTTATGGCTGATGGAATTTCTCCTGGATTTGGAGCAGATAGAGTTTTTTCTTTCCCGGCGGCGGCTGCGGGGAGTAAAGGGCACCACTGGTACCCAGGCCAGCTTTCTGGCCTTATTTGAAGGGAATCATGAGAAAGTCAAGGCCTTGGATCAAAGGGTAGCGGAAAAGCTGGGCTTTGAGGAAAGCTTCCCTGTTACCGGCCAGACCGTCAGCCGCAAGCTGGACAGCCTGGCTTTGAATGTGCTTTCAGGCATTGCCCAGAGCGCCGCCAAGACGGCGGGAGATATCCGCCTTTTGCAGCATCTGGGAGAGATTGAAGAGCCTTTTGATAAGAAGCAGGTAGGTTCTTCCGCCATGGCCTATAAGCGCAATCCCATGCGCAGCGAGCGGGTCTGCTCCCTGGCCCGTTATGTGATTGCCGACGCCCAAAATCCGGCTTTCACCTCGGCCAGCCAATGGCTGGAGCGGACCCTGGACGATTCCGCCAATAAAAGGATCAGCATACCGGAAGGCTTTCTGGCAGTGGACGGTATCCTGGATTTGTTGGTAAGGATCATATCCGGGCTGGTGGTTTATCCTAAAGTTATCGAAAAACATTTGGCGGCGGAGCTGCCTTTTATGGCCACGGAGCAGATCCTGATGCTGGCAGTCAAAAAAGGCGGCAGCCGCCAGGAACTCCACGAAAAAATCAGGGTTTATTCTATGGAAGTAGTAAAGGCCATGCGGGAAGAGGGGGAAGAAAACCGGCTTTTGGCTAAGATTGCCGCCGATCCTGCCTTCCGCCTGACTTTGGAGGAATTGCAGGCAATGCTTAAGCCGGCGGAATTTGTGGGCCGGGCGCCCCAGCAGACGGCAGAGTTTCTGCGGGACTATATTGAGCCGGAGCTGGCTAAAGGAGGGAAAGAAAAAATTGACCCAGGAGATTCAAGGGAAAACTAGTCAGGAAATGATCCGTCTCGTCGATATCCATAAAGAGTTTGAAGGGGAGACGGTGTTAAACCGGATCAACCTGAGTATTGCCAAAAACGAGTTCGTTACGCTTTTGGGGCCTTCCGGCTGCGGCAAAACCACCACACTCCGCATCATCGGCGGTTTTGAGCATCCCACCTCCGGCGATGTAATGTTTGACGGCCAGCGCATCAATGATATTCCCGCCTACCAGAGAAAGGTCAATACGGTTTTTCAGCGCTATGCCCTGTTCCCTCATTTAAATGTCTATGAAAATATTGCCTTTGGCCTGCATATTGCCAAAAAAGACAGCAAAGAAATCAAAGCCAAAGTAAAAGCCTCCTTAGACCTGGTGGACATGCCCGGCTTTGAAAAAAGGCCTATCCGCTCCCTGTCCGGCGGGCAGCAGCAGCGGGTGGCTATTGCCCGGGCGGTGGTCAACGAGCCCAAGGTCCTGCTTTTGGACGAGCCTTTGGCGGCCCTGGATCTGAAAATGCGCAAGGAGATGCAGCTGGAGCTGAAAAACATGCAGAAACAGCTGGGCATCACCTTTGTTTTTGTCACCCATGACCAGGAGGAAGCCTTGACCATGAGCGACACCGTAGTGGTCATGAAGGGCGGCGTCATTCAGCAAATCGGCAGCCCCATCAATATTTATAACGAGCCGGAAAACGTTTTCGTAGCGGATTTCATCGGCGAAAGTATTATTCTGGAAGGCCGTTTTCTTGAAGATTGTTTAGTGGAGTTTGCCGGCAGGACCTTTCCCTGCGTGGACAAGGGTTTCATACCCGGCCAGCCCGTGGACGTGGTCATCCGGCCGGAAGATGTGGATATCTCGGCAGACCCGGCGGCGGCCATGCTTCAGGCTACGGTAACCTCCGTGGTTTTTAAAGGTGTTCATTATGAGATGCTGGCGGAGACTGACCAGGGCCAGGAATGGATGATCCACAGCACCACTATGGCCCCGCCGGGGCAGATTATCGGCATGTCCCTTAAGCCGGATAATATCCATCTGATGAAAAAGGAGGTGCAGGGGACTTGAAGCGGAATTGGTCCCTTTATCCCTATATTCTTTGGATGGTGATCTTTACTATTGTGCCGATTCTCATGGTGCTGTATTACAGCCTCGTTGAGGCAGGCGGCGGCTTTAGCCTGACCTTAAGCCATTATGCCCGGGTTTTTGAGCCCCTTTATTTGTCGGTGATCTGGCGCTCCATCCTCCTGGCTTTGGTCAGCACCGTAATCTGCCTGCTTTTGGGCTATCCCGTGGCCATGATTCTGGCCTCAAGCCCTGCCAAGCAGCAGTTCAGCCTGATCGTGCTTTTTGTGGTGCCCATGTGGATGAATTTTTTAGCCCGTACCTATGCCTGGATGTCTTTGCTGGAAACCAACGGTATTATCAATACTTTTTTAGGCTTTTTCGGTATAGAGCCTTTAAGCATGCTCTATACCTCCGGGGCCGTGGTCTTGGGCATGGTCTATAATTATCTGCCCTTTATGGTTTTTCCCATATTTACGGTGTTGCGGAAGCTGGATCCCTCTCTGCTGGAAGCGGCGGAGGATTTAGGGGCCAATCCACTGAAAACCTTTATGAAGGTGATTTTTCCCCTGAGTCTGCCGGGAGTGCTTTCCGGCATTACTATGGTTTTTATGCCGGCGGTAACCACCTTCGTCATTTCCCAGCTCTTGGGCGGCGGCCAGTTTACCCTGATCGGCAATCTGATTCAGCAGCAGTATTTGCGGACCTATGACTGGGGCTTCGGTTCCTCCTTATCCATCATTTTGATGATCATCATTTTGCTGTCCATGGGCCTGATTTCCCGCAGCAATACCAATGAGGAAGGGGGGATTCTGTGAAGGCGGCCATGAAGAAGGCTTACCTCTGGCTGATTTTTATCTTTTTGTATGCCCCTATTTTGGTGCTGGTGCTGTTTTCCTTCAATGCCTCCAAATCCCGGGCCAGTTGGGAGGGCTTCAGCCTGAAATGGTATATTGAGCTATTCCAGGACCGGGCCATTATGACGGCTTTGGGCAATACGGTGCTGATCGCCGTAGTATCGGCTTTGGCAGCGGCAGTGGTGGGAACCATAGCGGCCATCGGTATCTATAATCTCAAGGGCTGGCGGAAAAACTTCATTATCAATGTAACCTATCTGCCTATCCTGAATCCCGATATCGTCACCGGCATTTCCATGATGATTCTGTTTATTGCCCTATCCTTTCCCCGGGGTCTGGCCAGCCTGATCATTGCCCACATCACCTTCGGTTTGCCTTATGTGGTCATTTCCGTTTTGCCGAAGCTGGCCCAGCTGGATCCTCAGATTTTTGACGCTGCCCTGGACTTGGGAGCTACCCCCCGGGAGGCCTACACCAAAGTGATTCTGCCTCAGGTGCTGCCCGGCGTATTTACCGGCTTTCTTTTGGCCTTTACCATGTCCGTGGATGATTTTGTGGTCAGCTTTTTTGTGACGGGCAATGGCGTGGAGAATCTGGCTATATCCATATACTCCATGGCCCGCCGGGGTATTAATCCCAAAATCAATGCCGTTCTCACTCTGCTCTTTGCCGCCGTAGTGGCTATGATGTATTTGATTCAGCGGCGGCTGCGCAAAAGCACAAGCGATATATAGGTTAATACTGGAATTGTACTGGTCAAAATTAAATTAAGATGATAAAATAAAAAAATGCCAAGGTAGATTCATTAAATTAGCAAAAGGGGAGTAGATAAAAAAGTGAAAAAGTTCTTCAGGATAATATTGAGTGCCGGCCTGGCGGGTATCATGTTAGCAGCAGCAGGCTGCGGCAGCGGCGGCAAGGAAACCCTCAATGTGTATAACTGGGGCGATTATATTGATCCTCAGGTTTTGAAGGATTTTGAAAAGGAATATAATATAAAGGTAGTCTACGAGCAGTTCGATACCAACGAGGATATGTACGTTAAGGTAGCTAATGCTTCCGGACAGTACGATGTGGCCATTCCTTCCGATTATATGATCAGAAAGATGACCAACGAGGATATGCTGCTGCCTGTGGATATGGCCAAGATTACCAACTACGGCGAGATTGAGGACCGTTTCAAGGGGCTGGCCTATGATGCCGAAGACCAATATTCTGTACCTTATATGTGGGGCACTGTAGGCATTTTGTATAATAAAACCATGGTGGATGATGTGGTGGATAGCTGGGACATTCTCTGGAATCCCAAATATGAAAAGAAGATTTTTATGATTAATTCCTTGCGGGATTCCATCGGCATCACCTTAAAGCGCCTGGGCTACTCCCTCAATACCAGGGATCTCCAAGAGATCGAGGCGGCCAAGGCGGCTTTGATTGAACAAAAGCCTTTGGTGCTGTCTTACGTGGGCGATGAGATGAAAGACAAGATGATCGGCGGCGAAGCGGCTCTGGCCGTGTTTTGGTCCGGAGATGCAGCTTACTGCATGAGTTATAATGAAGATTTGGACTATGTTATCCCCAAGGAAGGCAGCAATATTTGGTTTGACGCCATGGTAATTCCCAAGACGGCGCAAAACGTGGAAGCTGCTCATTTGTTCATCGATTATATGTGCCGGCCGGAAGTGGGGCTTAAAAATGCGGAATACATCGGTTATTCCTCACCCATCGGCAAGGTGCGGGAACAATTGCCCAAGGAAATCACCGACGATGTGGCTTTTTATCCCGGCGTAGACGACCTGAAAAATTCTGAGGTGTTCGAGGATCTGTCTGATACCCTGGTCTTATATGACCGGATCTGGACGGAGGTTTTAGCGGAATAAAAAAATAGGAGGATTTATGAGTGAGTCAGACAGGCGAAGACAGGAAGAAATAAAAGATCCGAAGACACTGCTGGATGTGGTGGAAGAGGAGTATCCTGAGAAGGTTGGCGGGTTATTCGGAGGGTTGAGCCAGATTGGCCAGCTTTTTACCTCCGAGGATTGGCTTAATATATTAACCCGGTCCCGTTCTTCTTTCGAAGGCGCCTGGAAAGAGAAAAAATAATAAATCCAATGCCTTACCGGCCGGCAAAACCAGAGGGTGATGCGGTATTGGTAAGGTATTGTCAAAAACAGGGGTATTGTCATGATAGCTTTATTGAAAAGCAAAAAAAACAAGGCATTGGTTTTGCTGGCGGTCTTGGCTCTTTTGGTCTTGACCTTTTATGTCTGGCAAAATTGGTATTTCACCTTGCCGGAAGGTGAGAAAAAGCCCGGTATCGACGGCGAGGAAGCTCCCGCCGTTTTGGCAGGCATCGATAAGTTTGATATCCTGCTGCTGGGTTTGGACAGCAGGGAGGGAGAGCCCGGCTTAGGCCAGCGCTCCGACACGATTTTGCTGGTCACCTTGGATACGAAAGAAAATCTGGCCCGAATTCTCACTATACCCAGGGATACCAGGGTGAAGTACAAAGGGGGCTGGCATAAAATCAATGAAGTATACAATTATGACGGCGCCGAAGGCAGTGTCCAGGCCGTTGAGGATTTGTTGGATACCAGCATAGACCGCTACGCCGTGGTGGATTTTGCCGGCGTCATCCATTTGGTGGATTTGATGGACGGCGTAGACGTCAACGTACCCAAGGATATGAGGAAGCCCTTGGAAGGCATTAACCTGAAAAAAGGGCCTCAGCATCTTAACGGCACCGACGCTTTGGCTTATATGCGCTATCGGGACGGCACCCTGTCGGATATGGATCGGTCGGAGCGCCAAAAAGAGGTGCTGATTCAGTTGGCGGAAAAAATCCTGCAGCCTTCCAATCTGCTGAAGCTCCCTTCGATGGCCAATACGGCTTTGAGCTACATGAAGACGGATATCAGCACCCAGGAAATTGTGGCTTTAGCCAAGCACGGCAAAGCCATTCTCGGCAACGGCATAGAAAATCAAGTGCTGCCGGGCAGCAATGAATACTACAATGGAGGCTGGTACTTTGTTCCCTATTTGGAGGAGCTGGGCCTGCCCATGGGCGAGGCGGAAAAGGAATTCCGCCGGATTATGAGCCAAAAAGCAGCCGAAGAAAAAGCCGCCGCGGAAAAAGCGGCTGAAGAAGAGGCAGCTAAGGGAGAGGAAAATCCGGAAAATCAAGAGTCTCAGGGGAATCAAGGGGGCCAGGGCAACCTAGGCAATCAAGGAGAACCAGGAAATCAAGGCAACCAGGGGAATGAGCCCCCCACAGAATCACAGGGAAACCCGCCAAATCCGCCGGGTGCGGAGCAGCCTACGGGCCCCGATGGGCCTACTGTGCCTGATGATGCGGCCGGGCCTGATGGTTCCGGCCAACCAGGAGCGTCCGATGGTAGTGGGGCAGCAGGAGAAGAGCAGCAAGAGCCTACAGCTCCGGAGCAAGAAGCGGGGCCGGAGGCTGCAGCAGGCAGTCAAGAGCCTGCAGGCGCCGGCACTGATGGGACTGGCGGCATGCCGGAAGAGCCGGCGGCGTAGGATAGGAGCCGGCAGCGGAGCCTGGCCCGGGCCTGCCCTGCCCAAGCTTAGCATAGGCTTGACGCTAAGGATGCCGGTATGGCTCCTGCAAATAATTAATATTCAATAGGAATAGGCGCTGTTTGAAGCGGTGGTAGCATACCACGGTCACGGTTCAGGCAGTGCTTTTTTTATCGAATGGCCGGGGTTGGCGGCGGCCGGTTATGTCCGTATAATGGTGTAAATTAAAAAAGACAAAAAAAAGAGAGAACATGTCTCTCCGTTCGGTTATCATGTAGTTTGCACACCAACAAGAAACCGGAGGATGAAGAGACATGCCC
>JBCFAO010000074.1:0-7886 GCA_038562165.1 Clostridiales bacterium | reverse complement strand
GGGAACTGGGCATTGCCGTAGCCAATGTGCCCAATTATTGCGCTTATGAGGTGGCGGATCATGCTATGGCCTTGATGCTGGCCGCCCTCCGCAATGTGGTTCACTATGAGCGGAAAGTCCGTCAGGGGATCTGGGACATCAATGACGCACCGCCCATGCGGCGGCTGGCCGGCCTTAAACTGGGCCTGCTGGGCTTTGGCTGCATACCGCAAATGGTAGCCCAAAGGGCCAAGGGCTTTGAGATGGAGGTAATGGCCTACGACCCTTATCTGCCGGCGGAGGTGGCTGCTAAATTTGGCGTGCCCCTGGTGTCAATGGAGGAAATCCTGGAGAAATGCGATATTATTTCCTGTCACATGCCGCTTACTCCCGGGACAGCAGGTATGATCAATAAAGAGCTCTTTGACCAAATGAAGCAAAAACCTTTATTTGTCAATACTTCCCGGGGCGGCGTCATTGCAGAGCAGGATCTGGTGGAGGCCTTGAAGACGGGGCAAATCCGGGGTGCGGCTTTGGATGTGCTGAGGGACGAACCGCCTCATTTCAGCGACGAGATCTTCCGGCTTCCCAACGTGATCATCACGCCTCATGCGGCTTTCTTTTCTGAAGAGGCCTTAAAGGAAGTACGCAGCCGCTCCGCCAACAACGTGGCAAACTTTTTGAAAAAAGATTATGAGAAGATAAACTTCATCGTCAAGCCTGAACAAAGTAATTAAATAAACGAGGAGGATGCTTATGTTTGATAGTTTTGATGAAAAATTGGATTTTGAGACAAACATTCTTAATGCCGGGGCTTATTTCCGGCAGTCGGCCTCCCACCCGGAAGCGTTGCCTATCCATATGTCTACGGCTCATAATGTGGAAGACTTGGACGGGTTACAAAAGCGGTATGATGAAAGGGGCTTCTGCTATAACCGCAACAGAAATCCCAATAGAAGCGCTTTAATTGAACTGATGAATTACGTTGAAGGGGGCGAGGAGTCCCTGGGCTGCTCCAGCGGTATGGCAGCCATTGCCTCTGCGCTGATTACCAACAGCAAAGCGGGGGATCATATCCTTTCCGATCAGACCCTCTATGGTGAGACTATCGAAATATTCACGGATATTCTCGCCAAGTACGGTGTAGAGACAACCTTCATTGATTTTACGGATATTGCTGCGGTGAAAGCCAATATCAAGCCTAACACCACGGTTTTGTATACGGAGACCGTATCCAATCCTTTGATCTCCGTTCCCAATCTGCAAGCCATAGCCGATATCGCTCATGGCAACGGCGCCATTTTGATCGTGGACAATACCTTCATGACCGGCGCTTTGGTTAAGCCTCTGCAATTAGGGGCCGATCTGGTGGTCAACAGCTTGACGAAATTTGCCAACGGCCATAGCGACGCCGTCTGCGGCGCCGTCACCGGTAAAGCGGATCTGATCAAAAAGATCTACCATACCCAGATTCTTGTGGGCACCCAGGCCGATCCCTTCAGCGCCTGGCTGACCATGCGGGGCATGAGAACCCTGGAGCTGCGCATCAAAAAACAGAGCGAAAATGCAGCGGCTTTGGCGGCTGCCCTGGACCAATCCCCTTATGTGGCGAAGGTTTATCATCCTTCCCTTAAAGACCATCCCCAGCATGAGCTGGCAGTCAAGCAGTTTGGCCAATATTTTGGCGGCATGCTGAGCATTGAGCTGCCCGAAGACAGGGAAAAGATGAATAAGTTCATGCGGGGCCTTAAGCTTTGCCATTACGCCATGACTTTGGGCGGCTACAGGACCACCATGTCTTATCCGGTCATGAGCTCTCACAGCGATATGACCAGGGAAGAAAGATTGGCCATCGGAATTTCCGACGGTTTGTTAAGAATTTCTGTGGGCATTGAAGGCACCAATGATCTGATTAAGGATTTCACTGACGCCCTGGAAGCTGCTTACGGAAAATAACTAAAAATAGCTAAAGAAAAGGCCTTGACTCTATTGCAGGTATACACCTTAGAATGAACGCATCAGTTAGCGGTGGCTCAAAAAGCCTGCTGCCATATACGATGACGAAATCAGTCGAGGAGGAGATTTTTATGGAAGAAAGAAAATTTTCAGAAGCTAGTGAGCTTTTGTACAAGGGCAGAAAAGTAAGAGGCATGGATTTCAATAAGCCGGAAAACTTCCCCTTATTCACCACATCGGCCTTTACCATGAACAGCCTGACGGAAGTTAAAGAGGCCTACAGATCGAAATTCACCTATATCAGAACCAGCAATCCCAACCGGGATGCCCTGGGTGAAATGGTCACCTTCCTGGAAGGCGGCGAAAAATCACTGATTTTCTCCTCCGGTATGGGCGCTATTTCCACTACTATCTTTGCTCTGTTAAAGCCCGGGGACCACATCGTCTGCAACAGAAATATCTACGGCGAGACCTTTGACGTCATGAATATACTGTTGAAGAAATTCGGCGTGGAAAGCGACCTGGTCAATTTTGATGATAACGAAACCATCAGAAAAGCCATCAAGCCCAACACCAAGATGATTTATTCCGAAGTTTGCGCCAATCCCACCATGAACCTGGTGGACATTCCTGCCGTAGCAGAAATGGCTCATAAGATCGGGGCATATTTGATGATCGACAATACCTTTACTACGCCCATCTCCATCAAACCCATCAAGCTGGGCGCCGATATTGTGATCAACAGCTTGACCAAATTCATGAACGGCCACAGCGACGCCATTGCCGGTTCCATCACCTCCACCGCGGCCATCATCGACGCCATTCATCCCATCAGAATGCTGACGGGTACCCCCGGCGATCCCCATGCCGCCTACGCCATGATGAAGAGCTTCGGCACCATGGATCTCCGGGTCAAAAGGCAAATGTCCAATGCCGCCAAGCTGGCCAAAGCCCTTGAGCAGAATAAATACGTCTCCAAAGTCAATCATCCTTCTTTGGACAGCTTCCCCCAGCATGAGCTGGCCCTTAAGCTGTTCCGGTCCAATGAAGAGATGAGCGGCATGATGAGCTTTATTGTTCCGGAGGATGAAAAGAAGATTGACGAGTTTATGTTGAAGCTAAATTTTGCCCATTATGCCATGACTCTGGGCGGCCTGCGCACTACTCTTGTCCATCCCGTCACCTCCTCTCACAGCCATATGCCCGATCCCGACAGAAGAGCCATGGGTATTACTCCCGGCCTCTTCAGGATGTCCGTAGGTATTGAAGACGTTGATGATTTGATCTACGACTTCAACCAGGCTCTTGAAGTGTTTGGCAACTAACCACCGACAACACCATAACCCTCCCTCCCAAAATGCCGAAAAAGCCGGCTGCAGGATAACTCAGCCGGCTTTTTGGCAATATTATTTGGAAACTATATTCCCAGGATACCCTAGGTCTAGTGAGGTGAACCATGAAAATAAGCATCAATCCCGATTTAAAGGCAAACTATCCCCATGTACAACTGGGCTGCATTTTCTATTCGGCTGAAGTCAAGGAAAGAAATGAAGAGCTTTGGCAAAAGATCGAAGGGGAAACCTGCCCCCAGCTCATGGCTTTAATGGAAACCGCCAACGTAACGGAAATAGAGAATATCGCCTTTTCGAGACAAGCCTATAAGGCTTTTGGCAAAGACCCTGGCAGGTATAGAGTTTCCTCCGAGGCCTTATACCGGCGAATAAAACAGGGTAAGGGCCTGTATAAAATCAATACTGTGGTGGACGTCAATAATTTAATCTCTCTGGAAACGGGATTTTCTGTGGGTTCCTATGATCTGGGGCAGGTGGCGGAGCAGATAGAACTGCGTACCGGCCGGGCCGGCGAAAGCTACCAGGGAATCGGCAAGGAAAGCATCAATATCGAGAACCTGCCGGTGCTCTGCGATGCCAATGGGCCCTTCGGCAGCCCCACCAGCGACTCCACCCAGGCCATGATCACCCTTGATTCTCAAAACATCGTAACCATCATCTACTGCTTTACGCCGGAGGCTGATATGGCGGGGATTCTGGAGAAAGCCGCAGAACAAATTAAAAAATACGCCGGCGCCTATGATTTGTCGTCAATCAGTATCTGAACCTCATAAACGCAGCGGGAATATTCGTAGAGGCTGTCTTCATATTCATTGGCCAAAACAATAGCCGGTTTTGCCTTCCCTTGGAAAAATAATTTGGCGAAATAAGGATTCCAGCCGTCGGAAAGAATCCGGGCTTTGAAGCACAGGTAATCGCCTTCCGGTATCTCGATGATGTTTTCCGAGGCAAATCCCGGGTCCTTCTTTAAGAACATGCCCAAATAAAGAGGATTAAGCTGGCCCTCCAATAAGTTGTCGTAATCAAGGATCAAGGAAAACTGCCGGTTGTAGGACAAGTTCTTAAACTGTTGGCTATGCTTGATTTCATTGAGGCGGATATGGAAGTCCTGCTTCGGTTCATTTTCGATGCATTTGGCGGCCACGATATATCTTTTTTCCACGTGAAGAATGTAGCAGTTTGAATCAAGCTTGTCGGCGTCAACGTAGGTAAAATAATTTTTATACCATTCTATGCCGTCGATAATGTCCTCGATTTTGCTGATCTCTTCAAGAAAAGCGTCTTTCCTTTTGTCAAGGAGCTTAAGCAGCAGTTTAATATCATTCCTGTCGAGAATAGATTTTATCTCTTCCAGATTGAGGCCGAATTTCTGCAAGTATTTTATTCTATCGATAAAATGCAGCTGGTTGACGGAATAATAGCGGTAGCCTGTGTCCGGATTAATATAGGCGGGATTCAGCAGATCGATGCTGCTGTAATACCGTAAAGCCTGCACGGAAACACCCATTATTTTGGCAACCTCGCCGATGGAGTACAAGTCTTTCATTACCAGAGTCCTCCCTTGAATAATCAAATATAGTATAACACAAAAAGTTTTTATTGACTCTATTGTAACTATACACAATATAATTAATCTAATGAGAAGAAAGGAATGATTTTCATGGGACAGTTACCAAAAGCTATTACCTTTGACACTTTCGGCACGATCATTGACTGGGAAGGCGAAATTGCCAAGTTTTTTGAAGAGTTTATGCAGAAAAAGGGCATTACGGGAGTTACGCCAAAAGAAGTGCAGCAAACCTGGGAAGAAATCCAGTTTGATTATATTATGGAAAAATATCGTCCCTACAAGCAGGTTCTCCATGATACCCTGGGCATGACCTGCAAGCATTTCGGCTTCGATTTTGAGGAAGAAGACGCCGTTGCCTTCTCGGAAAGCATGGGCAAATGGAAAGCTTTCGAGGACTCCAAAGAAGCCATTAAAGAGATGAGAAAGTACACGAAAGTCGTCTTGCTTACTAATACAGACAATGATATCATTGCCGAAAGCATGAAAAATGCAGGCATAGAGGTTGACGACATTGTCACTGCCGAAATGGCCGGCTGCTACAAGCCCTATACCGACGGCTTCGACCTTTCCAGGGAAAGGCTGGGCCTTACCATAGATGAAATGATGCATGCAGGCTTCGGCTTCAAATACGATGTGGTTCCCGGCAATAAGCTGGGCTACCGGACCATTTGGGTAAACCGGCAAGGCATCATCAGGCCCGTGGATGATAAAGAAGACATTCTCTGCGGCGACCTCAGAACTCTGGCTTTAATCCTAAAGGGCATGTATCTGGAGGATATGGAAGCCGAGGGCAAAACAATCAAGTAGATAAGTAAAAAACAAGTTTTTCAAGGGCTGTCTCATTTGGGACAGCCCTTTTAATAGGGGCAAGTATTTACTCATTTAGTTGTCCTATACATCAGAACGGTTAGGAGGGATTGTATGTTAAACAGTCAGGTAAGCAGGAGCTTAAGCCCGGAGATAGACCCCTTATGGCTGGGCAGCGGCTGGGCCATGGAGGATCTGGCCAAGCCTCAGATTCTCCTGGAAAGCACCTTCGGCGACAGCCATCCGGGCAGCAGGCACCTAGCCCAACTGGTGGAGGAGGCCAGGATAAGTATCTATAAGCATGGCGGCAAGCCTTCGGCCTATACGGTAACCGATATCTGCGACGGTGTGGCCACGGGCCATGACGGCATGAATTATTCTTTATTGTCCCGGGATATTATTTCAGCCATGACGGAAATCCACGCCCGTTCCCTGCCTTTTGACGCTGTGATTACCTTTTCCTCCTGCGACAAATCCCTGCCGGCCCATCTAATGGCCCTGGCCCGCTTAAAGGTTCCCGCTTTGCATTTTTGCGGCGGCTCCATGGCGCCGGGGCCTGATTTTATATCGGCAGAAAAATGCTATGAAGCGGCGGATTTAGTGGCCCAAAAAAAGATGGACCTGACCGAACAAATGTATTACCAGCAAAACGCCTGTCCCACCTGCGGCGCCTGCCAGTATATGGGCACAGCCAGCACCATGCAGGTGATTGCCGAAGGGCTGGGTATGGCTTTGCCCGGCAATGCCTTGATGCCGGCAAGCTTTACCATGATTAACCGGATGAGTCAAAAGGCGGGCCGCCAGATAATGCTGCTTGTGGAAGAGGGCATTACACCGCAGATGATCCTTACCCGGAAAGCCTTTGAAAATGCTATGATGATTCATTCTGCCGTGGCCGGTTCCACCAATGCCCTGCTCCATCTGCCCGCTATTGCCAGGCAGGCGGGAATAGCTCTAACTCCCTGGGATTTTGACCGCATCCATCAGAAGATACCTGTGCTCGCGGGGATCAAAACAGCCGGATACTGGCCTACTCAATTGTTTTGGTTTGCCGGCGGCGTTCCCGCCGTGATGAGGGAATTGAAAGAGGTTCTTCATCTGGACGTCCTGACGGTAACCGGCAAAACCCTGGGGGAGAATCTGGAGGATTTAGAGAAGGAAGGGTATTTTAACCAGGCGGATTTGTTTCTGAAGAATTACCGGGTAAAGAAGGAGGAAGTCATTCAAACCCTGGATAACCCTTATTATGATAAAGGCGGTTTGGCGGTGCTCACCGGCAATATTGCGCCGGAGGGATCGGTGGTCAAGCATTCGGCGGTGGCGCCGGAGATGCACGTTCATATTGGGCCGGCCAAGCCTTTTGATAGCGAAGAAGCGGCAATTCAGGCCATTGAGAATGGCGGTATTCAGCCCGGCGACGTAATGATTATCCGTTATGAAGGGCCGAAGGGGGCGGGCATGCCGGAAATGCTGAAAACCACGGAAGCCATATACAATAGGCCGGAACTGGTTTCTTCCACAGCTTTGATTACAGACGGCCGTTTTTCCGGCGCCACCAGGGGACCGGCCATCGGCCATGTTGCTCCGGAAGGGGCGGCAGGGGGACCCATTGCGGTGATACGGGAGGGGGATTTGATCCGCATCGATATTCCCCGCAGAAAACTGGATATCATCGGCTGGCAGGGCCAAGAGAAAACCGGGGAAGAGGTGGAAAGGGAGATCCGGCAGCGAATGGACAAATGGCAGCTCCCCAAGACAAAGGCGGAGGAAGATGCCGGGGGGATCTTGGCGATATTCGGAAAAATGGCGGGGAAAACCCTGGAGGGAGCCTCGATATTTTAAAAAGAAGATAAGTATCAGCTAACTACGCAAAAGGCTATGGTGAACACAGCTCAAAAGGCCAGTCAAAGGCCAGTCAAAAGGCCAGTTAGTCAAAAGAACACTGAAAAAGTCGCTTCCCACCCAGTCGGGTGTACAAAAAATGAGGTTTTATGTGTATTTGCCCGGACTAACTGCTGAAAATTTAAGCTTTACTGCACTGAACACCGCTTTCCGCCTGTATTTAGTGTCCAAAGCGGATTGAAACACCTATTTTAGCGGTGCGAACCACATAATACTTCAAACCTGCTAATAATAGTCAAGCCCTTTTTAGCTGTTTTTGAAAGAAAAAAAGGGAGCTAAGTATTGACATTTTGGGACATAACAAAGTAGAGTGGTTAGAA
>JBCFAO010000073.1:0-8067 GCA_038562165.1 Clostridiales bacterium | reverse complement strand
ATTTCCTTCAGATTCCGCCTCACGGCGGACACCCTTATCTTTGGCTAACAGTTCCTACTGCCAAGTCTGTAGCGGACTTTCACCGCCGAGTTACACACCCATGCCGGGCGCACATAAAAAAACAGAAGCTCACGATTTTGTGAACTTCTGTCCCATTAAGCTCTTCATCGAGCTTCATCACATTATTTTGATCTATTATTTTGACAGTTTGTTTTGCTTGCGGCTTCTGCCGCCGCCCAGCTTCATGCCGGATGTGTTTTTTAGTATACCGCAACACCTTGTCTGCTGTCAATGCAAAGAGCAAGAATTGCGGGTACATTGCCGGTGCATTTATGAAAAAGGTGATATTCGCTGTAGCAACACCCAGGTGCTTGATTTGGTGGCAAGCAAAACCGGAATGCACAAAAATCGAGGTAGTGCACGGTTTTGGCCAGGCTTTTGCGATGCTGCTGCAGAATATATCCACTTTCCGAATGGACATGCGAATATATATGGAATAGATATACCGGAATATGCATATTCCCGCTTTCGTTTAATGCACTACCTCGATTTTTGTGCAGTTAGGTCTGCGAACTGGCCAACAACGAAAAGCCTGCAATTTTGCACATTTCCCAGCGACCATTTTAAATTTTTTTCTTTTATAAGAAACCTCTTGTCCTGATGGCGCATATACTTTTGGTGGGAGGTGAATTAAATGAATTCATCACAATTCGGTGATTTAGGATGCTTGCTTAATCACCGGCCTGACGCCCAGGCCTTTTTGCAGGGCAGTCCGGATTTTCCTCAAATAAGAGGGATCGTAAATTTCTACAGAGTGAGCTGCGGTGTGGTTGTAGCGGCCAGTGTCACCGGCCTGCCTTTCGGAACCGCCCCTTGCGGCAGCCGCATATTCGGTTTCCATATTCACGAAGGTTCTTCCTGCACAGGAAACGCCAGTGATCCCTTTGCCGATGCAGGAGCCCACTATAATCCGGCAAACTGCCTGCATCCCTACCATGCCGGGGATCTTCCCCCTTTGTTTGGCAACAACGGTTATGCTCTGATGACGGTATTAACAAACCGCTTCACGATTTCGGAGATCGTGGGGCGTACCGTTATCGTCCACGACTCTCCCGATGATTTCACCACGCAGCCGGCGGGAAATTCCGGCGCTAGAATCGCCTGCGGTGTTATCCGCTGGCTATAGTATTTTTAGCAAAATAAAAAAGGAGCGCTTGCTCCTTTTGTATTTTGCCCGCCATTTCAGTAATAAGGACGAATTGATGATAACCGCTACCGATCCCACATTATGAACAAGGGCTCCCAACACAGGATTCAAAATACCGGTAATAGCCAGGAAAATTGCGGCGAAATTCAAGATCATGGAGGCTGCTAAATTAATGTTGATGGTTTTCATGGTCTTTTTGGCCAGCAGAAGCAGGTGCGGTATTTCCTCAATATCATCGCCTACCAGAACGATGTCGGCGGCTTCAATGGCAATATCGCTGCCCACGCCTCCCATAGCAATGCCTACATGAGCGGTTTTGAGGGCGGGAGCGTCATTGATTCCGTCCCCTACCATACAGACAGGCTGGCCTTTTTGCTGGTAATTCTCTATCGCCTTCAGCTTATCTTCCGGCAGACAATCGGAACGAACATCTCTGATTCCGGCGATTTGGGCCATATGGCCGGCGGCCTGAGAAGAATCGCCTGTAAGCAGAAGTGTGTTGGCGCCGGTAGCTTCGATTGCCTTTATCACTTGGGCCGCATCCGGGCGGATGGTGTCGGCAAGGGCAACCATACCCAACATCCCCTTCTGGTCCATCACATAAATGATAGTGCCTCCCTGAGATTTGAAATATTCCGTACTTTTATACAAACTTTCCGGCACCGTCAGGCCCCGCTCTTTGACCAAAGCCTCATTACCCGCCCAAAAGGAATATCCTTCTATCGCGGCAACTACACCCCGTCCCGCTAAAAGCTGAAAATCATCGGGCTGGGAAGGCGTTTTTTTGTGCCCTTCCCTATATCCCGCCACAATGGCTTTGCCAAGAGGGTGTTCCGAGCGCAGCTCCGCAGAGGCTGCGATTGCAAATAATTGTTCCTCGCCCATGTCCTCCCGGCAGCTTTCCACCTTCACTACGGAAGGTCTGCCGTAGGTGAGTGTACCGGTTTTGTCAAAAGCAATGCGCTTGACTTTAGCAAGCCTTTCAAGGGCGTCGCCCTGGCTGACCAGTATGCCGTACTTTGTGGCGTTGCCAATACCGGCCATAATTGCCGTGGGCGTAGCCAGTACGAGAGCACAGGGGCAAAACACAACGAGAATGGTAACAGAACGTATGATTTCTCCGGTAACAAACCAGGTAGCTGCTGCCGACAACAGGGCTATGGCCACAATCCAAGTGGCCCAGCGGTCGGCCAGACCCACAATTTTTGCTTTTCCGGCGTCGGCGGATTCCACAAGGCGTATCATCCGCTGCAGAGAGCTATCTTCCCCCACTTTTTGGGCAACCATGTCAAAGGTTCCAAACTGATTAACTGTCCCGCTTTGCACTTCATCACCCTCGCCTTTATCCACAGGCAGGGATTCACCGGTCATCACCGCCTGATTAACCGAGGTTTTACCCTTCGTAATCAGCCCGTCAACGGCAATGGTCTCACCGGCCAACACCCGGAGAATATCGCCAACCTGCACTTGCCGGGCAGGTACAATCTGCTCTTCGCCCTCCCGCACAACCCTGGCCGTGGTAGGAGTGAGGTGTACCAGCTTTTCAATGCCGGCACGGGCTTTGGCCACCGTTCTCTCTTCCAGAAAAGCACCGATGGTCATAATGAAAGCGACTTCACCGGCGGCAAAGATTTCGTTGATGATGACAGAGGCAACAAGAGCGATAGCCACCAAAACATCGGCCTTGATATCAAACTCAGTAATGAGGCCGACGATTGCGCCCTTTACAATAGGGATGCCGCAAAGCAGAATAGCTATCCAGGCGGCGTCAAAAGGCAGTCCGCCAAAATTGAAAAAGCTGAGAATAAGCGATACTGCCGCTAAACAAAGAAACAGGATTGTCCGTTTCTCATCATCTCTTAAAAATGAGACCAATCATACCACTCCCTCTTATACCCATAGGGGTATATGTATAATACAAAGAGAGTATACCCTTTGGGGTATACTCTTGTCAAGCAGTCAAAAAAAGCAGCCTCCGGGCTGCTTAAAATGTATTTTTCAGATATTCTTTTCATATTTTTGTTCAGGTATTTTCCCTTATGTCATACGGGAAAAATGCTCAACGGCTTTGGCAAAATCCGCAATGGTCTTATCAGCGTTTCCATGTTCGATGCCTTCCCGCACACAGTGATTCAGATGCCCTTCCAAAACTACCTGGCCCACTTTATGGAGGGCGCTTTTGGCGGCATTAATCTGAACAAGCAAATTTTCGCAAGGAATATCCTCATCTACCATTTTATCAATGGCCTTAATCTGACCGATGATTTTATTCAGCCTGCGGTGAAGATTGTCCGCATCCATACATTGGCGCATGATCTCACTCCTTACTTATACCTATGGGGGTATGCTCAAGGATAACACATCCAGCTGCAGAGGTCAATTCTCTCTTTATTTGCTTTGAACCTCTCTCTTTATTCGCTTTGCGTTTGCTTTACTCCTTCTCCGGCAACTATTTCAATTAAAATTTCCGCTGTCCGGGGATCAAACTGCCCTCCTGCGTTTCTCTGAAGCTCCGCCAAGGCATCTTGTATGGTCATAGCACGCCGGTATATCCGGTCGTTGGTCATGGCGTCAAAAGCATCCACCACAGCGAGGATGCGGCAAGCAAGAGGAATCTCCTCTGCCTTTAAGCCTTGGGGATAGCCTGCTCCATCCCAGCGCTCATGATGGGATAAGATTAAGTCCGCTACCAGAGCCAACTCCGGCGTCTCCCGGGCGATTCGGTAGCCAATTTCCGGATGGCGTTTCATCTCCTCCCATTCGGCGGGGGTAAGGGGGCCGGCCTTCTGCAGAATATTGGGGTTAATTGCGACTTTGCCAATATCATGAAGGAGAGCCAGCAATGAGAGCTCGTCCATCTCTTTGGAAGAAAGCTGGAGCTTGCGCCCAATGGCGTGGCAATATGTTTCCAGCCTTTTGGAATGCTCCTCCGTTTCGTTGCTTTTCTCATAAAGCGTTGCCAGCAGCGTGCTGATAATGGCATTACGGTAGCTTTTCCCGTTTAAAAGTTTTTGCTGGTACATATTTTTTTCTGCCTGCTGCATGGCAACGGTAATACTTCCATCCGCCGTGTCTGCTGTACATGCACATCCAAGGGACAAGCTAAGAATTAAGCTGCTGCTCTCAATTGAGACCCGGGCGTTTTTCATTTCTTGGGCCAGTAATTCTGCTGCTTCCAGGCTTGTCCCGGGCATTAAAATAACAAATTCATCGCCGCCCCAGCGGGCAACCAAGCCTTTCTCTTTGCAATATCGGAGTATCAGATCAGCTACATTTTTCAGCAAAGCATCTCCGGCTCTATGACCAAATACATCGTTGGTAATTTTCAGCCCATCCACATCCGCCATAATGACGGAAACAGGAAAGCACTCTATCCTATTCAGCCGGGGCATCATTTCCTCCAGATAATGCCGGTTATAGAGGCCGGTAAGGGAATCGTGATAGCTTAGGAACTCAATTTTTCGATTGTGCTCCTTTTCATCGCTGACATTACGGAAAACCATAACAACACCGAAGGTTTGACCATTCTCCGCCTTTATGGGCGCAGCGCTGTCGGCAATAGGAATGGGCTCTCCTTGCCTTCTGACCAACTCCGTGTGATTGGCAAGCCCAATAACCAGCCCCGTCTCCAATACCTTCCGGATAGGATTTTCCACCGGTTCTCCAGTATCCTCATTTTGCAGAACGAACACATCAACAAAGGATTTGCCTATGGCTTCGCCGCTTAACCAACCCGTCAACTCCTCGGCCACGCTGTTGAGGCTGGTAATCAGTCCCCGGCTGTCCGTGGTAACCACCCCGTCCCCGATGGATTGCAGCGTTGTACGCAAAAGCTCTTTTTCCCGCAGCAGCTCTTCCCGGTACTGTTCTCTGTCCGTTGAATCGTACAAGATAGCATAGATCAATTCCCGCTTATTATCATGGATTATGGAGGAATATACATCCAGAAGCCTGATTTCTCCGTTTGCCAGTCTGTGAGGCACCGCAAAAAACATGCCGCCGCCTTTTGATAAGCTCTGGAATTGCTCCTCTTGGTCCTGTGACGGGAGAAGGTTAAAGTCCCCCATAGGCTGCCCCAGCAGCTCCTGCCTGTCAACGCCAAAATACCTGCTGGCAGCAGGATTGGCGTCTACAATCTTCCTCGTTTCTATGTCTATTAATACCTTGAGGGCACTGTGCTGATCGAACATAGCCTGAAACCGGTTAACCAGCTCAAGATTACGCAATTGCTCTTCTTCCAGACTTCTTTTGCTGAAAAGCAATTGCAGAAAAATAACGCAGGCTGCGGAAAGAGTTATCAGGATTGCAATAATACTGGTTCGCACCACATCCTGAAAGATTGTGGCAGAGCGCAGCAGTACGTCCGGCCCCCTTACCAAAGATACCAAGTGCCAGCCATTATGTTGAAGGGGGGCTGCAGAGGCAAAATAGGCCTGGCCTTTGCGTTCAAAAGTTGTGCTGTCAACCTCCGGGCTGCTGATGATAGCGGCAATCCGCCGGATATCCTCCTGTGTTAAAGAATACATACTTAAATCATCAAAGAAATTACTGACCCGGCGGGGTTCGTAGGTATTAAATACTATGTCCCCATTGCCGGTGATGATGCAGCTATGAACATTCTGATAGACGGCACTCTCAGAACCCTCCGGCAGCATGGTGTCCGCCTTTAGCAGGGTATATAAGGCGCCGGTAGTAATCCCGTCCTCTTGCAGCGGTACAACCACAGCAAGCAAGGCCCCTTCGTCAGACTCGTTAAAGCAGGGACCGCCAACTACAACTTCTCCCCGGTTAAGACGCCGAAGCGCCTCCTCCTCATCAAAAGGCACCAAGGCAGTCAGTGCCCCCGCCAGTATATCCTCGGCAGAGGCATATTCAACAATATAGACAGGATTTACTGCATTTCTCTGGGCTAAATATTCCCTGGGATCATCACTATCAATGAAGCCAAATGTAATTTTTGCCGTCCCTATGGCCCTGACCCCAGACTCAATTGCCTTATCAATATCGGCGGCATTTTTATAAGTATGAATATTCAGACTATTAGCGATCATATCCTCATATTCCGTATCCAGGTTTGCTTTTTCCCGGGCAAAAAGCAGAAAAATAGCTGCCGTAAATACAATACTGCATAAAATCATCACAATAGCCGACCGTTTTCTCAATGCCGAATTAGCCGTTTTCTTTATATTCTTCATACATCAGCGCCCTTTTCTCAAAGCCTGGCCATCAATAGCCCGCTCTTCTCCGGCGTTCCAGGCTTTTAAGACATTCTTATTTTCTCATATAAAAGGGGGATTCATTGAAACGTACAAAATTTGAGGTTTTGCGTTCATTAGCCTTAGGCAACTGATCAAAATTTCAAGTTTTGCAGTGCCGAGCCCCGTTTTTTTCCTGTATTTAGTGCCGTAACCAGATTGAGCCACCTATCTTATCGGAACGAACTGCATAATATCTCAAATTTTGTACAAAGGCTGGGACTTGAGGATTTTTTAGTGCTCCCCGGCTTTAAACCTCTGATTACCAAGTAAACTGTATATACCCGGTATAGCGGAATATTGGAAATTCAAGGCACAAGGATAAATTTAGGCCCCGAAATGGCCACAAAAGTGGCGACAACACCAAAATTAGAAAATTCCTTACTAACGCGAAAAAGCACCGTAGAGGCTTAAAACCCTTTACGTGCTTCACTTTTTTCTGCAGTGCGGGCAAAAGGACTTGAACCTTCACACCTTGCGGTACTGGAACCTGGTATCACCCTCACTCCCCGAAATGACTTGATTACAAGACATCCTTATTTTAAGCCATTGTTTTAATTAGCTAGATTTGTTTTTTTCGGCTTAAGACGGTAGTTTCGGAGAATTTGGGCACGTTTTGGGCACGTTTCCGTGCCAAGGCCAAAGCCTTTAGAGATTCCCTATTTCACTGGATAATCCACTCCGCCATTATACCCTCATATTTAGATGATGTAAAGAAAGAAAACAATGCGTAGCTTTACGTAATTTGCATAATTTATATTGACATTGCGTAATTTAAGTAATATAATATTATCAAGAGGTGAGGTTAAATGAAACGCCGGGACCTAATCAGAAAACTAGAGAAAGGGGGTTATGAATTGGTTCGGGACGATGGAGATCACTCGATTTATAAAGCAAAGAACAAGCGAGCTGTCCAAGTCCCCCGCCATAGAGAATTAAATGAAAACACAGCAAGGCAAATCCTGAAAGATGCGGGGCTGAAATAGGTCCCGCCTCCAGGGTTTATATAGAAAGGAGAGGCTCTTATATGGAATATGTATATCCTGCAATTTTTAGTAAAAATGATGATTCAACCTATACTATCACTTTTCCTGATCTAGCTGGCTGCGTCAGTGAGGGAAAGAGCTTGGCAAATGCTCTCTACATGGCTGAGAAAGCTCTTGTCCAATGGTTATCTTACTTACAGGATGAAAAGGAAGATATTCCTGTAGCAAGTGACATTCATGATATTTCTGCCGATGATTCAGCTTTCGTTTCTCTTGTCAAGGCAAATGTGCGGAGCAATAAGGCAGTAAGGCGCACAATCAGCTTGCCCGAATGGATGGATGATGAAGCAAGCCGGGCAGGTATTAGCTTGTCAAAGATAACACAAGATGCCCTTTCCGAAAGATTGAATATGCAATAAAAGGTACCCCGGATTATTCATCCGGGGTACCTTTTATTAAACTACTTAGCTGAGGTTGGGGACAGATTCTCCTACAATTTGAATATGCCGGCTGCTGAGAGCAGCCAGACCGCGGAGCGTGGTGCAGGGTCGCCGGGGAAAAGGTGCATGGCGGCCGCAGCCGTGGTGCATCCGACCGCCATGAAAGTTGATTACTCCGG
>JBCFAO010000072.1:0-8109 GCA_038562165.1 Clostridiales bacterium | reverse complement strand
TGCTTTTTCTGCCGTCTATTCTTTTTCCCGCTGACTTCTCTTTGGTGACAGAACTAATTCTATCCCCACCTCATTTTGCAGCCTAATTTATTTTTTCTCCTACAACAACTTGACACCGACGCTTCATTGTATAGCATTTGCATTCTGCCGGGATTTATGCTATAATACGAAAAAGTTAAAGGGGTTCTCAATATTGATTGAGATACCCCTTTTGGCTTGCACGGAAAGTGTTCCGCTTTTCCGTCAAAACAAAAGATTCATACAGAAATAAGATTTGCGTATATTTATGATCATAATTAGGTAAACTATAGGATAAATATAGCAAATCCCACAGGAGGTTTTAACGTGTTACGAGCCAAAATAAAAAAGCTGCCCTGGAGCTTGTTGGCCCTTGTCTCTCTTTTCCTTGTTATGATTGCCGGAGTATTCAAACCCGGTCTTCTTGAAGCGGAAGCATTAAGTGATTTTTTTGCCGATATCGGCACAAGCAATTCTGTTGTCGTCAGTGACGAAGCTTTAGCAAAAATGGAGGTTTTGGATACCGGCTGGGAATGTGATGAGGAGGGCCGGCCTTGCACCCGGGTTCTGATCAACGGCAGCGAAAGCCTTATCTGCCTGCCCAGCGAGACTAAGGACGATCTTCTTATGGTTCCCCTGAAGCATTTCAGCTTGGTGGCCGGCTGTACTCTTGAGATTGCGGATGACCAAAAAATCCATCTCACCAAAGACAATCAGACTTACGTTATGGAAGCAAACTCCCCTTGGCTGATCAGCGGCGACGACATTTGGACCTTCCCCGCCCAGCCTTACGAAGCCCACGAAAATATTTATGTTCCCCTTCGCTTTCTTTGCAGCATAATGAACATCGACGTTCAATGGCATGATAAGAGCGATACCGTCCTCCTGGACAGTCACGATGTGGAGGCTGAAGCTCTTGTTCCTTCCTTAGCTGCCGAAAACGCCAATCTGCTGGCTGCCTTGGAAGGAGAGGAAGGCCCCAAACTGGGCGAGCCTGTAGAAATCACCATTACATTTTATTACTCTTCGGCCAAGAAAGCCTGGACCGCCTCCGGCAATGAGGCTGTTGCCGGCAGTATAGCGGCGGATTCCAGCGTTCCCTTCGGGACCCAATATTACATTCCCGGCCTGGACTTTATCCGGGAAGACTGCATCTTTACCGTCCATGACCGGGGCAGCGCCGTCAAAGGCAATGTGGTGGACGTTTATTTGCCCTCTTCTGTCCGCGGTCTCCCTGAGACCAAGGCTGCCCTTAGAGTGGGCCGGTATACCACCACTGCCCAGCCCATCATTCCGGAAGCAGAGTAGACAATTTTTTCATAAGGTTTTCCACCGGGGATGCTGCAAAAAAGCTTAGTCTTAATTGCCGCATCCCTTCTTACTGTTTGCGTACTTGCTAAAAAAATGATATGATAATGAAGAAAAATGCAGAAAAGGAAGATGGCTTTGAGCAGATATTCTACTCGTATAATTACATGCTTGCTGCTCTCCCTGCTTTTATTGGGAAGCTGCGGCCAGGCCGGCGGCAAATCGGACCCTATTGCTTCTGTTTCTGCCGAAAAGACCCCTCTTCGTTTGGAAGAAGGCGTACTGCGCCCTCTAATTTTTGAGGGTGAGATTTCCAGTACCCGTTATTCTCTGGAGGAGGGCAAAATTACCGCCGTAGCTAATGGCTTTTCTTTGGATTTGTATTTCAGCGATGATCTTGATCCCGCTTCCATCGAAAGCGCCATCCAGCTTAAAGGCCCCTCGGAGGTTCAGTACATTGCCAAGCAGCAGGAATCCGCTCCTGCCGGCGGACAACACATCGTTAATATAAGCGTTCCTGCCGCCCCTCCCGGCAATTACCAATTGACCATTACCAATGCCTTGGCCGGTAAAAATTCTTTACCTTTAGGGGAAGCCATTCCGATCAGCATTCATCTGGAAGCTCAGACGGAAGGAGAGTTCTTTCTGCTGGACTCCAGCGGCTTACCCCGGCCCATTACCTATGAAGAATGCCGGAACGGCCTGGCTTTATCCGATACAGCTAAAACCTTTATCATTCATTTCGACCAGGAGGTCAATCAGGTTTCAGTAGAAGATTCCTTGAAATCCGGCCTCAAAGAACAACCGGTTATCACTGCTTTTTCCTGGCTGACCCCTCAGCAATTGCGGGTAAACCTGACTCAGCTGCAGACCGGCATGAGCTACCACCTTATCCTGGATCAGGCTATGGACAAAAAAGGCAACAGTATTTTAGGCTCCTGCTATTTCCGTACAGGCAAAGCCTCAAATGTCGGTGTAATTCAGCTAGCCGCCGGCGAAATGAATATGCTATATCAATTCAGCGAAGAACGCTTTTCCGGCGTCCGGTCCCAGCTAATCAACAATAAGATTCTTTTGCAGGCCGGCACCAGCCTCACCTGGAGCTTTGGCCTAGGAGCAAGGCAGCTATTTGCCCTGCCTTCCCTCCGCTATGATCTGGCTCTGCCTCAACATTACCGGGAACCGATTTGGCTGGATTACGATAATTTATTAGGCTATGACAGTTCTTCCAAAACCCTTAATCTGGTTTCCGCACCGGAGGGCAAAGTAACCCCCCTTTATACTCTGCCCGATCGTCCCATTGAGTGCCGCTTGTCTCCTAACGGCCGGCTGCTGGCTGTTACCTGCAAAAACACTACCGATAGCCAGAAAGTGGATCTGCTGCTCATCGACATTCAGAAAAAAGCCCTGCTGCATCAGTTAGCAGCTTTTGCTCAGCCCTACAATACCCCCACCGGCTTGCCGACGATCAACCTGACCTGGAGCAGCAACGACGCCATTATTTACACCGACGGCAACCATATCCTGCGAGCCTACCTGTCTTCCGAAGGCAAAATCATGGAAAAAACCAATACCATAGTCAAGGATGGCCGTATCCTGGATTATTATGGCGACCAGGCTCTGCTGCTTTACAGACCCGTTGGCGGCAACAGCGATTCTCTCTACTTGCTGCAAGACGACAAAAGCCGCCGCTTAAAAAACATTTCGGCCGAAGAGAAAAACTTTTATTGCGTCTTGGTTGATCCCGAAACCATTCTGTACCAAAAGGGCGAAGAGATTTATCGTTACTCCATTGCCGGACAAAGCTCCGAATTAATCGGCGGCGGCTTGCTGCTGGGCGTGTCCGCCAACCGGGATAAGGCATATTATATGGTCAATGCCGAAGACTACAGCCGTTCAGCGCCTTGATACAGTAAATAAACATTGATGCCTTAATGATTTGGCTACCGGCTATATGCCGGTAGCCTTTTTTCGCAGGCAAAAAATCATGGATTAATTCTATTCTCTATTGCTTGACGGATCTTAGATTTACGTATATATTGGAGTTGAAATCCATAATATACGAAAAGAGGTGACGTCTTGTGTATATCAAACGTCATATAGAGCCGGTGGTTTCCCGCATTGCAAAGCGGAAACCTGTTCTGGTTCTGACCGGCGCCCGGCAAGTAGGCAAATCCACCATGCTTAGGGAAGTTTATCGCGATATCAACTATGTTGCTTTGAACCGCCCTCTTGTCAGAGAAAGTGCCCGGGAAAATCCATCACTTTTTTTCGAAACCTACAAACCACCTGTAATCGTTGACGAAATTCAAAAAGCAGCCGAGCTTTTCGATTATATTAAGGACATTGTGGACGAGAACAAGGTAAAGGGGCAATTCTACCTCACCGGCTCCCAAAGCCTTAAACTAATGAAGAACGTCAGCGATAGTCTGGCAGGGCGAGCCGGAATTATTAAGCTGCTGGGTCTGTCACTGCGGGAGATTACCGGGTCATCTTACCGCACACCCTTTATTCCAACGGTAGGGCATATGGAGGCTATTGGTCCGGGTACAGATTTTACTTATGATGCCCTCAAATCCTTTATTCATAAAGGTTCCTTCCCGGAGTTGCACGAAAGCGAAAGCGATCTGCAGGACTGGGCCGACTTTTACAGTTCATACCTGCAAACCTATATTGAAAAAGACATCAAGGATGTTCTAAAAATTCAGGATGAATCGGCGTTCATTAAGTTTGTAAAATCTGCGGCTTCTCTTACAGGTGAAATGCTCAACCTAACAACCATGGCGGAGATTTGCGGCAAAGACGTCAAAACCATCCGGTCGTGGCTATCCGTACTGGAATCCAGTGGGTTGGTGTACCTGCTTGAGCCCTATTACAATAATTTCAACAAACGCCTGATAAAAACACCAAAGCTGTATTTCCTCGACTCGGGCCTTGCTTGCTGGCTGCTGGGCTGGAACACGCCGGAGCAGTTGGTAAACGGCGCAATGTGGGGGCATATATTTGAGAGCTTTGTATTTGCAGAAATTCTCAAAAGCTATTATAACGACGGAAACGTTAAGCCTCCCTTGTATTATTACCGGGACGCCGACAAAAACGAGATCGATCTATTGATTGAAAACGGCGATACGCTGCACCCTGTTGAAATAAAAATCAGCAGCGACCCGACAAAATCGATGATTAAGTCGTTCCGCTGCTTGAGCGCCAACAAGAGCAAAAAAGTCGGTACCGGCGCCGTAATTTGCCTGGCAAAAGAACGGTTGCCGCTGACAGAGGATGTCTGGATTTTGCCGGCAAGCATGATTTAGTACTCCAGCAGGCTTCCGTATTCTACCTGCTGCAAGGTCAAGCCCTGGGGAGGTAAAGTAGCTCCCGTAAGCTTGCGGTCGCCCAACCCCAAGAGCACGGGCATATCTTGAGGCCGCCTTTTTCCTGCCCCCACTTCCAGCAGAGTGCCGGCAATGATTCGCACCATATTCCACAGGAAGCCATTGCCCCTTACGAAAAGCCGCAGCAGATGGCCCTCCTTTTCCAGGCCACATTCGTAAATCTCCCGGACAAAAGTTTTCGTTCTAGCCCCAGCGGCACAAAAAGCCCTGAAATCATGGCTGCCCTCCAGATAGGAAGCAGCCTCCTGCATAGCCGCCAGATCCAAATCATAGGTAACATGGTAGCTGTAGCGGCGGTGAAAAGGGCTGGGTACCGCATGGCAGTAAAACTGGTAAACGTAGGTCTTCTCTTTGGCGGAAAACCTGGCATGAAAATCTGCCGCCGCCTGCCGGCTCTCCCGGATAACGATGGCTTCCGGCAAATAAGGCACTAAAGCCAGCATCCAGCGCTCCGGCGGAATGGTGCTTTTCGTAAAGAAATTCACCACCTGTCCCCAGGCATGGACGCCGGTATCGGTACGGCCGGAGCCTTCAATGGTTATCGTCTCTCCCGTCAGCTTGTATATGGCCGTCTCCAGGGACTCCTGAATAGTGGGAAGCCCTGTGCCGGCCTGGCTTTGGAAACCGAAGAAATCGGTGCCGTCATAGGCCACGGTGAGAACAATATTTCGGCCGTCTCTTTCGATCATTGATTTCTCCTTAAAGAACTATATTCAGACGAACAATTTCAGCCAAAACCTGTCTATAATCACAAAAGCCAGAAAACCGATCACCGCAGCAAAGGCGACCCCGTCCCCGGCCCGGTAACGCAATTGCCGCATACGGGTCCGGCCTTCACCCCCCCGGTAACAGCGGGCTTCCATAGCCATGGCCAAATCGTCGGCCCGGCGGAAGGCACTGATAAACAAGGGGATCAGCAAAGGCACCAGACTTTTGGCTTTAGCCATCAGGCCGCCGGTCTCAAAGTCTGCCCCCCGGGCAATCTGGGCTTTCATAATCCGCTCCGTTTCCTCAATCAGCGTGGGAATGAAACGCAAAGCAATGGTCATCATCATGGCCAGTTCATGGGCCATAGGGATGAAGCAGCGCTTCATGATCCGCTCCAGCCCGTCGGTCAGGAGAATCGGCGTGGTAGTCAGCGTCAGCAGGGCCGTGACATTCAAAAGCAGGGCCAGCCTCACCACCATAAAAATCCCTTTCAGAATGCCGCCGTCGGTGACCTTCAAAAACCGCCATTGCCAGAGAATTTGACCTTCAGCCGTCATAAAAAAGTTGAGGATCAGCGTCAGCACCATCAACAGCCACATGGGCTTAAGCCCCTTGGCCAGGGTTTTTAAAGGAACGCCGGAGAGGGCAATGATTACCGCCGTAAAGACCAGCACATAGCCGAAGCTTTGCAGTTCCTTCACGGTAAAAAGGCCCACCATATAAAGGAACAGGCAGATGATCTTCGTCCGGGGATCCAGCCGGTGCAAAAAAGACTGGCCGGGATAATATTGTCCGATAGTAATATCTCTAAGCATGGCCTAACACCCGCAGGATTTCATCCTGCCCTTCTTCAATGGTCAGCACATCCTGATGAACGGCCAACCCTTTTTCTTTCAACCTCATCATCAGCTTCATCACTTCCGGCACGTCAAGGCCCATGGCCTCCAATTCTTTGGCCTTGCCAAAAACCTGCCTCACCGCATCGTCATAAACGATATGCCCCTGATGGATCACCACCAGCCGCTGAGCCAGCCGGGCCACATCATCCATACTGTGGCTTACCAAAATAATGGCCAGGCCTTTTTCGTTCAGCCGCTTTAGCTGATATAAAATCTCCTCCCGGCCTTTAGGGTCAAGACCGGCGCAGGGCTCGTCCAAGATCAGATACTTAGGCTGCATAGCTAAAACGCCGGCAATGGCCACCCGGCGTTTTTCACCGCCGGATAAGCCGAAGGGCGACAGCTCTTTAAACTTTTCATAATCCAGATCCACCATTTTCATGGCCCAGCGTACCCGGCGCTGAATTTCCCCTTGGTCCAGTCCCAGGGTTTTGGGGCCAAAGGCGATATCCAAAGCCACCGTTTCTTCAAAAAGCTGATGCTCCGGATATTGAAACACCAGCCCTACCTTGCGGCGGATTTCCTTGAGATCTTTGCTCTTCGGCAGGATAGCCATATTATCCACCATGGCCTGGCCGGCCATAGGAAATAACAGACCGTTGCAATGCTGAATCAACGTGGATTTGCCGCTGCCCGTATGGCCGATCAATCCCACAAATTGCCCGCTTTTGACGGTCAAATTTATATCATGCAAGGCCGGCGACTCATAAGGCGTACCGGGCTGATAAGTATAGGAGAGGTTTTGCAATACTATGGGCATAAAGCCACCACCAATTCTTCAATGGTTAAAACCGACAAGGGCAGGGCAAAGCCCTGCTGCCGCAGCCGGTGAGCCATTTCCACCGCCAAAGGCACGTCAAGCCGCAGTTTCTTCAGTTCCTCCACTTGATTGAAGACTTCCTGGGGATTGCCGGTCATGACGATCTTTCCTTCCTCCATGACCACGATGCGGTGGGCGGCTACGGCTTCTTCCATCATGTGGGTTATATAAATAACGGTAATCTTCTCTTCCCGATTCAGCTTCTGCACCGCCGCCATTACCTCCCGGCGGCCCCGGGGATCCAGCATGGCCGTAGGCTCGTCCAAAACCAGCACCTTAGGCCGCATAGCCATGACGCCGGCGATGGCCACCCGCTGCTTTTGACCGCCGGAAAGCAGATGCACCGCCCGGTCTTTGTATTCGCTCATGCCCACTCCGGCCAAAGCCTCATCTACCTGCCGCCGGATCAACGAGGGCTCTACTCCCAGGTTTTCCGGACCGAAAGCCGTATCCTCCTCCACGGAAGTAGCAATCAACTGATTATCGGGGTTTTGGAAAACCATACCCACCTGCTGCCGCAAAGGCCAAAACTCCTCGGGGTTTTGGCTATCCAGGCCATTGACGATCACCTTGCCGGCTGTAGGTAAAAGCAGGCCGTTGATATGTTTGGCTAATGTGGATTTGCCGGAGCCGTTATGACCCAGAATTACCAGAAACTCGCCGTCAGGCACCGTCAGATCGATGCCTTTCAGCGCTTCTTTGTCTTCATATTCGTAATGAATATCCTTAATTTCGATCAACAGCTAAGCCTCCTGACCGCTTATACATAATCTATCCGCTAAATAATCCGTAAAAATTATTGTACCATGCAAAAGCGGGTCTGTACAGTCATTGCTTAGCGGAGGGCACGACAAGAGCATGAATGAGAATCTGAAGGAGAAGGCAGAGGAGAGAAATTTTTTTAATCCAGAAAGCCTTCCAGTACCATGGCTGGGTTGCAACTGATGGCAAACCTCTTCGTTTTTAA
>JBCFAO010000071.1:0-8824 GCA_038562165.1 Clostridiales bacterium | reverse complement strand
TGCTCTGTAGTGTGCCTGTATCCTCACTGACCAGTGTAACAAATTTCTCGATTCTTTGCTCAGTCACAGGTCGTTTCATCACTTTTTGTGCCTTGAGCATAGCGAAAGGAATGGTCATAACGATGGAATTTAAAATTGCCAGCGGCGGAGAAGTAAAAGTTGTACTTATATATAAAGATGAGGAATTGACTAATGGCGCCTATTTATATGCCAAGGAAAAAGGCCTGATCCAGGGCAAGCCTGGTGAGGTTTATTCTTCTATTTGTAAAGAGGAACAGGTGATTTTCTTAGGTATGGGGGATAAAAGCAGGGTTTCCCTGGAAGTGCTGCGCAAGTCCTTCCATGCCCTTGGTAAAGAGGCAATGAAATATAAAGTAAAAAGCCTTGATGTCGAAATTCCTGAATTCCAGGACTTGTGTTATAAAATGACTGTAGTAGCCGCAGTTGAAGGCTTGCTGCTGTCGGAGTACAGCTATGAAAAATTCCTGACGGAAAAGAAAGTAAAGCCTTGCCTGGGAGAGGTTTTCTTAATTGTTGCCAAAGGCAAAGAAGATACGGCGGCAGAAGCCATAGCGGAAGCCCAAAACATTGCGGAAGGCATATTTACGGCCAGAGATTTGGTAAATGAGCCGGCAATCAACATGTATCCGGAAATATTGGCCAACAGCGCCAAAGAAGAATTGACGGCTTTAGGCGTTAAGGTTGAGGTTTTTGAAAAGGCAAAAATAGAAGAATTGGGCATGGAGGCTTTCCTGGCCGTAGGCAGAGGGTCGGCCAAGGAACCAAGATTTATCGTCATGTCCTATGCAGGCAATCCTGAATCTAAAGAAAAAATAGCCTTAGTGGGCAAAGGCATTACTTACGATTCCGGCGGCTATTGTCTGAAGCCGGCAAACAGCATGAAGACCATGCATACGGATATGGCAGGCTCTGCCTCGGTAATCGGTGCATTGAAAGCTATTGCCAAATCAAAGCTCAAGAAAAACGTGGTAGGAATAGTAGCCGCCTGCGAAAACATGATTTCCGGCGACGCCTACAAGACAGGAGATATTATTGGTTCCATGTCCGGCAAAACCATTGAAGTAGGCAATACCGACGCCGAAGGCAGATTGACCTTAGCCGACGCCTTATGGTACGCCACAACCGTCGAAAAGGCCGATAAAGTTGTGGATATCGCCACTTTAACAGGGGCCTGCATAGTTGCCCTTGGCAATATCACCACAGGAACCGTGACCAATGATGAAGCTTTCATGCATGACTTAAAGGAAGCCTCTTCTATGGCCGGGGAAAAGGTCTGGGAGCTGCCCAATTTTGAAGAATATAAAGAGCTTTATAAGGGCACTTTTGCAGATTTGAGCAACGTAGGCAAAGATGGGGCTGGCGCTGGCGCCATCATCGCCGGACTTTTCCTGGCGGAATTTGTCAACGACACTCCTTGGGTACACCTGGATATAGCAGGCACCAGCTACACATCCTCGGAATACGGCTATATGCCAAAAGGAGCAACCGGCGTGCCGGTGAAGACGCTGTACTATTTGGTGAAGGAGTTTTAGGAGCAGCTTAATCCTGTCCTCTATAGCCGTTTTTTTCTGCATGGCCAAGGAGATACAGAAAGGCAAAGGCCGGGATGCGCAACAGTTTTTTTCCGTTGCCGGCAAGATGCTGGCCAAAATCATCGGCGCGTTTCGTAATGATGATGGCTGACACCGCTTCCTCGCTATGTTCCACAATTGCGTCATCATCGGAGACAGGGGCTTGTTCCCGGTACTTCACTTCAATCAATATACGGGCGATATTGGGGTAATCGACGACAATATCAATTTCTTTGTTTTTGCTGCCGCCCCGGTAGTATCCCACCCGGGTTGCTTTCTGATAGTAAAAGGCTGCAACATGCTTGTATACTGCTGTTTCCACCATCTTGCCCATTTCAGCGGGATTGGTAAGAACTTCGCTGTCCATTAGCACCGCATTGCGAATGGCAGCATCTGCAATATAAATTTTCGGTTTGGCTTTTAATACCTTCTTGCCGGCTAATTCCACAGGATAGCTTAGGTATATTAAGTTTGCGCTTTCAAGATATTCAATATAGTTCTGTACCGTCTGGCGGCTGACGCCGTTAAGCTCTTTAGCTATGGCGTCAATGGCAACAATTTCTGAAGATACATTGCATAGATAGAGAAAAATTCTCTCCAATTCCGTGGCGTTGCGAATATTGTACAGAGCAGGCAAGTCCCGTTTCAAAACCTTATCGACAACATCCTCCCTCATAACTTGTTCCGCCAAGATGTCATTATTGGCTAAGGCAAGCTCCGGGAATCCTCCAATCTGCAGGTACCTGGAAAAATGATTTTGAACAGCACTTAGCTTATTCATGATTTGCCCTCGTTCTTGCTGGGTCATTCGCAGCAGGAGCGAGGGTTTAAGTTTAGGGTCAAGCTGAATATCCGGCAAACCAATCAGATCACAATACTCATAAAATGATAGTGTGGGCACTTGAATAACGGTCCAGCGCCCTGCTCCGCTTTCAGTACTGCCGCGAACCAGCGCAGGACTGGCCGAACCTGTTGCCACCACTTTTGTATCCGGCTGGGTATCATAAATTGTTTTTAACCATGCAGCCCAATCGGCTGCATATTGGACTTCATCAAAGAAATAATAGACATTTTGATCCGCTTGGATATTCTCATGGTAGCACTCCAACACTTCATTAAGGCCTGCCAGTTTTAACATGGGATGATCCAGGGACACAAAAACAATACGCTGTGGTGAAATCCCCTGCTTTATCAGGGTATTAATCATCTGATATTGAATGGTGGTTTTACCTACTCGCCTGGTTCCGGTTAAAACCACAGTGCGCCGGATATCCTCAGTTTCTAATCTTTTCATAGCCTCATAATAGGCGAACCGTTTGTATTCCGGACAAAGAGCCGGATTCACCGTACCGCTAATCCACCAGGGATTAAATGCACGCAACACTTTTAAAATGCCTTCTTTCGTTGTGACTGCCATATTGATCCCTCCAATTCATTTGTATTTCAATCTATAGATTACATTATTGTCAATAAAAATGCAATCTATACTTAACATTTTTTTATTAAATGCAAAAAGGCATTCACATCATCGTGAACGCCTTCCCTTTTCATTATCATCTACCATAAAATACTCAATCCTGCAAATCCGGATAACGCAAATCATCGATTGCTATCCAATTGGCCCAGCCGCCGGCGCCGGTCAGATAAACCTGATCTTCTTTTCTTTCCTCAATAAGCAATGGCCCGCTATGGGGATCGGGGTATTCGGCTTCCTCCTTAAGGTACAAGGGAAATACCAAAAGGGGGTGCACTTCTTCAGTATAAGGAATACCCTGGGATTCCTTAACCCATCCCTTGGCATTGGGCGCCGGAATATCGAAAACGGGAGTGTCCACATAAAGCCAAACCTCTCCTTGGCACAAAACCCGGTCATAACAGTTGACCATGGTATAGGCCGGCAATTTTGTGGCCTCCGGGGCAGCTTCTAGGGGCAGCATATAAAGGATCTGCTCCTGATCACTTAAAAAATATTCGGGCAAAGTTCCCGTATAGAATTGAATCTCGAGGGAGGCTTCAGCGAGGGAAGAGCTCCCTCCCCGCCCCAGGAAGAAACCCAAAGCCAGAAAGAAAAGACTCAATATAATTAATCTTGCCGGTTTTTTAAGGTAGTAACGGGATTTCCTTCTATTCATATAACCTCCTGCATGCATAGATCATCGGGTGTTCCGGCCATTTCATGATAAATCCGATCATAACGGCCCCCCAATATTATTGGAAGAATTGCCATAGCGTCTGCTGCCACTGCTCTTCAAGTTTGAAGTTTTGGCCGTTTACAATATAGGCTCCCGTTTCGATATCATATAGATAGATGGTATCGCCGATAACGATTTTCAAGTCGCAATCCTCCTTGTTAATTGAATCTATTGGAATGGGATCGGACTGGGCAAAACCATCGAATATAGCCTTGAGCATAACGGAATTTCCTTTCATTGCCCATAGCGAGGCGCCCTTCGGTTTTAAAGCATTAAAATGCTCATGATCAATTTCAGTAAGGACTGTAATTTCAGCACAGTTTTCCGGGTCAGATCGGTCCAGGCGAACGGAAGCAAAAATATCACTAAGCCTTTTAGTATCGCCGATATGGGTCTGTAATCCCCGCAGCAAGATTTCTTTATCCTCTCCCTCCATCCTCCGTTCTGCTTCCGCCAAAGCCTCAGCTCTGCTTCTTATGGGTTTATAGTTGTTGAAAGTTAAAAAAACAGCGTCCGGGTCATTCTCCTCATAAACTTTAATTTCATAGCTTTTCCCGTTCTTCTCAATCAGAAATTCACAAGTGCCAAAAGAGCCCTCCAAATCCTCCCGCTTAGCTTCCTCAAATCCTCCAAGATCTATCTCTGATAACCAGGCGGCAAGTTCATGAAATTGCTCTTCATCCACCGGCGCAAAAACGTAATATCTGCCAAGCTTAAGTTGAATATCTTCCGGCTGCCCCAAAAGCTCACTTACCGTTTTCAATGCAATCTCCAATGAATCGGCATTATTTATTTGATCAGAGCCATCTGTATTGGAACAACCTGCGGCAAGCACTAAAACACTAATTAAAATTAGCATAAAAAAGCATCTTAGCTGCATCGAAATCATCTCCTTTACAGTTTAATTCCTGCACTTACAGTTATCTGATTGAAAAGATAATTTTGTAAGTATAGCCGCGGGTTCCATTTCCAGAATTGCCTTTAAGAATATTTTTGGAGAATTCATAAATGCCATTTCAAAAAAATGAGTGATTCCTTCTGCCTTATAACCGTCACTTTTCTCATAATCCAGCATTTGTCGCTTAATTTCAGTATAGCTATACACATCAGGTTCTGCTATTGCTGCAGCCCTTGGTACTGCCTGGAAAATGATGCATAGAAGAGCTATGATAGTGATTGATATTTTAATCTTCATTACTTAATCCCCCAATCTATAACTCATTAAAACAGGATTCCTTATTGCCGGCTATTTTTTACCTGTCCTTGTAGCATATTGGACGGTTCAAGGGTGTTAATGGTAAAAGGAGGATTTCTAATATGAAGCCACAATCATTGCGTACGGATGATTGCGCTGGAGAAGTTGTAAAGCTCTATAGCAATATGGTATATCGTCTTGCCTTTGCACGAACAGGGACAAAATATGATGCTGATGAAATTTTTCAGGAAGTTTTTCTGCGCTATATAAAAAGACAGCCGATCTTCGAGAGCGAAGAGCATAGAAAAGCATGGTTTATCAAAGTAACTGTCAACTGTTCCAAAAAACTATGGGGTTCTGCCTGGAAAAAGAAAGTTTTCCCCTTGGAAGAAACCCTGCTATTCGAAACAGAAGAAGACATAGACCTTTATAACGAATTACAGCAATTGCCTGCAAAATATCGAGAAGTCATTCATTTGTTTTACTATGAAGATATGTCTACTGAACAAATATCTAAAGTATTGGGGCGAAAGAATTCCACGGTTAGGACTCAGCTTACCCGTGCCAGGGCATTACTCAAAAATATTCTGAAAGAGGATTACGATGTTTAAAGAAAGATATATTCGCATGAATAATCAGGTTCATCCAAGCGACCGGCTGTTGCAAGATGTTTTGAATTCGATCCGTAACAGCAATTCCGCTAAGAGCGTTAAACCTTGGGGATTTAAAAGACCTGTCGCAGCTCTGATAGCCTTGTGTATTTGTCTGACGATGGCTATGCCTGTGCTATCTGCAAATGTGGAGCCTATTTATCAACTTATGTATATGGTTTCACCCAGTATCGCCCAATTTTTTATGCCGGTACAAAAATCCAGCGAAAGCAATGGTATAAAAATGGAGGTCGTTTCCGCCTATATTCATAACAATATAGCTGAAATATATGTTACCATGCAGGACTTAACAGGCGATCGCATTGACAGCACCACCGACCTTTATGACAGCTATTCAATCAATCGCCCTTTTGACAGCTCAGCTCATTGTCAGTTTGTAGGGTATGAAGAAAGTATCCGAACAGCCACTTTTCTAATTACAATTGATGAATGGGGCAGTCAAAGCATTGCTGGAGATAAAATCACTTTTTCGGCACGGGAGTTTTTGAGCCATAAAAACAAATATGAGGATCTGGAAATTCCAGTCGAGCTTTCCAGCGTTCTTACTGCCGGGCAAACTCAAAAAGTATCGCCTAATGGCGGTGGCGGCAGGGATTATGAAAGCTATTTAGATTTCGAGAGAAACCCCATCGCTCTAATTCCAGCTAACCCAATGGATGAATTTCAAGTTAACGGTATTGATCTGACCGGAATTGCCTATATTGAAGGAAAACTACACATCCAAACTGCTGTGGCAGACCCTTTGAATAATGATAATCACGGCTTCTTTTATTTGAAAGATGATACTGGCACTGTAATTAATTGCAGTTACAGCTTCTCTTTTTCCAACCAATATGAGCAGCCCGGACGTATTGATTACCACGAATATGTTTTTGATATTCCCCAGGAGAATATTGCAAACTATTCTTTATATGGAGAATTTGTCACCTCCGGGATGAAAACGGAAGGAAACTGGCGGGTCACGTTTCCGTTGGAAAATGCTTAAAGATAAATGCAATCCTCGCTTTAGCTTATTGATCATAAAAATTATTGATTGCGATTGCTTCGTCAACTGAGGCTGCCGGCCCAATGATTCTATAGCCGCTATTTCTCTTATAATACTGATCTATTATTTCATTATATGGCATAATAACGAAATGACTTAAATCTCTGGCAAGCCACACAGGGCCAAACACGACTGTTCGCAGAGAAATATCCTCCACATCGGCGGTATACTCCAAAAAACCATAATAATAATGATCGTTTTTCATCAAAAAAACGATGTCGTTATATTTATATGGAGGCAGAGAATCAACGCCTGTTACAATAATCTCACCGGAAAACCGGGGTTTTGACCAAACCGGCTTATAAAAATATCCGGTAATAGAAATCGGAATTTTGCCTAGCCTTTGCTGCCGGTCAATATTCCTATATTCCTCAAATTCATATCCCAAGAAATCCATGTCGATTTTTCTAGGCACAGCCGATAACAGACATAGCAGAATGGGAATGCACAAAATGATATTACGAATAACACGCTCTTTCCTATTCATAAATAGGCCTCCAGAGAAATCAATAATCCAGACAACAGTTGTAATGCCCCCCTACCCTATATATCTTCCCAGCAGGCGGTTTTGTTACAAGAAAAACAAAAAAATATTAGGGCAGTGGCCGTCTGTGGCTGGGGGGGGGCAGTAACCCTTGGGCGATTCTGTACAAAAATTACGTTTGTATGTGTTTTCCAGGTTCGGCCTGTACAAAAATTGCGTTTGTGGGCGAATTGCATCCGCTGCTGGGGTCAAGTCCAAATTAGTGTGTAAATTCGTTCGGCTGTAGTGTTTGAGTGGATTAAGCTGCTTTGAGTAACTTGATCTGTTCCTGAGCAATTTTAAGGAGTTTCGGTTTGAACCCTCTATTATATACATGTCTTCAGTATGCTGTTTTGTTACAGGAAAATCAAAAAAACTCGTTTATTTTTGCCTTATTAAAGTCAAAATAAAATTCTGTCCTTTACTCCGTCAGCACGTCAAAACAATGCATAAAGGCATAAAGGAATAAACTAGGTAGCGTGAAAAAAGGAGACAACGAGTACATACGGGAGGGCACCTGCAGCATTTTTCTTTTTACCGAGCCGTAAATGAAGCCATAATAAATAACAGGAGGACGGTATTTCATAATTATAAGCCTCCTTTATTCGCTATCCTTAGTCGAAATAAAGAAGGCTTTGGATATCATAAGTTTTCAGCAAGTTTGCTTTCGCTTAGGGCTCCTTTTGAAACTCTTCATTTTCAAAAAGAGGTATAAGTTGAATTGCATCTTTAAGATCCGGATAAAAACCGCATACCAGCGATTCGGGGTCCAGTGTAGTAATTTGTATTTTACCGGTTAACAATTGCGTTATTGTACTGCCATTTTCGAAATTGGCTGTAATCTCTGCTTCATAATTGTATTGTTGCCGATTATCGCTGCTAACCATTTGGGGAAAAGATATTTTTCCAACCGAGAAAGTGCAGCCCAGTTCTCCTGCCGCTAATCCTGCAGCACCATAAATCAATTTTCTGCGAGTTATTTCCTCGTGGAGATCTTCAGTGCAATATGGTGCTAATACCGGCAGAAGCTTTATTGAAAGCCTGTTGAATCTATCCAGTAATTCTGGAGAAGAAGAAGGAGGCAGCGGCTCTATTGGCTCCATACTGTAATAAGCATTGAGAAACGCCACAGCCATAGCTGGCGGTTTTTCCCTGCTAGACAGGAATCCAATTAGCGCCATCACCATGATTACCACCAATAATGATGCCAAGGCTTTCAATTTCATCCTTAGTACCTCCTTCTAGACGATGATATGTCAACAGAAAGTGTATCCTTCTAATGTATTGGAACTTGTACGGTGAATTTGTCCATAGTTAACCCAGAGGAAATTAATACTGCCAATAGGATCATAAGGTGAAAGAGTTACATACCGTCCAATAGGAACGCCCATATACATGTGGTAACCTTCAGTTACTATTTTACTATAACACCTACTACATTCCCATATGCATCCTGTAAATTGGTAATTATTATAATCCCCATAACTATAGTGTCCCCCTTGTCAAGACACAAATTTAAAAAACGTAGTGTGACATTGGATACAGCTTTTTGTCCATAATTACTTACAGACCCATCATGCAACCTTGGCTTTTGAGAATGATGATT